>CAZJUQ010000045.1:0-7041 GCA_964549335.1 uncultured Lentimicrobiaceae bacterium | reverse complement strand
GAATTACCGCCCACCGGTGCCGACGAAGATGTCCACTCCGTACCTAAGGTATTATGAAGGGTTCCGTTAAAAGCGCGCACATGGTCGTTTAGGGTTTCGCCCGACGAACTGTTGAATTTAAAGTTGTCGGTCAGGTTATCTTCCGAACAAACGAGGCTTTTGTGCATTGTTTCGCGGATTTGAGTTGCCGTACGGGCGACATTCCAAAACCGCATCTCTTCCAACTTGCCTTTGAAAAAATATTGCGCCGAAGAGGGTTTGTATTTTCCCAGCAGCAAAGTCAATTTCTGTGAAAAATCCGAAACACCCGAAGCAGTGCCTTCCGGTTCGCCGTCAATGTAAAATATAAGGTTGCTTCCCGATTTTACGGCTGCAAAATGGTGCCATTTGCCGTCGCAATAGGTTCCCGAGGTATAGATTTTGGCACCACCGGAACTTCCCGGCGGATTTCTGTGCAAAAAACTCAACTTTTGACTTGTTTCCACTTCGATGGCAATACCCGGATTGTCCGAGCTTGTTGCCGTAAGGATATAGTAAGGACTTGAAGCGGGCGGATCGGTTATATTGAACCACCCCTCCAAAGTGTAGTCGCCCGGAAAATCGAAAGTACGGCTAAAATCCACATAATCATCCGTCCCGTCGAAATTCAAAGCATAACCTGCCGTGGTATCGGCATAGGAGGGGTCGGGGGTTTCGTAAGCGCCCATATCCACGCATAACTGGTTTACCCTGTAATTTCCGGCAAGGTCGTATTCGCCGAGGTCGCTTACCGTATGTCCCGGATTTCCCTGATTGATACACGGCGAGTTTGAAGAGAGGTCATAGGGATGATTACCGCTTCCCACAAACAGCGGGTCGGAATCGATACAATGGGAATAGGTTCCCGAATAGCCGGAGGCTCCGCTGCCCGAAAACGAGGAGCTGCCCCCCTGAATATCGCAATAATAGAAATTGGGGTCGTTATCAAGGGTGTTCAAAGTAATTTGTGTGGTTGTATTGTTATAAAACAGGGAACTGTAAAAGTCGGGGTCGGCATCATTGTCAAGATGTACGGCATCGGGAGTGTTCGACGTAAAGGTGTTGTTTTTAAATGTACCCGTAACCGAACTGATGGTTCCGCCTTCTATGTAAAAAGCGCCGCCGTAAGTAGCCGTATTGTCGTAAAAAAGGCAATTATTCACATAGGGCAATTTGGAGGAACTCATATAAAAGGCTCCACCGTAGGTGTTTCCGTTGTTATCTTTGAACAACGAGAGGGAAAAGTCGGGGTAACCCTCTTTGTTGTAAACGGCTCCACCCCCGGTTCCCGATTCATTATCATCGAAAGTACAGTGCGAAAAAACCGGATTACAACCCTCGGTGTAAACGGCTCCACCGTACTGTTGAGCATAATTGCCGTTGAAAAGACAATGCGAAAACCTCAACAGCGAAAAATTGGAAATATAAACGGCACCTCCGTCGGTGGAAGTTCCCGTCGCTTTGCCTCCTGTAAATTTACAATATTCGAACACCGAAGAATCGCTGCTGCCCGAAACATTGTTAAACAGAATGCGGTTCCACCCCGTAGAGGAATTTACAGGTGTAAAATATATGGTATCGGAGGTTGTTCCCTCCGCATTTAACATTCCGCGCACATCAATATAATAATATCCCTGAAATTCAACCACTATACCTGCGTCTATGGTTAAAGTATATCCTTGATCCACGGTCAGGTCGCCGGTAACTTTTACGGTATCCACACCTGACCATGTTGTGTTTGAAGAAATATTACCCGAAACGGAAATGCTGGTAGCCGAAGTTTGAAAAACGATAAAAAAAGCCGCTACCACTGACAGTAAGAGCTTTTTCATAGCTGTGATTATTTAATTAAAATAAGGTTTTGAAATGATTTTGAAACAAAAATAATAAAAAAAAATCCGTAAAAGCAAATTTCAGCGACCGTTATTCACCTCAAACCCACTACGGAAATACAATTTATAACTGATTAAGATTATTTTTGCAATAAAAAAGATGGAGTATATTCTGTATTCGGCCATGAATGGCATATCGTATATAACCCTGAATAACGACGGCAAAAGCAATTCGTTAAATCTGCAAATGTTGGACGAGTTAACGGAAGCCGTTATCAGGGCAGGGAAAGAAAAAAGCAGAGTAATAGTAATCCGTGCAAATCAAGGTGCAAAAGTATGGTGTGCCGGTTTACGTATCGACCAACTTCCCTCTCCCGCTTCCGATCCTGTTCCTTACGAATATGCCCTTGAAAAGACGCTGAAAACCATAGAAAGGTTCGAAGGTGCAGTTATAGGAATGATTGAAGGAAGCGTGTGGGGCGGCGGCTGCGAACTGGCTTTTGCATGCGATATTCTTGTGGGCACTCCCGCCGCATCGTTTGCCATAACCCCGGCACGTATAGGGGCACCATACAATCCCAACCAGGTAAACAGAGTGCTGCAACGGGTCGGAAGCAACACTGCCATGGAGATGTTTTTTACGGGAGACACAATAGACGCAAAACGGGCATACGAACTTGGAATTTTAAACCATGTGGTCAATCCCGGTAATATTCAATCCTTTACCGGAACACTGTCGGGTAAGATTGTAAAAAACGCCCCGCTTGTCATAAGTCTTATAAAATATCAAGTTCACAGACTGGCGGAAAAGAGCGTGGAACAGGTTTCCAACGACCCCTACAACAGAAAACTTATTGAAAAAATATATTACGGCAGCGATTTCGAAGAGGGCAAAAAAGCTTTCATCGAAAAAAGAGAAGCCGTTTTTAAGGGGGAGTAAAAACAGGGAAGAGTATGCATACTTTTTAAAACATCAGCCTAACGCCAGTGTAGGAAAACAAGATTCCAAAACATAATTATTAAGTAAGAAAAATTGTTTACATAAGTTATACGGACAGAAATCATCAATTATCAACGGCTACTTTCAAGATACCATTAACGGTAATTGATGCGCCGTTTTCGAGTTTCAACTTATGGCAAACAGCCGTATCTTTCTCTTTCACTTGTGGAAAAATACCACCGCCGGGAGAGGAAGGTATAACCACGTCATAGTTGTTCGAAGGCAGAACACCCAGGTCCCAGTTTCCGGTATCATTCCAATCGTCACTATTATTTCCTGTCCAATGAAGCGTTTCGCGTGTAACATTCACGGTATAATCTTCCACCTCACCTTCGTATGCGTCACCACAAGGCGAACCGCAGTCGCTTCCGTTGGTTTTGATGCGCAACCTCATTCTTTTGGTGCCGAACGCAGTTCCCGAAGGAACCTGAAACGAAAAAGTTCCGTCGGCATAATTGTTTATGCTGCACACAATATTTTCTCCGGCATCGTTAAAATCACCATCTTCGTTCCAGTCGACCCATACTCCCAGGTCGTCGTTTTGACTCGCACTGTTACCGTTTTCAACGGTAATAAAATAGGTGTACCCCAAATGGAGGTCGGTTGACAACGAAGTATAGTCTTTATATCCGTCGGAACCGGTCCCCGTGTTGTTAATATCAAGTAATGTAACGCTTTTGATGTAAGACGTACTGTTTTCCCAGCCGTTGGCGTCGCAATAGCCCACATCAATATAATTGGTTTTCGTTTTGGTATTGCTGCCTGCATTGTTGGTTGCGGTAAGGACAACCGTATGTTTTCCTATACCCCCGAATTGTACTTTCGGATTTTCCGATATATTGGAAGTGCCGTCAACATAGGTTACATCGTTGGGCGAAAAGCTCCAAAGCCATGATGTGGGCACTTCGGTAGATTTATCGGTAAACGAGACCGTTGCTCCGATATTGGGAGTTGTATCGTTTGCAACAAAATCGGTTGCAGGGGGATTTCCCGATGCCGACCACAAATCCGATTCCCAGAGTCCACGTCCGTATGTTGCCGCCCTTAATCTGCTGTTTGAGGGGGTTCCGTCATCGTAATATATTTCCAGTTCCGTTACCACAACATTGGGCAGGGAATTATTGTACGAAAACCAGTTACTGTTTCCTATTCTTGCATAGACACCGAGGTCTGTAGCGGCGTAGAGTTCGTTTCCCGTGGTATTTTGGCGGTTTTGCACCACACACATAACCGGTACCGCAGGCAGTCCCGTTGAAATGTCGTGCCATGTTGCTCCACCGTCGGTAGATTCAAACACACCGTAAGCGCTGTATTCTCCCAAAGATACCCAAATGGTGGACTCGTCGGTATATTTAACGGCAACATAGGTAATATGACACGAATTTGTTGGTAACGAACCCGTAATATTAGACCATGTGCTTCCGCCGTCGGTAGTTTTCCAAACGGAATCTTGTCCGGCGGCAATAATCACTTGATTATCGGAATGAGCCACGGCGAGCGACCTGAGTTTGCCGGAGCAATTCATTGTTGATATTTTTGTCCAGCTGTCACCTTTATCTGTTGATTTCCACACGTTTTCGAGCCCCAAATAGAGTGTTTCATGATTTGCCGGGTCTATTACGTACGGTGTTACCCAACTTCCCGTTTCGGTTAAACCGTTAATGGGCGAACCGGTATAATCTTGCGTAATTCGCACCGAAGCGGTCCAATGGTCTGTGGTTCTGGCAATATCGCCGTTAGGAGTGGCTGCATACTGAATATTATGGTCGTTATAATCAATTATACATTCCATACCGTCGCCTCCTTTCACATCCGACCATGCCGCCGCATTCAAAAGTTTTGTTCCGTTGTCTTGCAAACCGGTTAATATTTCGGAAGACAAGTTGCGGTTTATCCCCAAGCGGTACATTTGACTTACAACAATACCGTTGGTTTTGTCGGTCCACGATGTTCCGTTGTCGGTAGTTATGTAAATTCCCCCGTCGTTACCGTCGAAGAGGGTTCCGTCGCCGCTTCTGATGTTCAACACGTGATGGTCGGCATGGACTTCGGGGGCATTGTTTTTATTGTAAGTGGACGAAGTTGTCCAGCAGGTAACCGCAGTCCACGAAGTTCCTCCGTCGGTTGAACGGTGGACGTTAATACCCCCGACATACAAGTCGTTGGCGTCGGAGGGGGAAACCGCAATAGCCAAATCGTATCCTCCCTGACCTCCCGCATCGCTGCCGTCGGTTTTCCAGCCGAGCAGATTGTGGTTCGATGCAGTACCGTCGTAAACTTCCGTAAAAGTGGCACCGCCGTCGGTTGACCTGTAAACCCCTTCAAGGCTTCTGTCGGTTTTTGCCACAACGGCATACAGGTATTGAGAGTTGGCGGCGGTAACGGCAAGTTCAACACGGTAATCGGAAGCTGCAAAAGTTTTTATCGATGTCCAGTTGGCACCGCCGTCGGAAGATTTGTAAATTATCGGAGTACCCCAATAATCTTTTGTGGCGGCATAAATAACAGTTGTATCGCCGGGTTTGTATTCCATATCGACAAATTCGCCCCAAAGCGGATACGACCAACTGTCGCCACCGTCGTGCGAAAGCGCTATTCCGTTGGAGTAGGCGGCAATAACGGTATTGTAGTTTTGCGGATTTATCAAAAGCCGGTTTACGGTAACATATTCGAAAGGGTTGAAAGTAAGGCCTGTTTCCGACCAAGTGGTTCCTCCGTCGGTTGATTTCAACACACCCACACTGTTGTTATCGTTATGCTGACCCCCGCTCAACGACCACAAACTGCCTCCGTCGCGGTCGCCTGTGGCTATATATAGTGTATGCGACGTGGAATAATCGGGCGATACTGCAATGTCGCTTATTCCCAACACTTCGTTATTATCGGTAAGGACATTCCATGTGGCGCCGTTATCGGCTGTCACCCACAACCCTCCGCTCGGCGAGCCAATCCACCATGTATTGTTGTCAGAAGGGTGAAACGCAACACAATTTATCCGTCCTATACCTTCGTAACCACCCGGGGAGGTGGAAGGTCCGAGGCTTGTCCAGTTTCCCGTGGAAGAACGGGAAACCGAGGAAGAGATTTTCCGTTTTTCAAAAACTTTTCCCTCATCAATGCCGGGAAAAGCACCCGTCTGCGGGTCAACACGGTTTTCCCAGTACCATTCCCAGCGTTTAAACTGTTTCCAGCCGCGGGCTTTTATCTTTTTTCCGTTACGGTAATAGTATCCGTTAACCACATGATAGGGTTTCCAACTATCATAAAACGCTTTTTGTATTTGATAAAAATTTTGTTGTCCCGCTTTGATTTTACTGTTCAATACCGCTTGTGCAGCAACGGACACGGTGAATGCCACCATGGTTACCGTTGCAAAAAAAGCGAGCAATATTTGCTTTTTCATCGATTATAATTGTTTTCGGTTTTTAATCAGGGCAAATGTAAAAAGTTTTCTTATTGCTTAACATACAATTAATTTTTGCAAATTCAAATGTAAAAAAAATCTCGCGGTTTATATATCTTATCAATTTGATTTGCCGTCATCATAAAACATTTTACAAATGACCTGACAGGAGGTAAAACAACAACCGATATTAAATTCCCACGTGCCGTTTAACGATGAACCTCTACCTGATTTCGAAAACATAAAAAGAATAAACATATCCCTCTCTTACGAAAGACAGGCATGTACTAACAGATGCCTGTACCCTCAAACGGGTTCCCGCTCTAATTTTTTATAAACTTACCTTTACGATTCCTGTTTATACCGTTTTCAACGTTAATAATGTATGTTCCTTTTTTAAATGCCGAAATATCAAGCCTAACGCTTTTTTGTTCCGCCGGAAATTTTTCGCTGTACATAACCCTGCCTGAAATATCATAAACCGTAAGCGATTTTATCCCCTCCGTTTCGTCATTCAGCCTTATTAAAATCGAGTTTCTCGAAGGATTGGGAATTATATGCAAACCCGTTGACGCAACTTTTTTTTCGATGTTTTGTGTATTCAAAATATAGGTGAAATCACTTAAAATATGGTCGTAAGCCGGTTGCCATTTCATTAGTGCAGTATCATACATTTCGTAGTGCATCGCTTTCCATATCGAACCCTTATATTCAAAAAAGTATCTGTCGGCGAAAACAGTATCCCATTTGTTATCAATAAAATCCACTTGTGAAATTAAAGTTCTGAG
>CAZJUQ010000044.1:0-62746 GCA_964549335.1 uncultured Lentimicrobiaceae bacterium | reverse complement strand
TAGTGGTTTTTTGTTTAATTTCAAGTTGATATTTATTTATTAAACTGTCATATATTTTTAAAAATTCTTGCTCTTTTTCTTTTGTATATGATTTTTCATCAATCTCTTTCTGTCTTATTTTTATTTTATATTTGGGTGACGGGAAATATTTTTTATTATAAATATTTAATTTTTCAAGTAATTCTTGTTCGAATTGAATATTGTTTGACCGTGAGATGTACTCTTTTAATTTTTTTGTAATATTATTTATTTCCTTTTGCAAATCATAGAAATCGACTTTTGCTATTTTAACGTTGGATATTAGAGTGTTAAAGGCAGATATGTCAATGCCGATAGCGTGCATGCCGAGCTCGTTTGCTTGTACTAACGTAGTTCCACTTCCGGCAAAAGGGTCCAATACGATATCGTCTTTTTTAAAATAGATCTCCTTTTTAAATTCATCGGTATGTGAATCTAAAAAATATTCAACAAGTTGCGGAATAAATTTGCCTTTATAAGGGTGTAGTCTGTGAATATGTTTGGTGGTATCTTTTTCTCTCAGGTGGTCAAATGATAATGCCCAGTTTAAATCATTACCAAGTTTTTGTTTCCATTTTGTTTCCCTTTTTCCGTTATAACTTTTATAATAATTTATTAAATCCTGCTTATGTATTACAATTGAACCGTTATAACCTTGTTTTTTAACTTTTCCGTATTGTATTAAATATGATATGTTAGAGGTGGAAATATTTTTATTCAAATATTTACTGGCCCATTCGCTTGCTTCTTTTATTGTAAGATAGTCTCTCATTGCACACCTCTAATTTTAAGCAAAAATACATTATTTTCCAATTTTTTCTTGTATTTATTGGTTTTTTACACCGAATTGTAAAGTGAACATTTGACTAAAGTTATACATACATTCAATCCTGAAAAACTTATTAACCTGTTTGTCTTTTTAAAGTAAAATATTTTACTGAGGTTTTTGGGGCGGGAGTTGCACATTGAATTTTTTCATATGTTTGTGTATAATTTGATGCATTGAACACAATGTTCATTTGCAGTTGTTTTGTGATAACAGCAATGAAAAACAAAATTGATAACGGGGCAAATACTTTAAAGGTAAACGAAGGCGTTGAACAGCCTCCCGTGGTAAATCCGTTGCTGGAGAGCAAGTTATCGAGATATAAGAAGCGTAATGTTAACGTAGCTGCACTTTTCGACGGAATATTAAAAGGGGATCGCACTTCACTGAGCCGAGCCATAACGATGATTGAAAGCCGTTTGCCCGGTGACCAGCAAAGTGCCCGCGAACTTATTAACATGTGTTTGCCGCATTCGGGAAATTCTGTTCGAATTGGCATTACCGGTGTGCCGGGTGTTGGCAAAAGTACCTTTATAGAGGCGTACGGATTGTATAAAATAGAAAGGGGAGGCAAAGTTGCCGTTTTGTCAATTGACCCGAGCAGTACCCGCACCAAAGGGAGTATCCTCGGCGACAAAACAAGAATGGAACGGCTGAGTATAAATGCCAATGCATATATACGGCCTTCGGCAAGTGCCGGAACTTTGGGTGGGGTGGCACGAAAAACCCGCGAAAGCATTATTTTGTGCGAAGCGGCGGGATACGATACTGTTTTTGTGGAAACGGTAGGAGTGGGACAATCGGAGACAGAAGTGGCTAAAATTACCGATTTTTTCCTTTTGCTTTTGCTCGCCGGAGGTGGTGACGAACTGCAAGGAATAAAACGGGGAATTATGGAGATGGCAGACCTTTTGATAATAAACAAAGCCGACGGCGACAATATAAAAAGAGCGCAACTTGCCAAGCGTGAATACGAAAACGCTTTACATCTGTTTCCGCCTTTGGAAAGCGGTTGGAAACCTAAAGTCATCACAGCTTCGGCTGTTAACGGCACGGGACTCGATACAATTGATGATGCCGTTAAACATTTTCTCGCCGTAACTAAGAAAAACGGATTTTTTGACAAAAACAGAAAAGAACAAGATGTTTCCCTTTTTGAGCAAAATATCCGTAATGCTCTAATTGATGCCTTTTTTCAAGATAAAAACATGAAACATCTTTACGACACATATCGAAAAAAGATAAGTTCCAAAGAGATTTCACCGTACGAGGCGGCAGACGAAATTTTAAAAGTTTATTTCGCCAAGTGAATTACGCTAAATTTTTTCCAATTCCACAGTAAAATGCCTCATTATGGGAGCCTCTTTCAATATTTTGTAACCCGAAGTAATTTTGTCGCGCCGGTCGAAGACGTTAATTAACGAAACCGCAACATGGTCCATATGGTTATTGGTATAAACACGTCGTGGAATGGCAAGCCTTAAGAGTTCCAATTCGGGATAACGGTTTTTCCGCGTTTGGGGATCGCGGTCGGCAAGAAGGGTTCCTATCTCCACTCCACGCACGCCACCTTCGATGTAAAGCTCTATCCCAAGCGTTTGTGCTACAAATTGCTCTTTTGGTACTTTGGGTAAAAACCGCTTGGCATCCACAAAAACGGCATGTCCCCCAAACGGATACTGAACCGGAATGCCATAATCCCTTAACTTGTTGCCCAGATATGCCACCTGTTTAATGCGTGTTTCAAGGTAATGAAAATCGGTGCCATCGTACAATCCTTGTGCCAGTGCGTTCATATCGCGCCCCGACATGCCGCCGTAAGTTATATACCCTTCGAACATTATGTTGTACATGGTGGCATTATCGAAATGCTCTTTGTGCCTGAAACCTATAAAACCTCCCATATTTACTATGGCATCTTTTTTACTGCTCATTGTCATTCCGTCGGCATATCCGAACATTTCGCGAACAATTTCACGTATCGATTTGTCTTTATAACCTTTTTCCCTGAGTTTGATAAAATATGCGTTTTCGGCAAAACGTGCCGAATCGTAAAAAACGGGGATACCGTATCTGCCGGCAAGCTGTTTTACCTGCCGCATATTTTCCATTGAAACGGGCTGTCCTCCCGACGAGTTACACGTTATTGTAACAATTATCAAAGGTATTTTCTCTTTGGGATATTTTTTAAGAACACTTTCCAGTTTGTTCAAATCCAAATTTCCTTTAAAAGGGTGGTCGAGTTCGGTATGAAATGCTTCGTCGATGGTACAATCCACGGCATGTGCTTTTCTGAACTCAATATGTCCTTTCGTGGTATCGAAATGTGAATTTCCGGGAATAATATCCCCCTCTTTTATAAGGCTCGAAAACAAGACGTTTTCGGCAGCGCGTCCTTGATGAGTGGGCAAAAAATATTCAAAGCCGGTGATATCCTTAATGGCATCTTTAAGTTTATAGTAAGAGGAGGCTCCGGCATAACTTTCGTCGCCTACCATCATTGCCGCCCATTGTTTATCGCTCATGGCACCTGTCCCCGAATCGGTAAGCAAATCTATAAACACCTGATTGCTTTTGAGATTGAAAAGGTTGTATTTGGCGTTTTTTATCCATCCTATGCGTTCTTCCCGCGTACTGCGGTATATGTTTTCCACTACTTTTATCTTATACGATTCTGAAAATGGTAATTCCATAATATTAAATTTTATATTAAAAAAAGGAAATTTATTAATAGAGACAAAAAAGATTGCAAAAGGTGTTAAAACCTGTCTCTTTCCTTAATATTGAGGAATGTGTATTTTGGGGATATTTCGAAAATAAAATCCATTTTCAAAAAAAACTTGATGCCAAAGGTACAAATTATTTTTATAAATACAATTATACATGTCGGTATGGTTAGTATGTGTTGTGAAAAACAAAAGCGCAAAACCGGAGTTATTTACGCTTTATAAAGTGTCCCTTTTTTACTATTTGCAAAAGGGATTGAATAAAGTATTAATTCCGGATTTGCGCTTAAAAAGTGTTCTGTTTATATGTTTACAAAAACCGGATGTTAGAACCGGTTTATCAATACTTTTTTTATGATTTTATTACCGTCGTCCGAATTTATTATTATGAAGTACATTCCGTCAGGAAGGTTAAATCCCTTGAAACGGTAAACCAATTTGCCGCCGGATAAATTAACCGTTTTTGCAAACACCTCATTTCCGTTGGCATTGTATATGTGCAACGAAACCGTACTATTGCTATTGCCCAAAGCAGCTTTTAAGACAAAGTTGCCGTTATTGGGATTTGGAACGACCGTAAGTTTTGTGCCGGCAAAGTTGTTTTTAACGTCCGAAGTGTTGTCCACGTATATTTGCAAAGAATCGGAAAATTCACTGTCGCCGCAATTGTTTGATGCCATTACTTTAATCCAAGCGTAATCCAAATAGTCGGGGTTCCAGACCACTAAAGCCGAAGTGTCGTTGCCGTTGGTTTCGCCTGCTTCGGGGGGATAAATTTCCCATTTGTAGCTTTCGGCGGTTTCCACTCTGTTAACACTGACGGTTGTTTCCGTAACCGTAAATACATCCACCGTGTCGGGACCCACGGGCATGTTTGGTTTGTCAGGGAACGATTTTACCGAAAGTTTTATACTGTCCTCGTAAAAATTCCCGTCGCTACCGTAAACATTTAGTTTCAGAAATGCGAAACCGTTTTCCGCATCTTGCGTGCCTGGCAAATAGAGGGGATTTATTTCATGGTTGTTACTGAAAGTGCCGTCGCCGGAGGTTGACCAGTATAACGAGTCGTAATAAGTGGCAATGGCATCGCAGCGGTATTGTTGATTGTAGCATGTTTCGCCGTCGATACCTGCCGACATGGTAGTCATCAGTTTTGTCGGAAGTTCTATAAGGTCTAACATGGCACAGTCGTCGCCCGATGATGAGGAATAATCTTTGCGGTACATCCACATAAAGGTGTGATGTCCTGCTGTAACGGGATATTTCTCATAAACCCAACCCTCGCCGGTTCCGCTCCATTGGTCAATAATTTGTGTGTCGATATAAAAGAACAGGATGTCGTAATCTTTTTCCGACGAAATTTTTCTGTAAAATCGTATTGTGTCGTCGGCCATAACTTCGTATGAGATAAATAGCATGGAGTTTTTGCTGTCGCCGATATTACCCGATTTGGCTGAATAAGTTCCTTCGAAAACGTTTTGAGTGGAAATGGTCCATGGTTGGGTTCCCGACATTTCCCATTCGTATTTGCTGAAGTCTCCCGTTTCGAAATCTTCTATCATCGATTGGATTTTGGGGTAATATTTTCTTGTTACCGAATATCCAGCCGTTGAGACGTTGCAAATTAGTTCGGCAACAAAACCCACGGGAGTATTGTTTGCCACGGTAACGTTAAATGTTGCCTCTTTTTGTGTTCCGGTTTCCAGATTGTCGAATGAATAGTTTGCACTGTTGACCGTTACAAATGGAGTTGAACTTTCGAGTAATGACACCACATCATATGCAATACTGTGACCTTTGTTTTTAATGCCTATTAAAATATTTGCGGTTTCTCCGGGATCGAGAACGCCGTCGCCGTTACCCGAATCTGAATCGTCAATCGAGAATGTTGATATTGCAATTTTGGGAGCATTAAATGTCATTGTAAATTTACTGTTCCAAACACTGTCGTTTTCGTCGCTGGCAACAACGTTGAATTGTATTGTATGTTGGTCGGGAATGCTGTCGCTCACCTGAATGGTATATGCTCTTTGTTTTGTTGTTGCCGAACCCGACGGAATTATTTCGTATATTTCCGTTGAATCGACAAAGGATATGTAATTGTCATCCGAAACCAACCGTACATTCACGTTTTGTCCGTCTTCGTTTCCGAGGTTTTTCACGGTCATGTTGACAAAAAGCTTTTCGTTAAAATCGGGACTGCCGTTATTGTTTCCCAGCGAGTCGTTTAATGAGTGGCTGTCGTAAATACAATAAGGGCCGTCGGGTGGAATCACCTGAATGCGGTTTTGATACCTGTAATAATTTTGTTTTGTTACCACTATGTCGACAAAAGTGCCTGGCAACTGGGGAATAACGGATATTTCCAAGGGTTCTCCCGTTGCTTCGGCGGTACCTATTATTTGGTCGCCGACCGTAAGACTGATAAAGGCTCCCTCGTCGGCGGAAACGGTAAAATGGTCTAATCCGGCAAACATTACGGGGTCGTGGTTAACGGTTAAGTTCTGTGGGATTTCGGAATAGAGCCTCGAGAAAGCTCCGCCGTGCGAATGGAACAGATAATATGTTACCTCTTTATTTCCGGGGTTTGACGGCCAACTTGACTGTTGGAGGAAATATTTTCCCGCTGCATTACCGAAAGCAGGTAAAATAGCTCTCGATTGGGGATTTGTTCCGTAATCGGGTAAAAATTGTGGCCACATATTGTCGTACATTCCCCAGACGTAAGTGTCGTTTACAAAAGAATAGGATACTTCGGTGGCTGCCGTTATTCCCAGGGCTCCGCTGTTTTGTCCGTTATGGGTATAGCGGTGAAATTTTTCGGCGAAACACTCTCCCTGAATATTGAATTTTCCCGTCAAACAGTTTATTGAGAATATCCAGGTAAGGTCGGTATTGTAAAGCCCGTTAATATTGTTGTTTCCGTAATCGGGTTCGCCCCAGCCGGTAGTTCCTCCATGGTCGCGGTGTTGCAAAAGGAATGCTCCGCTGTTAATATCATTGTTTACGCGGGTTGCATTACCCCCCCAATCGGTAAGGTAGGACGGGGAATTTGGAATATATCCCAGTCCGCTTTCTCCGAAAGTGTTTATTATGATATTTGTATTGGAAGCTGTTGACCATGTTCCTGCGGCAGGATTTCCCTGATAAATGGCATTTTCACGAACGGGGTGTTTGCCGAGGCTGTTTTCGAAGAATCCCGCAACGGTTTCCGAGCAAAGTTGAAACCACCTTTCGGTTTGCCAACCCATAGCAGTAATAGGATGGTCATAAAAGCCGGGATTTGTAGGCGGATTGCGTTCGTAATTTAAAAATTTTGTAACCATGTGTGCCAGTTCAGTTTCGTTTTGAGCGGTGATACGGGCAAAAACAATGTCGGGGAGGTTGTCGTGATCGACATCGGCATAAATATTATCGGAAATGCAGTAGTCGTCGTAAACGGGAGAAATTATGGTGTTACCCGTAAAACCGTAATCGCCCAAAAGGAGTATTGCCGAAGGGGGAATGTCGCTGTAAGTATAAACACTGTCAACGTAATGTTCAATAGCCGTTGTTGTATTGCCCCCGATTTCCGAAGTTGTTACTACGGCGGTTTTTATTCCCTGTTTTATTCTGAATAGTCTTATGCTGTCAGCCCATGCGGTAAATCCCGGATCGTCGGGTGTTATTATTATATATTCGTAACCTGTTTCCGAACGTAAGTTTCGTTTCGAGTAATCAATTTTGGGGAGTTGTTCCCGGTTTAATATATTATCTTTAATTATGGGGTCCCAATATCTGCTGCGGTATTTGTCATCGCCGAAATGACCGTTACCGCCTTCGAAATCAAGCTTTATTTTTATATCGCGATTTATTTTCAAGACCTTTGTAACGGGATTGTATTGAAAAGGGCTGATACTTATAATGACTACATCAACACCACGTATTTTCATGGGTTTCGAAACGGTAACGCTTTTGGCGGGATAGAAAGCGTTATTGGAATAAATTTTATTGTCTTTTTCATAAAAAAGGGGGCCGTCTTCATCCTCTTTTGGAATACGTGGTGCCGGCATTATCTCTTTTCCGGTTATTTTTTCTTTTTTTAATATATCAATTTCCGTTTTAATGTTAGCACCTTGCGGAATGGCTATGTAACGGCTGTAAACAGGCAGGTCCGGTGCGCCCGTATTACCCGGTAAAAAAACGCCCTCAATGGTTATTTTGTCCATTGAAGTACCTCCTAACTCTTTCTTTTCAATAAAATATTTGTCAATACTAAATTCCAATTCCAAGCCGCTTGCTGTTTGTTTGATGATATTGATGCCGTTTTTGTCTTTGGCGTCTTTAAACGATACGGTTTGTGTTTGTGAATAAATATTTGAGAAAATAAAAAGTGACAACACTGCCACGATATTGATTCTGATGATTTTAGTTTTACTCATAAAAATATATTTAAGATTATACAATAAAGCCCGTTTGCACAAATAGGATGTTTTTAACATCGCAAACGGGTTAATCAGCTACATTAAAGAAAAAAGATGCGGGTAAAAGGTTGTATTGATACCGCTATTTATTACCCGTATAATTAAAAGTTCCCGATAAAGTTACTCCTTGTTGATTGTAATAGCCTTTGGCTTCCACGTTAAAGGAGCCTTTAAAACGGTTTTGGTCAACTTCGGTAATGGTTATTGTTCCCGATATGGATTTATAAAATTCGTTTTCATTTCCGTGAATAACGAGTTCGACAAATCCCGGTTGGTCTTGCCCGCAGTTGTAGGTGCCGGGTCCGGTAAAAGTTCCGTCGTTGGCAACCACGCTTACGTCGAAACCGTAAGTTTGATTATTGCCTGATGCCGACAGATAGACCCTTTCGTTTTCGGTGTATCCGAAATCACTACTGTTAATAAAACAGATATTATCGTCCAAAGCACCGGATGCTTTCACGCTTATAACCCCGTTGCAGGTATCGTTACCTCCGGTGTTGTCGTCTTTTTGACACGAAGCGTTCAAAAGAAAAACAAACATTACGGTTAATACCGATAAATAAAAAGTTTTTGTTGTTTTCATGGCTCATTTTTTTATCTAACGTTGCAAAGGTAATGTTTTTTACACGAACATTAAAACGGGCGGATTGCTTTTTTCATATTGTATCCTTTGAGGAAATGAAAATGGCGGTGACGTTTAAAATGGCAAAAAAAGATTTGCAAACCTCTTTTTGCTGTAAAGGAGGAAGATATAATGGGTTCGGTGTACCCCTTTAAACGGACTTTTCTATTTCTTTTTCTTAAAATACCTTTTCTTAGGCATATTTTTGGGGTCTTTGGCTATTTCGTAACACTCTTCAAGTGTTAAGGATTTGGGGTCGGTGCCTTTGGGAAGTTTGTAATTTTGTTTGTCTATTACCAAATAGGCGCCGTAACGGCCGTTGAGCAACTGAACTTTATCGTCTTCGGCAAATGTTTTAATGATTTTGTTTTTTTCGGCTTGACGTTTGTCCTCAATAATTTCGACAGCCCGTTCCAATGTTAATGTTGCGGGATCATCAGGTTTTTTAACCGAATAAAATTTGTTTTTATGTTTCACGTAAGGTCCGAAACGTCCTATGGCGACGGTAACGTCATTATCTTCATACTTGCCGAGGTTACGCGGGAAATCAAACAGTTTCAAAGCCTCATCAAGGGTTATTGTTTCCAGGCTCTGTCCCGGTCTAAGTCCGGCAAATTTCGGTTTTTCGTCCGATTCGGTTTCTCCTATTTGAGCGATTGCTCCGTACCGGCCTATTTTTACATAAACGTTTTTTCCGCTTGCGGGGTCAACGCCCAGCAACCGTTCTCCACTGAATTTACCCGAGCCGGTAAGAGTTTTTTCCACCTTTTTGTGAAATGGGGCGTAAAATGATTTAATCATTTTGTTCCACTCTTTTTTGCCTGCGGCTATTTGGTCGAACTCTTTTTCGACATTTGCCGTAAATCCGTAGTCGAGAATATCTTCGAAATATTGCATTAAAAAACGGTTTACCAAAATACCTATGTCGGTGGGGAACAATTTTGCTTTTTCGTTTCCTATGGTTTCGGTAATTTGTTTTTCGGTAATTTTACCGTTTTGCAGTGTTAATGTGTTTACTTTGCGTTTTTCTCCCGGGCGATTTTCTTTAACTACATATTCGCGTTTTTGAATTGTAGAAATTGTGGGGGCGTATGTCGAAGGTCGTCCTATTCCGAGTTCTTCGAGTTTTCTAACCAGGCTGGCTTCGGTATAACGCGGCGGATATTTGGTATAACGTTGGTTGGCCGACATTTTTATTAGCGAGAGATTATCCCCTTTTTTTACCGGAGGGAGCAGCGATTGTTGTTCTCCGTTTTCTTCGTCGGTACTCTCTTTGTAAACTTTCATAAAGCCGTCGAATACAACAACTTCTCCGTTTGCCACAAACATTTTATCAGCTCCCGAAGATGCTATTTCGACGGTTGTTTTTTGCAATTTGGCATCAGCCATTTGCGATGCGATAGTCCGTTTCCATATAAGGTCGTACAATTTTTTTTCGTCTGGTGTACCTTCTATGGTTTTGTTGTTCAGGTATGTGGGGCGGATGGCTTCGTGTGCTTCTTGTGCCCCTTTTGTTTTGGTTTTATAGTTTCTCGGTTTTGAATAATCTTCTCCGAATTGTTTTACAATTTCATTTTTAGCGGTATTTATGGCGAGTTGCGACAGGTTAACGGAGTCGGTACGCATGTATGTAATTTTTCCCGATTCGTAGAGGTTTTGAGCAATACGCATTGTATTGGCAACGGAGAATCCCAGTTTTCGCGAAGCCTCTTGTTGAAGGGTGGAGGTGGTGAACGGGGGTGCCGGTGAGCGTTTTCCGGGTTTTTTCACAACCGAAGCCACTTCGAAACCGGCAGTAATATGTTTTTTCAAAAAGGTTATTGCTTCGTCGTGGTTACTGAAACGTTCGGCATATTCGGCATTGATAATTTTTTCCGAATTTTGGTTAGTGAGTTTAAATTCGGCAGATATTTTGTATGACGGAACGGGTTTGAAATTTTTTATCTCTTCTTCGCGTTCCACAATAAGTCTTACTGCTACCGATTGTACACGGCCTGCCGAAAGAGATGGTTTTACCTTCTTCCAAAGTAGCGGCGATAGTTCATATCCCACCAAACGGTCGAGGACGCGTCGTGCTTGTTGTGCCATAACCAGGTTTGTGTCGATATCCCTCGGGTTTTCAATGGCTTTTAGGATGGCGTTTTTTGTAATTTCGTGGAAAACTATTCTTTTTCTTTTCGCCTCGTCCAAATTCAGGGCTTTTACAAGATGCCATGATATTGCTTCTCCTTCGCGGTCTTCATCCGATGCCAGCCAAACCATTTCCACTCCTTTGGCTGCCTTTTTCAAATCTGCAACCACCTTTTTTTTATCGGGGCTTATCTCGTATTCGGGTTCGAAATCGTGTTCCACATCAACACTCAAATCATTTTTTTTAAGGTCCATTACATGTCCGAAACTGGAACGAACGGTATAATCTTTTCCGAGAAAATTTTCGATGGTCTTTGCTTTGGCAGGCGACTCAACAATAACAAGGTTTTTCGACATGGCAAAAAGTTCAATGTTTAATTAAAAAAATGCGGTGCAAAAGTAATATTTTTAAATAATAGTTTGTTACCTTGCCCGGTTTCCGTAAAAAAGCGGAATTAAAATAAGTAAAAAAAGCGGAGGTTGTAAATTATCACCTCAGTTTAACGGTTTCTATTTCTTCGAAAGTATCGGGATTTATTACGCGTAAATTAACCGATTTTCCGTTTACATCAAAAAGCATCAAAGCATATTGAGTTGAGAATTTTTTGACGTTTTTTGTCCAGGGGAGATTTTCAAGACCGTAATATGGTGCTCCCGCCGAACCGTTTGTAAGTTGCCAAAACGGTCTGGTTATTTTGGTTTTTATTCCTCTATAATTTTTTGGGAAGCGCGGCATATCGTCGGTTATTTGCAGGCGAGTATAATTGTGTTCGTCGCCGCACAAAAGAGCCAATACTTTAGGACTTCTGTTTATCAAAATGTCCAAAAATTCTTCGCGGCGTTCAATAATACCTTTTTTAACCTTTTTGCCTGCCACATAAGGTCTTATTTTGTTGTTTCCGCCGTACCACATATCGTCGCCCGAATGTCCGGCATTTGGAAATGCAGGAGTATGCAACGTTACGAAAATATGGTCGATATTATCGTTATTGTTGAACATGTCAATGGTATTTTTCATCCATTCCAACTCTTTATCCATGACGTAGCCGTGGACATTACCACCTGTTTCGGGGATTTGCAATTCGTCGGGAGTGTACCAATAGTTGGAATTAAGTACGACAAATGCGACGTTGTCGTATGTATAATAATATGCTGTTTCTTTATAAGGAGGGAAATCCTGTTTGTTTTTATCGGGGTCGTAGTATGTGCCGTCTTCGCTGAGGGGTCCGTTTTCGGGATTTACAAATTCCTTTGCAAAAACAGCTTCGTCGGACAGATTGTTGAAGGGGAATTTATCTACCGAGACGCCATACATGGTTCCGTTGTCGAAGACCGTAAGCAGAGCCTCATGATTTCCCGGAGCCACCATAAAAGGTATATAATGCCAGAATGGTTCCATGGTTTTTTTCCAATCTGCATACTCTAATTTTTGTTTTCCGGCATTACTTGAATACCCGCTTATAAGGTCCCCTGTAAACTGCATAAAGCGTGCGTTTTCTTTAAGTGCCAGAGCTGCGATTTTTTTAATGGTATAAGCATTTACACCGAAGAGGTCACGTTCGCCGCCGCCGCTTCCCGCACGCGAGTCGCTGGCATAAGCAAAAGTAAAGGGTTTACGGCTACCCTCTTTTGGTGCTGTTCTGAAATAATAGGTTTCGGCATTGTCGCCGTAATGAACGGTATATTTATATTCTGTGTCGGGTTTCAGGTGTTTTATCGTGATTTCGTGGTGTAAGTCGCCACGCATGTTGCCCAGCATTTGTACGGGTGCATAATATTTGTTTCCGTTTATTTCAACATATGGTGTGGTTGGCGAACTTGTGTTAAACCAGATAGTAACACCTGTAGGGGTAACTTTGTTGACGAAAGGACCTTGCGTTAATGTCAAATCCACCGTAAAAGGGCCTTTGCCTTTTACGTTGACTGTGCCGTCGTATATTAGTCTTCCGCTGTTGTTGACAATACGGTAACCTAACTTGAGTTTTCCCGTTTTATTGAAACCGGCGATATCGTATCTGCCCGATAATTGTTTAATGTCTATTTGGGCTTTTCCTTTTATTATTCTTGCCGTTCTTTTAAAAAGGACGGGATATTGGTATTTTATGTTTTGTTTCGAAAAGAGTCCGTAATAGATTGTTCCGAAAAAATTTTCATTACCGAAGTCGAATTCAACTCCGTTTTCTGTTCCTCGGGGCAATTTCGAAATGTTTTCCAGAGTGTAAAAAGTGTCATCTTGTTTTTGAGGAGCCAAATCTCCGGTTCCTTTCATTTGAAAATACAGGTTGCCGTTTTTTTCTACGATATTGCTGTAAACATCGGGTACCAAACCATGTTTTACAACACGGTTTGTTTTTTGAGCTTGACAACTTGATAAAATTAAAAATGCAATTAGTATTTGAATATGTTTCATGTTTATAAATTTATTTATGCAAAATAACGGTCTATTTAAATACGAACGCAACGGTGAAAATTATTTAGTAAAACTTTAGCGTAAAAAAGGGTGGTATTCGCCTTTCGGACCGGTAGGTACAGCAACTCTGATGTTATGGACTATTTCGATGCTGTTGCGTGCATCTTCAAGTCCGAAACCTTTGTTCAGGAGTATCTGTTTATAACTTTCGGTATGCAAATCGGTAAAGCCACCGCTAAATTCCACTTCGTTACCGTCGATATTTATTGAGCGGAATGTAGGTTGATTGTTTTTTAAGGCTTGTTCGGGCAAGTCGGAACTATCAAGGCTTAAAAACCATTTTACGTTTGCTTTTTTGAGTTGTAGCAGACCTGCTGCTTTATCTTTTTCTTTTAAATGAATAACATTTTTTTTCACATCTCCGAAAATCCAACTTAGCATATCAAAAAAGTGAATTCCTATATTTGTGTAAACTCCCCCTGATTTGGTAATATTACCTTTCCACGAATAGTGATACCACTTTCCGCGCGATGTAATGTAGGTAAGTTCCACGTCGTGCATCTTGTCGGAAGGTAATGAATCGATATTTTTTTTAAGTTCGATTATCGACGGATGCAGCCGTAATTGTAAAATGGTATTGATTTTCCTTCCGGTCTCTTTTTCGATTACGCTTAAATTGTCGAGATTCCAGGGGTTCAAAACGAGAGGTTTTTCACAGATGGCATCTGCATCGTTCCGCAAAGCGAGTCTTATATGTGCATCGTGGAGGTAATTTGGCGAACATATTGAGACATAATCTATTTTATTTGTTCCGGCACGTCTTAACTTGTCGAGGTGGCGGTCAAAACGTTCGGGTTCGGTAAAGAAATCGGCTTCCGGGAAAAAACTGTCGATTATTCCCACGCTGTCAAAAGGGTCGAGGGCGGCAATAAGGTTGTTTCCCGTATCTTTTATGGCTCTCATGTGTCGAGGTGCTATGTATCCCGCTGCACCTATCAAAGCAAAGTTTTTAGACATGTCAACTGAAATTATTTGCAAATATGAAAATTTTAAGCATGTAAAAATGAAAAAAGCCCTGAATTTTCAAGGCTTTTTTTTAATTATATCTTATTGAATAATCGTTTGGCAAACGATTTTTTCTTATCGGGTTTATCGTCGGTATAATATCCGTAACCATATCCGTAACCGTAGCCATAACCGTAACCATACCCGTAACCGTAGCCATACCCATAACCGTAACCATATCCATATCCGTAGCCTCCACCGAGGTTAATGTCGTTAACAACGATGCTCATTTTGAAGCCTCTCTCTTCAATGTCTTTTATGATAGAGGCAAATACCTTTTTGTTGGTAAAGTTTTGACGAACCAGGAATATGTTGACATCGGTAAACGGGAGCAGCAAAAATGCATCGGTAACAAGACCTACCGGAGGGGTGTCTATCACGATGTAGTCGTAACGCTTTTTCAATTCCTCGAACATCTCTTTGTTTCTGTCAGAAGCTATCAACTCTGCCGGATTAGGCGGAACAGGTCCAGCCATTATCAAATCAAGATTCTCAATAACTCCCGAGGGTTGAATAATATCGTCCAAAGAGGCTTTGTTAATTAAGTAAGAGGTAATGCCCAAACGGTTTGAAACTTTAAAGTCCTGATAAATTTTAGGTTTTCTGAGGTCGAATCCCAGCAATACCGTTTTTTTACCGTATTGGGCATAAATACTTGCCAGGTTCATCGAAACGAATGTCTTACCGGCACTAACCATATCGGCTGTAACCATAATGGTAACCTGTTCTTTTCCCTGAACAAGGTATTGTATGTTGGTACGCAACGATCTGAATGATTCCGAAATGCTGGATTTTGGCGAAGTGGCAACAACGAGTTGATGATCTTTGTTGTTGTGCAGGAGTTGCCCGATAATCGGGAAATTTGTAACGCTCTCTATATCCTTGCGTTCAACTATTTTATCGTTGAAATAATCTTTGGCTAAAACGTAAATAACGGGGAAACCTATACCCAGAATTAATGCAATTAGATAGTTTAGCGATTTTTTTGGGAAAACAGGCTCGTTGTCAACATCGGCACGTGCAATATCAACTATTTCGTTATCAGGCATGTTAGAGGCCTTTGTTATTTGGGCTTCTGAACGTTTTTCAAGAAGGAAAGTGTAAATATTGTCGGCAAGTTTGAATTTTCTTTCGTAATTGAACAACTCCCTTTGTGTTACAGGAAGTTCGCTTGCCTTTTGAGATATTTCTTTAATTCTTTTGTCTATATCCGAAATGGTTTGATTTGAATTAAAAATAATGTTACTTACATTTTCGAGGATAGCGTTTTTGGTACTTTGTATTTGTTGGTTAATGCTAATTACAGTGGGGTTTTTTTCTGTGGCTATGAGCAAGGCTTCGGCTTTTTTGTTGTATAATTCTATTAGTTGGGCCACAAGAGCATTCAGAGCAGGGTCTTCAATTCCCATAGCCGAAGGCGCAATAAGGTTGTTTATGTTGTTTTCGTTTTTCTTAATGTAATTTTGCAGATTTTTATAATATTTCGATTTGACAATCAATTCGGCTTTTTGTTTTTGCAAGTCGCTTAAATATTCGAACACTTGTTGTGATTGAAACGAAATATCCATTATTTCGTTTTTCGACTGGAAGTTTTGAAGGTTTAATTCGGCTTTTGTCAAAGTGTCGGAAATAATGGCGAGTTGTTCGTTTATGAACCGGATGGTGTTTCCTGCTATTTTGTTTTTGGTTTCCAGGTTTTGGGCGAGATATTCGTGTGTTAAGGTGTTTAAAAAGTCAACGGCTTTTTTGATGTTTTTGTATTTAAGTTTTATTTCCAGTATTGATGCCTCCCTGTTAATAGGTTCTATATCGAAACCTCTGAACAATTTTGTAAGACTTAAATAATCGCTGAAAACAAATTCGAAATTTTTATCAATATCTTCTTCGGGGTCAAAATTGTCGTTTAAAATAATTTTAAATTTGTTGTATTTTGATTTTACCATTTCGCCGAAGTGTGCTCGCTTTTTGTAATTTATTTTTATAAATTTATCTTTAAGCATTTTAGCCTCGGAAAAGTTGTATTTACTGATTAATTCCCCTTCAGCTTCCAAAAGGTATTCGTTTTTGTTTAGAAATTTCAGCTTGTATTTTAAACCTACTGCTTGAGGTACGTTTGAGTCGTATACGACGGTAAACGGACATTCTTTGTACAGTTCGGTACTTATAAGTCCTTCGTCTTCGTAATACGATACTTCGAAGTCCAATTTTCTTATAGCTCTGTATGATAATGTGAATGAGCTTAGTTTTCCAATTTCGTTTTCAACATTTTGCTGGGTATTCGACAATCCGATACCTATCAATGCCGAAGGGTCCAACTTTGACTTGTCGTCTTTAATCAATACGGTTGTATGCACTTCGTAAACGGGATTGGTGTATTTATTAAAAAGAAAGGCTACCATAATAGCAACAAATATAGAGATGCCGAAAAGGTACCAATACCGTACAAATTTAAAAAACAGAGCTTTTATATCAATTGATTCTTCCTGATGTTGCTGAATATTTTCGTAATTTTCCACTGCTGTAAAAATTATATGATTACACTTTTTTATTTGAAGTAGTTAAGTAAAAGAATTGTTGATGAAATAAACCCGAAAACGACGCCGTATGGGAACTGGGCAAATGTAAACTGTTTTCCTTTAACCGGTTCCACATAAATGATGTCATTGGGCTTCAAAAAGAAATAATCCGAAGAGAGCACATCCCGTTTTGTCATGTCGAGGTAGTCCACTTCCGTTCCTTCTTTGGTTTGTCTTATAATTGCCACTTTGTTCCTGTTTGCAAAGTCGGTTAAATCGCCGGCCATGGAAACGGCTTCAAATATATTTATGTTGTTTTGGTAAATTTTATATTGTCCGGGTCGTTTTACCTCTCCCAATAGTGTTATGTTAAAGTTAACCAGTTTCACGATAATTACCGACTTTTTCAGATATTCGTTTAGTTTATCTTGAATTTCATCCCTTATTTCGTCTACGGTTTTTCCTTTTACCGGCAGCAAACCTATTAAAGGAAACTCTATTGTTCCGTTTTCAGAAACCGTATAGCTGTTAAGATAAACTGAAGCGTCGGATGAAATACTATTTGAGTATTGACTCCCGAGGGGGTTAAGCAGCATGTTTGTCTTTTCATCTAAACTTACGATTCTGATGTAGAGATTGTCTCCCGGTTGGATGCGGTAATCTATTTGCCGTTCATTAATAAAACTTTTCATTGTGTCGCTCTCGTTTTTTACTTGCATATAAAGCATCTTCTTTTGCGGCACACACGAACTGAATAATATGGCTGTCAAACCAATCCAAAAAACCGATTTTAAAATTAAGGATAATTTTTTCATTTAAATATTTGCTGTTTATTATTTCCGATTCTATACAATGGTGGGTACAAAAATAATTTTTTTATCAATATACATTTATTATTTAAGGGCAACATTGTTAACAAAAATCATACCTGTTAAATTTTTTTCAGAACGTTTTCTATAACCTTCGGATAATGTGTATATTCCAGAGAATGTATTTTTTCGGCAAGGGTGTTTGGGGTTTCGTTTTCGGATAGCTGAACTTTAAACCTGGCAATAATATTTCCGCTATCGTAATTTTCGTCAACCCAATGAATCGTTATTCCGCTCTCTTTTTCACCCGAGGTTACAACTTTTTCGTGCACGTACATTCCGTACATTCCCTTACCTCCGAATTTGGGTAACAGAGCCGGGTGAATATTAATGATTTTTCCTGAAAACTCTTTTATTAGCCGGGCGGGGATTTTCCAAAGAAAACCTGCCAAAACGATAAGTGCCGGATTATATGTTTTAAGTTTTTCGATAACCCTGTTGCTTTCATAAAGCATCTCCCTGTTGAAAACATATACGGGAACCGATAGCTTTTCTGCCCGTTTAATAACTCCGGCATTGGCATTGTTTGTAAATATTGCTGCCACTCCGGTTTTAGGGTCTTTGTCGAAATATTTAATAATGTTTTCGGCATTAGTTCCGTTGCCAGATGCAAAAATTACTATCTTTTTCATAAAAAAGTTATTTCATTCGGGTGGCTAAAATAACAAATCTTTATGATGCTTTTTGCAATAGGCAAGCTAAATATATAATAAGGTACTCCAATAATAGTTTTGTTGCTAAAAGTATGAAGTATCATTTAATTACAATTTTATCTAATTGTTTTTCAGTTTATTTTAGAGTTAACTTTCCATTTTTTTTATCTTTTTTTTGTATATTTGCCCATTAATGCATTACTTTGCAACCTGTTTAACTAAAAAATTTATTCATATGTCAGACATTCGTTCAAGAGTTGTAAACATTATTGTTGACAAACTTGGTGTAGAGGAAAGTGAAGTTACCAATGAAGCTAGCTTCACCAATGATTTAGGCGCTGATTCGCTGGATACGGTTGAACTTATCATGGAATTTGAAAAAGAGTTCAATCTTTCTATTCCTGATGAAGAGGCTGAAAAAATCGAGACTGTTGGCGATGCCATCACCTACATTGAAAATCATCAGTAGAAAAAGGTTCTATGGAATTGAAGAGAGTAGTTGTTACCGGAATTGGCGCAATTACTCCTATTGGTAATACTGTTGAGGAGTTTTGGGATTCTCTTGTTAAAGGAAAAAGCGGATGTACCAAAATTACTCTATTCGATGCATCAAAGTTCAAGACCCAGATAGCATGTGAGGTTAAGGGCTTTGATGCACGACAGTATTTAGGCCGAAAGGAAGCGCGCAAATTTGACCGTTATGCCCAGTTAGGGCTTTTTGCGGCATCGCAAGCCGTGGAAGATGCCGGACTAAACGGTGAGAATATTGACGGGAACCGTGTCGGAGTTATTTGGGCTTCGGGAATTGGTGGTTTGGACACCTTTTTGAATGAAATCTCGAATTTTGCCACAGGTGACGGAACGCCCCGGTTCAATCCGTTTTTTATTCCCAAAATGATTGCAGATATTTGCGCGGGACACATATCCATGAAATACGGTTTCAGAGGTCCCAATTATGCCACTGTTTCAGCTTGTGCCTCCTCGGCAAATGCCCTTGCTGATGCATACAATTACATAAGGCTCGGCAAAGCCGATGCTTTTGTTGCCGGCGGTTCCGAAGCAGCGGTGTCGCAAGCGGGTGTGGGCGGATTTAATGCCATGCATGCCATATCGACAAGAAATGATGATCCCGAAACAGCTTCGCGTCCGTTTGATAAAGACCGCGACGGTTTTGTTATCGGTGAAGGAGGTGCCGGACTTATTTTCGAAGAGTTGGAACATGCACTTGCCAGGGGAGCGAAAATTTATGCCGAAGTTGCAGGTGCAGGCCTCTCGGGCGATGCTTACCATATGACGGCTCCTCATCCCGAAGGCTTGGGAGCATATCTTTGTATGAAAGCCGCTATCGAAGATGCCGGACTTAAACCCGACGAAATAGACCATATAAATACTCACGGAAC
Source organism: uncultured Lentimicrobiaceae bacterium (assembly GCA_964549335.1). GTDB lineage: Bacteria > Bacteroidota > Bacteroidia > Bacteroidales > F082 > Sulfidibacterium. The sequence goes on along the minus strand of CAZJUQ010000044.1, from coordinate 43,048 downwards.
TTCTACACCGGTAGGTGATATTGTTGAGCCCAAGGCAATTGTTAATCTTTTTAAGGAACACGCCTATAAAATTAATATTAACTCGACAAAATCGATGACAGGACACCTCCTCGGCGGTGCCGGCGCAATAGAAGCAATAGCAACACTGTTGGCGGTCAAAAACGACATTGTGCCCCCCACTATCAATCATTTTACCGATGATCCCGATATAGACAACAAACTCAACTTTACTTTTCACAATGCGGTAGAGCGCAAAATCAATGCTGCCCTCAGCAATACATTCGGTTTCGGAGGACACAATGCTTCAATAATATTTAAAAAATTTGAGAAATAATACTGTTTCGCTTTGCAATTGGTAAGCTATTTCCGGTTTTATTTTTCGTCAGATAAAAAATTTCGACAATCAATAAAAAACATTTTCGGGTTTTATCCCGGAAATGTTTTTTTATATAAATTGGCTTTGCGCCACAAATCGGCAACCATAAAATACAAAGGGGGTATTAAGATTAACAACGAACGGCTTGAGTATCTCGGCGATGCCGTAATCAGCCTTATTGTTGCCGATTTTCTGTTTCGCCGTTTCCCATATAAAAGCGAAGGGTTTTTAACCGATATGCGTTCAAAAATAGTTAGCCGTTCTTCACTGAACAGGTTGGCAAACAAACTGGGGCTTAAAAAATATATGCAAATCGGTTCGTCCGAACAAATTCACAGCCGTTCTGCCGGTGGCGACGCCTTTGAAGCAATGATAGGAGCCATTTATCTCGACAAAGGTTTTCGATTTACAAAAAAAATTGTTATAAAACATATTTTAAGTATTCATTACGACCTCGACAAACTGCAAAAAGAGGAGATAAGTTATAAAAGTAAAATGATTGAGTGGGCTCAAAAAACTAAACAAAAGCTTGATTTCGTTCTTGAAGAAGAGAAACAAAAAGACGGCAGAATAAGATATAAAATAACCACCTTTGTCGACGATAAACCTTTGGAGAGTGCATATGACTACACAATAAAAGGTGCCGAAAACCTGTCGGCAGAAAAATCGTGGTCGAAACTTGCCGGAAACAGACAGAACAACTTTTAGTCTCCTTTTTCAGCCCTGCTTTTCCTTCAGCACGGCAGCTTTAAATTCGTCGAGGGTATATGCACTGTTAACATTAAATTCGCCTATTTGCGTTCTCCTCAGCTTTTTTAAATATGCTCCCGAGTTTAATGCTTTGCCGAAATCATAAACCAATGATCTGATATATGTTCCTTTGCTGCATTTTACGTAAAAGTCGATATCAGGCAGGTCGAAAGATAACAATTCGAAACTTTCGATGAATACCTTGCGTTTTTTTAAATTTGGATTTTCCTGTTTCCGTGCAAGTTGATATGCTCTTTCGCCCTTTATTTTTACCGCTGAATATGCTGGGGGCAGTTGTTCTATTTCACCGGTAAATTTATTTTTTACATTTTGCAAAAGTTTCTTGTCTATTCCCTCGGTACCGTAGGTTTTGTCGATTTCGGTTTCCAAATCGTAAGAGGGTGTTGTGGCGCCTATTGTCATTGTGCCTACGTAAACTTTTGGCATTCCTTGAAATTTTTCTATCTCTTTTGTCTTTTTGCCTGTACATACAATAAGCAATCCGGTAGCGAGGGGGTCTAATGTTCCGGCATGTCCCACTTTCAACTTTTTTAAATTGTATATTTTGCGTAAAAAGGAACGCAAGAAATTCACAACATCAAACGATGTCCACCCCTCTGGTTTGTCGATTAGCAAAACCTCTCCTTCAACAAAATTAAAAGCCATTACGAAATAGTTAGGTCAACACCAAAGGCATACAGAATTATAATTACCAACCCTACAATAATGCGGTAATATCCGAAAATTTTAAAGCCGTGATTGGTAAGATAGCTGATAAATGATTTTATGGCAAAAAAAGCAACTATAAAAGCCACTATATTACCGAAAATCAGAATATCGATATTGTCGCTGTTGAAGGCGGTATAATTTTTAAGCAGTTTATATGCCGAGGCGGCAAACATGGTAGGCACTGCAAGGAAAAAGGAGAATTCGGCTGCATTCTTTTTTGTTAACTTTTGAGTCATTCCCCCGATAATTGTTGCTGCCGACCTTGATACGCCGGGTATCATTGCGATAACCTGGTAAAAACCGATTATAAATGCCTTTTTATATGTTATCTCCTGATTTTCGGAGGGATTTTTGAACCATTTGTCCACAAAAACAAGGACAATACCGCCCAATACAAGCATAACGGCAACCACATAAACGCTCTCGAGAAGCCGGTCGATATAATCGCTCAGAAGCAATCCGAAAAAAGCTGCGGGCAAAAAGGCAACGAACAGTTTGTAATAGAACTTCAAGGTTTGAAAAAATCGTTTCCAATACAAAACCACAACCGACAAAATTGCCCCGAATTGGATATTGATAATAAAGGCTTGAATAAAATCATTGCTTTTCATGCCAAGGATACCTTCGGTCAAAATCATATGTCCCGTTGATGATACGGGTAAAAATTCGGTAAGTCCTTCCACTACGGCAATAATGAATGCTTCTAACCACGACATGCTTTCTGCGGCTGATACGGAAAAAAGGTTGTGAAAAATATCAGGATATGCAGATAAATTGTAAAAAAGCGTCATACCTAAAGTCGATTTGTTTTAACTACTCCTTTTTGGGTTTTTTCAGTATGGCATAAAGTACAACGCCATATCCGGCAAGTACGAGTATAGGCGCCAGTGTTATCCGTTGAAAATTAAAAATGCTTTCGTTGAATACATGCGGGTCATCCGATTTGCCGCCTATCATTATTACAAAACCCAGTAAACTTACAATTAAACCGATAATCAACCAGAGGTATTTTTCTTTGTCAAACGCAAATTGTACCGGAGTTTTGGTTTTTGTTTGTTGCTTCTGATTCGACATGATATTATTTTTTGCCAAAAGTAAACAGTTTTTAATTCCGAAAGTTAAAAAAAATCATAAAAGATATATCTTGTCGGAGCCGAGTCTCAGATATTTCTTTACCGCAAACCAAGTTGACAGCCCCGAAATAACAATTCCGGTAAGTAAAATTACAGCATAAACCGAAGCAAGCCTGAAAGGGTCTTCTATCAATATGAGTTCCGGAATATTTCTGCGGGCTATAAAAATCAATCCCGTTAACATTAACAACGATAATATTCCGCTTATTATTCCATGATATATACTCCTTACTATAAAAGGCCGCATTATGAAAGTTTCGGTAGCGCCAACCAATTGCATACCCTTAATGATAAATCTTTTCGAATAGATGGATAACCTGATGGTGTTGTTAATTAACGCGATGGCAATGCTGAGAAGCAGAATGCTTATAACAAGAGTGACGATGCCGAGTTTGTTCAGGTTTTTATTAATGATATGTACAAGCGATTTTTGATAATAAATCTCTTTTACAGTTTTGTTTTTCAACAGTTGTTGTTCTATTTGGGCGATGCTGTCGTTGTTTGCCCAACTCGCTTTCAGTCGTACGTCTATTGATGGCAGCAGCGGATTGTCGTCTTCGCCGATAAATTGTACAAAATCATCTCCAAGCGATTCCGAAAGGCGTTTAACAGCCTCTTCGCGGGTAATGTATTCCGTCGATTTTATATATGGTTCTGTGTCCAACCGTTTTTGCAGATGTAAAATATCGGCTTCTTTTACCCCCGGCTTTATTATTATTTCAAAACCTATATTCTCTTTTACGTATTCGGATAAGGTTTTTGCATGAACCATTAAAAGCGCGAAAAAACCCAATGTGAACAGTACCAAAGTAATACTGATAATTGTGGTAATATATGATGTCCCCAAACGTTTTTTGTAATATTTTTCTTCTCCGGTAGCCATTTCAGAGGCTAAATTAATATTTTTCAAACATTCCTCCCGTCCTATTGAAAAAAAATATACTTTTGATAGGTTTGTAAATTGTTGAACGGTAAGTAAAGCGAGATGTTTGTCCGAAACATCTCCTTTCCACAAATTTGATTATGAATTTTTTACAGATGAGAAAATGGTTTTTGATATTAATGATGATTATTCCTCCGTTAATTTTCGGACAAACAGGAAAGATAACCCTGGATTATTGTTTGAAAAAAGCCCTGGAAAATGCACCCGAAAGTAATATTCCGGAACTGAACGGAGAAATATCCGGTTTAAAAACAAAAAATATCAACACAAATTATTTTCCTCTCTTCAACCTTAACGGACAGGTTTCGTACCAGTCCGACGTTACAAAAGTCCCTTTACCTCCTTTACCCCAGTTTTCCGTTGAACCGTTAAGTAAAGATTGGTATAAACTTAATGTCAACCTCAGTCAAATGATTTGGGACGGAGGATATGCCTCGGCAATGAAAAGAGTGGAAAAGAGCAACCTGCAATTGTCGAACGGTGAAACGGATATGGCGCTGTACAATATAAAAGAACAGGTAATAAAGTTGTTTTTCAGCGCATTGTTGTTACGCGATAATATATCGGTATTGAAAATTACAAAAAAGAATATTGAAGAACAAATTTCGGACGGACAAAAAGCCGTTGATAACGGAATTATGCTTGTTGCCGATTTGAATGCCTTGAAAGTGGAGAAAAACCTGCTTGAACAAAGTATCATTAAAACATCAGAAGATGCAAAGGGAATTATGGGAGCGCTTAGCCAAATTACCGGCGAAAACATTACCGGTATTGAATCGCTTAAAAAACCGGAAGTGTCAAGTTTTAATCTCGATTTTGTTAACAACCGTCCCGATTTTGTTTTGCTGTCGTTGCAGCAAAAACACCTGGAAACGTTAAAAAAAATAAGCTCGGCAAAACGTATGCCTAAATTTATCGCATTTGGTCAGGCGGGATACGGAAGACCGGGCTACGATATGTTAAACAATAATTTTGACACCTACTTTATGATTGGGTTGAAACTGAATTGGCAAATTTACGATTGGAACAAGGTGAAACGCGAAAAGCAAATACTGTCGATACAAAACAGTATCATCGATTTGAAAAAAGAGAGAATAAACCAAAACTTAAAAGCCGAACTTGAAAAACAAAAAGCCGAAATTGATAAATTTGAGAAGTTGATAAAATCGGACCATCAAATAATAAGTTTGCAAAAAACCGTTGAGGATAAAGCATTGTCCCAATTGAAAAACGGAACATTAACCCCCACGAACTACCTTTTGGAGGTTAACAAACTTGCTAAATTGCAAATGCAAGCGTTGGCTCACGAATTGCAACTGCTTTATGCAAAATACATGTACATTACATTAATGGGAAATTTGTAATTGAAAAAGAGGAATATATGAAAATTTACAGAATATTTTTACCCTTAACGGCAATAATTCTTTTATCATCGTGTAATATAAAAAAAGAGAAATCTTTTGCATACGGCAATTTCGAAGCAACGGAAATAATGGTGTCGGCACAGGTACAAGGCGAAATTTTAACCTTTAGTGCGGAAGAGGGCGATAAATTGAGTGCAGGCCAAATAGTGGGACTTATTGACACTACCGATTTGCATTTGAAAAAAGAACTTTTGATTACTAATAAAAACGGAGTTGCATCGCAACTGGAAAGCATTAACGCTTCCATTGCGGTTCAAAAACAGCAATTGGAAAATAACATTAAAACACAAAAAAGAATTTTAAACCTCTTTAACAGCAAAGCCGCTACTCAAAAACAGTTGGACGACATAAACGGGCTTGTGGAACTGAATAAAAAACAGATAAGGGCAACAAAAGTGAAAAAACAGTCGGTGTTGGCTCAAATAAAATCGATAGAAACACAAATTGAACAGATAGACAGGAATATTGATAAATGTTTTATTAAAAATCCCGTTGAAGGAACAGTATTGGTAAAATATATCGAAAAGGGCGAACTTGCAGTGCCGGGCAAACCTTTGTATAAAGTTGCCGATTTAAGCGTTATGAAACTGAAGGCGTACGTAAGCGGAGACCAATTGCCCGAAATAAAAATAGGCGAAACCGTAGATGTTGTTTTCGATAAAACTAAATCCGAAAATAATATTGTGGAAGGAAAAATAATTTGGATTTCGTCAACGGCTGAATTTACTCCCAAAACCATTCAAACAAAAAAAGAGAGGGTCAACCTTGTTTACGCCGTAAAAATAGCCGTAAAAAACAACGGTTCAATAAAGATAGGCATGCCGGGAGAGTTTAATTTGAAGTAATGCTTATATTTGTTGAGGTGAAAATATGGAAAAATTGTTTAACTAATTAAATATTAATGCGTATGAAATTTTCAAGTATCATTATGCTGCTGTTGGGAATGATTGTTTACCCTTTTACACAGGTGGCGGCTCAGGAGGTTAAAGCCGACGATGTTTTGGGTGTTTGGCTTAACGAAGACAAGGATGCACACATCCAAATTTACAAAGAAGGTGACAAATATTTCGGGAAAATAGTCTGGCTTAAAGAACCTATTGACCCCGAAACAGGTAAGCCTAAAGTTGATGACAAAAATGACGACCCCAAACTCCAAAAACGACCCATTATGGGATTGCTTTTGCTCAAAGATTTTGTTTTCGACGGCGACGATGAGTGGGAGGACGGCGAAATTTACGACCCCAAAAGCGGAAATACTTACAGCTGTTACATGGAGTTTGAAGACGAAGACAACAAAGACTTGTTGAAAATACGGGGATATATAGGCTTTAGCCTGCTCGGACGTACAACATATTGGACCCGGGTTAAAAAATAACTTTATTGACGGTTTTAAAAGCGCGGTGCCTTTTTGCGCCGGCTTTTAAAACCTTTTTTCCTGTTTTCACCAAAACCGCTTTTTAAATGCCTTTCTCCATCGATATTGCCAACGTCAGCAAAAGTTTTGGCAAGGTTAAAGCCTTGAATGATGTTTCGGTAAGTGTCGGAAAAGGAGAATTGTTCGGTTTTATTGGTCCCGACGGTGCAGGAAAAACCACCCTGTTTCGCATTGTTACCACCCTTCTGCTACCCGACAAAGGAAAAATTACCGTAAACGGTTTTGATGTTGAAAAAGACTTTAAATCCATAAGAAAAATTACCGGATACATGCCGGGACGTTTCTCTTTGTATATGGATTTAACAGTGCAAGAGAACCTGAATTTTTATGCCGGTATTTTTAATACATCGGTAAAAGAAAATTACGGGCTTATAAAAGATATTTACAGCCAGATAGAGCCCTTTAAGAACAGGCGTGCCGGTGATCTTTCGGGAGGTATGAAACAAAAATTGGCTCTCTCGTGTGCTTTGATTCACAAACCCGACATTCTTGTTCTCGACGAACCTACAACGGGGGTGGATGCCGTGTCGCGTATGGAATTTTGGGGTATCCTGAAAAAAATGAAAAACTACGGCATAACAATTTTGGTGTCAACTCCGTATATGTCCGAAGCCTCATTGTGCGATAAAATAGCCCTAATGCAAAACGGAAATCTGCTTTCGGTAGCTACTCCTGACAAGGTTATAAACGATTATCCTTACAAACTTTTCAAAATCAGAACCTCCTCCATGCAAAATCTTCCGGGCGATATTAAATCTTTCGGAAATATTAAATCGGTGTACCGTTTCGGCGATTATATTCATTTTGCCGTTGACGGCAAAAGTGGTTTTAACGAAAGGGATTTGAACAGATACCTTACGGAAACAGGTTACCGCAATGTTGAGTTGGAAAAGATTAATCCTGATATCGAAGATTGTTTTTTGGAACTTATGGATAAAGAGGGATTATAAAGATGACAGAGAAAAACAAGATAATAGAGGTAAAAGAACTTGTGAAAAAGTTTGGTGGCTTTACGGCAAACGACAAGTTGACATTTTCTGTGTTTAAAGGTGAAATATTCGGTTTTTTAGGAGCTAACGGAGCAGGTAAAACCACGGCAATAAAAATTTTGTGCGGATTGTTGAAACCAACTTCCGGAAAGGTTGAAGTTTCGGGAGTGGATGTAGTGAAATATCCCGAAAAGGTTAAAAGGAATATAGGATACATGAGTCAACGTTTCTCATTGTACGACGATATGACCGTTAAGGAAAATTTCAGGTTTTACGGGGGTATTTACGGATTGAAATCCTCGGAGATAAAAGAGAAAACCGCTTACTATCTCGAAAAACTTAATATGACGGGTTTTTACAACAAACTTTTGAAAACTATTCCTTTGGGCTGGAAACAAAAACTTGCCTTTTCGCTTGCCAATATTCACAATCCCGCCATTGTCTTTTTAGACGAGCCCACCGGTGGTGTCGATCCTGTTACTCGCCGGCGGTTTTGGGAAATGATATACGAAACTGCCGGACAGGGAACCACGGTTTTCGTTACAACGCATTACATGGACGAAGCGGAGTATTGTCAAAGAGTTTGCATTATGTCGGAAGGAAAAATTAAAGCTATGGATTCACCGCAGCAACTCAAAAAAAGGTTTAATGTAGAAACAATGAATGATGTCTTTATTAAGATAGCAAGAAACAGACCGGTGATGTGAAAAACAGGCAACGTAAAAAGGAAGAAATTGAAAAAACATCACGGTTAATATTCAGTATGTGAATTTAACCGTAAAAACGTTAAAGTATGTGGCCTTTCATAAAAAAGGAGTTTTATCATATTTTCAGGGACTACCGCTCCATGGTAATTTTGTTCGGGATACCTTTTGTACAGGTGTTGCTGTTCGGATTTGCCATTACCAACGACCTGAAAAACGCTCCTGTGGCTATATTGGATATGTCGAAAGATGTGGTAACCCGCAACATTACCCGTAAACTTGTGTCGTCGGGTTACTTTTTGCTTGAAAAAAATTTGCAGGCAAACGACGAAATAGAGAGAGTCTTAAAACAAGGAACCATAAAAATGGTTGTGGTCTTTGAAAGCGGGTTCGCCCGCAAACTTCAAAAAGATGGTAAAGCACATATCCAGTTGATTCTTGATGCTTCGGAACCAAATACCGCCTCAATGATTAAAGCCTATGCCGAAGGTATAATAAACGGCTATTCTTTTGAAATGTTGGCCAAAAAGGGGAATATACCCCTGCAGATTAACGTCAGGAGCAAAATGTTGTACAATCCCGAACTAAAAAGCGTCTATATGTTTGTGCCCGGTGTTATTACATTTATTTTAATGTTGATTTCGGTAATGATGACATCGGTATCGATAGCGCGCGAAAAAGAGACGGGAACACTTGAAGCCCTGCTCGTTTCACCACTGAAACCGGCTCAAATAGTTGTGGGGAAAGTTATCCCTTATATTATTTTGTCGTTTATTAACTTGTTAACCATTCTCGGTTTGGCAAAGTTTGTTTTTTCGATGCCGGTAAACGGCAGTTATTTATTACTGCTCTCCGAAAGTGTATTATTTATCATTATGTCTCTTTCGCTCGGAATTTTGATATCTACCATTAGCAAAACCCAACAACAAGCCATGCTTACATCAATGTTCGGATTGTTATTGCCGACAATTCTGCTTTCGGGATTTATTTTTCCGGTGGAAAATATGCCTGTTGTTTTGCAATATCTCAGCCATCTGATGCCCGGCAAATGGTTTATCATTATTATAAAAAATGTAATGTTGAAAGGGGTGGGGATTGAATATTTTTGGAAAGAGACGTTAATAATATTTTTGATTTCCCTCTTTTTTATAGTTGTAAGTATTCGAAAATTCAAAATAAGATTGGAATAGATATTGAAAACCGTTTTATACATATTGCAAAAGGAATTTATTCAGGTTTTCAGAGACAAGGCTCTGCTACCGATGATATTGATAGTGCCCGTTATGCAACTGCTTGTGCTTTCGTATGCCGCCACGTTCGAGATAAAAATGGTACGCCTTGTTGCCGTTGATTTTGATAAGTCGGGTGTCTCCCACAGGATAATAGACAGGTTTAACGGTTCGCCTTTTTACAAATTGGCGGCTCAAACCGCAAATTACGCCGAAGCCGAAGATTTGTTGAAAAAAGACAAAGCCGATCAGATTATTGTTATTCCTGAATATTTTTCGAAATCCCTGACCAATGAAAAAAGAGCGGAAATACAGTTGGTTACAAATGCCATTAACGGTAGTGCCGCAAGTTTGATGAACAGCTACGCCCTAAATATAATTATGACTTTTAACAAAGATATCATAGTTAAAACCAACCCCTTAAAAGGCAGGGGATTACCTGTGGAAGTGCGACCCCGTTTCCGTTATAACCCCGAACTGGATTACAAAACATACATGGTGCCCGGAATTTTGGTCTTGCTGGTTACCATAATAGGTATGATACTAACCTCAATGAACATAGTAAAAGAGAAGGAGGTTGGAACCATTGAACAATTAAATGTGGCGCCCATAAACCGTTTTCATTTTATTGCAGGAAAGCTGATACCTTTCTGGATTATTGCAATGTTCGATTTGTTACTCGGATTGGCTGTGGCACGTTTTGCATTTTCCATAAGCATCGAAGGCAGCGTGTTTTTGCTTCTCGGAGTGGCATCGGTTTATCTTGTGGTTGTATTGTCGTTTGGGCTGTTTGTATCCACTTTTACCGAAACTATGCAGCAAGCCATGTTCGTCTCCTATTTCTTTTTGGTGATTTTTATTTTGCTGAGCGGCTTGTTTACACCGATAGAGAGTATGCCCCGGTGGGCTCAGTATCTCGATTACTTAAATCCGTTGGCATATTTTATCAAGATAAACAGGATGATAATGTTAAAGGGCTCATCATTTTCCGATTTTCAAGAGCAGTTTTACAGTTTGGCCGTTTATGCTGCGGTTATGTTATCGTTTGCCACTTTCAGGCACCGTAAAACCGTTTAGCGGTGCGGCTACTTATTGAAAAATCACGGTTAAATGCCGATTGGTAAAAATGAGATGCCGGGCTAAAACTCTTGGTTGTTTTTATGTATAAATCCTGTCAAACGTTTCAACAGGTTTTTGATTTTTATTCCGTACAGTGGGTCCGAAGCCCATTTTCCGCTCAGTTGTGTAATCTCTTTCACGCTGCCCCGTTTTACATATTTAAAACGCTTGTCAACAATACCGTTGTTAAGCTTTTCCGTTGATGCGTATGCTTTAAGGTGTTGAATATGTGCTCTAATTCCCATTTGTACCGAAGGGAAAGACAGCCCTTTGTTGCCGTTTCCGGTTACCCCCAGTCCGCAAAAATTGTTTTGCGTTTTGTTTACATCTCCGCCGAATTTCAGAAAACCTGTTTCCAAACACATTTGTGCAAAAGCAACATCGTAGTTAACCCCTTCCGATGTCGCTTCTTTTATGTAAAGTGATGCTATTTTGCCGGCGCTGTCGGGTGATATGGTTTTATTGTGTTTGTATAAAAATTCGGCAAGGCGTTTTTCGCTCGTAATCCCGTTTCCCATTATGCCGGTCGAAAATTTATATCTTTTTATTCTTCGCACAATGGCGGGAGCGGGCTTTTCATATGTACGTATATTGTTAAGGGCTCTTAAATAGATTTCGTGTATAGGTATTGTTGGAAAAAATTCAAGTTTTTTAATTTGTGGTGAATATGGTGTGCCGGAAAATAACTCAGCCTGTTTTGGCTTTGAAATATGTTCTTCGGAAAATATGCGAACACTACCGCTCAATATCAAAATGCCGAAAGTGAGAGAAATTTTGATAAAAATACCTCTTTTGCGAACAGCTGTTCTCAACAATATTTTCATGTTTTAAAATTGACAAAAATAGGTTCGGAAAAAGTTTGTTTTTGCGCTTTCTTTTTAACACATATTTGTTAATATTGTAGTGTCAAAATTTTTTTTAAAATCATTAATCATGAGACAGTTTTTTAAATTTTTGTTAGCTTCCTTTACGGGAACATTATTGGTAATAATATTAATTCTCGGTTTTTTTGCAGGCATGGTTGCCTCTGTTATTTCGATGTCGGAAGAGCGCGAAACCACAATAGCACCCCATAATGTATTACATATTGCATGGAAAACCCCCATTATGGACAGGGGGTCGAAAAATCCTTTCGAAGGTTTTGATTTTACCACTTTCGAGTCGAAAAAGCCGGTAGGTCTGAATGATATTATAAAAAATCTGGAAAAGGCAAAAAACGACCCCAATATTGACGGTATTTTTCTTGACATGGAGAGCGTTCAGGCGGGAGCTGCCACGTTGGAGGAAATCCGTAACAAGTTGCTCGATTTTAAAAAATCGGGAAAATTTATTGTAAGCTATGCAAATGGCTACAGCCAGTCGGCATACTATTTGGCCAGTCTTTCCGACGAAATTTACCTTAATCCCGAAGGTATGGTATTGTTTAAAGGGCTTAATGCTCAAATAATGTTTATGAAAAACATGTTGGACAAACTGGATATCGAAATACAAATAATAAGAGGTCCCGATAACAAATACAAAAGCGCAGTTGAACCACTGATGCTTGAAAAAATGAGTGAAGCCAACAGAATACAGATGAAAGAACTGTTAAACGGTATTTGGGGTAAAATGCTTGCGGCACTGTCGGTAAGTCGCAATATCAGTATTGACGATTTGAATAAGATAGCCGATAATTTGGAACTTACCGGAGCGCAAAATGCTGTGAAATATCATTTTGTTGACGGTTTGAAATACAGGGATGAGGTCATTGATATTTTAAAGAAAAAAACAGGTGTTAAAAAGGGTGGCAGCTTGGCTTATGTCGGTTTCGGCAAGTATATGCATGTAAAACCCAAGGGTAAAAAGAAAAAGATATCGCGCAATCAAATAGCTGTGATTTATGCTCTCGGCGACATTATTCAGGGAAAAGGTGCTCCGGGGACGATAGGCTCCGTTACTTTGGCAAAAGCAATAGAGAAAGCACGAAAAAACAAAAGGGTTAAAGCAATTGTTATGCGTGTCAATTCGCCTGGCGGCGATGCCCTTGCCTCCGATGTTATCAGACGTCAAGTGGAACTGGCACGAAAAGAAAAACCTTTTATTGTCTCGATGGGCGATGTGGCTGCCTCGGGAGGTTATTGGATATCAACAAATGCCGATTTTATTTTTGCCCAACCCGTTACCATTACCGGTTCTATTGGCGTTTTCGGAATAATACCAAACTTTAAAGGGCTTATGAATAATAAATTGGGAATAACCTTCGATAAGGTAATGACAAACAAAAATTCAGACTTTATCGATGTAATGGAACCAATGAACGATTTGCAGAAAGAGAGGTTAAACAACTCAATTACCGATATATATAACCGCTTTGTAAAACTTGTTGCAACAACACGAAATCTCGACGAAAATTATGTGGACAGCATAGCAAGAGGAAGGGTGTGGACAGGTGAAGACGGTTTGAAGATAGGTTTGGTCGATAGTTTGGGCGGTTTGCAAAATGCAATGGATTACGCAGCTGCAAAAGCCGGTATTGGCAATGATTATTTAATAAGCGAATACCCCAAACGGAAAGAGTTTTTGCAACAACTTATTGAAGAGTTAAACGACGAGGCAAAGGTCAGACTGGTAAGAGATGAGTTGGGTGATTACAAATCCTATTTTGATAACATAAACCGTTTGAAAAACATGAAAGGTGTCCAAGCCCGTATTCCTTACTTTTTTACTTTGAACCTGAATTAAATTTTATGTTTCTCATCAACCGGTGGTATCCGGCCCTCTTAACGGCGGAATGTTTAAACAGCCGTTTAAAGCCGGATTTGTCGAGTTTTTCCCAGTCCTGTTTTGTCATTTTTAATAATTCGTCTTCGGGTTCGAACAACGGTTCGTTGTGTGGCTTTGCAAACCTGTTCCACGGGCATACGTCCTGACATATGTCGCATCCGAAAATGCGGTTGGCGGTTTTGTCTTTGAAATAGCCGGGAATGGTTTCGTCGCGATACTCTATTGTGATGTACGACAGACATTTGTTGGCGTCAATTTCGAAAGGCTTCAAAGCTTGCGTGGGACATGCATCAATACACCTGGTGCAAGTTCCGCAATAGTTTGCGGTATCCGCTTTTGTATAGTTCAGTTCCAAATCCAAAATCAAAGAGCCTATAAAGAAAAAGGAGCCGTTTTTACGGTTTATCAAACATGTATTTTTACCGGTAAAACCCAATCCCCCTTTTTGTGCCCAGTAGCGTTCGAGCACAGGTGCCGAATCGACAAAAATACGTGCCTTCCGTTTTCCCGTTTTCTCTTCAATAAACGAGAGCAGCAGACCTAATTTATCTTTTATAACATAATGGTAATCTTTGCCGTAAGCATATTTCGAAATTATATAGCTGTTGTTGTCGTAAAATTTTTTTGTTGAGAAGTAGTTATACGAAACAGTGATAATTGTTTTTGCGTTTTCGGAAAGCAGGCGGGGGTCGTACCTCTTATCTTTATTGCGTTCCAACCATTGCATTGTGCCGTGTTTTTTTTTCGAAATCCACTTTTCCACAAAGTTCTTGTGCGTATGGTCAACAGGTTCAGCCTTTGAGAAACCGCAATCCGAAAAACCCAATTCCATTGCTTTGTCGTGTATCGACCGGGTTAGGTTTTCTGTCATCAGTTTTGTTAAAGGCATAACAAAAAAGGGGTTAGGAATATAAATAAGGAGGCTAAAAAAGTTTTCCCTGTTGGGGGTTTTTTATTTTTCCCAGATGTTTGTAAGCAAGTTCGGTAGCTTCGCGTCCGCGTGAAGTTCGCATGATGTATCCTTCCTGAATAAGGAACGGTTCGTAAACCTCTTCAATTGTTCCGGCCTCTTCGCCTACGGCTGTGGCTATTGTGGAAATACCTACCGGGCCTCCTTTAAACTTATCGATAATTGTCGCCAAAATCCTGTTGTCCATTTCGTCCAGTCCCGACTTATCAACATTAAGGGCTTCGAGAGCATGTTGGGTTATCTCCTTGTCAATTATACCCGAGCCTTTTATTTGGGCAAAATCGCGAACACGGCGCAACAACAAGTTGGCAATCCTCGGTGTTCCGCGGCTGCGTCCGGCAATTTCGGTGGCGGCATCGGGTATTATCTCTACCTTTAATATCGAAGCCGACCGTTTAACTATTCCTGCAAGGGTAGGGGTATCGTAATACTCCAACCTTGAATTTATTCCGAAACGTGAACGTAAAGGTGCGGTAAGCAATCCCGAACGTGTGGTGGCGCCAATGAGGGTAAACGGACTTAAATTTATTTGTACCGACCTGGCGTTGGGTCCGGTTTCTATCATTATATCTATTTTGTAATCTTCCATTGCCGAGTAGAGATACTCTTCCACAACAGGGCTCAAACGGTGAATCTCATCAATAAACAGAACGTCGTTTTCTTCCAAATTGGTAAGCAGCCCTGCCAAATCGCCCGGCTTGTCCAGTACGGGTCCCGACGAGGTTATGATGTTCACATTAAGCTCGTTGGCTATTATGTGCGAAAGGGTTGTTTTGCCCAAACCCGGAGGACCGTGCAGCAATACATGGTCGAGCGCTTCGCCGCGCTGTTTGGCTGCCTCTACAAATATTTTGAGATTTTCGACAACTTTGGGCTGACCGGCAAAACTTTCAAAACGGTTCGGCCGCAAAACCTTCTCAATCTCAAACTCTATTTTCGACAAATGTTCTCCTTTGGCGTCCAAATTTTCGTTCATTATTCCAATTCTATATTTTTACAAAAGTAATAATATTAGGTTAAACGGCAATATTCACATAAACCAGGAAACCGTCAGCTTGGCATATGTAATTATTCTATTATTTGTAGTTTTGTTGCTATTATAATTATTTTTGCTTACCTGCGTTATGCTTAATATGGCTTTAATGAAAAAATTTACAATAATAATAACCGTTTTCCTCATTTTGTTTTATGTGCAAACCTCAGCCCAGGAGGGTAAGGGTGTTTTGCGTATTGAAGTTCCTGCAAATCTCAACATTCAACGTTATCATCTCGTCCCTTTGGAGAAAAACGGTTTTTTGATTTTTTACGAAAGCAATGAAATTAATAAAAACGGTAAACGCAAATGGTATTTCGGACTTTTCGATACCAAATTGAAACAGAAATGGCTTACTTTTTTGCCTTTGACAAACAAATTGATTTTTGCCGCTAAAAAACGGCACGGAAATACTTTGTTGCTCCTTTTTAAAAACTCGTCAAAAGTAAAGTCGGATTACGGTTTTTACGAATTGGTAAAATATGATATTTCTACTGCAAAATTCAGCCAAATTACGGGAACCATGCCCTTGAACACGGTTATAAAAGGATTTGATTTTCACGGAGAAACGGCTTCTATCGGTATCGACTTGGATGATGATAAAGCCGATGTGCTCTTTTTGAATATAAATTCCGGAAATGTTATCCCGTTTAAATTCGACAGGGAGAAAAACGTCCATCTGGAGATGGTGGCATACGACGCCGTAAGAGATGAGTTTTTGGTTTTTGCCAAGTTTTTTAAAGGTAAATATTTCGAGGGCGACAAGTTGTTTGCTTTTAACACCAAAGGTAAGGTTTTAAAAAAAATCGACATAGAGAGCGATTACAAATTGAATGTTCTTAGAAATCCGGTTCTTGTGAACAGTAATAAAAATATGCTACTTTTGTTGGGTACTTACGATGTGGTTACGGGTTCGTCGTACAAGTTGAAAGATTACAAAAACGGGGAAGAGGCACGAACGGGTGGGCTGTTTTCTTTAAAACTCGACGAAAAAGGGGAAATGTCGTTACAATTTTACGATTTCCTTTCGTTTAAAAATATTCCCGGCACATATGCTTACCGGAGTTATAATATGGGAAAATCTTCAAGCGGGAAAAATGTTCCTTTGGCTTCGTTGTTAAACGTTTCGTCGTTTCAAGTTAAGGAGGTAAACAATCAGTATGTTGTCTCTCTCGAAGTGTACAAGCCATATTACCGTACCGAAACAAGAATGGATTACGATTTTTACGGACGACCCTATCCCAATACTTATGAAATTTTCGACGGATACACCTTTTACGACGTGATTGTTGCAGGTTTTACGAAAGACGGCAAATATATTTGGGATAACGATTTTCCTTTGAACGAAATACATACGTATGAACTCAACAAACATGTCTCGGTAGAAGATGAAGAGGGAAAACTGGTGTTAAGCTATGTTTCGGGCGATAAAATAAAAATGCAACTTATTGAAGGACCTTCGGATATAGGGAAAGAGGAGAGTGTGAAAATTGCAGGAAAATTTATCCGCGACAGAGTTGTTGACAGTGATAACCAACACATTGTACATTGGTATGATAAATACTTTTTGGTTTACGGGTATCAAAAAATTACAAACAGGGTAATGAAAGACCAAAACTACAGAACAGTTTTTTATGTAAATAAAGTTGCTTTTCAATAAAAACCGGAATTATGAAAAAGGAATTTGACCATGTTAAAAGGTATTTAACTTGGCGTTTAAGAGCAAAGCAGATAGGTGATATCGACGACGATTTTGTTTTTGACCTTGTTTCGATATTGCGAAAAAAGAGAGTTTCACATCACTGCTTAAGATACGACAGGTATGTGTCGAGACTGAAAAAGAGCAAACACATAATCGAAACCGTGGACTTCGGCGCCGGTGCAGGCGGCAAAGACTATCAAACAAAGAAAATAAAATTGGGCAAACTTGTAAAACAACGCTCTCATAATTTTAAACAGTTGCATCTGCTATACCGTTTGGCCGAACATTTTATTCCTAAAACCGTTTTGGAATTAGGCACAGCCGTTGGTGTCAGTACGGTATATCTAAAAAAGAGCATTCCCGACAGCCGTATGGTTACGATAGAGGGGTGCGAAGCCCTTGCCGGAAGAGCAAAAAGAGTGCTAAAAGAGCTTCGCGTTTATAATACCGAGGTGGTTGTGGGAAATTTCGACACCACTTTGCCGCAAGTGTTAAAAACTTTCGACAAACTCGACATGGTGTTTTTTGACGGTAATCACAGAAAGGAGCCTACTCTTGATTATTTTAACCTGTGTTATCCGCTGGCACATCAAGATTCCGTCTTCATTTTCGACGATATTCATTGGTCAAAAGAAATGGAAGAGGCTTGGAAAGAAATTCAAAACGACAGCCGCGTTACCTTAACCGTTGATCTTTTTTGGTTCGGACTTGTCTTTTTTAATAAAGATTTGAAGAAACAAAACGTGCCGGTTGTTGTCTAAAAGAGTACATTTGTAAAATTATATAAATATAAATTATGACTAAAGAGGTTTTAAAACTTGAAAATATTTCAAGGCACTATAAAGTTGGAAGCGAAATTGTTAAAGCCCTTAAATCGATTACCCTTACCGTAAAACAAAACGAATTTGTAGCCCTTATGGGTCCTTCGGGTTCGGGGAAATCGACATTGATGAATACTATCGGGTGCCTTGATACACCTACCGGCGGCAGATACTTTTTAAACGGGGTTGACGTAAGCAAAATGTCGGACAATCAATTGGCGGAAATTCGCAATAAAGAGATAGGTTTTATTTTTCAAACTTTTAATCTTTTGCCCCGCTCCACGGCTTTGGAAAACGTTATGCTGCCTCTTATATATGCCGGCAAATCGAAACGCGAACGTGTGGAGATGGCTGAAAGGGCGCTGGAAAAAGTTCAGCTTTCCGACCGTATGAACCACCGTCCCAATGAGCTTTCGGGAGGACAGCGGCAACGGGTTGCTATAGCCCGGGCTTTGGTAAACAATCCTTCGTTGCTACTTGCCGACGAACCTACCGGAAACCTTGATACTAAAACATCTCTTGAAATTATTGGCCTGCTCGAAAAAATTCACGAAGCGGGAAATACAATAGTTTTGGTTACACACGAAGAGGATATTGCTATGCATGCCCACCGCATAATACGGCTGCGCGACGGTTTGATAGAATCGGACAAACCAAACAATAACGTGGTAAGTGTGAAAGACGAGTTGGCAAAGGTGTGAAACAGCATGAAAAAAGAGGGTTAAAGTAGTATTCTCTTCATTTTAAATAACAATTTTGACATCAGGAAAATCAGCGGCATTGAAACCTGCAATGTATAGCCCGGACACTTAATCTGACACAAAATTTAAGAAGTCGTATGAAAATATATACAAAAACAGGAGACAAAGGTACAACCTCATTGATAGGCGGGACAAGGGTTCCCAAATATCACGAAAAAATAGAAGCGTATGGTACTGTTGATGAGTTAAACTCGTTTACGGGATTAATTCGCGACCAGGATATTGACGAACACAGCAAAGAGGTTTTGTTTGAAATTCAGAATGTGCTGTTTGTATTGGGTGGACTTTTGGCAAAAGACGACAGCAAAGAAACAAAAGATTTGCCGGGGTTAAAGGAGAGCGATGTTGCTTTTCTTGAGAGCGAAATTGACGAAATGAATAAACATTTGCCCTCTTTAAAATCTTTTGTGCTGCCGGGAGGTCATCCCACGGTATCTTTATGTCATATTGCACGTACCGTTTGCCGCCGTGCCGAACGTTTGGTTATTAAATTGTCGCTCGATTACGATGTAAATCCGTTGGAGATAAAATATCTCAACCGTCTTTCCGACTACTTTTTTGTGTTGGCACGAAAGTTTTCTTACGATGCGGGAGTGCCCGAAAACCTTTGGAAACCCCGTGTTTGAAAGGCTTGCAAAAAATTTTTACGGAAAATTTTCCCGTATTAAAAAAAAATTACTTTTGCAAAAATTTTAACCAAATAAGTCAGCTATGTATTGGACGTTGGAATTAGCCTCAAAATTAGAAGATGCACCTTGGCCGGCCACAAAAGATGAGCTGATAGAATGGTGCATACGTACCGGTACTCCTCCGGAAGTTATTGAAAATTTAAAAGAAATCGAAGACGAAGGAGAAGTTTACGACCGTATCGAAGACATTTGGCCCGACTATCCTACCAAAGAGGATTTCTTTTTTAACGAAGACGAGTATTAGAAAAAAGAAGTGATTATTTATAGAAGAGCCGCCGTGACATATCATGGCGGTTTTTTTATGGGCGTATTATGGTAAAACTGTTGTTGGTTTCAAGTTTTATTATTGTGGAAGCTTTTACCGAATTTATCCTCTCGCGGTGGACATTTACCACATAATCCACCTTGGATATTATCTCATTGCTTATTTCGCTGAATACAATAGGTGCATCTTCGCCCGAGATATTTGCCGAAGTGGATACTATGGGTTTGCCGAGTCTTTTAATCACTTCCACGCAAAAATCCCCTTTTACGATACGGATTGCTATGTTTCCCCCCTCTGACAAAACATTTTTCGCCACATTTTTGCCGCCCTCGAAAATGATGGTTAACGGACCGGGAGATTGCTCTATCAAATCGCGTGTTACTTCGGGAACTTTTTTTACGTATCTCTCTATTTTGTCGATATTGTCGAGCAAAATAATGGCCTGTTTTTTTTCTCCGGGACGCATCTTTATTTTGTAAACCTTTTCAACGGCTTTGGGTTGTGTGGCGTCGCAACCTATACCCCAAATGGTATCGGTAGGGTAGAGTATCACTTTCCCTTTTCGCAGTAGTTCAACCGCTTTGTTTATTTCGTTTTCCATGTTTATTGTATGCATGACAGCAGTTGATTTTTATTTATCGACATTGCGCATTCAAAGTGTTTTTCAGGACAACTTTTTCGCCCGTGTATTCCGCAAGGGCGGCATTTCAGGTGTTGTCCGGTTTCAATCACCAAAGATTTTTCCGATAACGGTCCGAATCCGAATTGGGGCACGGTGGAACAAAAAATAGCGGCAACGGGTGCGTTTACGGCGGAGCACAGGTGCATTGGCGCCGAATCGTTGGTATAATTCATTGCCGCATCTTTCATAAGTGCCGCCGATTGTAAAAGAGTCAACTTTCCGGCAAGGTTCAAGCTGTTTTTGTGTCCCGAAAGTTCCATTATTTCGTCGCATAGAGCGCGGTCGTTTTCTCCTCCGAGAAAATATACCGTCAAATCGTCGTCCAAATCTTTAATAAATTCCACCCACTTTTCTTTGGGATACTGTTTTGTAAACCACAAGGAGGCGGGCGATACGGTTATGAATTTATGCGTTTTATATTGCGAAACCAGTGCGTAATCGTGTTGCGACGGATAGAGTACCGGTTTGAAAAAAGTTTTGTCGGTAAGATGTTCTATCAGTTTCAAATTCCTTTCCGTTTCGTGCGGATTATTTCCGGTTACGCCTATTTTGTGCGATACCCTTTTGGTAAAAAGTAGCGACAGAGGATTTTTTTTAAAGCCCGTTGTATGTTTTGCTTTTGAAAATGCCGTTAAAAGTCCCGATGAAACAAAACGTTGAGCATTAACTACCAAATCGTATTTCTCTTGACGTATTATTTTTAACAGTTCGAGCAGATGACCGTATTTTTTTTCGTTTTTGTCCCATACCATAACGTGTTTAAGGTAGGGATGTCCGCGCAACAACGATTCGTTGCCGTATTTCAAAAGAAAATCAATGCGGCTTCCCGGATAAAAACGGTGTAGTTTTTCTATAAGAGGTGTTGCAAGTATAACATCTCCGAGCGAAGCGGTTTGTATGATTAATATGCGTTTCACGAAAAAACGGCTATTTTTTTACAAAATTAGTTCGATTTACCTTTGTTTTAACTTTTTGTGAAAAAAATATGAAAAGTTTTGGTTTGCCGTTTTTTAACGGAAAACCGGTGTGTTTTGATAAATAGCCCGTTTCTACGGTTTAGGTTTGCAACCTCTTTTGTACAGTAATGTTATGCGGATGATTTCATGGGTTTGGCAATGCCGTTTTAGTTCCTGTTATTGCCGTAAAATATAAAAACTGATTGTCACTGCGGGGTGCCTTGATATTGAATATTTTTAATATTTTTTGTATCTATGCAAAATAATTGTGAAAATTGATCCATGGAAGAGTTACAGGCATTAGACCATATCAGGTTGAATTTCAGTCCCGAGAGTTTACACGCTTTAAATATCACATTGGCATTTATAATGTTTGGCGTGGCATTGGAAATAAAGTTGGAACACTTTAAAAAACTGGCATACAATCCCCGGTCGGCATTTGTGGGTGTTTTGTCGCAATTTTTGGCACTTCCTTTTTTGACATTTGTTCTTGCCATATTGTTAAAGGATTTTATTACTCCCACTATGGCACTCGGTATGATATTGGTGGCTGCCTGTCCGGGAGGCAACATTTCCAATTTTATATCGTCGCTTGCAAAGGGTAATGTGGCTCTTTCGGTAAGTCTAACGGCCATAGCCACGGTGGCAGCGGTTTTTATGACCCCTTTGAATTTCTCGGTTTGGGGTAAACTTTATACAGGTTTTTTATCCCGTACCGATGCTTCGCAATTGGTACGCCCTCTGCAAATAGATACTTTGCAAATGTTTCAAACGGTATTTATCATTCTCGGCATTCCTTTAATTCTCGGTATTTTTGTAAACAACAGATGGCACGGTTTTGCAAAGAGGATTGTAAAACCTTTCAAGAAATTTTCGATTTTAGCCTTTATAGCCATTGTAGTTATGGCTTTTGTAAAAAATTTCGACCATTTTCTTAAAGTGATAGAATACATTTTCTTTATTGTTTTAATTCATAATGCACTTGCACTGACTACGGGATATTATTTGGCGAAAATTTTCAAAAGGCCAAGGGTTGACAGGAAAACCATATCCATTGAAACGGGGATACAAAATTCGGGACTTGCGCTGGTATTGATATTCAATCCTAAAATTTTTCCTCCCGAACTCGAATTGGGAGGAATGGCAATAATAGCGGCTTGGTGGGGCATATGGCATATAATAGCGGGGTTGTTTATGGCCGGTGTTTGGACAAAATTCACTTTCGGACTTACGGGAAATGTTTCGACGGGTGATAAAATTAAGAATGCGGCATAATGGGATTAAAAAATATTGAAAAATATTCGGTTTCGTATGCCGTTTTTAAATATTGGGTAAAGTTTTGGCACGATAAGGTTTTTTACCGCAAGGTGGAATACGTAAACCGCGAAAAAGTGCCTTTAAACGAACATTTGATAATAACGGCAAATCATCAAAACGCCTTGATGGATGCTTTGGCAATTGAGTTTGCTTTTTACAATCAACCGGTGTTTGTGGCGCGTTCCGACATCTTTTCCAATAAATTTATTGCGGCGGTATTGTACTGGCTGAAAATTTTGCCTGTTTACCGCATTCGCGACGGATATGATTCGTTGAAAAAGAACCGGATGGTTTTTGAAAAGACCGTTGACATTATTCTAAACAAAAACTCTTTTGTTATAATGCCCGAAGGTAATCATGCCGGTTACCGAAGATTGCGTCAATTGAAAAAGGGGTTTGCCAGGATAGCTTTCCAAACCGAAGAGGCAAAAGATTTTTCGCTAAAAATAAAAATCATCCCCGTTGGCATCGATTATGAGTGTTACACCGATTACCGCTCAACTTTGCTTGTAAATTTCGGTGAACCTTTGGAGGTGTCCGATTATTATGAACAATACAAAGAAAATCCCGTCATTGCGTACAACAAAATAAGGTCGGAGCTTGCCGGAAAGATTAAACCGTTGATGATTAATATCGAGAGCGAAAACTATTACGAGCTATACGACGAACTGAGAAAGATGTATCGTCAGTTGGGAATAAAAAAACTAAATCTCGACAAAGGTAAACTTTATGACGGCTTCAGGGTTGACAAAAGATTGATTGCGGGTATCGAACATGTTGAAAAAGATAATCCGCAAGTTGTTGAAAAGATGTCGGAAAAGATGTCGGAATTTTTGGGAATATTGCAAAATGAAGGGTTTACGTATAAAGAGGTTGCCGCCAATAATGTAACTCTTTGGGGAATGTTGGGCAAAGGTGTGGTATTGGTGCTTTTTTTTCCCGTTTTTCTTTTTGGTTTTTTGATAAATGCATTACAATATTTCATACCCGTAAAAGTTGCGGGCATGATTAAAGACAGGCAGTTTCACAGTTCGTTCAAATTTGTGTTGACCATGTTGCTGTTTCCTCTTTTTTATGTTATTGAAACGGGAATATTCTATTTTTTAACAGGGGATACGGTTAAATCGTTGCTGTTTTTTATTTTTCTGCCGGTAAGTGCTGTTTTGTCGTGGCAATGGTATCGTTTGTTCAGGAAGTTTAAAAGGGAATTTCGGTTTTTTGCATTCAAAACAAAAGGTTCAAAAGTGTTTAAATCGCTCTTGAACCTTTATGATGAGTTAATATCTTTTGCCGGGATGTGTTTCGACCGGGTTTAAAACTATTTTTTCTTAAGAAGTTCGTCTATTGTTTCCATAAGTTGGTTCAGCTTTATCGGTTTTGCTATAAAAGCGTCGGCGCCGAGTTCAAAACTTGTTTTTTCTTCGCCTGCCAGTACATAAGCCGTTTGAACCAAAACGGGGACATTGCTTCCCATGTTTCTTACATGTTTTAATACTTCGAAACCGTTGGTGGATAAAAGGTTAAGGTCAAGCAATATTATGTCGATATGATTTTTGTCGAAAATTTCGATAGCCTCTTTACCGTCAGTTGCCCAAAGCAGTTTTGCGTTGGTACGGCTCAATGCCGCCTCAAAAAACTTATTTGAGGTTTCGGTATCTTCAACCACAAGAATCACTTTGTCCGAAAAGTCAAACTTATTCATAATTTTGTTCATTTGTGTTTATACAAAGTTGTATTTATTAAAAATAGCCACAAGTTCTTTTTGCTTAAACGGCTTGCTAACATAGTCATTCATACCTGCTTGCAAGTATTTTTCCTTATCCCCTTCCATTGTGTTAGCAGTCATTGCAATAATAGGAATTTTTCTAATAGCATTATGTTTTTTTTCAATTTCTCTTATTTTTTTTGTAGCCTCAATACCGTCCATTTCCGGCATTTGAATATCCATGAAAATCAGGTCGTAATTTTTTTTCAGAAACATTTCAACGGCTTCTTTTCCATTGTTTGCCACGTCGGTATTGTGTCCCAGGTTGTTTAAGTTAACGAGAGCCACTTTTTGGTTAATGGTGTTATCTTCGGCGAGGAGGATGTTAAGTTTAACTTTTAATTTTTCTTTTATATTGTCAATTTTTTCCGATTTGTTACTTTTTTGGTATGTCTCTTTGTCGGAAATTTCGAGTACTACGGTAAACCAGAATGTTGAACCTACTCCTACTTCGCTTTCCACACCTATTTCTCCGCCCATCATTTCGCTGAGGTTTTTACAAATGGCGAGACCCAGTCCGGTACCACCGAACTTGCGGGTTGTGGAGCGGTCAACTTGCGAAAACGATTTGAACAGGCGTTTTTTCCCCTCTTCGGAAATTCCTATTCCGGTGTCGATAACTTTGAATAGGAGGTGAGCTTTTGTGCCGTTAATTTGCTGTTTTTCGACAACTATTCTGATATTGCCTTTTTCGGTAAACTTTATGGCATTGTTTACAAGGTTGATAATTATCTGTTTCAGACGTACGGGGTCGCCAATGAGGAATTGTGGTACGTCGTCGTCTATTTCCACTATTAGCGAGAGGTTTTTCCTGTCGGCTTGAATTTGCAGGATTTTAACAACATTATTTATCTCTTCACGTAAATTTATGGGTATTTTTTCCAGTTCAATTCTGCCTGCTTCTATTTTTGAGTAGTCGAGAATATCGTTTATTATTGTAAGCAGGTTTTCGCCCGACGATTCTATAATTTGAACATATTCTTTTTGTTCGGGGGTCAAGGGTGTTTTTTTCAGTATGTCCACCATGCCAATAATTCCGTTCATGGGAGTACGTATTTCGTGCGACATGTTGGCAAGGAAAATGGATTTTGCTTCGGCTGCGGCTTCGGCGGCTTTTTTTGCTTTTACCAGTTCCTCGTTAATGCGTTTTAGTTGTATGTGCAGTTTTATCCTTGCAAGAAGTTCCTCTTTTAAAAACGGTTTTGATATGTAATCGACAGCGCCTACCTGAAAAGCTTTTTGTATGTTTTGGGGGTCGGATAATGCGGTTAAAAATATTATGGGTATATTTTTGGTGGTGGGATAATTTTTTAAAATGCTGCACACTTCAAAACCGTCCATTTCGGGCATCATTATGTCGAGTAAAATAAGGTCGAAATAATTTGATTTGGCTTTCTGAATGGCTGATTTTCCATTGTTGACACATACCACACTATAATCGGGAACGGTATTTAAAACCGATTTCATCAGTTCCAGATTAACCGCCATATCGTCAACAATAAGAATTTTTGCCTTTTTATTTGATGGTTTCATAAACAGATACTAAAAACAACTGATAAAATTACAATTTTTTCGGATAACTCAACGAAATTAGGTAATTAATTATTCTGTCGATAGAATAAATTTTTTTAGCGGCACCTATTTTTATTGCTTCGCGAGGCATGCCGAACACGAGAGAGGACTCTTCGTCTTGAGCAATGGTAACGGCACCGCTCTCTCTCATTTCCAGGAGTCCTTTGGCGCCGTCGTCACCCATTCCCGTTAATAAAATTCCGGTGGCATTGGTGCCTGCGTAGTGCGAAACCGAGCGAAACAGCACATCTACCGAGGGTTTGTGCCGGTTCACCAGCGGACCGTCTTTCAGAACTGTGTAATAGTTGTTTCCGGCCCGTTTTACCAGCAGGTGGAAAAATCCGTTTGCAATAAGCACACAGCCTTCGCGTACTATATCGCCTTGTTCGGCTTCTTTAACACACACTTTGGATGTGGAGTTCAGTCTGTCGGCAAAACTTTTTGTAAAATTGCCGGGCATATGTTGAACTATTACTATTCCGGGGACGTTTGTGGGGAGGTCAGAGATAATTTTTTCTATTGCCTGTGTTCCGCCTGTGGAGGCGCCAATGGCAACTATCCTTTTGGCGGCGGGTTGTTTCAGTGCGTTTTTTCTCTTTTCGAGAATAACATCTGCCGAGAATTTTTCTTTGGTGGGAGTATAGCTTTTTAATAATTTGAGTTTTCCTTTAGCTGCCGCTGCAGCTTTTACCGTTTGACAAAATTGCTTGCTTTTTTCGGTAAAATCTTTGTCGAGTATCGATTTGGGTTTTTGCAAAATCTCGACGGCACCGTACGAGAGTGCAAGAAGGGCATTGCGCGAACCCTTTTCGGCAACACTTGAGAAGATAACTACCGGAATGGGATGTTGACTCATTATCTTTTTCAGAAAAGTAAGTCCGTCCATACGCGGCATTTGAATGTCGAGAATAATGACGTCGGGTTTCTGTTTTGCTATTATCTTGGCAGCTTCGTACGGGTTGTTGGCTGTTCCAATTACCCTGAGTTCATCGTCGGTTTCGATGATGCTTTTAACCACTTCCACAATCAACGGAGAGTCGTCAACCAATAAAACTCCTGTTTTTTTACCGGTATTTAACATAACTGTTATTTTTGTGAGTTGATATATTTTTGTCGTACTTCGCCTGTTGCTGTATTGAAGATGATTTTTCTTCCCTGTGTTCCGCCCGTGCTTTCGGCTACAATTCTTATGCCTGCTTCGGCAAGGGTTTCTTTGGCTACTTTAACGTTTCTTTCACCAATAAAAAACACCTCTTTTTTCGATTTCAGCACGGCAGCGCCGCCAAAGATTTTAGCTACCATATCTTTTTCGTCGCTTCCGAAATATCTCATTTTGGAAATGAGTTGTTTGATGGCTATGTTGCCGAATTTGGGCGAAGGCAAGCCGTCACCGTTCCACAAAGGTAGCAAATAATGATTTATTCCGCCTATTTTCAGCCGCCGGTCGTAAATGCATACCGCCACGCACGAACCGAGAATGGTTGTGACATAGTAAGCTCTTTTGTTTATAAAAAGCGCTCCGGGATATAAATAATGTTTGCCAAATTCCTCCATTCTTTCTTTTAAAATGTTTCGTTGTCAAAATCGTCGAACAAGTCGTCGTCGAATACGCTTTCGGTATCCACCGCTTCGGGTACCGTAACGGTAACGGTGGTGCCTTTGCCTACGGTACTTTTAATATCTATTTTGCCTTCGATGATATCGAGCAAGCCTTTTACCACCGACAATCCCAACCCGTTGCCGGGATTAAGCGAATTGATATTGGTATCGATACGTGTGAAACGGTCGAAAATTTTATTTTTCTCTTTTTCGTTAATTCCTTTTCCGTTGTCTGTTATCTCAATTATCAGGTTGCCGTTATCCAATTTGGTATTTATGGATATTTTGCCGTTTTTGTCTATTGATTTTATTGCGTTGCTCAACAGGTTCACCACAATAAGTTGTAATTTTTCGCTATCGGATTTAAAGTAGTAAAGTTTTTCGGAACCTTCGGTAAATTCGGGTTTGTAAGTGAGCTCAATATTTTTTTTGTCGATATCGTGTTGAAGTTTTTTTATTGAGTTTTCAATTAAATCGGAAATGTTTATTGTAGAAACTTCAAATGCGATTTCTCCCGCCTCTATCTTTGCGGCGGCAAAAATGTTGTTGAGTTGAAAATCGAGAAATGCGGCTTCGGAGTAAATAAGCGACGCCAGCGAAGGCGCTTTTTGCAAATCGTTGCCTTTGAGTTTCATTATTGCTTTTGAGAGACCCATTACCGATGAAAACGGGTTTATAATTTCGTTGGTGACATTGGAGATGAAATGACTTTTAAACGATTCGGACTCTTCGAGTTTGTTGTTTAAAATTTCCAACTCTTTGTTGAGCTCTTCGTTTTGTTTTTCCAACAATGTCAAGCTGTCCAATTTTTGTTTTAAAAGTTTTAAAATTTGTTTGTTGCTTATTTCTTTCATTTTCTTATTTTTTTTGATATACCGTTGGCAGCACTCTTTCGAGTTCGTAATAATTGATATTTATTAACGATTCGGAGTGTCCTATAATTAAATATCCATTGGGTGCAAGGTGCGAAATAAGGTTGTTTACCACCTTTTCCTGTGTTTTTTTGTCGAAATAAATCAGTGTGTTGCGGCAAAAAATAATATTGAAATCGAGAGGCAGAGGATAACGGTCGTCCACAAGGTTCATCCAGACGAATTTTGTTTTTTGACGTAATTCGGGAGCTATACGTATTTTCCGGTTTTCTTTGTTTTTGCTTTTAAGTAAATATTTTTTACGGTATTCCACGGGAATGCTTTCAATATGGTTATACGGATAAATTGCTTTTACGGCTTGGTTTAATATTTTTACCGAGATATCGTTTCCGTAGAGGAAAAAATCATTAATACGGTTGTTTTCTTTGGCTTCGTGCAGAAGCATGGCCAGCGAGTATAGTTCTTGGCCGCTTGAGCATCCCGCACTCCAACCTTTAATGTTAACAATATTGTTTTTGGCAAAAAACGGTATGGCTCTCTCTTTAATAAAATCGAAATGGGCTTTTTCCCTGAAAAAATCGGTTTTGTTTGTGGAAACTACCGAGAGCATCTGGTAAACTTCGTCGCCGTTGTTTTCGTGCAAGACATAGTTTACGTATTCGGAATAATTTTTCAGATTGAGAGCTTTGATGCGTTTGATGAGTCTGTTTTGCAAAAGGTATTTCTTTTTGTGTAAAATATTTATGCCGAAGTTTACGTAAATAAAATCGCGTAATTTGGTAAAATCGGAGTCGGAAAGTTCTCCGAAGCCGAAAAGGTCTTTATATTTTTTTTCTTTATCCGCCAAATTTTGTCTCCTTGATAAATTATACAGTATCCGAAAATGATGTTAGAAACGTTCGAATTCATCATCGCTTTCGTAAGTGTCGTCCAAATTTATATTAACGCCTTTGTTTCCGTGGTGGGCAAGTTTATGTTTGCCGGGTTCCGGGAGTTTTTTCTTGGCAACACCTTTGTTATCAGCCGGCAGGCTTTTGCCCTTTTTGTTTTCGTTAATATCCACTTTAAAGAACGACATGGTTTCGAGCAGTTGTTCGGCTTGGCTTGAAAGTTCTTCGGCACTGGTTGCTATTTCTTCCGAGGCTGCGGCGTTTTGTTGTGTTATTTCGTTTAGCTGTTGAATGGCTTTGTTTATCTGTTCGGCACCCAGCTCTTGCTCTTCGCTGGCTATGGTAATTTCGCGGATAAGTGAAGTTGTTGTATTTATTTCGGGGGCTATTTTTTGCATCAATACACCGGCCTCTTCAATAACTTCCACGCTCGATTTCGACAGTTCGTCTATTTCGCTGGCTGCAATTTTGCTCCGTTCGGCAAGTTTTCCCACTTCGGAGGCTACCACTCCGAAACCGCGTCCGTGTTCACCGGCTCGTGCTGCTTCCACGGCGGCATTAAGGGCAAGGATGTTGGTTTGAAAGGCAATCTCGTTGATGATGGAAATCTTTTCGGCAATATCTTGTATTTTGCTTTGACTCTCAACGGCTGCTTTGACCATTGCTGTGGTTTTGTCCGACAGTTGTTCCGAAATGGACTCGGTTTTTTTTGCGTTTTGCGCATTTTGTTGGATGTTTGATGCCATCTCTTCTATTGACGACGAAACCTCTTCGGTTGAGGAGGCCTGTTCGGTGGCTCCTTGCGATATGGTTTGGGAGGTGGAACTCAATTCGCGACTCGCAATGGAGAGGTTATCGGCGGCATTGTAAACAAGCGATACCACGTCGCGCAATTTGTCTTGCATGTATCCTATGCTTTTTATTACCTTTCCGAGTTCGTCGTCGGCAACATCGGGAATTTCCACATTCAAATCACCTGTGGCTATTTTCCTTAAAATGTCGTTTGCCATCTTCATCTCTTTTACTATGCCGGTAATTAAAATTATTGCCAGTATCAATATGAGCCCGAACCCTACCGAAATTATTATCAATGCTTCGTTTTTTGTGTTTATTAGAATGCGTGATGCGTTGATGCTGATTTGATTTGCTTTTTTTAATTGGTTTTGTATCAGGGTGTTGATATTGTTGGTGAATTTGCTCAGGTTATTAAAAAATTGGTTGTAACTGTTGTCGCTGAAGTTTGCTTTGATATTGTTTTTCAGGTTATACGATTCAACGGTAAGAATGGCATCGAGTTGACCGAGGGTTTGATTTAGCGACTTTTCAGTTTCCTCCATCAATTTTTCTTCACCGGCGTTTGTCATCTCTTTTTTCAGGTTTTTCCAAATATCTTTTAAATCGGATATGCTTTGTTTGAACTGAAATATTTCTTGTTGCGACAAAGTGCCGGCAGATTTGCTTTGTTGTAAGGGGAAAGCCACATCCATTAAAATGATGTCGGATATTTTTTTGAGGTTTTGAAGCGGCAAGACCCTGTTGACATACATGTCTTCGGCTGCGGCACTGATTTTTTTAAGGTTTGTCAAACCATTTAATCCTACCGCTGCAATGACGGCAAGAGTAATGAAAAGCATCAAATAAAGCTTTACACTGATTTTTAAATTTTTCATCTCTATTATTTTTTACTATTATTATCAATTATTGTATCAAGTCGTTAATTTCATCTTCGCTAAAAAGTTTTTCCACATTCAGGATAAGGACGAAACGGTTTTCACGATTTATAACACCTTTAATGTATTCTGCATTGTATTTGCTGCCCAGTGCGGGATAGGGTTTTATCTCCTCTTTTGATACTTCGAAAACCTCATTTGCCACATCGGCAGTAATTCCTATTTCGGTTGATTTACCGTTAAACGAAACATTCAAAACTATTATTACCGATTGTTCTTTTTGCGGAGGGTCGAAACCGAATTTCAGATAGGAGTCGATAACCGGCAAAACACTTCCCGTGAGGTTTGTTACGCCGAGAAGGTAAGGCGGCCCTTGCGGTATTTTGGTAAATGTTGTCATCTCCATGATTTTTATTACATAATCGACGTGAATGGCAAACAGCTCACCCGCAAGCGTAAACGACAAATATGATGATGTTTTATTTTGTTCCGTTTCCATATTGCGTTTAATTTTCATTAATATATCTGTTTATTATTTTCAAAGTGTCCATAACGAGGGCAATGTTGCCGTCGCCCAAAACCGTTGCTCCCGAAAATATTTCGTTGCGTTGTACAAAGCGGTTAAGGGGTTTTATTACGGCTTGATATTTACCCGAAATGGCATTGATGATAAAGCCCATTTCCCTATCTTCGAAGTATAGAATTACGAGGTATGTTTCCGGATTTTCTTCCTCTTTTTCGTCAAATTCTTTTACCAAATCCACAAAAGGTATTTGTCTGTTTTCTCTTACTATTATATTGTTAAAGCTATTGTCCACCTCTTCCCTGGTAACTCTGAAAATCTGTTTTATGTTATCGAGGGGGATAATGTACCGCGATTTGCCTATGTAAACCAAAAGACCGTCGATTATTGATAGGGTAAGGGGCAAAATTATTGTTGTAGTAGTTCCTTTACCTTTTTTGGAAGTAACCTCAATTTCGCCTCTAAGGTCGCCGATATTTTTTTTAACCACATCCATACCCACACCTCTCCCCGAGATATCGCTTATTTTGTTGCTGGTTGAGAATCCGGGCTGGAAAATAAAGTTTATTATCTCTTTTTCGGTAAGTTCCCGGTTTTCGTCAATCAAACCTTTCGACAAGGCTTTTTCCTTTATTTTTTCAACCGGAATGCCGGCACCGTCGTCGCTGATTTTTATTACCACGTTTGTTCCCGAATAAAATGTTGAAATGGTAACCGTCCCCACGGGGTTTTTGCCCGCTTTTATTCTCTCTTCTTTGCTCTCGATGCCGTGGTCCATACTATTGCGGATAATGTGCATTATGGGGTCGTAAAGTTTTTCGATAATCGATTTGTCAAGTTCGGTTTGTGTTCCGTGGGTAACTAAATTAACCTCTTTGTTCAACTCTTTGGACAGGTCTCTGACGAGCCTTTTGAAACGTGTAATCATGTTATAAATGGGGATAAGCCTCATGTCGAGGGCGTTTTCCCTGAGTTGACGCGAAAGTTTTTGATAATCTTCGGTTATGTTGATTAATGCGGGATTGTTGAGTTGGCGGCTGAAATGTTCGAGGCGAGCCTGAACGGTAACGAGTTCGCTGATAAGGTTAAGCATTTTGTCGAGTTTTTCCGACGAAACCCTGATGGTGGTCAGTCCCTCCTTTTTTATTTGCGACATCTCTTTCTCGAAAGAGATTCTCTCCTCTTGTGCGGGGTGTTGTTTTGTTTCGGGTTGGTCGTTATTTACGGCGTTTATGGTGTTTTCTCCGGTAATTTCGCCGGATTTTTCTGATGCCGGAACTTCATCCGTTTTAAGTTTTTCAGTAAGTATTTCCAGTTTTTTGTCGTTTATGTCTGAGTCGAAATCCAATTCGTTGCATATTTTGTCGAATTCGGGATTTTCGAGCATGTTGAAACCGGCGATTTTTTTTATTTCCAACACGCTCTCGTCTTCCACAAATATAAAAATGTCGCGTATAAAATTTTCGTCTTTTGCGGTTGCAATAAAGATGTCCCAAAAAACATAGGTGTTGTCGGGGACCATATTTTCCAAAGCAGGGATTTGATTTGTACGTAAAAACACTTTGCACGTTCCCGCTTCGAAAAACTCGTCGATAAGATAGAGGGGGTGGGTTCCGTTTTTTAAGATACCGGGGTCGGGTTGAAAGTGAACGAAAAAGGTGTTAACGGGTTTCTGCTTTTTTATGTGTTTTGTCTCTTTTTGTATTTGCCCGTTTATTATTTCTGTGTCGTTTTTTTTTGTTGTTCCCGAAACTATCTCTTTCAGTTTTTCCGTATATTTATCTTTTAAGCTTAAAACGGCTTCGGATTGGGGTTCGTAGAGGAGGCGTTTAATAAGGTCTATACTGTTGAATGTAAGGTCTATGAGTTCTTTTCCGGCGTACAGTTTTTTTGAACGTACCAAATCGTATGCGTTTTCCATTTCGTGTGTAAACGAGCTTAGTTTGTCGAATCCGAACATGGCTCCGGTACCTTTGAGCGAATGCATAACCCTGAAAACTTCGTTTATTTGTTTTTCGTCCTCGGGATTGTTTTCGAGGGTAAGCAAAGCATCCTCAAGTTTTTCTAACAAATCGTTAGCTTCTTCGATAAACTTGTCTGTAAAGTTATTCATCAACGCAATACTTTTTTAATAGTACGCAACAATCTCTCTTTGTCAAAAGGCTTGGTTATCCAGCCTGTTGCTCCTGCCTCTTTTGCCTCTCTCTTGGTTTCCATTTTGGTTTCGGTGGTCAAAAACAGTATTGGTAAATATTTGAAATCATCTTTTTTTCTGACCTCTTTAATAAGTTCGAGTCCGTTCATGTTGGGCATATGCAAATCGGTAAGCAAAAGATCTATGTTGATATTTCCGGTAAAATGTTTCAGAGCCTCTTTGCCGTCGGAAGCCGAAATAACATTATATCCCTCCTGTTCGAGTATCAACCTTAGTAATTCCAAAATGCTTACCGAATCGTCAACTATCAATATTGTTTTTGTTTTTAACATATCACTCGTTTATTAATTTTTCAAACACGTCCAAAAAACCGCTCTCTTTTACGATTTTTTCATATTCTTTATCCAACTTTTGAGAAAAATCCAATGTTTTGCCTTCCTCTTTAAGTCTTTTTAAAAATGCAAAAAGCAGTTGCATAAAACTTAAATCTATATTGTCGGTATTTTCCAAAATTATTTTGAGTTTCTCTTTTTGCGGTTTATAATCAACCATTTTCTTTTTAATGTCGTTACTGTTCCTTATGTCGAGGTTTCCCGCAAAAGAGATTACTTCAATGTCACCTTCCGTCTTAGTTTTTATCATTTCCATGTGCAATCCTGTTACGTGTAAAACAGTTTAACGGTTATTGTGTGATAAGGTTACTTTGTTAATAAAATAACGCCTTTGGAGTTGATATGTATAATAATATATTCCGAGAAATGTTAAAAAATAACATGAATTAAAATGTTACTTTTGCTGAAATTGTGAACAAAAAAAACAGGGAGAGATGAAAACAGCACTGGTTACCGGAGGGTCCGGGGAAATAGGGGGGGCTATCTGTATGAGGTTAGCCTTGTCGGGGTTTCATGTAATTATAAATTACAATACCAATAAAAGCGGAGCCGAAGCCACACTTGAGAAAATATTGAAAGCAGGCGGCTCGGCTGAGACGGTGCAATTTGATGTAACCGATAAAAATTCGGTGACGGAATTTTATTCCGATTGGAAAAAGAGAAGGGGTGGCGGATACATTGAAGTGCTTGTTAACAATGCCGGAAAAACCGCTGACAACATGCTGATTATGATGGATGATGATGAATGGGAAAGCGTTATTAACGTTAATCTTAATTCGTTTTTTTATGTTACAAAACCTTTGCTCAAGGATATGTTGAAAAACAGGTACGGCAGGATAATAAATGTTGCTTCGTATTCGGGAATGAGGGGAATGCCTTTGCAAACGAACTATTCGGCAGCCAAAGCCGGCCTTATAGGAGCAACAAAAGCGTTGGCACAAGAGACGGGCAGATACAATGTTACGGTAAATGC
This sequence comes from uncultured Lentimicrobiaceae bacterium, assembly GCA_964549335.1. Taxonomy (GTDB): domain Bacteria; phylum Bacteroidota; class Bacteroidia; order Bacteroidales; family F082; genus Sulfidibacterium. The sequence continues at coordinate 7,847 of CAZJUQ010000044.1, read as the reverse complement.
CGTGGCTCCCGGATATATTAAAACAAAGATGACCGTAAACATCGACGAAAACAGTTTAAAAAAATATATTCCGTTAAACAGATTCGGTATGCCCGGCGAGGTGGCTTATACGGTTGATTTTCTTGTTTCGGAAAAAGCTTCGTACATAAACGGACAAGTTATTCCTGTTAACGGGGGAGGAGTATAGGTATAAATTTTTTTGCCTGTTGTGCGAATAGGTATGAATTAACGGAATACCGTACATGCCGCCGTTACAAAACGGATTTCCAATAAGTTTTAGATGTTTTAATCGAGCGACTGGTTAAGCGAGAAGTGGAAGTGGCTTCCTGCCGCCGAAGGTAATCCCGGTATGGGGTCGAAACCGTATGCCCAGTCAAGGCCGAGCATTCCGAACATCGGCAAGAACACCCTTATTCCGGCACCTGCCGCTCTTTTTACTTCAAACGGGTCGAAGGTTTCCACGTTAAGCCAAGAATTTCCGGCTTCGAAGAAAATTTGTGCATATATTGTCGAGTTTGGATTTAACGAGAGCGGATACCTCAATTCGAATGAATACCGTGTAAAAATGGTACCGCCGATGTTACGGTTTTTATAGTATAAAGGGGTAACGGTTTCGTTGGCATAACCGCGCATACCGATTATTTCGCGCCCGTCGTAGTTGTTGTATCCCGAAAGTCCGTCGCCGCCGAGGTAAAAACGCTCGAAAGGAGTTGTCCCCAGTTTCGAATTGTACATTCCGAGGAAACCGAAACGGAAGCGGGTGGCGAATACGAGTTTATCCATAAGTTCGAAATACCAGTAAGCTTTAAATTTCCATTTGTGATATTCTATCCATTTGTATTTATCGTTATCGGTCAAGTCGGAGTAATCTTTATCGGAAAAGAGGGAGTAGGGTGGGGTAAGTTCAAGAGAAAGCGATATATCGGAACCGTTACGCGGGAATATGGGTTGGTTAATGGAGTTTCTGCCCAATATTATTTCGTAATTCAAATTGTTATAATTGCCGTTTCCGTTTCCAACGTAAAATATTCTGGCATAGTTTTTAAGCTTGTAAAGTTGAATATTTACCGCCTGGTAAAGAGTAAAATAGTCGTCGGGCCAAGTAAGTCTTTTGCCGAGGCCGACAGTGATACCGTCGGTAACAAAACGTGCATAATTCGTATCCAGTTTCGGATAGTTGTTCGAAAATATGGAGTGGTAGTATGATAGTCTTAAAGCGTTTGGTTTTTTTCCGCCGAGCCACGGTTCGGTAAATGAGGCGCTCCAACTCATGTAGTTGGCGCCGTAAGTTTGAAAACGGAGCGAGAGTTTTTGTCCGTCGCCCGAAGGTACGGGTTTCCAGGCATCTTTTTTAAAGAAGTTGCGAAGCGAGAAATTGTTAAAGCTGAAACCGAGAGTACCTATAATGTGTCCGTAACCCCAACCTCCCGAGAGCTCTATTTGGTCGGCAGAAGCCTCTTCCACATTATACGTGATGTCAACGGTTCCGTCGGCGGGATTGGGATTAATTCCGGGGTTTAGGTTTTCGGCGTTAAAATAGCGCAGGTTGGCGAGTTCACGGGTTGAACGTATCACGTCGGAACGGCTGAACAGTTGTCCCGGGCGGGTACGCAATTCGCGTATTACCACATGGTCGTTGGTTTTGGTGTTTCCTTTGACGCTTACTTTGTTTATCCTTGCCTGTTTACCCTCGTGAATTCTTATTTCCATATCAATGGAGTCGTTTTCCACATTTACTTCCACCGGTGTGGCATTGAAAAACAGGTATCCGTTATCCATATACAGGCTGCTGACGTCCAGCCCGTTGGGGTTGTAGTTAAGGTTTGTTTCCAACAGCTCTTTATTGTAAACGTCGCCTTTTTGTATTCCGAGTATCGTTGATAAAAATTTTGAAGAGTAGATGGTGTTTCCGACCCATGTTATGTTTCTGAAATAGTACTTGTTTCCTTCGTCGAGGTAGATGTCTATTCCTATGTTTTTATCATCAATTTTGTAAACGGAATCTTTAACTATGTGTGCGTCGCGGTATCCTTTTTTATTGTATTTGGCAATTATTTTGTTAAGGTCGTCTTTATAATCGGTTTCTATGTATTTTGAACCTTTAAAGATGTTTATTTTAAAATTTTTGGCAAAATAGTCGGTGAAATCACGTTCCAGTTTTCTTATTTTAAAAGTTAAAGCATCGGTAGCAATGTCAATAACAAAAGGTCCCAAATTGTTAATTGGGTCGAAATGTCCCCTCACTTTGGTCTCTTTCATGGCTTTTTTTACGGCTTCGTCTGAAAGTTTTTTGTTGCCGTAAATATTTATTTTACCTATTTTTACTTTGCTGTTTTTCTTGATGTCGATTTGCAGGTCGCGGAAATTTTTCAGTTTGTGTCTTCCTTTGCTCTCTTTTTCGGTAATTGTTACTTTGGCGTTCAGGTAACCTTTGTCGGCATAAAATCCTTTGATAATGTTTTTTGTTCGCATTATCAGGTGGTTTGTAATAACGTCGCCTCTTGTGAGGTTTATTTTTTCGCGTATGTCGTCGGCTTCGGTTTTTCTTATCCCCGAAAAGGAGAATTTGTTCAGGCGAGGACGTTCTTTTAAAAATATATCGAGAAAGATGGTGTTTCCTTCTATTTTGGTGGCTGTAATGGTAATGTTATCGAAGAGCCCTTGATCCCATAAATTGCGAATGGCAGTGGTGATGTCGTCGCCGGGCACTTTTATTTTTTTCCCCACTTCCAGGTCGGATAGCATTATAATTACGTTTTTATCGAGGTACTTTACCCCGGACACGGTTATACCTCCCAGAGTGTACTCTTTAGGGTGCGAATAATCTATTTTTGACAGATCGCTGTTAATGCTGATTTGTGCCTGTAAAACGACAACAGGGAAGAGTATTCCGAACAGTAACGGGAACAACCCCGTAATAAAACCTCTATTCTTCATTGCCGTGCAAATTTTTAATTTGTTCGCTTGTCATTCCAAATCTTCTTTCTCTGTTTTGGTAGTCGTATATTGCTTTGTAAAGGTCGTTTTTTTCGAAATCGGGCCACAAAACCGGAGTAAAATAGAGTTCGGAGTATGCTATTTGCCAAAGCAGGTAGTTGCTGATTCTTTGTTCGCCGCTGGTACGTATTAGCAGTTCGGGGTCGGGCAATCCGTTAGTGTTTAAATAGCCGGAGAAGAGTTTTTCGTCAATATCTTCGATATTTATTGTACCCTGTTTTGTGTCGGCGGCAATTTTTTTAGCCGCATCAACAATTTCCCAACGCGAGCTGTAGTTTAAGGCGAGAGTCAGAACCATACGGTTGTTGTTTTTTGTTTTTTCCATGGTCTCTTTCAACCTTTTTTTGTTTTCGTGGGGCAGGTTTTCGATGTCGCCTATGGCGTTGAGTCTGATGTTGTTTTTGTTCAGTGTTGGTATCTCTTTTTCAATGGTTTCCACGAACAGCGACATAAGTGCGTCAACTTCATCTTTTGGTCGTCTCCAGTTTTCGGTTGAGAAGGTATATAGAGTCAAATATTTTATGCCGAGTTGTGCAGCGGCTTCGGCGGTTTTACGCACGGCATCGACACCTTTATGGTGGCCGAATACCCGTTCGCGCCCCTGTTTTAGAGCCCACCTGCCGTTGCCGTCCATAATTACGGCTATGTGCAGTGGCAGTTTTTCTTTATCTATTTTTTCCAAAAAATCCATTTACCATTTGGTTGTATTACATTTTTTCTTGCCGTAGAGGTCGAATTTATAAGTCAAGCTTATACCGGTAAAGTTGTACCAGTCCATTGTTTTATCGTCGCCACGCTGCATGAAGGGTTTGTGGTTCATGGTGGGGTCCGACAAAACCTGTGCTGCATTGTTTGGGTCGATGGTTTGTCCGTACAGGTAATATGTTGTGCTAACATCGTCAATGTAATCGGTAAAAGCTTTTCGCATTACCCATTCAAAAGTCAATCCGAGCCGTTCGGTAAGGCTGTATTTAAAACCGAAGCCGAACGATAGTGCGAAACTGTATTTGTCATAAGGTTTTCTGCCGTCGAAGCCCAAGTTTTGTCCTTCGGTACCGAGGGAGCGCAAATCGACCCCCGAAAGAGATTCGGGATTATAAAAAAACATAGAAACGCCTCCCGTTATGTACGGGGTAAAATAATTGCGTTTGCTGCCGGTATAGTATTCCCAGAAGTTAAATTCTCCCGAGAGGTTAACATCGTTAATTATTGTTAAAAAGCTTAAATTGCGGTTGTCAACGGCATTGGTTTTTGTGTCGTCGCCCGTAACTTTTCCTCTGGAGTAGGATAATTTGGCGGCGAGACGGGGGTTCAAATTCAACCTTGCAAGAGCTCCGTAAGCCGGTTTTGTCATATTAAAGTGCAATGTGGGGTTTAAATCTCCTATGTAGTACGAACCTCCTCCAAACACACCAACTTCAAGGGTTCGCTGCCCCATAACATCGTTTAAAAATAGAATTCCAAAAATCAAGAATACCGTTAAAGCAGTTTTTTTTATTAACATGTCAGATTTTTCAAAAAAATTATTCATTCCGATTTTAGGCGCCAAAAATAGGACTTTTTTAATTATAATTTCTGCTGTCAACTCCCCAGAGCAATTTTTCGCGAATAGTTGAAAAGAAGTTTTTTCCCGGCATTTGTACCAGTTTTATTTTAAAATCCTCTTTAACTATTATCAACTCTTCGTTTTTGTCAATGGAAGAGTGTCGCGAATCCATTGTAAGCAAAAACTTGTCTTCCCGTCCTTGGATTTTTATTTTTATGACGCTGCTGTCAGGAATAACGACGGGACGTACCGTTAAATTGTGTGAAGCAATGGGTGCGATGACAAAATTTTCGGAACCGGGAGTTACAATAGGACCTCCTACACTCATGGAATATGCCGTAGAGCCTGTGGGGGTGGAAATTATAAGTCCGTCGCCCCAATAGGTATTTAAAAAAACATCGTCAACCCAAACGTGTATAGTTATTAACGATGTGGTATTGTTGCGGTAAATGGTAAGGTCGTTCAATGCGTAGTTCAAATCGCCGAAAAGATTTTCAGGCTTGTTGAGCCTCAATAAAGTACGTTGGTCTATGGTATAGTTTCCTGAAAAGAGATTGTCGATGGCGGTTGATATTTCGTCTTTTGATATGCTTGATAAAAATCCCAAGCGACCCAGGTTTATTCCCAGAATGGGTATTCCGTAATCGCGAACTATGGGTACGGCATCGAGAATGGTACCGTCGCCACCTATCGAAAACAAAAAGTCAACGTCGTTTTTTATATTTTGGTGCGATTTGTATAACGATATGTTGCCGGGCAGATTTATGTCTATTTTTAAATCGGCAAAAAAAGGAGCGGAACAACAAATTTGTACATCGCGCTTTACCAGTTCGTCAATTAAAAACTGTATGTAGTTTTTGCTCTCTTTTCCGTATTGTTTTCCGAACAGTGCAATTTTCATCTCTCTTTCATTTTGGAATTATTTATTCGTAAAAAGGGTTGCATGCTTTTGCACGTTTTGAGCCCTTTCTTTTTAATTGAAAAACTAACCTCCCGGCACCTCCGTTTTATGATTAATAATGTTCACTTTTTTCAAAAAAAAACTTCTATTGTTAAATGTTTTAACCAAAGCGATTAGATTGCAAAAATATACTAAAATCGGATAGAAAGTTAACCGAAAATTAATAAAGATAATTTGATGCGAGAATTAAAATGGATACATTTGCAGACGTAATATACAAGGATATGGATTACAGCCGTTATAAAATTCTTCTTGTTGACGACGAAGAAGATATTGTGGAATTTTTAAGTTACAATCTTTCCAAAGAGGGGTTCCGGATTTTTACGGCATACAACGGTATAGAGGCTGTTGAGAAGGCGGAAAAGGAGGAACCTCACCTCATTATTCTCGACGTGATGATGCCCGAAATGGACGGCATTGCCGCACTGAAAGAGATTAGAAAGATTAAAAAACTAAACGATACTCTTATTGTATTGCTGACGGCACGTTCGGAAGATTATTCGCAAATTCTTGGTTTTGATGCCGGAGCCGACGACTATGTTACCAAACCCGTAAAGCCCAAAGTGCTTGTAAAAAGGGTGATGGCTTTGCTTAGACGTTTGAAACAGGATGATCAACAAAATGAAAAACTGCACATAGGAGGTCTGGTAATAGACCCGTTGAAGTATGTCGTAAAAAAAGAGGGAAAAGAGATTGCTTTGCCGAAAAAGGTGTTTGAACTGCTTTATCTGCTTGCCTCCAAGCCCGAAAAGGTTTTTACCCGCGACGAAATTTACTCGAAAGTGTGGGGAAACGATGTTGTTGTTGGCGACAGAACAATAGACGTGCATATTAGAAAAATCAGAGAGAAACTTGACCTTGAAAACATCAGAACGGTTAAAGGGGTGGGGTATCAGTTTGAAACATCGTGATTATGAATACCGCGGAAAATAAAAATGTCGCTTTGTACACGGCTGTTGCGGTTTCGCTGATGTTTGCCTTGGCAGCAGCATTAGTATCGTATTATTATTGTGAAGTTAATTTTCTGTTTTTGGTGGCTTCGGTATTAATGATTTTTGCGGTGAGCTACCTGACCACAAGTTACCTGTTGGACAAATTTATTAATGAAAAAATAAAGCTTATTTACAAAACCATTGGCGAGTTTAAAGGGGAAGGCTTGAAAGATAAGAAAACCGCCAAATCGCTGGAAAAGGTTAACCAGGTTGTTTTGGAATGGAGCGAAGAGCAACGGAAACAGATTGAAGAGTTGAAACAAATGGCTGCCTACCGTCGTGAGTTTCTCGGGAATATTTCGCACGAACTCAAAACCCCTATATTCAATATTCAGGGATATATACTTACACTGCTCGACGGCGGATTGGAAGACGAATCGGTGAATAAAACCTTTTTGATGAAGGCAAACAAGAGTATCAACAGAATGATAGCTATTGTTGAAGATTTGGAGGAAATATCGAAACTGGAGTCGGGGGTGGCAAAATTAAAAGAGGTGCAATTCGATGTGGTGGAACTTATTAAAGAGGTTTTGGAATTTATGGAGCTGAAAGCAAAAAACAACAACGCCCAAATACATTTTGAACACACCGGACGTAAACCGTATATTGTTGTAGCCGACCGTAAAAGAATAAAACAGGTGTTGATAAACCTGATTGATAATGCCATTAAATACGGCAACAAGGATAAAACCGAGATAAATATTTCGGTACACGATATAAATGAGAAATATTTGGTGAAAGTTTCGGATAACGGTACAGGTATCGAAGAGAAAAATTTGCCGAGAGTCTTCGAACGTTTTTACCGAACCGATAAGGGGCGTTCGCGCGACAAAGGAGGTACCGGATTGGGTTTGGCAATAGTAAAACATATAATTGAAGCCCACAGGCAAACAATTACGGTTACCAGCAGAAAAGGTAAAGGAACTGCTTTTTCGTTTACATTGAAAAAGCTTGCGGGATAAAAGTATTGTCCGGTGCGTATGCGGTTTCCAAATTTTGTTTTTATAAAAAATCAACCCTGATGAGGCGTTAACCGCAGGTGGAAGTTTTTGTTGAAAATCCCCATAATTGTTACGGATATAGAAGCGTTGTGTGTAATTAGGGCAGACGAAAATATGATAATTTATATTTTCAAAAAACACACAAAATGAAAATATAAATATTTATATTTGCAGAAAGTAAAGATTATGGACATTAAAAATTTCAAAGCGGGAAAGTATGTAAAGCAAATAGAATATTCTTCATTTCTGCCTGAAAAAATTTCAAAAGAGTGGATTATATCATCTCCAAAAATAAATTCTCTATTATCAGAAGCAAATAGACTGCTGGGAGAATTAAATGCATTTTCTCA
>CAZJUQ010000043.1:0-40943 GCA_964549335.1 uncultured Lentimicrobiaceae bacterium | reverse complement strand
TCGGGATTTTGTTTGTTGTCCTCTTGTTCTTGTATTAAATCTTCTTGCAATTGCCTGATGTCTGCGGCATTCTTTTGACTCTGTTTATCGCCTTCTTTGGCAATCAATTGTGCAGGCGGTGAAAATACGCAAGCTATATTCAGCGGTTCAAAATTAGGGTTTTCTTCTGCTTTTTTCTTTTGAACTTCCTTAAAAAGACGGTAAAAACTAATCGCATCATTGATTGATGCAGTTGCAAGAATGGCGTTAAATTTGCGTCTGTTAGTTGCGGCGTCGTGTTTATCCAAAATAGCTTCCACTACTGCCTGTTGTGCAAGCGGTTCGCCGGGTTTGGGATTTTGTTCGCCTTTACCTTTGTAATAATCAATATGAAAACGCAATACATTTTTATCATCTATGGCGTGGGTAATGGTGTAAGAATGTAAAAGTTTTTCAAAAACAGCTTCGGTAGTTTTATAAGTTTCAAAACGGTCTTCTCTGATTTTATAAGTTGCATTTTCTTCAAAAATAGGCGTACCCGTAAAACCAAAAAGTTGTGCTTTTGGGAAAAATTCTTTTATAGCTTTGTGATTTTCTCCAAATTGTGAGCGGTGGCATTCGTCAAAAATAAAAACTATTCGTTTGTCTTTTAATGGCGCTAATCTGTCTTTATAAGTGGAAATACCTTTTTCTATCTTTTTCTTATTCTGTTTACTGTTTTGGTCTAATGCCAATCCGAGTTTTTGAATGGTGGTTACAATTACCTTATCGGAATAGTCGGTAGAAAGCAGTCGCCTTACCAGAGTTTCGGTATTGGTATTTTCTTCCACACTGCCTTCTTGAAACTTGTTAAACTCCTCACGGGTTTGTCTGTCAAGGTCTTTTCTGTCCACTACAAACAAACATTTTTCAATATCCGGATTATCTTTCAGCAGGGTAGAAGCCTTGAAAGAAGTCAGGGTTTTACCGCTTCCCGTAGTATGCCAGATATAACCGTTGCCCCTGTTTTGATTGATGCAGTCAATAATAGCTTTTACAGCATAAATTTGGTACGGACGCATCACCAATATTTTTTGTTCGCTTTCCACCAAAACCATATATTTACTTATCATTTCGCCCAAAGTACATTTTGAGAGAAATTTTTCTGTAAAGTCTGTCAGGTGTGTGATTTTTTTGTTTTTTTCATCGGCTAATTGGTAAATCGGCAAAAACTGTTCATCGGCATTAAAAGCAAAATGTTGATTTTTGTTGTTGGCAAAATAGTAAGTATTGGTAAGATTGCTGACGATAAACAACTGCATAAAACTCAATAAAGTATTGGTGTAACCGTTACCGGGGTCATTTTTGTAATCCACGATTTGCTGCATTGCTTTTCGGGGCGATACATCAACTTTTTTCAGCTCGATTTGCACGATAGGCAATCCGTTTATCAAGATAATTACATCATAGCGTTGAAAACTATTTTCGGTATTGATGCGTAACTGATTGATGACTTCGTATTCGTTTTTGCACCAATTCTTGATGTTCACCAAAGTATAATGCAAAGGCGTACCGTCTTCTCTTTCAAAATATTGCCTTTCCCGCAATTTTTTAGAAGCTGAAAAAACATCGGGTGTAATAATATCTTCCCGTAATCGTGCAAATTCATTGTCGGTAAGCCGAACTCTGTTCAAGGTTTCAAATTTTTCTCTGAAATTTTGTTCCAGTGTTTTCCGGTCAATAATATCCGGACGATAAGTGTATTTCAACTCCGTTAATTGTTTAATAAAATTCTTTTCTATCGTATTTTCTTTAATCATCTATCTTCTTTCAATAAATCTTTTGGTTTAACATCTAATATTAAAATATAAAGTAATTCCGGTCTCGGTTGCCGGCTGTTGTTCCTAAAACATCTGTTAACCGTATTGTAGCTTTAACTATCTGTTAATGCCGCTATTTTCATTCTGTTCCTTTTTTTTAAAAAACTTCTATTGATATATTCATTTTACTTTTTTCTATTCAAAAACATTTGCTAAAATATAAAATTAACCCGTTTTTCAAGAAAATTTCTTGATGTATCCTTAAGATGGATGAGTTATAAAAATAGCTCATTTACATTTTTAAGTTTGTACGTTAACATTTTGCAAAATGTAAAATATTAACGAATACCAAAAACAAATAAAAATATATGAGTAATTGCAAAACTGTTTTTTGTGTTTTTTCTCTCTTTTTTTATGAATCGCAATTTTGTAACACGATATTATTCAGGTATTTATTTTTCCATTACAGTAACCTTTTTAAGTACTTTTCAAACATTGTAAAATCTTTAAAAGATTAAAAAAATTTTGTACATTTGTAAAAAAATCATTTCATTGCCAGATGAGTGTAAAAGAGAAAAAAATCACCGGAACCGAAAGTGTGGAAAGTTTAAAAGGCATCAAAAAACTGATACTTTTCAACGATGATGTTAACACATTCGATTACGTAATAAGCACTTTGGTTGAAGTTTTGGGACACGACATCATGCAGGCGGAAAATTGCGCTTGGATAGCCCATTACAAAGGAAAATGCCCTGTAAAAAACGGCAGTTTCGAACAATTGAAACCATATTACAATGAGATGACAAACCGTAAATTGACGGTTGAAATTCTATAAAATACAATATGTGGGCTATAATAGTAATTCTAATTTTAACGGGCATATTGCTTTTGGTATTGGAGGTATTGGTAATACCGGGGACGGGTTTTGCCGGTGTTTTGGGATTTGTTGTTATGGCTTCGGGAGTATGGTTTGCATACGAAAAAAAGGGTACCGATGCCGGTCACATGGTACTTGCAGCCGCTCTGGTTCTTAACATTGTTGCAATACTCTTTTCGCTAAGGGCGAAAACCTGGAAAAAGGCACAGTTAAAAACGAGCATCAACGGAAAAGCATCGGCAAATCCGGCTAAAAAACTGAAAACCGGTGATAGAGGCAAAACCGTTTCAAGATGTGCCCCGGCAGGAAAAATTTCCGTTAACGGAGAATATTTCGAAGCAACAGCGGGAACCGAATTTATAGATCCGGGCACAACAATAGAGATAGTTAAAATAGAAAACAATAAGATTTATATAAAACCTTTAAAAATATAACCATGGAAAATTTATATGTTGTTATAGCACTCGGTATCGGGGCAATATTTTTACTTTGGATACTTCTCTATTTTGTTCCCGTGGGATTGTGGTTTACGGCTTTTGTTTCGGGAGTACACATATCGTTGGTACAATTGGTATTGATGCGTTGGCGTAAAGTTCCGCCTCAAATTATTGTCAGGAGCATGATTACGGCAACCAAAGCCGGTTTAACGATAAAGCGCGACGATTTGGAAGCGCACTACCTTGCCGGAGGGCGCGTACAACAAGTTATCAATGCTTTGATATCGGCCGACAAAGCGAATATGAATCTTGATTTTAAAACGGCAACAGCCATCGACCTTGCCGGGCGCGATGTTCTCGAAGCGGTTCAAATGTCGGTAAACCCCAAAGTTATCGATACCAAAAAAGTTGCCGCCGTGGCAAAAGACGGTATCCAGCTTATTTGTATGGCTCGCGTTACGGTGCGTGCCAACATACAGCAACTTGTGGGTGGCGCAGGTGAAGAGACGGTTCTTGCACGTGTCGGCGAAGGGATTGTTTCCTCCATAGGTTCGGCACACTCGCACAAAGCGGTATTGGAAAATCCGGACAGCATATCGAAGGTGGTTCTCGAAAAAGGTCTCGACTCGGGTACGGCTTTCGAAATATTATCAATAGATATAGCCGATATTGATATTGGCAAAAACATTGGTGCCGTACTTCAAATGGACCAGGCAAATGCCGATAAAAACATTGCCCAGGCAAAAGCCGAAGAGCGGCGCGCCATGGCAGTTGCCCTGGAACAGGAGATGAAAGCAAAAGCACAGGAAGCCAGAGCCAAAGTTATCGAAGCCGAAGCTCAAATCCCAATGGCTATCGCCGAAGCTTTCCGCTCGGGAAACCTCGGCATTATGGATTATCAACGGTATAAAAATATCCAAGCCGATACTAAAATGAGGGAATCAATTGCTAAAAATCCCAATATTGAGGATGACAACTCCAAATAACAATTGATATTTTTTTCTTAAAATATCTTACTTAGTACAATAATTCCTCAAATACCAAGTATTTTTATACTATAACTACAAAATTAAGAGTATTGAATAAACCTGACGACATCTTACAACAAGTGTTGGATTGCTGCAATATGGACAGCACGGCACACAACATGATTGTAAAAGCATACAAGGTTGCAAGTGTTAATTACGAAGGAAAGTATCTGCCTTCGGGCAAGCCTTTTATCCTTCATCACGTACAAATAGCATATACGGCAATGAAGGAGGTCGGGCTGGGTCACATATCGGCGGTTTGCGCACTGCTACACAGTTTACCCGTCATCGAAGGCGAAGAGATTTATAAAGATATCTCTGCCCAGTTCGGCGAAACGGTATCCGAAATATTAAAAGGTTTTTATAAAATCATCAATCTTCACAACGATAAAATATCTTTGCATTCCGATGCTTTCAGAAGCATGTTCCTTTCGCTTGTGGATGATATACGTGTGATTTTATTGCTGCTTTCACACCGTTTGAACGACATTCGACACCACCAACTGTTATCCGAAAAGGATAAAAGAAAATTTTTCGATGAGATAAAATACATATATATACCTATAGCACACAGGCTCGGACTCTATCACATAAAAAGCGAAATGGAAGAGAGGCTTATGCGTTACGAAATGCCTCACGTTTTTAATGATATAAGCAATAAGATCAAAGAGACAAAAGATATACGCGAAAAGTATATAAAAAATTTCATAAAACCGATAGCTGCCGAACTGAAAAAAAACAATATCGAGGCCACAATAAAATGGAGAACAAAATCGGTTCCGTCAATATGGGCAAAAATGAACCGTCAAAAAGTTACCTTTGAAGAGGTTTACGACCTTTTTGCCATACGGATAATAATAGACAGCAAATCGGAGAAGAAGGAAAAAGAGGATTGCTGGCGTGTTTATTCAATAGTTACAAACATATATCAGCCAAACCCGAAACGTCTGCGCGACTGGATTACCAACCCCAAAGCTTCGGGATACGAATCGTTACACACCACCGTTAAAGGTCCCGAAAACAAATGGGTTGAAGTACAAATAAGAACCGTACGCATGGACGAGGTTGCCGAAAAAGGTCAAGCCGCACACTGGCAATACAAAGGCATTATGCGTTCAAAAGATACCGACAATTGGTTGTCGCAAATACGCGATGTTCTGGAACATCCCGAGCAGGTTGAACACGACGCACTTTACCGTACAAAACAAAAGAGTACGCATATTTTTGTCTTTACGCCAAAAGGGGATTTGAAAAAACTTCCTGCAGGTGCTACGGTGCTCGACTTTGCCTACGAAATACACACTAAGGTTGGTGCGCAATGCAAAGGTGCCCGCATAAACGGCAAAGCGGTACCAATACGACATGTTTTGCAAAACGGCGACAAAGTGGACGTGGTGGTGTCGAACAAACAGAAACCCAAATTCGACTGGCTTGCATTTGTAAAGACAAATAAGGCACGGCTATCCATAAAAAAACAACTTAAAGAGGAAAAATATAAGGAGGCTGAAGCGGGAAAAGCCCTGTTGTTGAGAAAATTTAAAAACTGGAAACTCAAAAGCAGCGACGATTTGATTAACGTTCTTATCAAAGAATTTAAAATAGAGACTTCGGTGGATTTGTACTATCTGGTTGCCACCGAAAAACTTGATATGCAACTGATAAAAAAAACTCTTACCGACTATATCGAAAAGCAACAGGAGAGCAACGGACGCGATAAAGAGCCCGAACCCGCCAAAACTCCGGTGGTTGAAACACTGCCACAGGAAAATGAAAAAGAGGACGTGCTTTATATCGGCGACAACCTCAAAAATGTGGAATACCGTTTGTCGTTGTGCTGTAATCCCGTTCCCGGCGACAAAGTTTTCGGATTTATCACTTCCTCGGGAGGTATCAGTATTCATCGCTTCAACTGTCCCAATGCCAAACGTTTGAAAGAGAGATATCCCTACAGAATAATAGATGTCAAATGGACTTCCCAATCGAAAAATTATCCCAAATTAATCAATTTGCGTATTACCGGTAAAGACGAGTTGGGAATAGTGGAATCGATAACCAAAGTAATTACAGGCGACTTGCGTGTGAATATGCGTTCGGTAAACTTCAAAACAACAGGAAAACGGTTTGAGGGTAAAATAGGTGTACTTATTACCGACCAAAAACATATAGAACAGTTAATACATAAAATAAACCAGGTAAACGGAGTGGAAAAGGTCAGGTATTAACCTCTATCCGCAATGAAAATATTTCATAACCAGCTCCATCACTTTCCCGTCGTCGTTTTCTATTGAAGCGCGCAAGTTTTCATCGTCGAATGAGCGTAAATATTCGATAAGGTAATTTATCAGATTTTCAGGAAATACATTGTATTTTAAGTAGTAATCCTTTTGCAACCTCAGTTGTTCCGACGATTCAACACACGATGCGGGTAGGTGTTTAAGATTTTTCAATTTTTCTTTATGCTCATCGTCGAATATATTGATATCCACATATGTTTTTTCTGCGACATCAAGAGGGTTGTCAATTTCGAAACCATGTCTTGCGGCAACAGTGATACCTGCCAGCAGGAGGTAAATATCGGCGGAGCCGTCGGCATTTCTGATTTCGATGGTCTGTTTGCTTGAAAAATCGACAACATCACCGTTTTCCTGCGGATTTACTTTGTTTGCCATATTCACCGGTGTTGTCCAGCCCAAAGGCACACGAACAAGTACCGACCTGTTTCTGTCGCCCCAACATATATTTGTGGGGGCTTCCTGGTGCGGAACAAGACGGAAATATGAAGTGGGATTCTGGTTTCCGAATGCCGTAAGCGAAGGGGCAAGTTCCATATACCCGGCTATCATGGTTTTTGCCACGGCGGAAAGTTTTCCGGCTTCAATAAGCATGTTTTTGTCACCTTTCATTATGCGGCTGTGGACATGCAGACCGCTTCCCGCTTTACCGACGGTAATTTTAGGTGCAAAAGTAACGGTAACACCGTTTTTTTCGGCCAAGGTGCGTATTATCCATTTGGCAATTAGCAGCTGGTCGGCTGCATCCTCAACGTTTACGGGCAAAAATTCTATTTCGTTTTGTTCGTAAACCATGCCGTTTTTTGTAAAATTTCCTACCTCCGAATGTCCGTATTTTATCTTTCCGCCTGCCTCGGCAATAAGTTTCATGGCTTCGGTACGAAAACCCGCCCATTTCGAAAAAGGAGACGACTCGTGATAACCTTTTTGGTCGTCGGCTCGAAACAGTCCGTCGTCTTCGCTAATAATGTAGTACTCCAACTCCCCCATGGCTTCGAAAGAGTATCCCGTAACATCTTTAAAGGATTGATGCGCCTTTTTTAGAATATATTCGGGGGCACTCTCAAAAGGATTGCCGTTACTGTCGTAAAAAGCACACAATATATCAAGCGTGGGTATTTCGCTGAAGGGATTTAAAAATGCCGTTTTATACCGGGGAATGACGTACAAATCGCTCGAACCCGCTTCGATAAAGGGGAACAAACTGGAACCGTCAACACGTTCGCCTGCAGTAAGTATGTTTTCCAAATGGTCGCGGCTTCCAATGATGAAGTTTAATGTTTTTAGACGTCCGTCCCAGCCGGCATATCTGAAATTGATCATCTGTATATCGTAATCTTCTATAAAGCGAATCAAATCCTCTTTTGTAAGAAGATCCGCCGGTTTGTTCAAATATTGAACCACCGGATTGGGATTCATTGAAATCGTTTTATCCATATCCGTAAAAAATTGGGCGACAAACCTACAAAATTTCATTTGAACCACCCCCCTATTACACTATTTGATTTTGAAATTTATTTCTTGTCTAAACTGTATTTTTACTACTTTTGAGCAGTTTGTTAAGTTTTTTGAAACCATAAAAAAAATCAATCATGTACGGAAAATTTAAAGATCATTTAATTAAAGAAATCAAAGATATCAGGGAAGCCGGTCTTTATAAGGAGGAACGCATAATTGTCAGTCCGCAAGGAGCTGAAATTGAACTTGAAGACGGCAAAAAGGTGTTGAATTTTTGTGCCAATAATTATCTCGGACTCTCCAATCACCCCGAGTTGATAAAGGCGGCAAAAGAGGGTTTGGACACGCACGGATACGGAATGTCGTCGGTACGTTTTATTTGTGGCACCACCGATTTGCACAAAACTTTGGAGAAAAAAATTGCCGACTTTTTCCATACCGAAGACACAATATTGTATGCCGCTGCTTTTGATGCCAACGGCGGTGTATTCGAACCCCTTTTTACCGAAGAGGATGCAATAATTTCCGACAGCCTGAACCATGCCTCCATCATCGACGGTGTACGCTTGTGTAAAGCAAAACGTTACCGCTATCCCAACGCCGATATGAAAGCCCTCGAAGAGCAACTGAAACTCGCTCAAAACGACCGTTACCGCATTATTGTTACCGACGGGGTATTTTCGATGGACGGCAACGTGGCTCCTGTTGACAAAATGGTGGAACTTGCCGAAAAATACGACGCCATGGTTATGGTTGACGAAAGTCACTCTGCAGGTGTGGTCGGAAAAACGGGAAGAGGAGTTAGCGAACACTTCGACATCTTCGGACGGATAGATTTGATAACCGGAACACTCGGCAAATCGTTCGGAGGCGCCATAGGAGGTTTTACAACGGGACGAAAAGAGATAATAGAGATGCTGCGCCAACGTTCACGACCTTATCTCTTTTCCAATTCGCTCCCGCCAATGGTGGTTAATGCAGGTATAAGAATGATGGACATGATGAGTGAAACCAACGAATTGCAAGACCGCCTGCACAAAAACACCGATTATTTTATGGAAAAAATGGTAAATGCCGGATTTGATATTAAACCCACAAACTCGGCAATATGTGCAGTTATGCTTTACGATGCCAAACTGTCGCAGGACATGGCTTCCAGATTACTCGACGAAGGCATTTACGTAATAGGCTTCTATTATCCCGTGGTTCCAAAAGAGCAAGCACGTATCAGGGTGCAACTGTCCGCAGCTCATAAAAAAGAGCATCTCGACAAAGCCATTGAAGCTTTTACTAAAGTGGGTAAAGAACTCGGTGTCTTAAAGTAGAATAAAATGCAGAGGGTTGTCTTTGCAAACAAACATGTGCAAAGGCAATCCTTTTTTTTTAACACATAAACGGGTTGTTTTGATTTTCGGAATAGGTAACGATATCATCGAGGTAAAGCGTATTGAACAGAGCATCGGCAAAAACATTCGGCTTTTGCATAAATTGTTTACCGAAAACGAACGCAAATATTGTGACGGGAAAAAAAACAATAATGTAAGATTTCAATGTTATGCGGCACGTTTTGCGGCAAAAGAGGCATTTTTTAAAGCCCTCGGCACCGGTTACCGCTACGGAATGGAATTTACCGAAATCGAGGTATTCAACAACAAATTGGGAAAACCGTGCATTTATACCTCGGGAAAGGTTTTGGAATTTGTTACCAAAAATAAAATATCGAAAATACACCTCTCCATCTCACATGTAAAGGATACCGCAACGGCTTTTGTGGTTTTGGAAAAATAGAATGGTTCAATGAAAAATGTACTGATAACCGGAGCAAGCAGGGGCATAGGCTTTGAACTTGCAAAAATTTTTAGTGCCTCCGGAAACAATGTTGTTGCTGTAGCCCGCAACACAACAGGTTTGAAGATACGGGAAGAGTCGCCGGAAAGTTTAAAAGGCGAAATATTTACACTCGGATTCGATTTGTCAAACGGTGATTATGAAAATCAACTGTTGCCGTTTGTGAGAGAAAAGCTCAATAATATTGATATTATTATTAACAATGCGGGTTTGTTGAGAGTGAAAAATTTCGAAGATTTTGACGATGAAGATTTTGATGCCATATTTTCGGTAAATGTAAAAAGTGTTTTTAAGACGGTAAAAACACTATTGAAAATTATGAATACCAATAGCCATATTGTAAATATCGGCAGTATGGGTGGATTTCAGGGAAGTGCCAAGTTTAAAGGTCTTTCGTTGTACAGTGCCGCAAAAGGTGCTGTTGCCGTACTTACGGAGTCAATGGCCGAAGAATTTAAAGAGAGAGGAATAAAGGTTAACGCATTAGCCCTCGGAGCGGTACAAACAGAGATGTTGGCATCGGCATTTCCCGGATACAAAGCACCTTTAACGGCGGGCCAAATGGCTGAGTTTATTGCTGATTTTGCCCTTAACGGACATAAATACTTCAACGGTAAAATTCTTCCGGTATCGCTAAGCACCCCTTGATTTAACCAAGTGGTACAACATTATTGTACAGTGTGTCCTGCACGTGGGGGAGTTACAGCTTCCCTTCGCCGTACATCTTCCGCAAGAGCTTTTTATCTATCTTTCCGACGCTTGTTTTAGGTATTTCATCAACTACGATAAACTTATCGGGGATAGCCCATTTTTCAATACGGCCAGCTTCAACAAATGTTTGCAAAGTATTTTTACAATTTTCGCCTGCCGCACTCTCCTCAAGGTTTCCGTCAACCACAACCACGGCTACCGGACGTTCGCCCCATTTTTCGTCGGGAACACCTATAACGGCAACCTGTTTAACGGATTTGCATTGGCTTATCATACTTTCGAGTTCCAAAGAAGATATCCATTCGCCGCCGGTTTTAATAACATCTTTCAATCTGTCGGTAATTTTAAAATATCCCTCATCGTCGCGGTAAGCAATATCTCCGGTATGCAACCAGCCTCCCCTCCACAGCTCTTTCGATTTTTCTTCGAGTTTGAAATATCCTTTGGTGAGCCAGGGGGCACGCACAACAATTTCGCCCACTTTGTTCCTGGGCATTTCGTTTCCTTGTGCGTCAACGATTTTCATATCGACAAAAGGAACCGGGAATCCGGTACGGGTAACAACGTCTATCTCCTCCTCTTGCGAAAGGTTCTCCATATCAGGTTTCAGGTTGGCCAAAGTAAGCAGCGGTGCCGTCTCCGACATGCCGTAACCCGTCATCACCTTTATCTTTCTTCTGTATGCCTTTTCGGCAAGCCCCTTCGAAAGTGCCGAACCTCCTATTACCACCTTCCAGTTTGAAAAATCGTACTTTTCCGTTTCGGGGTTTCCGACAATCATTTGCAAAATCGTGGGAACACAATGCGATATTGTAACTTTGTGTGTCAAAAGCAACTTCACTATCATCTCGTCGTACCTTCCGGGATATACCTGTTTTACCCCCAACCATGTTGCCATGTAGGGTATTCCCCATGCATGAACATGAAACATGGGTGTCAGGGGCATATAAACATCATCGGCACTGAATGTAACAGGTTCCCTTACGGCATTTAATGCTGCCATTTCGGTAATGGTATGCAAAACCAGTTGTCTGTGAGTAAAATAGACACCCTTGGGATTGCCTGTTGTACCGGTGGTGTAAAAGAGGGTGGCAATGGTGTTTTCGCTGAAATCGGGAAAATCAAACTCGCTGTTTTCCTCTTTCAAAAGCTCTTCGTATTCGCCGATTGTATCAAATTCAGGTTTAAAATCCTTATCTCCGTCGTCAATGTATATTATTTTTTTAACGGTTTCGAAATTGGGTGCCAATGCTTTTATGAGCTGTGAAAAGTCCTTATGAACCACCACTATTTTATCTTCGGCGTGGTTAATGGTATAAAGCATCTGCTCGGGCGACAAACGTATGTTAACGGTATGGAGCACAGCACCTATCATGGGTACGGCAAAATAGTGTTCGAGATAGCGTGGGCTGTCCCAATCCATTACGGCAACGACGTCGCCTTTTTTTACACCTATTCTTGTCAACAGGTTGGCAAGCCTTTTAACACGTTTTTCAAACTCTTTGTAAGTGTAACTGAATTTGTCGCGGTAAAAAATTTGTTGACCGGGTGCCCAATCCATGGCTTTACCGAAAATGTGCTTTATTAACAATTGGTAATCGTAAGAATAATCGGGAAATTGTAACATAGCTGTATCTTTTTTTTAAAAATTTTTTTACCAAAAATAGTAAATATTTCCTTTTTTGTTACAAAATAACAGTTATTTGCCTTTGTTTCCGTTAACCGCATTGAAATAAACAAATAGACTTATTGAACCTACAATTGAATTTATCAGGTAAAATTCACTGCAAGCGGCACAATTCAGTGATGTACCCAAAATATCATTAAGTCACAAATCATGGAATATTAAAATATTAATGGTTTGAAAACGAAAAAAAACAGAACCGTTATGGCAACTCAATCAAGAGGGATACTGTCATTTAGATAGAATTGTACAAGGGTTGATTAAAAAAGTTTTTTTTGTAAGATGAAAAAACTTATTTTTGCCAGCCATATATTTCAATATTCAGTAATATAAATGTATTTATTTATGAAAAAGAATCTTTTACTCACACTGGTAATGCTTGTTTCGGTAGCATTTAACGTTTTTGCTGCAAAAGTCAGCAAATCGACCGCCGAAAAGACAGCAGTAAATTTTTATTATCAAAAAATTAACCAGTACGGCAACGGAGCCGACTATTATGACATTAACATCAAAGAGAGTTATTTGGTATCTGACGCCTATTACGTTGTAAATTTTGACAAAGGTTGGGTTGTTGTTTCTGCCGACGATGTAATGACACCGATAATAGGATATAATCCCGACGGACAATTCCCGGCGCCTTCGGAACAGATTCCCTCCTTTAAAAGTTGGATGCAAAACTACGTTGACCAAATTGTATATGCACGCCAAAACAAAATAGAGCAGACAAACGAAGTGGCAGCCCAATGGCAGGAGTACACCGGCGATTGGCGAAATCTTTCATTAAGGGGCGAACGTGATGTTTCACCTTTGCTCACCTGTTTGTGGAATCAAGACGACCCGTATAATTACGATTGTCCTGAAGATCAAGCCGGTCCCGGCGGTCATGTTTATGCCGGTTGTGTTGCAACGGCCATGTCTCAAATTATGTTTTACTGGCGATATCCCAACCAAGGTACGGGTAGCAGGCAATACTATCAAGCTCCTTACGGTGTTATTTCCGCAAATTTCGACACCACTTACCTTTGGGACGGAATGACCGACGTTATCAGCAACAACTATCCTTGGGAGGTAGCCCTGATTAGTTTTCATGCCGGAGTATCGGTAAGGATGAATTACAGCCCCGACGGTTCGGGAGCTTTCAGCCAAGATGTTCCGACGGCACTGATAAACTATTTCAACTACTCCGGCTCGGCTCAATATCTGGAAAAAATATATTATCCCCTTTCAACTTGGGAAAATATGATTCAGGACAATATCGACGACGGCAAACCTTTATACTATTCGGGAAGAAGCAGCGACGGAGGACATGCCTTTGTATGTGACGGATACCAATTGGGTAGCCCCAATCTTTATCATTTTAATTTCGGCTGGAGCGGTTCTTCAAACGGATTTTATTCACTTTCGGATGTGGGAGGTTTCCACAGCAATCAGGCAATGGTTAGAAACATATATCCCGGAGATGCCGCATATCCCTATTATGCATCGGGAATGGATACTTTGACAACCCTTGCCGGCTCGTTTACCGACGGCAGTGGTCCCGTTGAAAATTATCCTGCCGGAACAAACGCTTCGTGGCTCATAAGCCCCCAAACCCAATACGATTCCATCTCAAGCATAACAGTATATTTTACAACATTTGAGATTGGTGCCGGCGATACAATAACCATTTACGACGGTCCTTCGACAAACGACCCTGTTGTTGCCAAATATACTCAAGGACAAAATCCTCCGCCCTCAGGCGTTACCCTTAACAACAACAAAGTTCTTGTAACTTTTATAGCTACCGGAACGGAACAAGGCTTTAAAGCTGAATATTCAACCACCTCTCCTACATGGTGCAGCGGTTCCAATACATTCAGCGAACCCACCGGAACCATTACCGACGGCAGTGGTGAATTTTATTACAACAACAGCACAACGTGCGTATTTATAATTCAAAATCCCGAAGGTGTTAAATATACTCTCGATTTCACGGAGTTTTTAACCGAAAAGGATCACGATTACCTTAAAATCTATAACGGTTCCAATCAAATGGTTGCCCAATACTCAGGCCACGAGTTACCCGACCCGTTGGAGATAACTACAAACACCGTATTCATGACATGGAATACAAATAGTTCGGTGAAGGATCAGGGTTGGTCGCTCGACTATACAATCGACGGAGTAGGTGTAAAAGAGGCAAGCAGCTATGACAACCTGACCGTTTTCCCAAATCCTTCAAACGGTAAGGTAAATGTGTCGTTCGACCTCGAAAAGAGCACCTACCTTGAGGTAAAATTCATGAATATGAGAGGTCAGGTAATTAAAAGCGACAGAGTGGAAGGATTTAACGGACACTACAACAAATCTTTCGATTTGAGTAACCAAGCCAAAGGAGTTTACCTTTTGAGCATTGTTAGCGACAAAGGAAAAACCGACAAAAAGATTGTTGTCAAATAGGTTTATTTAACAAGAAAGCGCAGGGTATTCCTGCTCTCTTGAAGGAGATAAACGGTTTTGCCGGCGGTAAAATGTTGAAACATTTTATCGCCGGCATTTTTTATGGTGTAAAGCGTAAGCCCGGAGTTGTATTTTACGGTAAAAAGTTTTGACAGCGAGTTTAACAACATTTGCAATTTTTCGTCGTTTTTATCGAAACATACCGAAAAACTTACGGCACTATTTTGCATCATGTTGACGTGTACTTTGTGTTTGCCGAAGATGTCGAAAATATCTTTAATGTTTTCTTCGGCGATAAAGGAAAGCGTTTTTGAAGAAATACTCAGTAAACATTGATTTTTCTTAACTATAATTTTCGGAATAGTACTGTCGCCGGCAATACTGTTTGATATTATCGTAGGTTCTCTTTTCAAGTCATAAAAATCCCTTATTTTCAAAATGATGTTTGAGGATTGCAAAGGCTGAATGGTTTTGGGATGTACCACCGAAGCGCCGTAAAATGCCAGTTCTATTGCTTCGTGATAAGAGAGATTCATCAATTGAACGGCATCATCGAAAATTTTCGGGTCGCAATTCATAAAACCGGGAACATCTTTCCATATGGTAAGTTCATTAACATTGAGGCATTTTGAAATTACCGCGGCTGTAAAGTCGGAACCTTCGCGGCCCAATGTGGTTGGCCTTCCTTGCCGGTCGGCGCCTGTAAATCCTTGTACGATTACAGTATATCCTTTTTCCAATAAAGGTGAAATATTTTCGTTTACCGATTTACATGTATTATCCCAATCTATACTCGCCGAAGTAAAATTTGAGTCGGTAATGATAACCGCGGAAGAGTCGATATTTTTCGCTTTAATACCATTTGCTCTTAAATATTCACCTATTACTGTTGTCGCCAATCGTTCGCCGAAACTTACAACGGTATCGTATGCTCTGAATATATCGTCGGGCAAATTCTCCAATGAGTTTTTCAATCTGTCGAAACACCGGTCAAGCATCGAAAAGATACTGTTTTTATTCATTCCGTCAAATAAGGTGTCAACAATTGTAAAGTGTTTTGTTTTGAGTTGTTCCAAAAGAAAATTGGCTTTTGAAACGTCATTGTTTTCCAGTGAAAAGAGAATATTTTCGAGGGCGTTGGTGGTTTTGCCGAGGGCGGAAACTACAATAACAAATGGGGGTTTTCGATAATTTGAAACAATCTGATACATGCGTTTAACACCGTTGGCATCATTCAACAGTGCACCTCCGAATTTAAAGATTTCAGCCATATTTTAATCCTCTCTGTTTTTTATGCAAAAAAAGGATATTTTACCGATTGCATAAAGCATAACTTAATTTTTATTTAAAACATTCACGGTTCCGCTATAAAATTATGATATGTTTCAAAAGAAAAAATCTCAGGGTAAAAAGGGGGGTATGAATTTTCATATTTCACAACACCGTAGAAAAACAGACCCCATTCCGTTTTTTTTAATTTTTCCGGTGCTACCTGAGGTTGAAAAGGTGAAACACCGTTATAAACTTTTTAAAAATTCCGCTAATTTTTTCACCGCTTTACCTCTGTGGCTAATTTTGTTTTTCAGTCCGGGAGGCATTTGCGCAAAAGTTTTATCATAGCCTTCCGGCATAAAAACCGGGTCGTATCCAAAACCGGAATCCCCTTTGGGGTTCTCCACAATTTTCCCTTCCACAACACCTTCAAAAAAATATTCCTTACCATCAAGAATAAGGGATATTACCGTTTTAAAGCGGGCACTTCTTAGGGTTTTACCTTCCATTTGGTTCAGCAGTTTCCTGACGTTGTCGGAATAGGAGCAATTTTCGCCTGCATAGCGTGCCGAATAAACGCCGGGCTCACCGTTTAAGGCATCGACTTCCAAACCCGTGTCGTCGGCAAAACAATCGGTTTTATAAATATCGTGAATGTAATGTGCTTTTTGCGAAGCATTATCATGAAGGGTCTCTCCCGTTTCGGGAATATCACCCGAAAATCCGATATCTTTCAGCGATACGATATCGTATTTACCATCAAGAATCTCTTTTATCTCTTTTAGTTTATGACTGTTGTTTGTGGCAAATACCAGCCTTTTTTCACTCATATTACGATATGTTTTCTTTGGGAATTGAAATAATAAAAGATGTTCCTTTACCTTTTTCCGATTCCACCTTTATACTGAAACCGTGGGCGTCAATAATTTTTTTAATAATTCCTATTCCCAAGCCGCTACCTTTTTCGCCCAAGGTTCCCAGTGTTGTAGAGCGGATACTGTCGTCGAAAAGAGTATCTCTCACTTCGGGAGGCATTCCCACACCGCTGTCGGCAACTACCAGGTTGATACCGTCGCCGGTAAATTGTGACGACACCGATATGTTTCCGTTATTGGGAGTAAATTTTACCGCATTTGACAGAAGGTTGTTCAAAACCTGAAGGATAAGGGTTATATCGACTTCAATTGCGGTATCTTTGTCCACACTGTTTTCAAAAACTATGGATTTTGCATCCATTTTGGCTTTGCTTGTTTGATACGCTTTTGTTACCAGTTCGAAAAGGTTAATTTTCTCGTGGACTATTTCAAAATTTCCAAGTTCCAGATTAGACCAATGATATAATTTGTCGTTATAATCGAGCAGGCGTTGCATCTCCTCTTTAATGCTCATAATCATTTCGCGGTTAAAATCGTCCAATTTATCCAGAAAATCTTCGTCGTTGGTAAGCATTTCGGCAATTCCCAAAACCGATGCTACCGGAGAACGCAAATCGTGCGATATAATTGAGACAAACCTTTCTTTATAATCGAGCAGTTGTTTCAAGCGGCTTTTTGTTTTATCGAGTTTTTCGTAAAGAAGTTTTTGTTCGCGTGCTTTTTGTATTACCTCTTGTTCTTCACCGACATCGCCGTTAATTTTTCTTATAAGTAAAAATTGTTTGCCGTTTCGTGTGGTGGCGCCGGCTTTTAAAAGGGTATCTTCGTCTTTTTTAAAATTTTCTATCCAAATTCCCGAGTTAAAGAGGGTCTCTTTACCCGATTCCCAGTGATCGGCAGCCTCTTCAAAAAATACTTCGAGGAAGGGAAAAATATCTTTAATTTTAACAGCTTTGTTTTTAATGATAATACCCGACAATTCTTTCGCACCGGTAACCCAAAGCGGACTTTCGCCCAAAGGGACGGCGGTTTCGTTATCAATTTTAAGGAAAACCTGTGTGCCGAAGATTGCGGTATCGCCGAATGGGTTATCAAAGGAGTAACTTTTGTCTTTTTTCTCGCTTTCCAGCTTTTTTTCGTTAATCCCCTGAATTATATCACGTATGCTCTCCACATCCTGCGTACGGTCCATAAAAAAGAGCCAGTGGTTGTTATCTTTTGTCAAAACAATATGAATATCGGCATATGTTTTGTCGCCCACCTGCATATTGGGCAATAATATTGACTCTTGAGGCAAAGGGATAAGACCTTCGACAAACGGAAACAGGTCGGCTATTTGTATCCCTTCGGAAGGAACTTTATTGAGGTATTTGTCAAACGAGCCGTAGTATCCCTTAACTGTTCCCGAGTTATCGGTTTTTACGATTGCTATTCCCGTAAATGGGGGAATATTATCAATCATATAACCAATTATCTCTTTTGGCAGTTTGTTAATCATTATATTAATCTATTATCATTTTTGTAAGTTCGAAAAACGCCTCTTCAACACCCGTTCCCTCTTTTGCGCTTGTTTCAATAACCTTTATTCCCCGGTTTATCAGTGCATCAATATCGTTTTGTGTCACTTCCCAGTCGCTTTTCAAATCCGATTTGTTCAATAAAACGATGAAGGGTGCTTGTTTTGCCACATTTGCAGCCATTTTTTGCAGTTCCATTCCGATATCCAAGGTATTTCGTCGTGTTCCGTCAATAACGACAAAATAGCCTGCCGAGCCCATTACGTATGCGGGTTTTACCTTCTGATATTCGTCTTCTCCGTGAATATCCCACAAAAGCAGGTTTATATCATCGTGATTGTACTTAATGATTTTCTGGTCAATTTTAACTCCTATGGTTGTATGATATTTTTCCGAGAAAATACTGTTGACATACCTTTGTACAAGGCTTGTTTTTCCTACGGCAAAAGAACCGAGCATACAAATTTTTTTCTTTATCATAAATTTTCAGGTTTTACATATTTTACTTTGAATGATACTGTCCGTATGGGATATTTGTTTCCTTCGTCTTCAATAAATTTCACTTTGGGAACCAGTGTTTCCATTGGAATACCTTTTTCTATCATCATATTAATAAACTGTTCGGCACGATGCTTGGCAACAATTTTGTTTGCTTCGGTATTGCCTTTGTAGCTTGTATATGAATTTACTATTATTACCGGTACCGAATCCTGGTCAAAACTGAAATCCAATACGTTATTCACTTCCGCAATTAGTTTGTCGAACTCTTCGGATTGTTTTTTACTCAATTCGAAAACATTATAATCGAAAGTAAAAGTATGTTTTTCAATTGCCAGTATGTTTTTTGCCACTCTTCTTTTTTTCTCCTTTTTTGTTAATTCGGGTTTTACGGTATCGGTTACGCGTGTATTGTATTTCACCGAATTTATTCCGTAAATCATACTCCAGTTTTTATTTACCTTTTGCAACCATTTGGTATCGCAAGTTCCGTTTACCGATAATATTCCGTTTTCTATTTTCAGTTTTACGGTTTTGGGCGGCGACAAAATCCTGTTAGCTCTTTTTAAGAGAAAATCATCGGCAGCGGAGAAAAACGGGCTGAATTTCATTATCAAAGCCGACGTATCCATTTTTGTTTTCTCGACAAAAAGTTGTGGGTCTTTTGCTTCAACATCCTTTAATCCGTAAAGATAATATTTACCGAACCAATGCTTGCCTTTTTCGGTTATAACCAATCCGTTTTCGTTACGAATCTGCTTCACCAGTTTATTGAACCTTATACGAGTATCGATATATCCGTATAAAAGGTATCCCAAAGCCACCATTATAAGCAGAAGAATAATTATGGCAAATACTGGTTTTTTTTTCTTTTGCTCTTTAGCCTCCTTTTGCAAACAGTTTATCAGCAGTTGTTTGTCCGTTTCGAACGGTGATGAGTCGCCTTCGTAATTTTCCAGTTCGTAAGAGTGTGAAATATGAATGCTTTCAATGGTCTCTTTAAGCAGGGTTTTATATTCGTCGGGCACGTTTCCTTCCACCACCGAAGCTATAATGGCATAAGGACCTTGCTCAATCAAAATGTTCAGTTTTCCTATTTTCAGGGTTTGGAGTTCGTTATCGTCTTCGCTGTTAAACGAATCTTGCACAAAATCCTTTATTGCCGAGAGCATTGACGAAACCATGTCGGCGTTCTTGTCTTGCTCGCCGGAATGGCTCACGTGCGAGAGCAACAATCCTGTCTGTTTATGAATAAGGAACACCTCTTTTACCTGATAAATATAGGCATGCGACAGGGCTATTTCGGCGTACGATTTACCTGAAAAGAGAGCTTGGAAACGCCAACCGATACGTTTTGGCGAAAAGCTGTGCTCCAAAGTGGTATTTATGGAGTCGAGCATTCTTTTTATGTCTTCGGCAACGGCTTTCCGTATGGCGGGCATCATTATCGGGAAAAGAATATCGCTCAATGTATGCGGATTTTTACGCACGCTTTCTTTCAAAATATCCTCTATAACAGGCTGCAAGTCCGATAAATTGATTTCGCGGTTGTCAATAAGTTTTTTTACCGCTTTGGGCAAAAGCAATGAAATTTCGTTTGACAGGGTTTCGGGATTTTGAATAAAACGGTTTAATTTTTCCAACTCCTTTTGATCCATTCCCGTAAGTAACCGTCTTAGTTCCTGCAATTTAATCTGGTCGGCGGCAGCCTGTTTCTTGCGCTTGTTTTCTTCTGATAAAGGCATATGCTATTTTATTTCAGTTTGTTTATTACCATACCGAAAAGCTCGGCAATTTCGGCTTTGTCAACTTTTGTTGAACGCAACTCTTCCAAAGTTTTTTCTATGCTCTTTTTTATTTTGTCTATCTCTTCTTTACTGTTTTGGTTCGATTTTGTCAAGAAATCCTTTAATTTTTCCGTTGTCTCTTTTTGCAGGGTTTCTATATCGGTTTTCAGTTCCTTTATCTTCTTGTCAAAATTTTCGGTCAGCCGTTCGAACTCCTCTTTTTGTTTTTCGAAAAGGCGTTCCGCCTCTTTCCTGCTCTCTTTTCCCTCTTTTTTCAAAAGTTCGATTTGCAACAACAACTTTTTCTCGTTTTCCGAAATTTTCTCATTAAAACCCGATTTTATTTCATTCAATCTTGTTTCTATACTTTGAAACTCATCACTGAAAAGAATCTCTTTTATTCTCGAAAGGCTTTCGCTGTTAATATTATTATTTTGTTCCATAATGATAAAAATTTCGGTATAAAATTACAAAATTCTTTGAATTGCTCTCAATTTATGTGTATAATTATCAATATCATCGTTATATATACCGTAATGGTCAACTCTGTCGATACGCACCTTGCCCGAAGCATGAATAATTTTATCCTTCTCCAGAAGCATCCCCACATGTGTAATTTGGTTTTCTTCATGTCCGAAAAAAAGTAAATCGCCGGGGCGGGCTTCTTCGAAAAGATAAACGTCGTCTCCCGATTTCACCTGGTCTTTACTGTCGCGGGGCAAATTATATCCCGCCGTCATAAACAGCAGTTGAATAAATCCCGAACAATCGACACCGAAGAAACTGCGTCCTCCCCACAAATAAGGCACATTTTTAAACATCAGGGCAAACTTTTTCAAATCTTTAAAATTAAAAGCTGCGGCATCCGCCTCTGCTATATCACCATCCACAATTTCCACATCGAAGCCGGAAGGTTTTTGTTCGCCCTTTTTCAATAATCCCGTGCCGAAACTCAACAGTATATAATTGTCTTTATTATCTTTTACCAAAGCCGTTCTTGACAATACCGCCGTCTTGGCGGCGGAACTATATTTGCCGTAATCATCCCGGTTCATCAATTTTATCTGGTTCTTATCTATCCATCCCCTGTAACCGTCATGAAAAGAACGTACATAGTACCAGTTTTTGAAAACATCGTCTATTTCGACCGTTTCGCCGTAGAGCAACTGGCTTGTCATCTGACTTTTATCCGAAGGATTTTCCCTGACGGGAATAACCGACAAATAGCAAATTCCGTTTTTCATCAATAAAAACTTAATTTAAAAATAGTATGTTAAAACCCTAAAATTAATACCTTTGCAAAAGCAATTAAACAATATGAATTCTTTTTTGTCAAAAATACAACATAATTATTACGAAATACTTAAAATTCTCAGTTTTACTTTTGCCATTGCAATTGTAGTGTGGATTACACCCCGCGAAAGCCATTTCAAATATGAGTTCCATATAGGTAAACCCTGGAACCACAAAGATTTGATTGCTCCGTTCGATTTCAGTATTCTGAAAACACAAGAACAGATAAACAAGGAAAAGGAGATGTTGCTTTCCAATTTCAAACCCTATTTTAGTTACGACGAAAAAGGTACCGAAGCAGGACGTTCGTTAATGATAAAAAATTTTTCGTCGAGCTGGCAACAATTCGACAGTTTGAAAAACAAGCAAACCGACTCCATAAAAGAGCTTCAAACCTTGCTCTCAATTTACGACCATGTGGAAAAAGGAATTATACGTTTTCACCGTTCCATTGAAGGGAAATCCCCAAATTTTGCCATACGTTTGATAAAGGGAAACAAAGCCTACGAAGTTAAACTGAAAGATCTTTTTACCATAAACAAAGCAAATGCTTATGCCGGCAAAATAATACGTTCGCTTCAAACTCCCGACAGTGCCATGCTTATGAAAATAATTGCCAATTCGCTTGTGCAAAACGTAATATACGACGACGAAAAGAACCGTATCGCTAAACGTGAACTGGTATCTCAAATTCTCCCCACGCAAGGTTTAATACAAAAGGGCGAACTCATAATCTCGCAAGGCGAAGTGGTAACCCCTGAAAAATATCAGATACTGAACTCACTGAAAACCCAGTACGAACAGGAAATGGGGAAATCGGCTTCGTGGAAATATGTGCTGCTGGGTATCATCTTATTGAACTTATTACTCTTTTATATCGAATTTTTCTTCCTAAAGATATTCAAACCTCAAATTTTCAATCAACTAAAATATCTTAATCTCATACTTTTTACACAGGTTATACTCATCATCATATCGGAACTTGTATTTGCCAATTTCCCGTCGTGGAGTTATCTTATACCTTATACCATTTTACCTGTAATGATTGCCGCTTTTCTCGACAGAGGTGCGGCACTGGTTATACATCTCATAACATTGATGATACTCGGCTTTTACGCTCCAAACAGTTTCGAGTTCTTTTATACCCAGTTTATTGCCGGTTTCATTGCCATTTTCAGTACCGGAAATTTGTCGAAACGCTGGTATCTCGTAAAAGCATCCATATGGGTTTTTGTAACTTATGTGGTTGTTTATATGAGTATGCTTCTTGTACAAGACGGAACACTGAAAAACATCTCTTACCCGTTTTTGGCCATGCTTGCCGGAAGTTCTCTTCTTATTCTTCTTGCTTTTCCGTTCATTTTTATTTACGAAAAGCTTTTCGGTATGCTTACCCAACTTACCCTGCTCGAACTTTCCAATACCAACAATAAGCTGCTACGCGATTTGGCCGAAAAAGCACCTGGAACTTTCCAACATTCTTTGCAAGTCGCCAATTTAGCTTCCGAAGTGTTGTACATTATCGGTGGCGATGCCAATCTGGCACGAACAGGCGCTCTGTACCACGATATCGGAAAAATGAAAAACCCGATGTTTTTCGTGGAAAACCAATCAAAGGGGTATAATCCTCACGATGAACTAAGTTATGAAGAGAGTGCAAAAATCATTATAGGACACGTCCTCGACGGCATAGAAATGGCAAGAAAAGAGCATATACCTGAACAAATTATCGACTTTATCAGAACGCACCACGGAAAAAGAAGAGTTGAATACTTTTACCGTTTGGAAAAGAAACTTAATCCGGGTGTGGAGGTCGATCCTACACAATTTGCCTACCACGGACCTATCCCCTTCTCCATTGAAACCGCCGTGGTCATGATTGCCGACTCGGTGGAAGCCGCTTCGAGAAGTATTTCAGAACCTACGGAACAAAAAATTAACGACCTTGTGGAGATGATTGTGAACGGTTTACTCGACGACCACCAGTTGGACAATGCTCCCCTTACTTTAAAACAACTTACTACGGCCAAAAAGATATTGAAAAAGAAATTGTTGCATATTCATCATATACGTATTGCTTATCCCGATTAATTCCGGCTTTCCTTAAATCATTGGCTAACAATCTGCCTTTGAGCTTTTAAAGATGCTGCTTCATTGCAAAAAATGATGTATCTCCGAATGTTGATAAAAAAGATTATCTTATTGTTAATTTGTTAACAAAACACTCTTATCTTTGCCCTTGAATATATAACAAGATGCAAAGAAAGACATACAACATACGTATTACGGGTTTGGTACAAGGGGTAGGCTTCCGCCCATTCGTTTACCGGATTGCAAAAAAACTTAATCTTTGCGGAAATGTTGATAACAGGAACGACGGAGTTTTTGTTAAACTAAACGGGAATCCAGAGGAAATTGAAGAGTTTGTTAACCAAGTGCGTAACCTCGCACCCGAAGCGGCAGTTATCGAAAAAATAGATGTAAAAGAAAATTCATTTGTAAATTTCAACGATTTCAGAATTGTAAGAAGCGATAACAACCACATTACCGACGAAATAACCGAAATAAGTCCCGACATTGCCGTATGTGAGGCGTGTTTGGAAGATATGAAAAGACAGAAGCACCGCATAAACTATCCATTTATCAATTGTACCAATTGCGGGCCACGGTTTACCATAATAAAAGAGTTGCCATACGACAGAAAAAACACAACCATGTCGCCATTCGATATGTGCGACAAATGCAGTCAAGAGTACAAAGATGTTGCCGACCGTCGCTTTCATGCTCAACCTGTGGCTTGTAACCATTGCGGACCGCATTACAGTTTTGTTTCGGGAAATAAAAAGATAGAAGATTTGAACCTGCTGCTCGAAACAGCGTCTGCCTTGATAGAAGCCGGCGGAACCATAGCCCTGAAAGGTATGGGGGGATATACCCTTGTTTGCGATGCCGGTAACGAAAATGCCGTCGCCAAGTTGCGCAACAGCAAACACCGCGACGGAAAACCTTTGGCGGTACTGTTCCGCCATATTAACATTTTAAAAAAATATGCTTACGTAAACCGTTCCGAAGAGGCGCTGCTCACCTCTTGGCGTCGCCCCATAGTGATACTCAAAACAAAAAAAAGTTTGGCAAAAAGCGTCTCGGCAGGTTTTTCAACGGTAGGGGCACTCCTACCCTATATGCCTTTCCATTACCTTTTGTTCGAAAAAACAAAATGCGATGCTTTGGTATTTACAAGCGCCAACATTGCGGGCGAGCCTATTATTATAGAAAATGAAAAAGCCGTCGAACTTTTTAATAACAAGATAGAGGCGATAATAACATACAACAGGGAGATATACAACAGAGCCGACGATTCGCTGGCTTTTGCCGTGAACGGAATACCCAGATTAATCAGACGTTCGCGCGGATACGCTCCTTCACCGGTAAGACTCGGCTTCGACGTTGACGGCATCCTTGCCACCGGCGCGGAACTTGTCAATACTTTTTGTATAGGCAGAACTTCGCAAGCCATATTGTCGCAGCATATCGGCGATTTGAAAAACGCAGAAACGCTCGATTTTTTCGAAGAGAGTATTTCGAGGTATAAAAAACTCTTTAAATTCTCTCCCAAAGCGGTTGCATGCGATTTTCACCCCGACTACCTTTCGACGCAATATGCCCGGGAACAAAATTTACCCGTTTTGAGAATACAGCACCACCACGCTCATATGGCTGCATGTATGGCCGAAAACAGACTTGCAGGACCGGTTATAGGTATAATATTCGACGGCACCGGCCTCGGTACCGACGGAAATATTTGGGGCGGCGAATTTTTTAGCGGTGATTTTTCAAACTTCAAAAGACACTCGCATTTCGATTATATCCCTTTGCCTGGCGGCGACAAAGTGACGAAAGAACCGTGGCGAACAGCGGTTTCGTATCTTTACAGTGTTTTCGGAAAAGAGTTCTTTAACCTGAAAATTCCTTTTGTTGAAAATTTGAATCCTGAAAAAACCGAGTTTATTATCAGTATGATTGACAAAAAGGTTAATTCGCCCCTGAGTTCGTCGGCAGGGCGTCTCTTTGATGCCGTTAGTGCCATACTGAATATTTGTACCGTAAGCAGTTTTCATGCCGAAGCTCCCATGCGACTCGAAGATGCAATATCCAATTTCGAAACAACGGAATATTACAATTTTTCAACGGGTAAAACACTCGATTTTAAGTGCACCGTTAAAGAAATAGTTGATGATATTAAAAAAAACATTGAAACACGGATTATTTCGGCGAAATTCCATAATACAATTGTACGGGTTTCAGTAAACACTGCAATAACAATCAGAAAAGAGACGGGAATTAACAAAGTGGTTTTATCGGGGGGAACATTCCAAAACGGATACCTGTGCAAAGCAACAGAACAAAAATTGAAACAAGAAGGTTTTGAGGTTTTCGTCCATCAAAAAGTTCCCTCCAACGATGCCGGTATATCCCTCGGACAATTGGCCGTTGCGGCATACCGTTTAAATGTCAAAAACGATAATAATGATGAAATCGGTTAATAAAAATAAAAAAGAGAGGCTTTTTACGGAAAAAACATTTAACCGTCACAATGCCGGTTAATTAAAATCAAGAAAATTAATAACATATGAAATATATAGATGAATACAGGGACAGAAAAAAAGTTGAAGTACTGGTAAGCGAGATAAAGCGTATTTCGAAAAAGGAAGTTACATTTATGGAGGTTTGCGGCGGACACACGATGAGTATTCAAAAATTCGGGATACCATCGCTTTTACCGGAAAATATACGATTGATATCAGGACCGGGGTGCCCTGTCTGTGTAACCGACAGGAAATATATAGATCAAGCGGTTGCATATTCGCGAATGCCCGGCACAATAATAACCACTTACGGCGATTTAATAAGGGTTCCGGGTTCCTCTTCGTCTTTGGAAAAAGAAAAAGCTGCGGGAGGCGATGTTAGAATAGTCTATTCAATATTGGACGCCGTGGAGATTGCTGCACGAAACAGGGATAAAAATGTGATTTTTCTCGGAATAGGTTTTGAAACCACTACCCCGGGAAGTGCCGTGGGTATTATTACCGCAAAAGCCAAAGGATTGAAAAACTTTTTCGTTTTCAGTGCCCATAAGGTAATGCCGCCCGCTATGGAAGCGCTTATTGACGAAGAGGTTAAAATCGACGGTTATATCGGTCCGGGACATGTGACCGTTATTGCCGGAACGGGAATTTATGATTTTATTCCTGAAAAATTCGGACTCGGTGTGGTTGTGTCGGGTTTTGAACCAACCGACATTCTGCAAACAATATTAATGCTTGTAAAACAGGTTGAGGAAAAGCGTCCCGCCGTGGAAATACAATACAAACGCGCCGTTAACCCCAATGGCAACATTGAGGCTCAAAAAGTTATGTACGAGGTGTTTGAGCCGAGAAACGACTGGTGGCGCGGCCTGGGGGTTTTAAAAAACAGCGGTCTGAAAATCAAGAAAAAATATGCCGCTTTCGATGCCGAAGTCGCATTCAGGGTGGATGTGGAACCCACAAGAAAAGATAAAGCTTGTATTTGCGGTGAGGTGTTAAAAGGTATTGCCACGCCTGCCGATTGCAAACTTTTTGCCGCGGGCTGTACTCCTGCCGACCCTGTTGGCCCCTGTATGGTATCATCCGAAGGTGCTTGCCACGCTTTTTACAAGTATGGAAGATAACTTCAAATAGACAAATGCTGCTGTTTTCGGTAAATATTGGACAATAAAAACGGTAAAACCAAGTATAAAGGAAAAATAACATTAACGCATAAAGAATAAAAGCAGAAACATATGAAAAGCAAAAACATATTGCTGGGGCACGGTAGCGGCGGAAAACTAACCTCCGAATTGATAGAATCGCTGTTCTTTAAACATTTTGATAACGACCTGCTGCAACAGCAAGGAGACTCGTCCGTTTTGCCTGTTGACGGAGGATTAATAAGTTTTACAACCGATTCGTTTGTAGTTGATCCCCTATTTTTTCCGGGCGGTAATATCGGTAAACTTGCCGTAGCCGGTACGGTAAACGATTTGGCCGTTTCCGGAGCAAAACCTTTATGGTTGAGTGCAGGATTTATCATAGAAGAGGGACTCCCCTACTCCGATTTGGAAAAAATTGTTGTCTCCATGGCACGTGAAGCCGAAAACGCGGGAGTAAAAATAGTTACGGGTGACACAAAGGTTGTGGACAAGGGCAAATGCGACAAAATTTTTATAAACACATCGGGAATCGGATTGCTGCCCGGAGAGAGGCGTGATATTTCATCGGGAAAAAAGATAAAAAAAGGTGATAAAATCATTATTAACGGTAGTATTGGCGACCACGGCATGACAATAATGGGAAAACGTAAAGATTTAAATATCTCTACCGATATTTCGTCCGATTGCGCCTCGTTAAATAAAATGATTGAAAAGGTTTTTAAGGTGTGCAACGACGTGAAATTTATGCGCGATGCAACTCGCGGCGGTATTTCAACGGTTCTTTCCGAAATAGTGAAAAATAAAGATTTCGGTATTAATATATATGAAGAAGCGGTGCCGGTTCACGAAAGCGTTAAAGGACTGTGCGAGATGCTCGGTTTCGACCCGTTTTATGTGGCCAACGAAGGAAAGGTTATCATTATAGCTCCGGCCCGCGATGCCGAAAAAATTGTAGAAGTCCTCAAAACAACACGGGAGGGTAAAGAGGCTGCCGTTATAGGTGAAATTTGTGATGAGCATCCGGGCAAAGGCTGGATTACTACAACCATAGGAGGTCGCCGTATTATCGATGTTCTTGCGGGAGAACAATTACCGAGAATATGTTAAAACCAATTGCTGACAGTATCCGCAAAACTGTGTAAACATAAATTTTATATACCGGTTTATCACCAAATATAGCTCTTTGGGTTTTGCGGTTTGGCTTTTGTGTGTCGGCTAAAACCAAATGTGCTATTTGTGCGCGGCTCTCATTTTCATATTTTCCTGTAGCAAATTTATCATTCCGTTTTCTCTGTTTATAGCTTGTGCATAACTTAAAAGCACAATACCTCCGGCAATCAGGTGTTATGTTAAGCATTACAACCTGTATCCTGTCAGTTTGTTTTCCCGGGCTCTTTGTGAAAGAGTGTGGCATTTGCCTGTGCCACCGGCATTACCAGCATATCGTTAATATTTACGTGCGGAGGCAAAGTGGTAACATAATAACAAACCTCGGCAATATCCCCGGGATGTAAGGGTTCGTAACCTTTATATACCGATTTGGCTTTATCTTCGTCGCCTTTAAAACGGACTATCGAAAACTCCGTTTCTACCGCGCCGGGAGCTATCTGTGTAACTTTAATTCCGCTTTCAAGGGTATCTATGCGCATTGCTTTGGTAAGAGCATCGACGGCGAATTTAGTAGCACAATAAACATTTCCGTTGGGATAAACCTCGCGTCCTGCAATAGAGCCTATGTTTATTACATGTCCGCTTTTCCGTTTTGTCATCATAGGCAACAGAGCACGCGAAACATACAACAACCCTTTTATATTTGTATCTATCATACGTTCCCAGTCGTCAATATCCCCCTGCTGGATTTTGTTAAGTCCAACAGCCAAACCTGCATTATTAATCAAAACGTCCACCTCAAGACCAGCCGATTTAATTTCTTCTACCGCGGCAAAAACCTCGCTTTTTTCCCTGATATCGAAACAGAGAGTCTTTACACCGTTGCCATACTTACCATCGATATCCGATGCAATCTTTTCCAACTTTTCGCATCTGCGGCCCGTTAAAATTGTATAATAGCCGTTTCCGGCAAATTTGTATGCACAGGCCAAACCTATTCCGCTTGTGGCTCCCGTAATTAAAACCGTTTTCATATTTTCTTCTTTTTTATTGTTAAAATCTCTCTTTTATCAATCCTTTGGCAAATGCAGCAAGAAGCATTTTCAAATCTTCTATTTGAGAGGTTATCTCTTTTCCGATGTCGGTGTCTTTAACACGTTTACGTTTGGCATTCGATTCGATAAACACCCTGTCGGAAATTATATCTTTTTCCTCTTCAATGGCTTTTTGTTTTGAGTCGAAATGTTTGTGTTCAACCAAAACCAAACCGTAAGAATTGTATATCAAAGTGTATCCCGAAACTCCCGTAACCTTTTGATAGGGCAAAGACATTCCGCCGTCGATAACGAACAATTTGCCATTGGCTTTTATCGGGCTTTCGCCTTTTTTAACCTTAACCGGTACATGTCCGTTTACAATATGTGATTTTACGGGATCGAGACCGAACTCTTTCAGTATCAGGTTGCAATATTTCTCATCTTTGTATGCCAAATTGTAGTAAGGATTCCGCGCCTCTTTGTGAGTCTCTTTTTCGGCTAAAAAATAACGTTCAAATGTTGCCATTTTGGCTTTTCCGAACAGTGGCGAATGAGGCCCACACCACAAATACCAAATATAATCGGCAGATATGTTTTCACCTTTGACAAACCTGTGTTGATAAGCTTTTCGTACCACACGGTCGTAATTGTCGCACAACTCCTTACCCGAAAATTTTCCTTTCTCCACAAAAACCTTTGTAAAAGAGCCGTCGTTATTCATGGGGATACATCCGTGATAGAGCAAATTGGAGTTGAAAGTCAAATACATACTTCCGTGTGTAAGCAAAAACTCAATATGTTTTTGTAAACGTTCGCTGTTTTTTATACTGTTTTCAAGTTTCACAATAACATCAAGCTCTTCGGCGGTAAGACTGTATGGATTCCGGGGATTTACGGTAGGAAAATTTTTGTCGAGTAGTTCATATGTTTTACCGTCGATATTTATTGTCCCTTTATCGAAGTCGATTTTATCGAGAAGTAGGCGGTCTTCCATTTTAAAATCGGGATTCCGTTTAATAACCTCGCCTTCGAGTTTAAACTGTATTACGGAGATTGCTTTGTGCATTTGCCTTATAAGTTTTCCGTCGCGTTCGTCGTTTTGGGTTTTTGCTTCAAACAGTTCGCACGGGTCACCGGCATATCGTTTCATGGCAAAAGTGGCGAGAGGCATAAGATTTATTCCGTAAGCATCTTCCAAAGTGTCGAGATTGTTGTAACGGAGCGAAATTCTAAGCATGTTTGCTATGAGAGCACGGCTGCCCGATGCCGCCCCCAGCCACAACACATCGTGATTGCCCCACTGTATATCTACCGAATGATATGTCATTATTCTGTCCATAACCTTTTCGGGATAGGGTCCTCGGTCGAAAATATCGCCGATAATGTGTAGTCTGTCGATTAGTAAATGCTGAATAAATTCGCAAATGGCGACAATAAAATTTTTTGCCCTGCCTATATAAATAATGGTATTTATGATACTTTCGAAATACTCCTCTTTGTCTTCACCGCTTTCGTTTAGCAACTCGTCGATAATATATGCAAAATCTTTCGGCATTGCTTTACGCACTTTGGAGCGGGTATATTTACTTGCCGACGCACGTGCAACTTTTGCGAGTCTTTGCAATGTTATGGCATACCATTCATCGGGGTCGTCTTCGTTGGCAAGTACAAGTTCCAGTTTTTCGCGCGGGTAGTAAATTAGCGTCGCCAGCAATCTTTTATCTTTTTCGCGTATGGTTTTTCCGAAAACATCATCGATTTTGCGCCTTACAACACCCGAAGCATTGGCAAGAACATGACTGAAAGTATCAAATTCGCCGTGGATATCGCTTAAAAAATGTTCAGTTCCTTTGGGCAAATTCAATATTGCCGATAAGTTTATAATTTCGGTACTTGCTCTTTGTACATTGGGAAATTTTTCGGCAAGAAGATTTAAATATTTAGCCTGAGCCGTCAGCTCAGCGGTTTTATAACTTTTATCATCAAAACTTTTCATGGATTTTTAATGTTGTGTGTAGAAATATATATTTCCGCAAAATTAATATAAATTGATTAACCTTTCTGGCTAAACGGCATGGTTTAATAGGATTATACAAAGTGACCGTTCTATTATTCGGCGGAAAACGGAATATTCTCCTTTTGCTTTAAATGTTATTTTCTCCCTATATTTGCCGCCCGTATGAAGGATGTGGATTTTATAGACATAAATTACGTAAACAAAGACGAATATATTCACAAGGGTTTGATTCTCCTTGATTTTTGGGCTGAATGGTGTACGGCATGTATAGCTCAGGACAGGATTTACAGGGAGATAGCCATGATGTTCGGCGACAAACTTAAGA
This sequence comes from uncultured Lentimicrobiaceae bacterium, assembly GCA_964549335.1. GTDB lineage: Bacteria > Bacteroidota > Bacteroidia > Bacteroidales > F082 > Sulfidibacterium. The sequence goes on along the minus strand of CAZJUQ010000043.1, from coordinate 8,930 downwards.
TAGGAAAAATAAATGTGAGTGATAACCGTTTGTTATCCGACGGTTTCGGGGTAAGAAACATACCTTACCTGATACTGTTAAAAGATGGAAAACCCGTTATGCAAATGCCGGGAATACAGAGCAAAGAGTATTTGATAAGTCAAATTAAAAAACATATAGAATGAATAACACGGTAATGTGGATTGCGGTCGGGCTGCTTGCAGCATGGCTCGTTTACGCATTTTACAAAAGATATAAAATGCTTTCGGCAATAAACAAAACACCCGAAAGCGACAAGGTTAAAATACTTACCGATGCAACATTTAAAAAGGCGACGGAAAAAGGGGTTAGTCTGGTTGACTTTTGGGCAGAATGGTGTACACCCTGCAAAATACAAGGTCCCATAGTGAACCAAATTGCAGAAGAGCTGGGCGATACGGTAAACGTTTGTAAACTCGACGTGCAAAACAACCGGCAAATTGCTAATGAACTGTTCATAAAAAACATACCGACAATCATTATTTTTAAGGACGGAAAAATTTTTCAAACTTTTGTAGGTGTAAAACCTAAGCCGGTATTGATAAAAGCTTTGAAAAAGGCATTGAAATAGTTTTTACGATTTTTTATAAATTTTTCCGTCGAGAAAAATGGTAGCTTTGTAAACTTTTTTGTAAAAAAACAATTAAAAGGGTATAATTACCGGATAGCAGGAGAGATAACCGTTAACAAGAAAAAGATATATTAATGCAGGCACTGTTTCTTAAAGAGATAAGAAGTTTTTTGAGTTCCGTTACGGGTTTTTTGGTAATGGGTGTTTTTCTCGTTGTGACGGGGCTGTTTTTATGGGTTTTTCATACCGATTTCAACATTCCCGATTACGGCTATTCCAACCTCGACGGGTTGTTTATCATCTCGCCGTTCGTATTTCTGTTTTTAATACCGGCAATAACCATGCGTACCTTTTCGGACGAAAAAAACAGCGGTACCATCGAATTGCTTCTTACACGCCCGCTTTCCGACACAAAAATTATTCTGGCAAAATATTTTGCAGCCTTCACCCTGGTTTTATTTACACTTCTTCCCACGCTGATTTACTATTTTTCGGTTTACAGATTGGGGCTTCCCCCCGGCAATATCGATTCCGGAGGATTTTGGGGTTCGTTCATAGGGTTGCTGTTTCTCGGTGCGGTATTCGTATCGATAGGCATCTTTGCATCGGCAATAACCGACAACCAAATAGTGTCATTCATTATTGCAGTTTTTTTCAGCGCATTTATGTATCTCGGTTTCGAATTTATCTACTCATTTTCCCTTTTCGGTAAGTTCGATTTATTCATTAAATCGCTGGGAATAAACGACCATTACGGTTCAATTAGCCGCGGTGTTATCGATACAAGAGACGTAACCTATTTCCTTAGTGTAATAACACTATTTTTAACTTTAACCTGGTTTGCATTAGGTCGCAGAAAATGGTAAAAATGAAAAACGGCAAAAACAACATAAGAAACAGATACATCTTAACCCTGATATTGATATTGACGGCAATTACCGTTGCCAATATGGCGAGTTCCTTCTATTTCTACAGGTTCGATTTAACCTCCGAAAAACGCTATACCCTTTCTCCTTCAACCATAAAAGTCATTAAAAATGTTGACGACATAATTTTTGTAAAGGTTTTTCTCGAAGGTGAATTTCCGGCCGGTTTTAAACGTTTACGGCGCGAAACAAAAGAGCTGCTCGACGAGTTCAGAGCATACAACAAAAATATTCAATACGAATTTATCAACCCTTCGGAAAGCGAAGACCCCAAAGAGCGTAGCGATACTTATAAACTGCTTATGGAGCAAGGTTTAAACCCGACAAATCTTCAGGTAAAAACCAAAAACGGTATGCAGGAACAGGTCATTTTTCCGGGTGCAATTATAACCTATCACGACAAACAACTTCCCATAGAGCTCCTTGACGCTCAAATAAACGTTCCGCCCGAAGCCGTGTTAAACCGTTCAATACAAAACCTCGAATATAAATTCCTTTCGGCAATATTCAAACTCACCAGAAAACACAAGCCTGCCATAGCCTTTATTGAGGGGCACGGCGAACTCAACAAAAACGAAACCTGGGATATAACAAACACTTTGAAAAGCGATTATGTTGTCAGCAGAATTTCGATAGACAGCAATATTAACAGTTTGGTAAAACGTGAACTTGAGGACAGTGTTCAGGGGACATATAAAATTACCCCCAAATATTCGGCGATAATCATTGCCAAACCCATGAAAAAGTTTCCGGAAAAAGATAAATTCATTATAGACCAATATATCATGTGGGGAGGAAAGGTTCTGTGGCTTATCGACCCCGTAACCGCAAGTATGGACAGTATCCAAAACTCCGAATCGACCATGGCTATCGACAATCCCACCGGGTTGCAAGAGTTGCTGTTTAAATACGGGGTAAGGATAAACAAAAACCTGATAATGGATTTAAATGCACTGCCCATACCAATAAAAACAGGACAAATGGGCAGCAGGCCTCAAATCAGCTATTTTCCGTGGTACTACTTTCCCATTGTCACCCCCACATCACAACACCCCATCGTCAGGAACCTTAACGCCATTAAAACACAATTTGTCAGCAGTCAAGACACCGTTTCGGTAAAAGGCGTAAAAAAAACGGTTCTGTTGCAAACCTCGCCCTATTCGCGTACCGTTAATGTCCCGGCACTGGTATCGCTGGCAATAGCCGGTAAAAAACCCGATAAAAGACTCTATGCCGGTCCTCCTCAAAATATTGCAATTCTTCTCGAAGGTCTTTTTAAATCGGATTTTGCCAACAGAATTCCTCCCGAAATTGCCCAAAGCAAAATAATTGGCTTCAGAGAGAAAAGCAAACCCACGGCAATGATTGTGGTTACCGACGGAGATATTATCAGAAACCAATTTAAAATCCCGGGAGGATACCCCCTGCCTCTCGGATACGACCAATTTACAAACCAAACATTCGGAAATAAAGATTTTATCCTTAATGCCCTCGATTACCTCACCGACGGACCCGAACTGATATCGGTAAGGTCAAAAGAGGTGAAATTGCGTCTGCTGGATAAATCGAAACTTAACGACAACCTGCTTAAATGGCAATTGTTAAACGTAATTATGCCGTTGCTTCTCGTAATAATCGCGGGATTGTTAATGATTTGGCTAAGAAAAAGAAAATATACAAAATGAAAAATAAAACCATAGCAATATTAATCCTCCTGTTGTTGATAGCAGGTGCCCTATTAATAACGGGAAAACAATATAGTACGCTTAAAAAACAGGAATCGGATTTTACGGTACACGATACCGCTTCAGTGACCAAAATTTTTATGGCCGACAAAAACGGTCATGAAATTATACTTTCTAAAAGAGAAAAGGGCTGGATGCTTAACGATACAATCAAAGCAAGCGACAAAAAAGTTAATTTCCTGTTAAGCACCCTGCGGCGGTTGCGTGTAAAAGCTCCTGTTTCGAGAGCATCGTTCAACAATGTGGTAAGGCGTATGGCCTCCATTGCCGTTAAAGTGGAAATATACCAAAACTCTTACAGAATAAAACTGGGCAAAATAAAGCTTTTCCCTTATGTAAAACGCTCCAAAGTGTTCTATGTGGGCGATATTACACAAGACAATTTGGGTACGTATATGCTTATGGAAGATTCCGAACAACCGTATATTGTTTACATTCCCGGCTTCAGAGGATTTGTTTCGACGCGGTTCAGCCCATTGATAGACGACTGGCGCAGCCATATTATTTTCAAGTACGAACTTGGCGACATTAAATCCGTTGAACTTATTTTCGGCGAAAAAGATAAACAAAACGAAAGCTTCAAACTTACCGTTAACGATGCCCTTGGCAACTATTCGTTAATAAATCTTTCGAACAATAAAAAAACAGATAACTACGACACCCTTAAAATCTTGAACCTTTTAACATCGTTTCGCGATTTAAGATACGAATCATATCTGAAAAACGATCTTCCCAAACATAAAATCGATTCCATAATAAACTCACCCTTTCTCTACAAACTTCAACTTACCGACAAAGAAGATAATACCGTTACCCTGTTGATGTTCAAAAAAAACAGGTTTCCCGATGCCGTTAACAAAGCCTTCGAGAAACTTGTTCCCGTTGATTTGGACCGCTTTTACGGATACCTACCTGAGAACGGCGATTTTGTTCTGTTACAATATTACACCTTCGACAAAATATTGCACCCCCTGTCCTATTACTTAAAAAAAACTAAACTAAACAATTAACGCAACTTCATTATCTTTGCGGTGATGATTTATCCTGATAATTTCGAATCGAAAATAGGTTTCGACACCATTCGTAATTTACTTTCCGAAGCTTGCCTCAGTATTTTGGGCAATGAATATGTAAATAAAATAAAACCGTCGTCAAACATAAACACCATAAAAAGACTACATAAACAGATAACGGAATTTCGCCAAATTATCGATTTTGGAAAACCTTTTCCCGTTTCAAACTATTTCGACCTTCGCCCCGCACTGAACCGGCTTAAAACCGACGGAACATACATCACCGTCGAAGAACTCTTCAATCTGAAATCTTCGTTGGAAACAATCGGCAATATAATATCATACATTAATAACAGCGAAACCGAACAATATACCGAACTTAAAAATCTCGTAAATTTCAGCTTCCCGGAAAACGTCCCCGCAAGAGCAAGTTCCATTATCGACGAAAAAGGAGAAATAAAAGACAATGCTTCTGCGGAACTTGCCGCCATCAGAGCTAAAATATCGAACAAACAAAGGCAGGTTGTTGCCGAAACGAGAAAGGCTTTTTCAGCAGCGAAAAAAAACGGATATTTACCCGAAGGTGCCGAAATTACCATAAGAAACGGCAGAACCGTAATTCCCGTAAAAGCATCGGACAAAAGAGCCCTGAAAGGTTTTATTCACGACGAATCGTCCAGCGGACAAACGGTTTTTATAGAACCGGTTTCATCTTTTGAAATAAACAACCAAATTGTTGAACTCGAAAATGAAGAGAGACGCGAGATAATAAAAATTCTCACCTCTTTCAGCGATGATATACGACCTGTGATTTACGACCTGCTTAATGCTTACCGGTTTTTGGGTATTATCGATTTTATAAGGGCAAAAGCCGTAGTTGCTCTAAAATTTAACGCTTCGTCACCAACAATAAATACAAAAGGGGAAATATCGTTAACAGAGGCATATCACCCTTTGTTGCTTATTTCACATAAAAAACTTAATAAAGAGGTGGTTCCCCTAAATCTTACTCTCAACAAAGAGAACCGTATCCTTATTATCTCGGGACCAAATGCGGGAGGAAAATCGGTATGCATGAAAACTTTCGGATTACTCCAATACATGTTTCAATGCGGCTTGCAAATTCCGGCATCACCAAACACACAACTTACCGTTTTCGATAATATCTTTCTCGATATAGGCGACGAACAATCGCTCGAAAACGATTTGAGCACGTATAGTTCCCACTTGTTAAACATGAAATTCTTTCTGAAAAACGCCAATTCCAAAACACTCATCTTAATCGACGAATTCGGTACAGGTACCGAGCCAAACCTGGGAGCAGCCATTGCCGAAGCCACCCTCGAACAACTTGCCTCTAAAGGAACGTACGGTATTATTACTACCCATTATACAAATTTAAAACTTGCCGCCGACAGAATAAAAGGACTTATAAACGGGGCCATGCTCTTCGACACGGAAAAAATGCAGCCGCTCTATAAGCTCAAAACAGGCAAACCGGGAAGCAGCTTCGCTTTTGAAATAGCAGGAAAAATAGGCTTCCCCGTTGATGTGCTCAACAGGGCAAGAAAAAAAAGCGGCGGTAAACACCTTGTGTTCGACAAACAATTACAACAACTGGAAACCGATAAACTTTCAATTGAAGAGAAAGAAAAAAAACTCGAACTGAAAGAGAGCGAAATTTCTACCCTCACAAAAAAATATAACCAACTGCTCGCAAAACTGGAAAAAGAAAAAAAAGAGATAATAAAAAATGCTAAAATAGAGGCTCTTGAAATACTTGAAAAATCAAACAGGGAAATCGAAAAAACCATTAAAGAGATTAAAGAGGCAAAAGCCGATAAAAGTAAAACCAAACTGCTTCGCAACAGACTTGAAAAGAAAAAATCGGACTTGGAAAAAGAGTTGGCTGATAATTTTGACTTAAAAAATGAAAACGCAAAAAAAGAAAAGGGAGAAAACAACGACTTTGCGGAAGGCGATTTTGTGGAAATTAAAGATATGGATGTTATAGGCGAAGTTATCAGAATAGAAAACAGAGAGGTAGCGGTAAACGTTAACAATGTTATTTTGAACATATCAGCTGAAAAGCTGACCAAAACCGATAAAAAACCTAAACAAAGAGTAAAAAAATCTGCTGCAAACAGCATTGTAAACGAACTTAACGAAAAAGCGGCAAATTTTCACCTTACGTTAGACCTGCGCGGAAAACGGGGTGACGAAGCAATGGAAATACTTATCCGCTACATTGATGATGCAATATTGCTCAATATTAAAGAGATTTCGATATTGCACGGTAAAGGTTACGGAATCCTCAGGCAACTTATCAGGGATTACCTCGATACTATTCCCCAAATAAAATGGTACGGCGATGCCCGTATTGAACACGGAGGCGCCGGTATTACAAAGGTTATTTTTAAATAACAAGTTCCTCCCTTAATTTTACTAAAAAGCAAAAAAACGCAAAACAGAAACCATACGGAATAATTTTTTTTAAAAATTCCGGCTCACACAAAATAAAAACCCGACATTTTACGTTTGATAAACAGAAAAATTTATTAATCAAACAAATTTGCCTATGCAAAATATCATTACACCGTCAGAATTTCAGGAACTTATTAAAAACAAAAAAATTCCGGATTACCTGTTAAAGCCGGATGCCAACCCTTCGAAAATGACCCTTTCGTTAATTATGGGATATTCCGCCGCTTTAAACGTTTTAAAAACAAAAAATGCCGGAAAAATAAGTCTCCTGCTAAATTAACCCCACCTCCTCTTTTGACAAAAAGAGAGTATGTGATTTGAGGGGCTAATTTATATTAATATTGTGCACTATAACATGGGCAGTCTTTGGTTTGAGAATTCATTCCAAAGGCTGCTCAATCTTTAACGCAACGTACACTAAGGGCGGCATTCTCGGATAAATAAGAACGTTTTACCTGCGACTTATCGTTGCTGAGTTTGCGAAACCATGCATGAGGGCCTGAAATTTCATCGGTAGTCCACCAATATCCGGTATATTCAATATAATAGAAGTTTCCCACGCCGTCGCAAGAACCTCCGGGCAGGGCATTAAAACCGCTCGAGTTGGTTCCGTTACCGTTGTCGTACCACCCGCTTGTCGATTTCATCTTTTCGCCTTGGTCTGATCCACGCCATTCGGTAGCATCGGCATCGCTTTGGCTCATTCCGAGATACATTTCAAGTGTTTTCCACTCATTGTCTGTTGGCAAATGCCAGCCGGCGGGGCAAGCATCCGTGGCGGCGGTCCAGTTGTACAGCACGCCGTACGTTTTGTAATTGTACGTGTTTTTAGCTTGCGATACATTATTTCCGAAATAATCATACACATAGTAATACGGTTCGGTATAAGAACCTGTTTCAGGTGAACTAACACTCGGCAAGTATTTAAGATTTTCGGCCATCCAAATCTGATTACCTATAACAACATAAGTATATTCTTGCCCGTCACGTGCATCGGTAAAAACCCCCGTATCACTTTCAACATTAATATATTCCGTTTTTGTTTTGGTGTCGTAGCCATAAGTGTTAGAAACCGTTAATGTTACGGAAAAGGTTCCGTTAACATCGTATGTATGCGAAGGATTTTGCAAATAACTTGCTGATCCGTCGCCGAAATCCCAATACCAACTTGTGGGATTGTTAATACTTTCGTCGGTGAAGTTTACGGTTAACGGAACCGTACCCGAGGTGGGAGTAGCCGTAAAATCGGCTTCAGGAGCACTCTGCTCCTCTACGACGATTAAGCCGTCTTTCGACTTTGTGTTTGAACCGTAATCGTTTGTCACTGTCAAACTCACGTTATAAGTTCCCGCCACGCTGTAAGTGTGTTCCGGATTTTTTTGAGCGCTCGTGTTACCATCGCCGAAATCCCAATGCCAACTTGTGGGGTCGTTAGTACTTTCATCGGTGAAATATACCCTAAACGGTTTCGTGCCGTGGGTTTTGTCGGCAGAAAAAGCAGCTACCGGAGCGCTGCCCCCCGCAATAATTGTAACGGCAATATCGTCCGATGATGCAGCACCCTCATTATCTATGCTCGTTGCTTTTATGATATGGTTGCCTTCGTTTTCGTTCAAAGTATTCCACTCGTAATTATACGGAAAATTTTTCACAGAACTTTTTCCGACACCGTCAACAAAAAAACGGACTTCGCTAATGGTGCCGTCTTTGTCAACGGCATCAACGGAAATCGTAACGGTTTCTCCTTTTGTTATCTCCTGCCCGTTATACGGTGCGGTAATCTCACATCCGGGTTTTTGATTGGGTTTTTCTTCCTTTTTTTTACATCCCGAATAAACAATTGAAGAAATAATGATAAATAATAAGAAGTATGTATTCTTCATAAAGCAAGGGGTTTATTTTGTTAATAAATTATTTTTCGTTCTTAATTTTTAATTTACCAATCATAAATTCATTAATTCGTTTAGACAATTATTTCAGACTCCCACTCCCCTCCTTTTCTGCCAATTCATTCTCAATTTTCCTTTTCATTTTAAAACGGCGAACATTCTATTGGGCTGTAATTGTGTCTTTGTGTAGGTATGGTAGTTGTGCCTTGACGTTTATTTATCAAGCTTATGTCGTCAAATTCAAATATCAAACTCAGTTCGTGCGACGGACCGGTAAAATTGTG
>CAZJUQ010000042.1:0-29864 GCA_964549335.1 uncultured Lentimicrobiaceae bacterium | reverse complement strand
CAGCTTTAAAGCCCGCTTTAGAGAGTATATTAGCCTCTACATGTAGAGCTAATTCATCTTGAGTTAAAAACTCTACTGTGATATCAGCATTGATATCATTAATATTTTTATTTAAAAGTTGTAAATTCATTTTATTCCATTTTTTAATTTATTTTGAGATAATAGCTAAACTAATCTTAGGTATGCACTAAAATAGAATCATAAAATTCTATTTTATTTACAGATTTTTTTTCAAAGTTAAGTTTAGATTGCATATTATTGTCTTTTTAATATTGGCTACAACGATTATGTATAAAACCTTTTATTACATTTATGCAATATATGTTCATTTTTTATTACCTTTATTCCTAAAATACGGTGGAGTATGATTACCTTCTTTTTGCGGGGTATCATTATACAGAGTGTCGAGGGGGTTGGTGAATTTTGTGTAATCTGTCTTTGCTACGTGGGTATATATCTCGGTCGTTTTTGAACTGTTGTGACCGAGAAATTCTTGTATGTACCTTAGGTCGGTACCCCGCTCAAGGTGGTGTGTGGCAAATGAGTGTCTTAGCATATGGGGGGTTATGTTACGTTTTATTCCCGCTTTCTTTGCCGCTTTTTTTACCACTTTCAATACGCTCTCTTCGCTGTATTTTTTCTCGTATTTTCCTTCAACTACATATGTCTTTGGACGGTATATTTTATAATATTCCCTCAAAAGGTTTAGCATATATTTCGATAATCCGACATATCTGTCTTTTTTTCCTTTGGAATTTCTAACTTTTATCAACATTCTATCCGATAGTATGTCCGTTAGTTTAAGGTTTACCAATTCGCTTCTTCTTAATCCGGCGGAATAAAGCAAACTTATAATGCATTTATGTTTCAGGTTGCCGGTAACATCAATCATGTTTTTTATCTCGGTTGTCGACAAAACATCCGGTATTTTTTTCTCTTTTTTCGGACGTTTTATGTCGAAATACATTTTTTCTCTGCCGAGTACTTTTTCGTAATAAAATTTTATGGCGTTTATCCTTTGGTTTTGTTGGCTGGTCGAAATGTCATACCTCTTGATAAGTTCAACAATATAGTTGTTAATCTCTTGCGGGGTTATGGAATTTAGGTCTTTGCCGCTAAAATGTTTTACAAAGTCTTCAAAATATGATGAGTAAATCTCTTTTGTGCTATTGCTGTAACGTTTTTGTTCGAGTGTGTCAAGAAAAATGGCGGGAATATCTCTTTTTGTTTTACGGGTATTTATACTTTTTTGTTTATGAAATGTTTTTGTTACCTGTTTGGTTTTCAGTGCCGAATAGTCAATATATGCCAAATCCTTTAATGTTTCGAAAAGAACGGAAAGATTAAAAACATCTTTATCGACATACCAAAATTTGTTGCTTTGACTCCATTTAGTCCCCTTTATTGTTTTTACCTTTTTAATAATGTCGGTATTATAATCAAACCGTATTGCAACTATTGCTTTTCCTCTATGTTGCCCGGGGGTTAATATAATTTTAGGTTTTGGAGTCAATTTTTAAAAATTAAAGACCCTCAAAATTAATAAAAAATAAAATAAACAAAGGTTTTCTTAATAAAAATTACCATTAGTTATCAACCTGTCCGGTTACTTTCCCGAAAGTACGATAATATTGGTTATCACCTCCACGGCTTTTTGCATTGATTGAAGCGGAATAAATTCGTACCGTCCGTGGAAATTGTGCCCTCCGGTAAATATGTTAGGGCAGGGGAGACCTTCGTACGAGAGGCGTGCACCGTCGGTGCCTCCGCGTATGGCTTTTACAATGGGCGATATCCCCGCTTTTTTCATGGCCTCTTTGGCAATGTCGACAATATACATTACGGGCTCGATTTTTTCGCGCATATTGTAATATTGATCTTTAAGTTCCAGCGAAACAACTTTTTCTTTGTAGATGTTGTTAATCTCTTCTACTTTTTGTTTAAAAAACTCTTTCCTTTTTTCGAAAATTTCTTTGTCGTGGTCGCGGATTATGTAGTGCAATACCGTTTTGTCTGTACTTCCTTCAATTTGGTAAATGTGATAAAATCCTTCGTATCCTTCCGTATGTTCGGGAACCTCATCGCGTGGAAACATGCTAATAAAATTATTGGCTACCGTAATTGAGTTTATCATTTTGTTTTTTGCGTACCCCGGGTGTACCGATTTGCCTTGTACAGTGACTACAGCTCCGGCAGCGTTAAAGTTTTCAAATTCCAGTTCTCCCAATTCGCCGCCGTCGATTGTATATGCAAAATCGGCTCCGAATTTTTCTACGTCGAACATGTCGGCACCTTTCCCAACCTCTTCGTCAGGGGTGAAACATATACGTATTTTGCCGTGTTTTATTTCGGGATGATTTGTCAAATATTCCATTGCCGTGACGATTTCGGCGATGCCGGCTTTGTCGTCGGCTCCCAAAAGTGTTGTGCCGTCGGTTGTTATCAGTGTTTTGCCCCTGTATTTCTTCAGGTCGGTAAAATATTCCGGATTCATTACTATATTCTCCTTTTTGTTAAGGACGATGGTGCCGCCGTCGTAATTTTCGATAATTTGCGGATTGACGTTGGTGCCTGTAAAGTCGGGACTGGTATCCATGTGAGCGATAAATCCTACCACAGCACTGTTTTTGCCGTTGTTTGCGGGTAGTGTTGCCATTACATATGAATGTTCGTCGATGGTAACCTCAGTCAATCCTGTTTTTTTCAATTCGTCAACCAGTTTAAGGGCAAATTTCCTCTGATTTCCGGTGCTCGGTATTTTATCGACTCCGGGCAACGACTTTGTGTCGAATTTTACGTAATTTAAAAAACGTTCCAGAATATCCATTTTAATACTTTTTATTCGTTTTCTTTTTCGAAATATTTGTTTAACCTGTCTGTCATCGAATTGGCAAGGTCTTCGAACGGGCGTTTGGCTATTAATGCCATCATGGGGTTAAGGTCGGCATCCACATCCACCCGGACAGTGGTTTTTTGTTCGTTAAGTTCGTCGGGTTGAAGCCTGATTACAAGGTTGAAATTTACGGGCGATTTCCCGTCGGGCACAAGTTCCAGCAGTCTGTACGGCTCTTTTACAGAATATTTCAACGATATGTCCGCCATGCCTTTTATGGTGAACGAGCAGTGTTCTTTATCCGATTTCCAATTTACAATCTGCTCGGGCATCAGGTGTTCAAAGTTATTAAAATCACTTAAAAAATCGTACAATTTTTTTTGCGAAGCGTTTATTGATGTCTTTTTTCCGTTTATTATCATAAGAGTTAATATTTATGGGTTAATAAATTAAAAACCGGTTTTTAAAAGCTGTTTGTATTTAAAATTATAAATGTAATTACCGATAAAATATATTTTTAATTTCGTTATTCCTTTTCCGTTGTCGTCGGATGTTTGCCCGGTTATGTGTAATATTTAAAGTTTGTTGCGTATGTTTTTGTAAAACAATTTCTTTAAAAGGTTGTATTGCCACATGAAAAGCGGTATCGAACCGGAAAATCATCTCCAATTTTCAGGGTTGTTTCGCCACTGTTTCAAAGTATGCAATTGTGTTTCCCTGATATATTTTATTTGTAAAGCTGTTTCTATTAGATAATCGTATCCCGAAAGAGAGATTAATTTTATCTTTTTTTCTTTGAAATTACGTTCGGCGGCCTCAAGTTGGTATGTAAATATAGAAAGCATTCCCAAAACGTTCAATCCTGCCGCTTTAAGAGCGTCAACGGCGGCAAGGCTGCTTTTTCCGGTAGAAACCAAATCTTCAATAACCACCACATTTTGTCCTTCTGAATAGTGTCCTTCTATTTGGTTTGTGAGTCCGTGGCTCTTTTTTGCCGAACGCACATAAACAAAAGGTAGGTTAAGTTTGTCGGCTACCAAAGCTCCCTGCGGTATTCCTGCGGTAGCTACACCGGCAATAATATCCGCATTGCCGAAATGTTTTTTGCATGCATTGACAAGTCCGTTTTTAATATAGGTTCTTATTTCGGGATACGATAGCGAAATTCTGTTGTCGCAATAAATGGGCGAAAGCAATCCCGAAGCCCAAACAAAAGGTTTATCCGTATTTAATTTGATGGCATCTATTTTAAGGAGGTATGCCGCAATTTTATCCGCTGTCTCTTTGTCGTAAATAATCATGCGGCAAAGTTAATGAAAAGCCGCCAATATCAGCTCCAAATCGCGCGAAGGAAGCGAAAAATGTTCACCGATATTTCTGTTTGTAAGTTTTCCGTTAAAGATATATACCCCTTTGCTGAAAGGGAAGTTCAGTTTCAGGTATCTTTCCAAGCCGCCAGCTTCGCCCATGTCGAGCAGTACCGACGAAAGGATATTGCTCAGGGAGTAGGATGCCGTATGAGGAACGCGTGAAGCCATGTTTGGCACACAATAGTGTGTTACGCCGTGCTTTACAAATACCGGTTTTACATGTGTGGTAGGGTAGGAGGTCTCGAAACATCCTCCCTGGTCTATGCTAACGTCAACAATTACCGAGCCCTCTTTCATCTTTTTTACCGTATCTTCGGGAATAATGCAAGCGGTATCGCCGGTTACACTGTATTTGGCCGAAATAACAACGTCGGCATCAATGAGGGCTTTTTCCAAAACCTGCGGTTGTAGTACCGAGGTAAAAAGTCTTGTTCCGAGGTTTATTTGGATGTTACGGAGTTTATAAATGGAATTGTCGAAAATTTTTACCGAAGCTCCCATTCCTATTGCGGTGCGCGCAGCATATTCGGCAACCGTACCCGAACCGATGATTATCACCTCGGCGGGTTTTATGCCCGGAAAACCGCCAAGCAACATCCCCTTGCCGAAATTGGGGTCGCTAAGATATTCGGCGGCAACAAAAACAGCTGTTGTTCCCACAATTTCACTCATCGATTGAACTACGGGGAAGCGCTCGGTTTTGTCTTGAATAAAATCGTATGCAACGGCATTAACCCTTTTATCCATCAATGCTTTGAAATATTCGCGCGAGCTGTTTTGCAGCGAAATTGTCGAAAATATTGTTTTGTGTTTGCTTAAAAGGTCGATTTCTGCGGGTTCGGGAGGTGCTATTTTCAATATGATGTCGGCACTGTACACTTGTTCTTTGTCCGAAACAAGAGTGGCACCGGCATCGGCATATGCCATATCGTCGAAACGTGCCTGTAATCCCGCACCTCTTTCAATTATAACTTTGTGGTTGTTCTCAACAAGCAGGTTAACGGCATCGGGAACCAGCGGAACACGCCTCTCAATATCTTTGTTTTCTTTGGGAATACCGATAGTTATGGGAGTCTTTTCGTGCTTTGTTTCAAGCATCTCTTCCCTGGGCAACAATCCCTCTTTTGCGGAAAAGTTCAAAAGTCCGTTTTGTTGTGTCATAACTCGAAAATTTCATTGTCATATCCTGAGCCGAGACTTTTGGAATTTTATTGCTTTAAAAAACAGGTTACCTCTCTTCCGCCGGTCTCATTTTCTTCAATCGATATATATACGAAAGTTCCGGGTAAAAGTTCCGATATTTTTTCGGGCCATTCCAAAAAACAGTAATTGCCACTGTAAATATACTCCTCGTAACCTATGTCGTAAGCCTCCTCCGGCTTCTCCATTCTGTAAAAGTCGAAGTGGAAAACGGGTTCCCCCTCTTTGGTGGTATATTCGTTTACAATGGCAAATGTAGGACTGTTAACAACATCCTCAACGCCGAGTATTTTGCAAAAATGTTGTATCAATACCGTTTTTCCGGCACCCATTTTGCCGTAAAGGGCAAAAATCCTGTTGTCGCCGAAATCGTTAAGAATGCTCTTTGCCACATCAAACATGCCGGCGGGGGTTGCAGCCGTCAATATCTTTTTGTCTTTACTCATTTTTTAGGTACCAATGTAATATACGGAACCAAAATCTCTTCGAGAGAGATGCCTCCGTGTTGAAATGTATTTCTGTAATATTTTGAATAGTAATTGAAATTGTTGGGATATGCAAAAAAGTCATTACCCCGTGCAAAAACCCAGCGTGTGCTTACATTGATTTTCGGCAGGAAAAATTTTTCGGGGTTGGTCATTTCGAAAACCTCTTTTGGGTTGTAACCCAGACTTTTCCCGAATTTGTAGCGTAAATTGGTGTTTACATTCTTATCGCCCACAATTTTTACCGGATTGTGCACCTTAATAGAGCCGTGGTCGGTTGTTATAACCAATTTTACATCTTTAGAAGAGAGATATTTAATGATGTCGAACAACGACGAGTGTTCGAACCACGAAACCATAAGCGACCGGTATGCCGGCTCGTCGTCGGCAAGCTCGCGTATTATTTCCATCTCGGTACGTGCATGCGAAAGCATATCCACAAAATTGTAAACAATAATGTTTATGTCGTTTTGCGACAAGTTGGCAATATTTTCGTATAGTTTGCGACCGGCTTCGAGGTTCAAAATTTTATTGTACGAATATTTAAGATGTTTGCCGTATCTTTTCAATTGTTCGCCGAAAAGTTGTTCTTCGAACTGGTTTTTCGACCCCTCTTCGTGCTCGTCGAGCCAATACTGCGGATAACGTTTTTTTATCTCCAAAGGCATAAATCCCGAAAACAGGGCATTGCGCGCATATTGTGTTACCGAAGGCAGAATGCTGTAATAAAGCTCATCCGATTCAACGCGGAAATATTCGCCGATAATGGGCTCGATGGCCTTCCATTGGTCGTAACGTAAATTGTCAATCAGAAGAAAATATACAGGTTTTGACGAGTTGAGAGCCGGAAAAAGTTTTTCGCGTACAACGGTGTGCGACATCACGGGTTTGTCGCCGGTATTGCCGTAAAGCCAGTCTTCGTAATTTTTTTCGTAAAAACGGTAAAACCTGTTGTTAGCCTCGTTTTTTTGCATGTTGAGAATTTCATTTATGCTTTCGTCGTCTGCTTTTTCGAGGTCCAGTTCCCATTTTACAAGTTTTTTGTAAATGTCAATCCACTCTCTTGTGTCGAGACGGTCTTGCAACTGCATGCTTATTTCCCTGAACTCCTGTTGATAGCTCATGGTAGCCTTTTCGCCGGCAAGTTTTTTATTCTCCAGATTCCGTTTCAGCGAAAGCAAAATTTGGCTCGGCTTAACCGGTTTTATTAAATAATCGGCAATGTTGGAGCCTATGGCACTTTCCATTATCGACTCCTCCTCGCTTTTGGTAATCATAACTATCGGGATGTTAGGATGCGAGTTTTTTATGCTTTCCAAAGTCTCAATGCCACTCAATCCCGGCATCTGTTCGTCCAAAAATATTATGTCGAAAGGTTGCCCGTTGATAAGGTCAAGAGCTTCGTCGCCGCTGTTTACGGCTGTTACGTCGTAACCCTTTTCTTGCAAATATATTATGTGAGGCTTGAGCATTTCTATTTCATCGTCAGCCCATAGAATTTTTGTTTTTGCCATACCGGTGGTGATTTTTATTAATAAGTTTAAAATAATAATGCAAAAATCGGTTATTTATTACTTTTGCTAAGATAAAACAAGCAAAATTAACAATATTTATGAGCGGTTATACTCACAACAAACGCAAAATTTTCAACGACCCCGTTTACGGATTTATCTCCACGGGAAACGAACTTATTTTTGATGTTATTGAACATCCCTGGTTTCAACGGCTGCGGCGAATAAAACAATTGGGACTTACCCATCTGGTTTATCCGGGAGCTTTACATACACGTTTTCACCACTCTATGGGTGCCATGCATTTGATAAAAAAAGCAATGTCGGAGTTGCAAAACAAAGGACACAAAATTTCAGGCGACGAATTTACAGCAACACAACTGGCAATGTTGCTCCACGATATAGGACACGGCCCCTATTCGCATGCCCTCGAAAAATCCATCGTTAACGTAAATCACGAGACCATATCGTTGATATTTATGCAAAAACTCAATGCTGCCTTCAACGGCAAGTTGAAAATGGCAATGGATATTTTCGAAAACAGGTACGGCAAAAGGTTTTTGCACCGTTTGGTGTCGAGCCAGTTTGATATGGACAGACTCGATTATCTGAAACGCGACAGCTTTTTTACCGGGGTCTCCGAAGGTGTGATAAATTACGAACGCCTGTTGAATATGCTTGAGGTGGCAAACGACCGCCCCGTGATAGAGGCAAAGGGTATATATTCGGTCGAAAAATTCATAACCGCACGCCGGCTGATGTATTGGCAGGTATATCTCCACAAAACCGTCCTTGTTGCCGAATATATGCTTACCCGTACTCTTAAAAGAGCAAAAGAGTTGGCACAAAACGGGGTGAAACTTTTTGCAACACCCGCCTTCTCATTCTTTTTGATTAATGATTTTCAGGAAACCGATTTCTTTAAAAACGATGAAATAATTGAAAATTTTGCCAAACTGGACGATTATGATATATATGCCTCAATGAAAGTTTGGTGTAATAACGACGATAAAATATTGAGCGATTTGAGCAACAGACTTGTGAACAGACGCCTGTTTAAAATCGAAATGCAAAATGTGCCTTTTGACGATGACTATGTGAAAATGATTTCGGATAAAACCCAAAAAAGATACCGCCTCAACGACGACGAAATCGATTACTATGTTTTTAACGATGTTACATCAAACTATACATATCAACCGGGTAACGAAAACATAGGTATTTTATATAAAAACGGAGAAGTCAAAGACATTACACAGGCTTCGGACCACCTGAATATAAATCTGCTGTCGAAACCGACCACGAAATATTTTCTCTGTTATCCCAAAAGTATAGTTTAATCTTTATGCTGAAAAATAAAAAAAGCCGCAAATCGTTGCGGCTCCTTTTATTGCAATATGAAGTTCTCTTTTATGCTTTGTAAAAGCCTTTGGCCTCTGCCTCTTTTAATGCATTGAAAATTCCCTTCTTGTTGATGATGCGTATTCCGGCAGCCGATACTCTTAAAGTAATCCATTCGTCGGTTTCGGGTACGTAAAACCTTTTTGTGTGAAGATTAGGATGAAATTTTCTTTTCGTTTTTATATGTGAGTGAGAAACATTATTCCCCGTAATCACCTTTTTTCCTGTTATTTGACAAATTCTTGACATCGTTTTATCTTTTTTGTTTCTGTTCTGAAAATTGGGGTGCAAATAACGGAATATTTTTTTAATTATTCAATAAAAACTTTGAAAAAAATTTATTTTTTCAAACTGTTACCGTTACTGTGGATTTTTTTGTATTTTTGACCAAACGTTCAATCAAAAATAATGGCACCCCGTACAAAAAAACAGTTCGAAAAGATAAGAAAAAATAAAAAAGAGGCCATAATGGAGACGGCCATGAAACTATTTGCCGAAAACGGTTTTAGCGGTGTTTCGGTAAGCCGGCTGGCAAAAGAATCGGGAATTTCAAAAGGGCTGTTGTACAATTATTTCGACAGTAAAGAGGCTCTTTTAAAAGAGATTATTATAGAGGGAGTGAACAGAATGATATCGCCGCTGGGGGAGCTGAAGTCGCAAAAAATAACACGTGCGAAAATAATACGCCTTGTTGATATCAATTTCGGAACCATGAAAACCGACCGCAAATACTGGCAGTTGTACGTATCGGTGATTAGTCAACCCAAAGTGATGGAACTGGTAAAAGATGATTTTATGAAAATAATAACCCCTTTTATTGGCATGGTTTCGGAGTATTTCAGGGATAAAGGGGTTTCAAATCCTGTTGCTTACAGTTTTCTTATAGGTTCGCTTTTGGACGGAATAGCAATAGATTATTTAATGGCACCCGGCGAATATCCACTCGATGAGATAAGGGATATTATTATTGATAAACTATTGTAAAACAAATATTAAGACGCTGTGAATTATGACAAAACAACATTTTTTCGGATTATTAAATTTCAAACTGATGAGACCGGTAATATTTATTTTGATAATTGTCAGGATAACTTTCTTGCAAGCACAAACAGAGCAACTCCGGGCAAAAAGCATAGTTGAAAAATCGTTTCATCTTTTTCTCGGCAAATCGAGTTTCAGCGTAATGAATATGACAATAGTACGCCCGTCGTGGGAGCGTACAATATCAATGCAAAACTGGTCGATGGGCGATGAATATTACATTACCTATATTACGGCACCGGCACGCGACAGGGGACAGGTTTTTTTGAAAAACAAAAAGGAGATGTGGAATTATGTTCCGGCAATAAACCGTACCATAAAAATTCCTCCTTCGATGATGATGCAGTCGTGGATGGGGTCCGATTTTACAAACAACGACCTTATGAAACAAAAAAGCATCATCACCGACTACACACATAAGATTACCGGCAGCCAAACACTGGACGGATACGATTGTTATGTTATTGAACTTACTCCGTTGCCCGATGCGGCGGTGGTTTGGGGTAAAATAAAAATGTGGATTGCAAAACGGAATTTCATCGCTTTAAAAATTGAGTATTACGATGCTCACAACAAACTCGTTAAAACCGAAACCGCTTCCGGAATTAAAATGATGGGAAACCGTATGTTACCTTCACATATGGAGATGGTTTCCAATACAAAAGAGGGACACAAGACTGTTATTGAGATACTTCATCAAGAGTTTGATATAAAGGGATTGTCGCCTGCGTTTTTTTCCATACAAAACATAAAGCGGTTACGTCCACGGAAATTGTAGGTTATGAAAACACTCTTCAAAATAGCATGGCGCAGTTTGTGGCGAAACAGGCGGCGTACCGTCCTTACGGCGGCTTCGGTATTTATTGCCATAGTGTTGGCACTTTTTATGCGCTCCATGCAGTTGGGGTCGTATGCACAAATGATATCAGCCGGAATAAATCAAACCGGACATCTTCAAATACATAAAAAAGGTTATCACGAAAACCAAACCGTTGAACACTCCTTTTTTTGTCCTGAAGGCTTTATAGCCAAAATAGAAAATGTAAAAGGGGTCACTGCCGCTTTGCCCAAAGCCGAAACCTTTTCGCTGGTATCGTACGGCAGCAAAACAAAAGGAATGCTGGTTACGGGTATTGTCCCCGGAAAAGAAGATGCCCGTTTGAATATTTCAAAAAAGATAATAAAGGGAGAGTATCTCGGTAAACATGACGGTGGAATTTTGTTGGGCGATGACGCCGCCAAATATCTTAATGCAAATGTGGGCGACAGCATTGTGTTAATAGGGCAGGGGTACCGTGGCATAACATCATACGGACTGTTTCCCGTAAAAGGAATTTTTCATTTGCCTTCACCCCAAATTAATACACAGGTTGTTTTTATGAATATCGAACAGGCACAAGAGTTTATATATCCGTATCGCAAAGGTATTACTACAACCGTTCAGGTTTTTATCGACAATAACGAAAAATTACCCGTAATAAAAGATTACTTGGAAAGAATGCTCGGAAAAGGTTTTGAGGTTATAAGCTGGAAAAGTGTTTTGTCGGATATGTTGCAGTCAATTAAGATAGATAACGTTTCGGGACAAGCAATGCTTTACATTTTATATATTATTGCGGCCTTCGGTATTTTCAGTACAGTGCTTATGAACACCATGGAAAAGCGTAAACAGTATGCCGTGATGATTTCCATTGGTATGAAACGCTCAAAACTTGTTATTGTAAGCGTTTTCGAAACATTGGTGATAATCGTTATCGGAATAATTGCGGGACTGGCGGTAATATTTCCGGTTTTGTTTTATCTGCATTACAATCCAATCCCGCTTTCGGGAGAAGTCGCAAAAATGTTTCTCGAATTTAATATTGAACCGGTAATACCATTCTCGATAAAACCGCAATTATTTGTCAAACAAACGGCTATCGTAACATTGCTTTCGTTTGTATCGGTACTGTATCCGGTTCTGTTTTTATATAAATTCAATGTATTAAAGGCTTTTAGACGTTAAATAATAAAAAGATATGTTACTGTCATTGGCATGGAGAAATTTATGGAGGAGCAAATTGCGCAGTGCCGTTATTATTGCGGCAATGGCCGTCGGAATGATAGGAGGCATTGTTACCGACGGTATGATGACGGGTATGACCGACCAGCGTGTTGATGCTGCAATTGCAAACGAGTTGTCGAACATTCAAATTCAAAACCCGCAATTTTTGCTAAACAACGAAATAAAATATTTGATACCCGGAAGCGACACCATTGCAAAAAAAATAAGAGGTTACAGAGAGGTAAAAGGCGTAAGTTCGCGCTTGGAGTGCCAAGCCATGGCATCGTCGGCTAATGCGGGAGGGGGTGTTACGGTGTTGGGAGTTGTTCCCGGCAACGAGGTTGATGTCAGCGATATTCACAAACATATTATCAAAGGCTCATATCTTGACGATAAACAACGAATTCCGGCAGTGATAGGAAAAAAACTTGCCGGCAAACTCGACCTCAATATAAACGATAAAATAATTATTACACTTGCCGATACATCGGGAACAATAACAAGCGGTGCCTTCATAATTGTTGGAATATTTAAAACGTCGAACGATATTTTTGATGTTGCAAATGTATTTGTCCGTAAAAAAGATTTGGCTCAACTTACGGGTTTAGCGCCGCAGGCAAGCCACCGTATTGCAATCAGGTTGAAAAACAATGCAGGAACAGAGGCGGTAATATCAAAAATAAAAAATGATTTTAAAGAGTTGATAAACGGAAAACTGATAACCGTCAGAGGCTGGTACGAGATTTCACCACTGTTGCGTTCCATGGTGGAAATGATGAACATGTTTTCATTTATATTTATGATTATAATTCTTGTGGCATTGGCATTTGCCATAGTAAATACAATGGTGATGTCGATTATGGAGCGTACCCGTGAAATAGGAATGTTGATAGCACTCGGACTTAATAAAAGAAGGACTTTTACTCTGATAATGTTTGAAACCCTTTTGTTGTCGTTGACGGGCGCACTGGCGGGATTGGCGGTAAGTCTGTTGATAGTGCATCATTACGCCGTTAATGGGTTTGACCTCGGAGCACTTGGCGAAGGTCTGAATTCCATAGGCTATTCGGCAATAATCTATTTCAGGGTGAATACGGGCTTTTACCTTGTTACAATGATTATGGTGATTTTTACCGCTTTGGTCTCGACAATATCGCCGGCGTTGAGAGCGCTTAAACTTCAACCGGCAACGGCAATAAGAGATAATACGTTTTGATTTTCGAAAAAACCTCATAAAACATAAAACAATGAGCATTATAGAGGCAAAAAACATTTTTAAGGTTTACGACGAAACAAAAGTTCCCGTAAATGCCCTGAATGGCGTTGATTTGCAAATTGACGAAGGTGAATTTACGGCAATAGTGGGACCTTCGGGGTCGGGCAAAACAACCCTGCTGAATATTATCGGCGGATTGGATTTGCCCACATCGGGCGAGATATATATTAACGGGACAAATATCGGTAACCTGTCGGCGGGAAAATTGGTGGATTTCAGACTTCATAACATAGGATTTGTTTTTCAGGCATACAATCTTATTCCGGTGCTCACTGCAAAAGAGAATACCGAGTTTGTTATGGTTTTGCAAAAACGCCCCAAGGAGGAGCGCAAACGCAAAGCTTTGGAACTCCTTAAAGCCGTCGGACTGGAAGGGAAAATGGACCATAAACCGGGACAACTGTCGGGCGGACAGCAACAACGTGTTGCCGTTGCACGGGCACTTGCCTCGCAGCCGAAATTTGTTATCGCCGACGAACCTACCGCAAATCTCGATTCAAAATCCACAAACGAATTGCTCGATATTATGGCTGAAATGAATCGAAAATACAATACCACTTTTATTTTTGCCACACACGACAAACGGGTGATGGACAAAGCCGGACGCATTATAACCATTGACGACGGTAAAGTTGTGAATGATGAAAAATTTGTGTGATAACATGATAACACGGATTGCGGCAGCCAAAATGGTTTTACTGCTGTTTGCGGTTTCGGTCGCGGCAAAAAGCGGTTTTGCACAAAACAATTTTGAGGTTAGAGGCTACTTCGAATATTTGAATAATACCTGGGCGCCCCGTAACAGTGCACATTGGACAAATGTTTCGGGATTGTACAACCGCCTCGATATGAGGTGGTATCCGTCTAATTCGTTCGAATTTCATGCCGGCATGAGAAATAATTTTAATTTCGGAACACTGATGGCGGATTTTTATCCCCTGTATGCCGATATCTTGCTGAAAGATTACGGATATGCGGATATGACCTTTAAAATAGCAAAAGACACATCTTACCTTTTTTATACAAATATCGACAGGCTGAATGTTAAATATACATTCGGTAATCTTGAAATTACCGCCGGAAGGCAACGGATAAACTGGGGGTTGAACCTTATTTGGAACCCCAACGATATTTTTAATACATATAATTTTTTTGACTTCGATTATGTGGAACGTCCCGGTAGTGACGCCCTGTTATTGCAATACTATACCGGAGATTTTTCCTCGTTTCAATTTGCCGTGAAATCGGATAACAATAAAAGGGTGACGGCAGCGGCTATGTACAAATTTAATGTCCTGAATTACGATGTGCAGATTATCGGCGGCGTTATGAATGACGAAGTGGTTGCTGCGGCAGGATGGTCGGGACAAATTGGCGGTGCGGGATTTACAGGCGAAGCAAGTTATTTCAGAGATGCAGATAATTTCGCTGACACCACGGGACAACTGGTCGCGTCGCTAAGCATAAACTACACTTTTAAAAACGGTATTTTCGTTAACGGCTCGGTTTTGTACAACAGTAAAGGAACCACGGACAATGCGGGAATGGGTGCCTTTTTGTTTCTCGGAAATATGAACCCTAAAACCCTCTCGCTATCGCGTTGCGACCTTTTTATGCAACTGTCGTACCCCGTTACACCATTGATAAAAGCCGACGTGTCAACAATATATAATCCATACGACAAATCGCTGTTCATTGGTCCCAATGTCGATTTCAGTCTTACCGGCGATTTGGATTTTCTTGTTATGGCACAACTGTTTGCGGGGAAACAGGGAGCCGAATTCGGCGATTACGGTCAGATGTATTACGTAAGATTAAAATGGTCGTTTTAATCGTGTCTTAACGATTCCACGGGGTCTTGTTCCGAAGCTTTTTTTGCCGGCAAATAACCGAAAATAATACCTACTCCGGCAGCCACACCGAACGAAATGAATATTGACCAGAGGGATACAATGGTTGATATACCGGTGGAAACGGTAATTATTTTGGCCATAACCACCCCGAGCAAAATACCAATAATACCTCCCGTTACGCTTATAAATACCGATTCGGTAAGAAATTGGAAAATAATATCTTTTTTTGTGGCTCCTATGGCACGTCTTACACCAATCTCGCGTATGCGTTCCATTACCGAAGCAAGCATAATGTTCATAATTCCTATTCCGCCCACAATAAGCGATATGCCGGCAATGGCACCAAGTACTATATTAAAAATGTCTTTGGTCTTTTGCTCCTGTTTTAAAAGAAGTTCCGGGATTTTTATTTCGTAATCCTTTTGGTTGTGATGCCGCCGGTCGAGAATTTTGTCGATAGCCTTTGCCGTAATGGCAAGTTCGTCGCTTTCGGTAACCTGGACAACAATCTTATCCAACTGGTTTTCGTTTTTTTCTCCCTTCTCTTCATCGTTGTTATAGGTAATTGATCCTCCCCCGAAAAATATTGTGGTTCCGCCTCCCGTAAGTTTCGACTTGTTTACCATCGACCTGTCTTTGTGTCTTAAAAACAGAGTTTTGAGGGGGGTGAAAACAGTGGTGTTGTAATCCGAAACCCCGAGATTGTTATCCTTTTTATCGACTTTTATTCCCCTTATAACGCCTATAACTTTCATCCATATATTTTCGGCTTTCAAAAATTTGCCTATGGCTTTTTCTTTTGGAAAAAGTTTCGACTCAACTTCGGGTCCTATTATGCATACTGGAGCTCCCTCTTCGGCTTGAATATCGTTGAATAACACACCGTCTTTAAGTTCAATGTTATAAATTTTAAAAAAGTCGGTGGTTACACCCGAAAGTTTTACCTTGGTTTTTTTTCCTTTGCGGCTGCCCAAACTCGGGTAAACAACTTCCGAACTTACCAAAGCTACGGTGTTCAAGGTGTTTTTTATGTTTTCGGCATCTTTCAGGGTAAGTCCGGGAGAGTATTTTTTGTGTAAAGTTTTACCCTCCTCTTCCTGGTTGTTTTCGTCGGAATTTTGGTCTTGAAGTATGGGGGTAATTATGATGTTGTTTACACCTACCAGTTTTATCTGTTCCAATATTTCCTGACGTGCGCCGTTTCCTATTGCCATCATCGCAATAACAGCGGCAACACCGAAAATAATCCCCAAAGCCGTCAGCATGGAGCGGATTTTGTTGGAAAATACCGCCTCAAGCGAAATTGATAATATTTGTAAATATCGTTCCAATTTGATTTACCGGTTTTTAGTTAATAAAATTATTACGGAAATTGATTAGTGTTGTTATTTGCTCTCTTTTCGTTTCGACTTTTTACCTTTTCCTTTGCTTTTTTCAATGGAGATTTTAGCATCGTTACCCACGGTTATTTTTTTTCCGTTGATGATAAAGGTTTTTCCCTGCATATGAATTTTCTGTTTTACGTTTTGCAACGAATCGGCAATACGCTTTTCCCTCTCTTTTTTCTTGAATTTTTTGATAACGTCACCGGGAAGGTACTCCATGTCCCAACCGGCAGCATCTTCCGGTTCAATAAGATATACCTCTTCTCCCGGTTTCAATCCTGCAAGTATAATTATGTCGTTGTCGTTACTTTTTCCCGGAATAACCTGTTGTTTATGATGTCCTGTATAGACATAACTGATGGAGTCGTTGCTGTGTAAACATTCGATAGGAATAAAGGTGGCTGAATCGATAATTTCGGTGATAATTCTGTTTTTTGTCGTCATTGCCGGACGCAATACCGAGTCGTAACCGTTAATTTCGATAATCACCTCGAAAACTTTTGCATTTGAATTACGCATTTGTTGACCTATGTTAGCCACTTTCGATACTATGCCGTCAAATTTTTTGTCGGGGAATGCGTCAATGGTCACTTCCGCTTTTTGTCCTTTTTTTACCCTGCTTATGTCTATTTCGTTAACAAAAGTTTTACTGTTCATTGCCGAGAGATTGGGAAGCGTTGCCACCACATTGTCCCAAGTTGATATTTGTGCTCCCGCTCCCTGTTTTTTGCCGTCCCAACCGCGTTGGTATATTACCATTCCCGCTTTCGGGGCTTTTATTACAAACTCTTTTTTCAGGTCGAGAAACTCGCGCAATTTCCTTTTCGCTTTGTTAAGGTTCGCTTCCACCTCTTTCATGTCGGCAGCGGCTTTTTCAAGTTTGAGTTTATAGTTCATTTTTGTCTGCTTGTAAGTTCTCAGTGTCCTTTCAAGGTCGAGTTTTGCCTGACGTTGTGTGGCCGGAGGTTCGTATATCGACTGGTCAACCACAATTTGTTTCTCTTCGAGCGAATATTTCATGTTAATTAACTCGTCACGGGCATTTCTTAACGTCATTGTGGTGTCGAGCTGCGTTTTAATATATTGGTTTTGAAGTTTTTCAACATTTAATTCCTGGTCTTTTATTTTGTTTTCCAAATCGCTGCGGTCGAGAGTTGCCACCCATGCGCCCGAATCGACAACGGTGCCGTCGGGAATAATATCCTCAATGCGGTATTGCCATATTCTTGCATTTCGCAGTCCCGTGGGATTGGGTCCCATGATTTTTTCGCTGCTGCGGGCTTCCAACTCGCCGGTTGTCGTTACGTCAATGATAAATTTTCCTTGTTTTACAGCCACTTTTATACTTTCCCCGGCACTTTGTGTGGTTCGTGTAAAATACCAAACTATAAATACCAGCAATAAAAGTCCGAGGAGGATAAATATATTTTTTCTTTTCATAAACCTGTTTTTTAAAAAGTAAAAGTAGAAATTATCTATCTTGTAACGCATTATTTTAACAATTATTTTCATTTTTCCGGCAACTCTCTTATTTATATAACATCTATTTAATCTTTACGGTTATCGCACTTTATATGATGTTTATATAACAAAAAGAGAATGTGTTTCCGTAAAAGGAAAAACTCATACTTTTGCCTCCGCTTAAATAACTGCTGATTTATCAATATTTAAAAGGCTTATTAACTCAAAACGGGAAACGGAATGAAATATCATATAGTTCAACTCGGGTGCCAAATGAATATTTCGGACGGCGAACGGGTGCAAAAAGTGTTAAGTGAATTGGGTTTCGAGCATACCGATAACGAGGAGGAGGCAAACCTGCTCGGTGTAATAGCATGTTCGGTGCGTCAGAAAGCCATTGACAAAGTATATACGAGGATACAGAAATGGAACAAGTGGAAAAATAGAAAGAATCTGGTAACCTTTGTTACGGGATGTGTTTTGCCTGCCGACCGCAAAAGATTTCTGAAAATGTTCGATTTGGTTTTTGCCATGGCAGAGCTGCCGGCTTTTCCCGTAATGATACAACAATACGGAATAGTTACTCCTGCAGGATTGTATTCGCAAGACCAAGAGTTGGCACGCCTCGATTTGCCGGAACCGGAAACAAAAAACGAAGCGGAATTTAAACTGGCAAAAGCCGAACTGCACTTGAATGACGAAAAAATAAAACATCCGGAAAAAGGTATTGAAGATTTTTGGCATATCACTCCCAAATACAGCTCGGGGTGGGAGGCTTTTATACCCATTCAAAACGGATGCAACAAATTTTGCACCTATTGTGCCGTACCATATACACGCGGACGCGAAGTTTCGCGTTCGTCAAAAGAGATACTGGCGGAATTGAAAAACCTTGTGGAAAGGGGATATAAATCCATTACCCTGTTGGGACAAAATGTAAATTCGTACGGATTGGACAAAAAAGGGGAGGAGCTTACTTTCTCGCAACTGCTTGACGAAATAGGTAAATTCGGAGTTGCTTCGGGTAAACGGTTTTGGGTCTATTTTACATCGCCGCACCCCCGCGATATGACCGGCGATGTTTTGGAAACCATTGCAAAGTATCCCAATTTGGCAAAACAGATTCACCTTCCGATACAATCGGGCGACGATACCGTGCTTGAGCATATGAATAGAAATCATACCGTGGAACGTTATCGCGGAATAGTTGAAAGTATCCGTAAAATATTGCCGGAAGCGACAATATTTACAGATATTATCGTGGGATTTACGGGCGAAACCGAAGAACAGTTTCAAAATACCGTAAAAATAATGCGGGAATTTAAATATAATATGGCATACATAGCTCAGTACTCTCCGCGTCCCGGTGCAGTGAGCTCAAAATGGGCCGACGATATCCCCAAAGAAGAGAAAAAACGCCGTTATCATTTGCTTACCGCTGAACTGATGAAATACTCTTTTGAATACAATAAAAACATGATAGGTAAAACATTCGATGTAATTGTCAGAGGAAGAGACAGAAAATCGGGATTTCTTTCGGCTCTTACCGAAGGAAAAATTATTGTTCGCTTTAAATCGGACGACGAAAGCCTTATCGGAAACTTTGCTAAAGTAAAAATAGAATCGGCATCCCACTTTTCCGTCGAAGGAGTGTTGGTAAGCTGAAAAAAAAGTCCGGACAGTATCGGTCCGGACTCAGGAGTAACTATAGTAAAGCCTTTTTTAGGAAACAGTTACGCTTTTATACTCCGAATATTTTCTTTTCTCTCTGCTTCCTTAAAAATTCTATTTATTAAAAACAATATATATGCCGTTATTATATGAGTTGCTAATGTGGGGAAAATCAGCATCTTGCAAGTTTCCGTGTTTGCAACAAGTTCCCAATACGGGAAAAACGGTTTCAAAAAAAAACTCGCCTCAAGTGAAGCGAGTTTAAAAACAGGAATTTGAGATATTATTTATTGTTACTGCCTGGGGGCGAATATATATTTTCAGTCACACGGTATCCGCTCAAGTCTTTATACCAATCGGGATAGTCGCTACCACCCGATTCTGCCCATTGTTGGAAATGTGTATATGCATTTAATATTTGAACTTGTTCAACGGGATAGTCGAATGCAACCGGCAGGTCGATAGCCCAAGGAAGATTTGTGGCCGATTGGTAATACTTTCCTGTAGCCGGGTCGGAATCGTCGAACCACTGGCCGAAGTAGGAAGTATCGACTAAATCTGTCGGTTCTTTACCTGCGAGGTGAACCTCCTTACCCCTATCTTTGTCCACAATAAGGAAAGGATTGTAAGGAGCGGTTCCTGTGGTGGTTACCGAAACGGGTGTTGCGTAAAGAACGTGCAATTGACTTGTGTCGGGATCAACATACGGAATGTCGGGTTTTGTGTTTATGAAAGTTGAGCCCGATGAACCTATATTTTCGAAAGCATTGTCGAAAAGTATGATAACCGTATTGGTTTGTCCTTGTTCGGTGCCGTTGGCAGCCAACGAAATGTAATTTTCCGTAAGATTTGTGCCGGTAACCGAAGCCACGTTGGAGGGGTCGCCGCCGAGCATAAATCCGAAACCGTTTTCGAGACTTGCACCCACGGCACGTACTGAATAATCGGTAAAAAATTCCACCAATTCGTTATTTGAGTTTAATACCGATTTAAAATGATAATCCAAAATAAGGTCGTTAAAATCGTAATCGCCTTTTCCCGGCCATAAATCTTCGTAAGCAAATGTTCCCCAGTCGGTGCTGTTGGGATAGAATACATTGAATGCGCGGTCAGGGTCGTCAGGATAGTCATCCAAATCGTCGTCAACTCCGTCGCCGTCCGAGTCGGTAACAGGTCCTGTAACAACTACGTTATCAACGTAAACCGAAGCTGTATTTGAATAGTCGTGTGTCCAAATAAGTATCTTACAATGTGCCGTTCCCGAAGGCATGGTAGCTACCACGGTTTTGTTTACCCAGCTGTTTCCGGGATGGTAGTACCTGACACAGTAATATCCTAAGGGGTGGTTTGATGAGTTGACGGGGATTAGATACAGATAAGCATATAAACTGTTGCTGTTTCCCACGCCTTTGATGTCAGCCGAGAAGGTAACCACATCAGACGGAGATGCGTCAATCATTTGAGCCGCACCACCGTAATAATGATGGTACCAACCGCCGGTATTGTTCATGGGAGTTCTTATTACATGGTTTCCGCCGTCGTCGTACCATTCCATACTGCCGGTATATTGTGTAAAATACCATCTTCCGTCAACGGGGTGGGAAGATGACCAGTATTGTATGGTGCCGAAATCATCGT
Source organism: uncultured Lentimicrobiaceae bacterium (assembly GCA_964549335.1). Lineage (GTDB taxonomy): Bacteria > Bacteroidota > Bacteroidia > Bacteroidales > F082 > Sulfidibacterium. The sequence goes on along the minus strand of CAZJUQ010000042.1, from coordinate 8,695 downwards.
TTTCGAAATCGGCATTACCTACCAGGTTGTTTCTCCCTTTCAGCAGTGCGGTTGAATTTTTTGCCTGTACGCCACCCGCATATAAAGATTTCATATCGGGTTCGGTAGTGTCGGGAGGGGTATATCCGTAATCATCGCCGAAATCGATAATTACACCTCCCTCTTTTGTTCCGGTGCCTTGGGCAATGGAGACGGTAACCGCCCCTGCAATGGTTTCCACGTATATCTCTTGTAGTGCGGTAGGAACACGGATTTCTCCTGTCCACTGACCGTTAACGTCAAAACTTCCGGAGGTTATAAGTTTTCCTCCCTCCGAAGGATTGGCGGTATAAATGTCAAACCTGCTTCGCATGTCTTCGAAACTTACCGAATCGGGCATTTTTACCGTAACGGTTACTTCACGGGTCGATTCAAAGGTAAACCCGTCGGGAATTTTCAAATCTTCCATAGAGGGCTTTGTTGGTGCGGGATTGTCGTCATCGTGACACGACTGAAACCCCATTGCCAATAAAAAAGCAATTGCGGCAGTAAATAATAATCTTGTTTTCATAGCTTTATCTTTTTTTTATCCTTTAACGGTGAAAATCAAATAATGTTCCGTTTTGTATTTAAAAAATCGGCATATTACACTTAACTAACAGGAAAACAGTCTTTTAACCTTTCTTTGTGTATTGCCGGACAATAGCCGGCTGTTAAAAGCTTTCTTTTTACGGAACCTGAAAATTCCAAAATTGGGAATTGTTTCTCCAAAAAAGATATATTGACAATTAAATTTGTTAAAGACGAAGTATTGCTTTTATTTTGCAAGTGAAAAAAATGGTACATGAATTTTATTTCGTTTCTCTTTTTTAAGTTTTTTGTTATTGTAATAGGCATATTACCGTTCAGGGTTTTATATCTGTTGTCCGATGTTTTCGCTTTTGTTTTGTACAGGATAATAGGATACCGGAAAGGGGTGATTTTCCGCAATCTTGAAAACGCCTTTCCGGAAAAGGGCAAAGAAGAGATTAAACGCATTGTAGGGCAAACCTATAAAAATCTTGCCGATATAACCTTGGAAGGATTTAAAGCTTTTACAATGGATAAAGAGGAGATTGCCCGAAGGTACAAAATAACGAACAGAGATTTGGTATTGTCGTACTTTAAAAACGGTAAAAGTGTTATGATGCTTGGTGCCCATTATAACAATTGGGAGTGGGGGACAAGTGCGTTACCTGTACATCTCGATTTTTCGGAACAATCGGTTGAAAGTAATATTGTGATAATATACAAACCGTTGGCTAACGGATATATGGATAAGTATATGAAGAGGGTAAGAAAGAAGGCGGGAGCGGTTTTGGCAACGCTCAGGGAGACGGGATACTATTTTAACAAATATGTAAATAAAAATACGGGGTTTATATTAATAGCAGACCAAAATCCTTCCAATAAGACGAAATCGGTATGGGTAAATTTTTTCGGCAGGGAGACCCCTTTTTTAAGAGGTGCCGAAATACTTTCGCGAAAATACGATATACCCGTTCTGTTTGGAGAAGTAACGAGAGTGAAAAGAGGTTACTACGAGTATAAGTTTTATGTGTTGGCGGAAAATCCCGCAGAATACGGCAGCGGTAAAATTACGGAACTCTATGCCATGAAGCTGGAAAGTATAATAAGAAAACAACCCGCCAACTGGCTTTGGTCGCATAAGAGGTGGAAACATGCCAAAGAGGGACAAAATTAATTTAACATGTTACATATTCATATTTTGTCGAATATATTGGCAGGTTAAAAGGTTATCATATCTTTGCACCACAATTAAAACAGCTGAGATATGGCACTGAATTGCGGAATTATAGGTCTTACGAATACGGGGAAGACCACCATTTTCAATTGTATGTCGAACACAAAAGCCGAAAGCAGCAACTATGCTTTCAGCGCCACCAAGTCGAATATCGGAGTTGTTGACGTACCCGACGGCAGGTTATACGAAATAGACAAACTTTTGCCTGCCGACAAGGTTGTTCCCGCCACCGTGGAAATTGTCGACCTTCCCGGTTTGGCAAAAGGGGCGAGCCACGGCGAAGGTGTGGGAAACAAATTTTTGGCCGACATACAACAAACCGATGCCCTAATACATGTGTTGCGTTGTTTCGATGACGACAATTTACCCCATATCGAAGGTTCGGTAGATCCGGTACGCGATTTGGAAATTGTTGATTTTGAACTTCAGGTGCGCGACCTTGAACTGGTGACGCGTAAGCTTCAACGTTTGGAAAAACTTGCAAAAACGGGAAACAAAGAGGCAAAACACGGAGTTGAGGTGTTGCAAGTGTACAAAGAGCACCTTGAAAATTTCGGTAACGCAATAGATGCTCCCGTTGACGAAAAAGAGAGGGAATATGTACGCGATTTGCTTTTGCTTACGGCCAAACCGGTTATTTATGTCTGTAATGTTGACGACGAATCGGCAATAAATGGAAACGAATATGTGGAAAAGGTTAAAAAAGCACTCGGTGAAAATGCTAAGGTTTTGTTGATTGCCGGAGAGTTGGAAGCCGAAATTGCCGAACTTGACGACGAAAACGACAGAAAAGCTTTTCTTGAAGATGCCGGACTTGCCGAACCCGGAGTAAACAAATTGATACGTGCTGCATACGATATTTTGAACTTGCAGTCATTTTTTACCATAGGTAAAACCGAGAACCGTGCATGGACCATCCGTAAAGGGATGACGGCTCCCCAAGCCGCAGGTGTTATTCACAGCGATTTGGAACGTGGTTTCATACGTGCCGAAGTGATAAAGTATGACGATTTTATAAAATACGGTTCGGAACAGGCGGTGAAAGAGGCCGGAAAATTTCATGTGGAAGGAAAAAATTATGTTGTCGAAGACGGTGATATTTTACATATACGCTTTAATGTGTGATGATTGTGTTTGTTTGTTAATGGGTTTGCAGAGAGCAAAAAAATTTACTCTAAAAATTTGCACATAAAAAACAATGTTCTATTTTTGCAGTCCCTAAAACAGTGGGGGAGGGTTCATGAAAATAGTGTGCGGGGTATAGCGCAGTCCGGTTAGCGCACCTGCTTTGGGAGCAGGGGGTCGTAGGTTCGAATCCTACTACCCCGACCTAATGGTTCTTATAAATATTAAATTGTTTATTCGGTTGAACAACCACATATGGAGAGGTGGGTGAGTGGCTGAAACCACCGGTTTGCTAAACCGGCGTACCTGTCAAAGGGTACCGGGGGTTCGAATCCCCCTCTCTCCGCAATATAATCCCGGGAATGTTTTCTCCGGGATTTTTTTTTAAATGGTGCCTGCAAAAGGGGAAATTGCCTTTTTGCTACTTTTTAAATTTGGTGAGCATCCCCGTATTAAAATCGAATTGAAGTTTGTTTTTTCCCAGTGGTACTGACGATATCTCTCCCAATTGTGGTACCGGCAGTATGCTTTTATAAATGTTGCCGGAACCGATATTCACTTCGAGTGTGGCAGTTGCCGGAATACGGTAATATATGTTGTCGGTTTTGGGCGGGGGAGTGGTTTTTGTGTCAACGGGTTTAACTATATCCGAAATTTTTACGGTCAGGGTTTTTGTTACATTTTCGGGGGTGTTGAAACTCATAAGGGCTTCGCCGGTATGATTTTTCGAAGGTGTAAAAATAAAGCTCCTTGTGGTTACCGATTTTACCTCTTTGCCCAAAAAGAGTTCCAGATAGCGGTGTTCTAATTTTTGCAATTGGCTATCCATATATTTAATGCTTTCGCCGTAGTTAACTTCCTGAAATCCCGTCAAAAGGTTATAACGTGCTTCTCTTATTTTTGATATTTGTTTTGCCGCGTCATCTGCTTTTTCGTCTTCGCTTATGTCAATCCACGATGTTTTAAACAGGAACCTATTGATTGTAACCGTATCGATTGTTATTTTCCTGATGACGGTGTCTATTTTTTTCCTCCGGTTGTATGCGGCATATTTTGTAAAAGCATCCGTATTGTCGCTTAAAAAAATCACCCTGTTGTTTTCTATTATCTTTTGGTTTTGGGGCAAGCTGATGCCGGATTGATTTTCGTTGTACGACAGCAATGTGCCGAACGGACTAAGAATAAAAGTTTCGTTTACCTGTTCTTTCTCTTTGGGTTTTTCGGCGGGAAATTGTACCCAGTAGGTTTGTTCCGGGTCGGCAACGGTAACGGGTGTTACTTTTATGTCGATAACTTTTGATGATTCCGAATTTTTTTTAATGTAATTTCCCGTGCCGAGGTATTGAAGAGTGTAGTCCGACAGGGGTCCTTTAATCTTTTTTACCGTTTCTACCGTAACATCAATTTTGAATACCGTTTTAGGGAGCGAGTAAAAAAAACCGTTTCCCGTATTATTTGCGGCAACATCACTGCTTTTTACCACAATATGTTGACCCGTTGCCGTTTCTGCGGTTAACAAAACGGCAAATAAGAATAGAGATAGCTGAAAAGCCCTTTTCATGTCAATTTAGTTTTGCGAAAGCATAAGAGGCATCAAGAGCATTAAAATGTCTTCACCTTCGTTGCTGTTTCCTTCGGGATGAATGATGCCCGCCCTGTTGGGTTGTGAAAGTTCGATGTCGATGTTTTCGGAGTCGAGGTTGTTTAGCATCTCTTGCATAAATCGTGCATTGAAACCTATTTCCATGTCGTCGCCTTCGTAATTGCAACTCAACCTCTCTTTACCTTCGCTCAGGTAATCAATATCTTCGGCTGAAATTACCAGTTCTTGCCCCGATATTTTAAAACGCACCAGGTGTGTCGATTTGCTTCCGAATATAGAGACTCTACGCAACGAATTTAAGAGGCTTTTGCGGTCAACCGTAAGTTTGTAAGGGTTTGACGAAGGAATAACGGCTTCGTATTTGGGATATTTACCTTCAATAAGCCGGCATACAACGGTAGTGTTTTCGAATTTCATAAGTGCGTATTTGGCGTTAAACTCGAAATCGACTTTTACATCTTCGTCGTTAGGAAGGATGCCGCGCAAATGGTTCAGCGGTTTGCGGGGCAAAATAATTCCTTCGTCTATTTCCGATTTTATATCGTGACGGCGGTACCGTACCAATTTGTGTGCATCGGTGGCAACAAATGATATGTGGTCGTTTTTTATTTCGCAAAAAACACCCGACATAACGGGACGTGTTTCGTCGTTGCCGGTGGCGAATATTGTTTTGTTAAATGCATTTAAAAGGAGGTCGGCATTGAGTTCCAGTTTTTGCGGTTCTTCAATTTCGGGTATTTGGGGAAATTCATCGCTTTTGTGTCCTATGAGTTTGTATTTTCCTTCGCCTGCCAGCAGTTCCACTTGTTGGTTCTCGTTGTTAATCTCAAACGTTACGGGTAAATCGGGCAGGGTTTTCATTATTTCGAGCAATATTTTTGCGGGAATTGCTATTTGTCCGCTCTCTTCCGACATGTCAACGTTAATCTTTACGCTGATTGTTGTCTCAAGGTCGGTGGCGGTCAATGTCAATTGATTGTCGGGTGACAATTCGAACAAAAAGTCGTCGAGGATGGGCAATGCCAAATTCGAACTCATTATCCCGCTGATGTTTTGTAAACCCTTTAGTAATGTTGCACTTGATATTATAAATTTCATAACGCTATATATTTTTCTTTTTAAGGATTATTTTTTCAGAGAGTAAAAATAAAAAAAATAGAGAAACAACAATTTTTTTATCAAAAAGATTTATTAACCGTAATCAATGTATGTTTCTTTCTCCGAAGATTTTTGTACCGATACGTACCATGGTGCTTCCCTCTTCAACGGCGATTTTGTAATCGCCCGACATGCCCATGCTTATCTCTTTAAAATATTTTTTATCGTCGAAATATTTGTTTTTCAGTTTTTCGAAAATGTTTTTCAGATTTTTAAATTCTTTTCTTATTACATTGTTGTTGCTGGTAAATGTTGCCATTCCCATAACACCGCATATCCGAACGTTTTTCAATTCCATGAATTCGCCGTTTGTCAAAATGGCGCCGGCTTCTTCAAGGTTTAATCCGAATTTGGTCTCTTCGGAGGCTATATGGAATTGCAGCAAGCAATCGATGGTTCTGTTGTTTTTCAATGCCTGTTTGTTTATCTCTTTAAGCAGTTTTAAGCTGTCAACCGAGTGGATAAGGCTTACAAACGGAGCAATGTATTTAACTTTATTTGACTGCATGTGACCTATGAAGTGCCATTCTATATCCTTCGGCAATTGCGGATATTTTGCCGCCATCTCCTGCGCTTTGTTTTCTCCGAAAACTTTTTGCCCGGCATTGTATGCTTCTTGAATCATTGATACGGGCTTTGTTTTCGATACGGCAATCAATTTGACGTTAACGGGCAGTTCCGAACGTATGGCTTCCAAATTTTTTTTAATGTCCATTCCGGTTTTTTTTTGCTGCAAATTTACGTTTATGTATTATAAATTGAAAAGAAAACAGGTTAAAGTTTATTAATGGTATGCCTCTATAAGTTAATGCGGATATTTTTTTCGGTACAGGGGTATAATTGTCCCAATAAAATTAATTTTGCCCGTTAAACGGATTTGGAGATGAGAATATATTTTTCGTTGTTAAAACAATATCTTTTTTGGCTTACGGTTTTTGCTCTTCAAAGGATAATATTTTTTGTCTATTACAACCAATTGATTTCTGCCGACGACATTCCGTTGACAGAAGTTTTATACTCTTTTGTTGCAGCTTTCAAACTTGATACCTCCACGGCTGTTTACATTTTAATATTTCCCTTTTTACTTTTGGTTTTTTCCCAATTCAGGGGCAGCAGGGTGTTGGATGTGCTAAACAAAGTATATACCGCTATAGTTTTATTGGTATATTTAATGATTTCGGCCGGCGAAACCGGGCTCTACGGTGAGTGGAAAACCAAACTCTCTTTTAAAGCGCTTATCTATTTTAAGCATCCGGGCGAAGTGTTTCGCTCGGCAACAATAACGGAGACGGTGCTCTTTTTTGCAATGGTAACAGTACAGTTTTTTGTTTTTTATTTTTTGTATAAAAAGTTTGTTTTCGTATCTTTAAGAGAGAAACAGGGCGGCAGGGGATTTTGGAAAACGGTTAACGGTTTTGTGTTGGCTGCAATTATGTTCATAGGTATAAGAGGGGGGTTGGAAGCCATACCCATTTCGCTGAGCGAATCGTACTTTTCGAAACACCGCATTCTAAACATGGGGGCTGTAAATCCTGCATACAATTTAGTGTATAACACTATTGATTATTTTACGATGTTTAAGCACAACGTATTTAAGACGCTTGATGACAGGGAAGCCGAACGTGTTGTAAAGCGGCTGCACTATGTGCCAAAAGATACAACAGTAAACATTTTAAATATTAAAAAGCCGAATATAGTTGTTATATTTTTGGAGAGTTTCTCGGGCGATTTAATAGAGTCGTTGGGAGGCGACCCGCGTATAGCTCCCAATTTTCACCAAATGGAGAAAGATGGTCTCCTGTTTACAAATTTTTATGCTTCCGGTAACCGTTCGCAACAAGCGCTGGGAAGTTTATATGCGGGGTTGCCCTCCATACCTATTACCACCTTGACGGCACACCCCGAAAAGTACAAATCGGTGCCGAGTTTGGTAAAAATATTGAACGGGGAGGGATATTTCAGCTCTTTCTATTTCGGTGGGCAACTTATTTACGGCAATATACGTTCGTTTATTATCTCCAACGGTTTCGACAGGGTGGTGGAGGGTAAAGATTTCGACAAATCGATACCGCGCCAAAGACTCGGTGTCCCCGACGAATATATGTTAGAGCGGTTTTTGAATGACATGGGAAAAATGAAACGTCCCTTTTTTGCAAATGCTTTTACCTTGAGTTCGCACTCACCATACGATGTGCCTGGCGGCTGGCCTATGAAATGGGTGAAATTGGAAAATAAATTTGTTAATTCGGCGCATTATACCGATAAATGTTTGGGCGACTTTTTCAGAAAAGCAAAGCAACAAAGCTGGTGGGACAGTACTCTTTTTATTGTTATGGCCGATCACTCGCACGCTTCGTATCACAATTATCATTTGGGCTCGTTCGAATACCACAAAATACCTTTGCTTATTACCGGAGGAGCATTAAAGAAAGAATACAGGGGGAAACAAAACAACACACTAATGGGAAACGTTGATGTAACGGCAACATTGCTTCATCAATTGGGTTTGCCGTCCGGCGAATTTTTCTGGAGCAAAAATATTTTTAATCCCTATGTTCAGCATTTTGCATATTTCGATTTGTACAACGGTTTCGGGTGGAAACGTCCGTACGGCGAACTTATAGTCAGCATGAAGCCATATCGTATATGGAAGTTTACCGCCCCGAAAGATAAGATAGACTCAATGAAAAAAGAGGGATTTTCGTATGTACAGTATCTTTTTGAAAATTTTATAAAGATGTGATACGGGTTAGCGTACCACTATTTTTTTTGTTAGCATTTTGCACCAACCCCCTATTATTTGGACTGATTTAGTAAACAAATGTACAAATATTTTTATTCATCATATCTTTGCCATTCCCATTAACAGAATTGGTAGATTGAAAATGTTTTCTTGGATTTTTGTTCGGGATTGGATATGGGACAGTAAACCGTTTTTCAGTGTGCTTTCGCCGTTACTAACAGGCTTGATGTGGGCGGGTATGGGACGGTCCGCATTTTATTGATTTGTTTTTCTGTTTATCCAT
>CAZJUQ010000041.1:0-24530 GCA_964549335.1 uncultured Lentimicrobiaceae bacterium | reverse complement strand
ACTCATCTCCGCTCTTGAAGACGAATTAACAGTTTCGCAATTGAGAGAGGTAAATGAATTGATGAAGTTAGACGAACCAAAATCTGTTAAGAAACGAAAGATTATTGATAAAATAAAGTCTTTCGGAAGTGATGTTGCATCAAACATACTTGCAAATATTTTAACTAATCCAAACATTTGGGGATAATATGGACTTCAATATTTTAATCGGTTCAATTCAGCTCGCAGTAGCAGCTTTTCAGTTGAAATTAGACCACTTCAAAAAAGCTGCTAATCGTCAAGAACCTGACGACAAAGAACAATTTTATAAATTAGGAGAAGCTATTAGACTTCTTGAATATGCTCTCTCAGAAACAGTTGCATTTATAGGACAAACTAATGATAGAGAGCCTAATCCGAGACTTGCAACATTGTGGGAAGATACATCAAGAGCTATTAGAAATATTCGAAATGGTGCAGAACTTGCTGACTTAACATTTGAAAAACACTTGTATTGGCGTAATCCTGACTTTTACAAAGGGCATAATGCAAATAAACTTCATAGAATCTCATTAGATAATGTTCTCTTTCAATTAAGGACTTTAAGAAGTAAGTATGACAAACTTCGAGAAAAAATAAATGAATAAAATCCGACCGCATAACAATGGCTATAAGCAATGCTGGATAAAGTGATAATAATAAAAGTAATGAATAAAAACAAACAACATAGCGGTTTGATAATGAGTAGCGTTAAAACCCGCACTTCTCATAGCCGAGACCGTTAATAAAACTTTATTAAAACATCTGGGTTATTAAAAGGATACACTTTACACGGGAGTAAATCACAAAAATTTTATATTTTTGAAAAAAATATATATTAACATAATTTGATACAACTATATTATTTTTTTCTCCTGAAATTAAAATTCACCTCAAAATCAATATATTATGTCAAAAAAGTCCTCCTTTTTATTGGTTATTGTGTTGTTTGCCGGATTACTGGCATACCCGCAAAAACCGTCACTTAATGTTTCCGGAAAAAAATACAAGACGGGAAAAACATTTTACGACATTCAAAAAGAGTTTTACGACCATTGGGCTCCATATAACGTAAAAGATGGATATTATACCGAAAACGGAGTAAGAAAAAAGGCTGCCGGCTGGAAACAATTCAAACGGTGGGAATACTATTGGGAAAACAGGGTTGATCGTGCAACGGGCAACTTTCCGGCAGTTGACAGGGCTGATATCCGCAAAGAGATAAGGAGTTCGAGAGGCACTACCAGTTCAAACGGTTTTTGGAGCGAACTGGGACCCTCGTCGTCGCCCGGCGGATATTACGGCATAGGAAGGTTTAACTGTATTCAGTTCAGAGCAGGCGACAACAACACCTATTATGCCGGTTCTCCTTCGGGAGGGTTGTGGAAAACCACCGACAACGGTTCAACATGGACGGCACTGACAGACGACAATGATGTTCTCGGCGTCAGCGATTTGGTGGTATTAGCGGGAGCAACAACCGCTTCCGATACCATATACATTGCCACCGGCGACAGGGACGGAGGCAGCATGTGGACTCTGGGAGGAGGACAATCGAACGACAATAACGGCATAGGCGTACTGAAATCAACCGACGGGGGTACCACATGGTCTGCCACGGGATTAAATTTCGACGCAAGCGAAAAAGTTACTGTGAACAGAATTATTGCAGACCCCGCAAACAGCAATACCCTTTATGCCGCAACATCTTCAAGTGCCGGAGGAACCTACACGGGATTTTTCAAAACCACCGACGGAGGAGCATCGTGGACAAAAACAACCGCCAACATGTATGTCGATATGGAACTAAAACCCGGCGACCCGCTTACAATATATGCAGCCACAAAAATAGGAATGATTTATAAATCGACCGATGGTGGAACCAGCTGGACAAAAGTACTTGACGATTACAATGCCGGCGGAAGAAGAATAGAACTTGCCGTAAGTTCCAATCAACCGGCTTGGCTATATGCCGTTGAATCGAACAACTCAAGCAAACTGTTTGCTGTTTACAAATCGACCGACAGCGGCACAACATTTACAAAAGTTTACGACGGTTCGTCGGCAAACCACAACCTGTTGGGACTTGTCACGGACGGCTCGGGAACAACAGGGCAGGGTGGCTACGACCTCGCGTTGGCATGCGACCCAACCGACGCAAACACACTATTCCTCGGAGGCATAATAACCTTTAAATCGACCGACGGAGGTTCATCCTGGACAGCGGTAAACTGCTGGACAGCATCAACCACTTACAATAAAAACGGGGCTCCGGTAGTTCATGCCGACAAACATATGTTACGTTTCAGAAGCAGCGATAATTCCCTGTTTGAAACAAACGACGGAGGAATATACATAACCCAGGACGGAGGAACTTCATGGACGGATAAAACAAACGGTACGGTACCCAGCCAATTGTACCGTATAGGATTGTCACAAACATTGTCTTCCGAAGTAATTGCCGGATTGCAAGATAACGGCACAAAATACCTCTCGGGAGGCAACTGGTCAAATGCTCTCGGAGGCGACGGAATGGAATGTATTATCGACTATACCGATGCCAATACCCAATACGGCTGTTACCAAAACGGCGATATAAAAAGAACCACTAACCATTGGTCAAGCAGCACAAGGATAACAAAAGACTCGAACGGCAATCCCGCAAACGGATTAACCGAAACCGGATACTGGGTAACACCTTACGTTATCGACCCGAACAACCACCTTACACTGTACGCAGGTATGAATAACGTTTGGAAATCTACCGACCAGGGAGCCAGCTGGACAAAAATATCCGCAATGAATTCGTCGAGTAAAATCAGAAGTATAGCCGTGGCACCCTCCAACAGTCAGTACATTTATGCAGCCGACCCAAGCCACCTCTGGCGCACTACCGACGGAGGTGCCAATTGGAGTAATATTACCGGAACATTGCCCGTTGCCTCGTCATCGATAACTTATATTACCGTAAAAAACGACGACGAAAATTGTGTATGGGTGTCAATGGGACAATATAACAGCGACGGCGTTTTTGAAACCACCGACGGTGGAAGTACTTGGACAAATATCTCGGCGGGTTTACCCCAAATCCCTGTTATGTGTGTTATTCAAGACACCTTGGAAACAGATGTTACCGAACTCTACGCCGGTACCGATTTGGGAGTTTACTTAAAACGCGGTGCGGGAAACTGGTCGCCGTTTAACAACGGTTTACCCAATGTTGTGGTAAACGAACTCGAAATATATTACGACAACAGTTTTGCCCTATGCAGAATTAGAGCCGCCACCCGCGGGAGAGGGTTGTGGGAATCGGAACTTTACACACCTCCCAACTCGCCTCCCATATCCGAGTTCAAAGCCGACATTCGTGTCCCCGAAACCAATCAAACCGTTTCGTTTACCGATTTGTCGATAAATATTCCTACTTCATGGAAATGGAGCTTTTCACCCTCTTCGGTTACTTTTGTAAACGGCACTTCATCAATATCGGAAAATCCGGAGGTGCAATTCACGGCAACGGGATACTACGAAGTCAAATTAACGGCAACAAACGCCAACGGCAGCGACTCAACCATAAAAACTGATTACATCAGGGTAAGTAACTATTGTGCTGCATCGGGAGGAGGAGGCACATACATAAACAATGTTACATTCGGCTCCATTAACAATAACACCGGATACAACCCCTACACCGATTATGATAATTTGAGCAACAAAATTACCGTGGGAACATCCAACCCAATTACCGTAAAACTCTATTCGTATTATAATATTCTTGACTCCATCGCTGGATGGATTGACTGGAACCATGATGGTGATTTTGACGACGACAACGAACTTGTCTTCAAAGATTTAATAAACGATTTCACCATGAACGAAACCGTAACCGTTCCGGCAGACGCAAAAACGGGATATACCAAAATGCGTGTACGCAACATGTTTAATACCACCGTGTCGCCATGCGGTGCCTCTTCGAAAGGCGAAGTGGAAGACTATACGGTTAATGTATTGCCCGGCGAGACCGTGTGGACAGGCAATACCGCCCAGTGGGATGTGGAGTCGAACTGGTCCAACGGGGTTATCCCTACCATGTCGTACAATGTTACCATACCTGCTTCGCCGTCGGGAGGAAACTTTCCCGTTATTCCAAACGGATATACGGCGAAATGCAATAAAATAAATTTGGAAAACGGTGCTACAATTACAATTAACGGAGTCTTGCAAGTTAATCAGTAAATAGCGGCAACACTACGGAATTAAGGCATATTGTCACGAAAGTTTGTCAATATATTCCAAAACCACGGCGCTGTCGTCGCTTTTTTCCGATAACAAGCCCTCAATTAAGGCAAGCTGATTTGTGATGTATTCGAAACTTTTTTGATGTAACTTTTCGATACCCTCATTGATGTTTTTTGTCAGTTGTGCCGCAAGACGGTAGAGATTTTTCTCGATTTCGGCCGAAAGCTGTTTTCGAAAATGTTTTTTAAAATAACCTCTGAAAATAAACATGGGGATAACGAACCATAAAAGGTCGATATGACTTTCGAAAGCCCACGAAGTGCTGATACCGGGTTTTTCAACCGGTTCAACTTCCAACGAAAATTCATCGGACGGCAACGAAACATTTAATACTTTTTTAATATTCCCGTTAATGCGCGATTTAAAAGCGTTACAATAATTTGTAAAATGCTTTCCCGCTTTTGCCGCATACCCGTTAACAAACGGACGGTTCTCCTTTTCAATATCCGAAATATATTTTAGAACACTATCTTTCAACCACCTTTCATATTCCCGTGCCACCCTGTCAAGGTTACCTTTCCATTTATCAAAATTGCGGTCAAAATCGGCGGTAATTTTTCCGGTCAACCTTTCGGTATATTTTTCCACAAGTTCCTTTTGCAATATCTCTCTTGTTTTTCCTGTATAATTTATCGAAATTAGTGACAATTCGTTTTTTATGTAATTGATATTTAATTGTTCGTCAATAATTTTACTTTTCAATTGACGACGTTCCCAATCTTGTTTCCGGCGCAACTTATAGCTAATTTTCAAATAAGACAGAGTCAAATCTTTAACATGTTCCATTTTATGCCGGTAAATCGATTGGCGTACCGAATAGAAATTTTCATTCAAAGGGTATAGTAGTTCGTCAAGAATTTTTTTTGAATACAGGGCGGTTTCCTTTTTTGTAGAGTATGGAAATATTTTTATCTCTTTTTCTTTGTCATATTCAGCGTCAATCCTGTTTGTTACAAAATCAAACACCTCAACAAAATCCTTTTCACCCAGCATATCGGTTTTGCTCAGCACAATGTTAACTACGGGACTGTGTTCCAAAGCCGTATTTATCAATTTGCCGTCGCTTTCCGAACAGGCCTGCGTCGAATTGATAACAACCAGTGCCGCACCTATTTTGTTATACCATTTTTCGGTAACTTTGCTATTGTGTTTAAAAGCACTTTCCAGCCCGGGAGTATCAACAAACCTGATATTTTTCAAATTTTTCATGGCGGGAGTAAAAACATCCACCATTAGCACCCCTTTTCCGTTTCCGGGATTATTTTTCTCGGTAACATATAGAGGCAAATTGTTTATGCCTGTTTCAAAGGTTTTTCCGTTCAAAAAAGTGACAACGGCTTTTTCTTCCTCGGCAAAAGAAATTCCGGTAACAATAGCCGTAACGGGAAGGGCTCCAACAGGTAATATATTTTTGTCCAGCAACGAATTTAAGAAAGAACTCTTACCGGCTTTAAAACGTCCCAGAATAACCACATCGACATTTTGCCCGTTATTTTCAAATTCCTTTATTGCCGCCAGCTCTTCCGACACATCGTTATATGAAAATTTTTTTGCCGCTTTCTCAATTATGCCGGTCATTTCTTCCATTTTCAAGCTTTTTTTACCGATTTGTCATTAACAAACCAATCGGGATTTCCCGTCAAAAACCCCATTGTAAGTTGGTAAAAAACCTCGGGGGCTTCAACATGAACCCAATGCGACGTTCCTGCAATTGTTACTATTTCGGCATTTGGAAAGTTTTTCCGTATCACGGGAAAGTCTTCAAGTAAAATATAATCCGATTTACCCCCTTTAATAAAGAGTGTCGGTTTTTCGAAAACGGCGGTTGTATTAACGGCATCGAGCAAACTTCCCAGTCCGGGCTCTATTCCGCCGATATTTATACGCCATTCAAAAGTGTTATCGCTGTTTCTGCGCAAATTTTTCATAACAAAAAGCCTGATACGCTCCCGGGTAATGTATTTTTCAAGCTGACGTTCAACATCGCTTCGTCTTTTTGCTCCTGCAATATCCACCGATTTCATCGCCTCAATTATTTTTATATGATCCCGACGCGGCGGATAAGCTTTCAAACCTATGTCAACAACCACAAGCCTTCTGACAAGATGCGGATTTTCAAGCGCAAGACGCATTGCCACCTTGCCGCCCATGCTATGACCTATAATCATGGGATTATTTATGGCATTGTCATCAATAAACTCAAATATATCGTCGGTAAGGGCAAGATAGTTAAAAACATTGCTGTGTGGCGATCTGCCGTGATTTCGCATATCGGGAACATAAACTTCGAAACCCTCCATGGCTATACGCCGGGCAAATGTTACCCAATTATCGGAGATACCGAACAATCCGTGAAGAATTATCAAAGGAGTGTCTCCCTCTTTACCGTACCTTCTGTAAAAAAGTTCCATTGACACATATTTTCAGGCAAATGAACACTATTTTTTTATTGAAAAGAGAAACAAACTTATAAAAAATATTAACGTGAAAATCAGGCGGTTTTTTTGTTACAACCTAAAAGTCGCGGTATTTTCTTAATGAGGCGTTTTTCAAAACCCCATACAAAGTCCCACCGTTTAAACAACCAAAACAGCACCAAAAAACGAACTCATTAAACCCTTCATACCTTTCCATATCAAATTAAAGTTTATTTTTGACACGGGTTTTATGCCGTTTGATTTGTTAACGGACAATATTTGCCGCAAACAGCGTTTATTGGAATAAAAATATCATTCAAGGGTGAAGTTATCGGTTATTATCGTCAATTACAATGTTGAATATTTTTTGGAGCAGTGTCTTTCGTCGGTTCAGAAGGCAATACGAAACATTGATGCCGAAGTTTTTGTTGTTGACAACAATTCCGTTGACAATTCCGTGGCAATGGTCAAAGAGAAATTCCCATGGGTACGGTTAATTGAGAACCGTGTAAACGTGGGTTTTTCGCGTGCCAACAATCAAGCGATAAAAAAAGCGAAAGGCGAATACATTCTTTTGCTTAATCCCGATACGGTAGTGGAAGACGACACTTTTGAAAAGGTTATCGATTTTATGGATAAACATCCCGATGCCGGCGGTTTGGGAGTTAAAATGGTTGACGGGTCGGGACGATTTTTGCCCGAATCGAAACGCGGGCTTCCGACGCCTTCCACAGCCTTTTACAAAATGTTCGGGCTCTCGAAAATATTCCCCCGTTCAAAAATTTTCTCTAAATACCACCTCGGATATCTCGACAATGACAAAACCCACAAGGTTGACGTATTGGCGGGAGCCTTTATGCTTTTGCGAAAATCGGTACTGGAAAAGACGGGGTTGCTCGACGAAGCCTTTTTTATGTACGGTGAGGATATAGACCTTTCGTACCGAATAACAAAAGCAGGGTATAACAATTACTATTTTCCCGGCACACGTATAATACATTACAAAGGCGAAAGCACAAAAAAGAGCAGTGTAAACTATGTAATAGTGTTTTATAATGCCATGGTAATTTTTGCGCGGAAACATTTCACCGGCAAAAACGCAAAATTACTTGCCATGCTCATCAATATGGCCATATATTTCAGGGCGTTTCTTGCAATACTGTCGCGTCTTTTCAGCCGGTTGCTTTTGCCTGTGCTTGATGCCGCAGTGCTTTTTGCGGGAATAATCACCGTAAAAAAGTTCTGGGAGCACAAATTCATATATCCCCATGGCGGCAATTACCCTGATATGTTTGTAAAGTACATAATTCCGTCGTACGTAATAATTTGGGTGCTTTCAATATTTTTCAGCGGAGGGTACGACAAACCGGTAAAAATCAAAAAATCGATTACGGGAATGTTTGCGGGAACAATAATAATACTCGTGCTTTACGCCCTGTTGCCCGAAAGTTTGCGTTACTCGAGGGCACAAATTTTATTAGACACGCTTTGGGGCATTGCGGCACTGCCGGCTCTCCGTTTCGTACTGTGGAAATTAAAATTAAACACCTTTAAAATCGGCGAAAAGGAGAACAACCGCTTTTTGGTAATAGGCGACTTAAAAGAGGCCAACCGTGTTGCCGGCATACTCAAAATGTCGGCGCTCAATCCCCAATTTGTGGGAATGGTAAGCCCCGACGAAAAGGGAACCCGTAAAGATGGTTTCATTGGAAACATAACACAGGTAAAAGATATTGTAAACATATACAATATCGATGAAATTATTTTTTGTTCCAAAAACATCTCGCATCAAACCATAATAGACAAAATGACCGAATGGCACAATGTTAACGTGGAATATAAAATAGCTCCGCAAGACAGCCTTTCGATAATAGGCAGCAACTCCATAAATACCCGTGGCGACCTTTACACCGTCAATATAAGCAGGGTTGATAAACCCGCCAACAAACGTAACAAGCGCCTTATAGACATTGTTTCGTCACTCCTGTTTCTAATATCTTTCCCCGTATGGATATTTGCCGTTAAAAATCCGCCGGGATTTCTTAAAAATATACTTTTGGTTCTGGCGGGCAGAAAATCGTGGGTGGGATTTTATCCCCTGAAAGAGAACACCGTAAGATTACCGGGAATAAAAGAGGGAATACTGACACCTCTCGACGGTATGAAACAGAAAACAACCGACAAAGAGGTAATTACACGCCTTAACATATTGTATGCACGCGATTACACCGTTTGGAAAGATGTAAACATAATGTTTTACGCATTTCGCAATATGGGAAGACAAAACAGGAGCTGATTATTGTTTTTCTTTACTTTACACACCGTATTGTCTTTTTCCGGCAAACAACTTTCCGCGGAGTTACACTAAAGGCTGCACTTTCCATTAAAACTCCATTAAAAGCTTTTGAAAATTCTGGCTTGTGAAACTCCCGGCGCTTTTACGTCGATATCGAGAAAATACCCGAATGGTGTTTGTCGGCACTCATATCCCGCATTTATCATCCGTTGTTGTGCAGCATCGAAAAGATCTTTTGTAAAACGGGGCTCGGCTTTACTTTCCGACAGATGGGCAAAGGAGTGTAAAACCACCCTGTTTGTACCGTTTTTCTTTGCCGCCCATTTTAAATTTTTCACCAACTTTGTCTCCACGGCTTTTCCGTTTTCCATATCCACGGCTTCGGTTTGTATAAAAGCCACCAAACTTTTTTCGAAACGGTCCCCTTCCGAAACCTCGGGAAATTCGTCCAAAGTCTTGCTTACCGGATTGTACGAAAATTCGTTACAATATATCATCAATAATTTCATAAATATAAAATTTAACAGTCAAGAAAAAAACAGCATACCGGGAATTACAGCACTCGCTGAAAAATTTTACTCCCGCTTTATTTTTTTTATAATTCCGCTTTTTTCGTCAAAAGTAGAAAAAATCAGAGACCGCTTTTTATTACCTTTGCAAAAAAGTAACAAAAACGGCATTATATCCGTAACGGACAAAACATGCCGCATAAACAATAGGATAAATAGAGTTTTTCATTGCAAAACAAAAGCGGTAAAAAGATGAAAATAACACCAATAGAAACGGGAAATTTAAAACTGGACGGCGGCGCCATGTTCGGCGTGGTGCCCAAAGTTTTGTGGTCGAAAGTCTATCCTGCCGACGAAAACAACCTTTGCAACTGGGCAATGCGTTGTCTGCTGATTGAGGATGGAGAGAGAAAAATTTTGATTGATAACGGAATAGGCGACAAACAAGACGAAAAATTCCTTAAACATTACTATCTAAACGGCGAAGACACTTTGGAAAATTCGCTTGCAAAAGCCGGAGTAACAACAGAAGATATTACCGACGTAATATTAACCCACATGCACTTCGACCATTGCGGCGGCAGTGTAAAATGGAACAAAGATAAAACGGGATACGAACTCGCTTTTCCCAATGCACAATACTGGGTTAGCCGCAAACAGTTCGAATGGGCTACCAACCCCAACAGGCGGGAAAAAGCATCGTTTTTAAAAGAGAATATCATCCCCATAGAAGAGAGCGGACACCTTAAAATCGTTGAAAACGAAGGCGAACACATTCCCGGTATCGAATTTCAACTGTACGACGGTCATACGGCCGGACAGATAATACCCGTCATTAATTACGATAATAAAAAGATAGCCTTTATGGCCGATTTGATGCCCTCAACGGCACATATTCCAATGCCCTGGATTATGGCTTACGACACACGCCCGCTAATCACTTTAAAAGACAGGGAACGTTTTTATAAACAAGCATTGGAAAAGAGTATTATCCTCTTTTTCGAACACGATTTGTATCACGAGGCTGCAATATTGCACAATACCGACAAAGGAGTAAGAGTAAAAGAGGCCGGCAAACTGGCGGATTTTATATAAATTTTTCCCGTTTTTATAAAAAATTGCCGTTATTATTGTTATAATTGCACGTTATTTTGTTTTTATTGCAAATATCAATAATATGGCAAAAGTAAAAGAGGGATGGGGTTCGCGAATAGGTCTCATCCTTGCGATGGCGGGCAATGCGGTAGGTTTAGGTAATTTTCTGCGATTTCCGGTACAAGCGGTACAAAACGGAGGAGGCACCTTCATAATTCCCTACTTTGTCTCTTTTTTATTAATGGGCATTCCTCTGCTCTGGGTGGAATGGTCGATGGGCAGGTACGGAGGAGTAAGGGGAAACCACTCCACACCCTTTATTTTCGACAGCATCGGCAAAAAGAGGTTATGGAAATATGTTGGTGTTTTCGGGATTTTCACAAATCTCGGTATTATTTCGTATTACACATATATCGAATCGTGGACGTTAAGCTATACCTTTAAATCCCTTTTTCAGGAATTTGCAGGAATGACACCCGAGCAAGTCAGTGCAACGTTCGACACCTATGCGGGAATACACGGCGGCAACATAGGACACCATGTGGACCCAAATTTTCCGTTGCTTGCAATTGCGGCATTTTTCGTAACACTGGCACTGAACGTTTATGTTTTGTCGAAAGGACTTGAAGGAGGAACCGAAAAGGTGGCTAAAATAGCCATGCCCTTGCTGATACTGTTCGGCATTTTTCTTGCCGTCAAAGGCGTTTTCCTCGGAGATACGGGAATAGGTTGCGACACATGCAATTCGTGGGCAGGTCTCGACTTTTTGTGGAAACCCGATTACGACAGCCTCGGCAATCCCAAAATATGGCTTGCTGCGGCGGGACAGATATTTTTCACACTTTCGGTAGGTATGGGAACCATACATTGCTATTCGGCTTTTGTAAAGAAAAACGACGATATAGCCCTGAATGCCATGACGGCAGGGTGGATGAACGAATTTGTGGAAATAGTTTTGGGCGCCTCGGTGGTTATTCCCATTGCAGTGGGATATATGGGAATAGATTGGGTAAAAGAGAATGCCGGTTTTATGATGGCTTTCAAAACCATGCCTTACCTGTTCGACCAGTGGGGTCCACTGCTTGCCACATTTGCAGGTGTAGCTTGGTTCGGACTTCTTTTTATTGCGGGTATTACCTCGTCGCTTGCAATGGGTACGCCATTCATGAATTTCGTGGAAGACGAATTTAACTGGGGTAGAGTGAAAAGTGCGGTGGTTCTCGGTATTGTTATAATGATAATGGCTTTGCCTACAATACTGTTTTTTGAGTACGGCGTGTTCGACGAGTACGATTATTGGACGGGAACAGTGTCGCTCGTAATATTCGCAACTGCCGAAATAATTCTTTTTGCCTGGATATTCGGAGTTGATAAAGGATGGAAAGAGATAAACAGGGGAGCCGACATAAAAGTGCCGCTTTTTTATAAATTCGTCATCAAGTGGATTACACCGCTTTTTATTTTGACCATTTTTATTTCGGCTCTGATAAAACCTTTAAACGGCGAAGTATCCGATTGGCAAACGGCAATTCATCAACTGTTTACGCAAGGCTCTTGGCCGTGGGCTCACGATAGTATCATAGGACAAATTATCCATGTTGACGAAAAGGTTATATGGTTTATCGACGGAGTTCCCACATTGATGTTCTTTAAAGATATGTCACGAGTATTATTGGTTCTAACCTTTGTCGGTTTGAGCTATCTTGTTCATATTGCTTCGAAAAAACGTAAATCATTATCAAAAAAATCAAAAGCATGAGCACACCGGCATTAACATTGATGATATTGGTACAAGGAACGGTAACCGTAATATCCATATATTTCCTTTTAAAGGTATTAAAAAAACCGGAAAAACCGGAAAAGGGTAACGAAATTGATGATTTTGACAACAATTGATTTGCAAAAGAGTTAATTTTACCATTATGAAAAGTGCCGTATTGTCGGAAATTAAAGCCCCCATAAAAAAGGAGCTGAATAATTTCGAGACCTTTTTCAAAGCAGCAGTTAAAAGCAATGTACCGTTGCTCAATATAATTATGAACTATATTTTGAGCACCAAAGGCAAACAAATACGTCCGGTAGTTGTTCTTTATAGTGCAAAAATGCTGGGAGGAATAAACGAAACCACCTACCGCGCAGCAACATTGATTGAACTTCTGCATACGGCAACCCTTGTACACGATGACGTTGTGGACAACTCTGACCACCGCAGAAATCTCTTTACCGTTAACGCTTTGTGGAAAAACAAAGTGGCGGTATTGGCAGGCGATTATCTTTTATCGAGGGGAATGCTTACTGCACTCGAAAGTAAAGATTACGAACTGCTTGAGATAATATCGCGTGCGGTAAAAGATATGAGCGAAGGCGAACTGCTGCAAATGGAAAAAGCAAGACGTCTTGATATTACCGAAGAGGTCTATTTTGAGGTGATAAGAAAAAAGACCGCTTCGTTAATGGCTGCCGCTTTCGGATGCGGAGCCGCTTCGGTAAGCAACAACATGGAGGAGATTGAAAAGATGCGCCAAATAGGCGAATGGGCGGGAATAGCCTTTCAGATAAAAGATGACCTGCTGGATTACAACAAGAAAAATATTACGGGAAAACCCAAAGGAACCGATATTAAGGAAAAAAAGATGACCCTGCCACTAATAAATATGCTACAACATATTCCAGGAAAACAAAAAAGAGATATTATCAGAACCTTTAAAAAGAAAAACGTAACGGCAAAGGACGTGGACAAAATAATTATTGCCGTTAAAAGTTCCAATGGAATGGAATATGCAAAAAGAATAATGAACGAATACAAAAACAGAGCCATTAACCTGTTAAACGAATTTCCGGATAACCCTTCGCGCAAAGCTCTGGAAGATATCATTACCTATTCCATTGAAAGGGCTAAATAACAAGGGATACCCCCGGGGCGAACATATGTATTATAAGGTTATTTTGTTTTCCGGTTTCCGAAGATTTCCAATTGCTGCCTTACAACCCCTATGAGTTCGTTTTTATCAATGGGCTTGGAGACATAACTGTCGAAACCCTCTTTTAAAAACCGTTCTTTGTCGCCTGCCATGGCATATGCCGTTTGGGCTATAAAAGGTATTTTACGATATTTGGGATATTTTTTCCGTATCTCTTTCATAAGCTTCACACCGTCCCACGGTTCGGGCAGGTTTATATCGAAAAGCATAACCTGGAAGTAGTGTCCTTTGGATGCTTCCGAGCTGACAATATCCATACAATCGTCGCCGTCAACAGCCAAGGTAACCGTCCCCTCTTTGGAGAGGATTTTTTCAATGATCATTCTGTTCATTCTGTCGTCTTCCACAACAAAGAAATCGAGTTTCCCCAAATCGTGAAGAGTTGCCGTAACCTGCACGCCATCTGAAGCTACGGGTTCATCACCCTCTTTCAATACGACAATCTCCGAGGTTTTGCTGCACGGAACTTGAATTGTAACCGTAGTGCCTTCGCCGGGCGAAGAGTTGATAAGCAGTTGCCCGTTCATTATCTCCATATATTTTTTGGCAAGTTTCAACCCGACACCTGCACCTTGGGAATAGTTCTCTCCGGTTATCCCGTTTATGGTCTTTCTGATGTTTTCCTGAAGCAATTCATCCATTCCTATACCCGTATCTTTCACTTCGATAACAGCCAGGTCATGACTTTCGTCGTAAGAACACGACACGGTAACAAACCCTTCGCTTGTAAATTGGAAAGCATTGTCGATAATCTGTTTCAACACCTTTTTCAAGCCGTTTTTATCTGCCAATACCGGAGGTAGTTCGTCATCGACTTTAGTTTTAAAAATCAGGTTTTTCTCTTTTGCTTTTAGCGAATAGGCCGGAGATATAGCGTTTATTATGGTTGATAAATCCACCGGTGCTATTTTCAGTTCCAACTTATTAGCCTCCAAAGCCGATATGTCGATGACATTATCAAGCATTTTCAACAAAAAATATCCGCTCTGCTCAATGTTATCGGCATAATTGTACAATTCCTTGCTTTTTCGGACGGCAAGTTCGGTTTCCAACAAATTGGCAAAACCGATAATACTGTTCAAAGGGGTGCGTATATCAAAACCTATATTCGCCAAAAAGGCGTTTTTCAAATAGTTTGCCTCTTCCGCCCTTTTCAGTTCGGTTTTAAGCGCCGTCTCCTTTTCTGCAAGTTCATCAACCTGCTTTTTAAGTTCTTGTGTTTTTTTCTCAACCCTTTCTTCCAGTTCGGCTTTCTTTTTATCCAATTCGGAGAGTAATGCCTTTTTTATGTTTTTATAATTGTTTATCTCAACTTTTCTTTTTTGGTTTGTCCAAATAAAAAATACGAGAGCCGCCACAAAAAACATTAAAGTTGCAACAAAAAAATAAAAGGCAATATTTTTTCGGTCGTTGTTGGTTACGTACATTTTTAATGTTTCGCTTTTTGCAGGAATGTAGTCGTTTTTGTTAATCAAACTGTCGGCTTTTTGCAACAGGTAATAGGAAGTTTTATAGTCGTTGTACGATGCAAAAATTTTTGACAACTCTTTTAAGAATCTTCTTTTTTCAACCGTTGAAACAATGGAATCGGGCTGTGAGATATACTTGTCAACATACATCTTCATCCCGTTCAAATCTTTATCACCGTAATAATGTATCAACTTTTTTATTGCTTTAACTTTACTCAAACCGGCGGTTTTATTTACCGCTTCTTTCAGGCTGTCTTCATTAACGGTGTTAGCCGTATTTTGCGAGAAAGAGTTACCCCCCCCAAAACAACCTGCCAGAAACAACAGCGATATTAACGCGTAAAAAGTTGATTTAGACATATTTTTCGACAAAAAGAATAATGAGATTCAAAAATAAACAAAATTCGGACAAACAAAAAACTGCCTGTAAAAATACAGGCAGTTTTCACTACTTTGTTATGACAAAAGTTATTTTTTCAAAAGGGAAATATCAAGTCCTACGGAAATTCCGTAAGTTTCGGTATGATATTTTTCGGTATAAGGTACCGGTGTATCTCCCACATTGTAGCTGCCCGGAGCCTGGTCTCTGTTGTAAGCCACGTAGTAACCGCCGAACTGCAAAGTAAATGTGTCGTTAAATTTGTATGCACCTCCAAATCCCAAAGTGTTTGAGGGCACGGTGTAACTAAAGTCCGATTGATAAGCCTTTTTCACATCCGATTTTGCAAAGAGATAACCGCCGCTGAGCAAAAATTTGTCGTTAAAGCTATACTCAATACCTACAGCCGCTTCAAATGAGTTACCATTGATTTCGTCTGCATTTTCCCAACCGGTATTTTTATCGAAATAGGTGTGGTAACCGAAATGGAAAGTAACCTTGTCGCTCATGGCAATTTGCGTTCCTATGGATAACATTGCAGGCATATCGGCATTTGTAACGGCACCGTCGGGGAACATCTCTTTTTTTGTTCCGTCGGGATTGTAACCTATAACAAAGCCTTTTCCCTGAGGAGTTGAATTTGTTAAATCCAATTTGGTTTTAAATTCATATTTCACGCCTATGTTAACGGTTTCATCGAAAAACGTTAAGTTAAGACCGACAATGGGAGTTATACCGTTACCGGTTTGAGTTACATCGGCTTCCTGGTCGGCCATAAGACCTGCACCGGCATGCATTTGTTGTGCCACACCCGTAAGGTGCTCAGCCGATGAAATATACGACGACTGTGCGGTTTCAATAGTCATATTTGCAACCACGTCGGCAGGATAACCCAACTGGATAAGCCCGCCTTGCATTTGTTGAGCCTGCTCTTGAGTAATTACACCCGCGGCAACAGCCTGATCGAAAGTCAAAGGACCTACACCGTTGTCAATCAAAGGCTGCATACCGTTGGCCGCACTTGTGGCGGCTTGTGCACCCAGTTCGGCTTGGTCGCCCGTGGAATTCATAAAATCGTCGGCTCTAACCGAACTGCCGTCGGCAAGCGTTAAAGTAACATCCTTTACATAACCCTCGTAAGTGTTTTTGGCCATAACGTACCTTGCTCCGAGATAAAACGAAATGTTATCGTTTACAGCATAGCTGATACCCGCCTGTAAACCCCAGTAAACCGACGAACCGTTAAAATAAATATCCGCCGAATACCCGGTAACTCCAAGCGGTGCAAGCGAACCTTTCAGGCTCGAAATGGGAACCTCAATTGAAGGTAAGCCCTTGGAAAATTCGGCACTTCCTCCACCTCCAATAGGATTAAAACCTACCGAAAAAGCAAATTTGCCGGTTTTATATGCGGCATAAAAACCGGGAAATACAGGTGCAAAAACATCACCTTGGAAATCGTGATTGTTCAAATACATAAAGGTATTGGTTATGTATTTTGTTTGAAAGATAGTTTGGTTACTGATACTGATATGAAACCCGTCTTTCAGTTTTGTTAATCCTGCGGGATTGTAATATGCCGCATCAATACCTGTAGAAGCATCTCTTACCAATAAACGCGTCCACGCCGCACTTTGATTGGTGTTTGTAACAAGACCACCGGCATAAGAGATACTAACAGCCATAATAAGGCTTAAAAGGGTAATTGTAATTTTTCTCATGATGTAAAATTTTAATTAAAAATTAAATTTATGGGTGCTAATTTAGTGAATTTTAAACAAACTTGTAATCTTTTTTTAAGAAAAAAAATATTATCCGTACATCAACTCCCGTTTTTTATATTCAAATTTACCGGTTAGTTAAAAGGTTTAATTCTTATACCACTATTTTAACACACTGAATATCTACATCATAATTCTTACAAAAAGTATTATGCCCGGCTAATGAATTAGTGTTATTTCAAACGAAAAAACATATCAAAATAAAACTGAGGCACGAATGGCGGTTACTGAATGATAATATCTTTTTAATCTTTTGTTATATCGGCAGACGTTATTTATGCTGACCGTGAAATATCAAAATGGAATAAAAAATCTGAAACCTGTTTGATTGCCGCTGTTCCGCTAAATTTTGTACTTTTGTTCGTATCTTGTTTTTCGGGAGAAAAGCCAAGATAAAACGGAGACGGATATCTGTTTTTAGAATCCAGCTTTTTATAATTTATGCCGGACACTGCAGATTAAATAATGAAAATTATGCAATTGATTTGTGTTTTTGCAACCGGCTTGTAATGATTAATTGCTATTGTATTAAAAACAGATTAATTACAATCCTAATATGCAAGGAAAATAATGATTAACGTAAATGCCATTAATGCCGTTTATATATTGTCAGTAACAACTTATGAAAGTTAAAGAACCATATCAACTTTTTTCGGAGCCGTTAAAGTATTACAACTCCATGCTCGACGACATAAATGCGGCAAAGAGTTACATTTATATCGAGACTTTCCGTTTCGGCGACGACGAAATGGGAAACAATTTCGCTACCGCACTGATAAAAGCACGGAAAAAAAGGGATGTGGAGGTAAAACTACTTGTTGATTATTGGGGTGCCGGCAATACAGGTTCAAATGTATTTGAAAGGTTGAAAAAAGGAGGTGTAGAAGTAAGGTTTTTCGAAAAAATCAAATATAACTTCGATGTTTTTACCAAAGGTCACCGCCGTAACCACCGTAAATTGTTAATTATCGACGACAAAATCGTTTACATAGGTTCGTCAAACATAACCGCTTACAATATCAACTGGCGCGAGTCGGTTTTAAGGATGAAATCGGGAATTGCGGTTACCTTTAAGAAATTGCTGCTTCAAGACTGGAAACTGTACAATCAATATGTTATTAGCCGAAACTACAATACCAAAGTTATAAAATATTACAACTTTTCCATATTCAGGGATGTTCCGAACATTGCCCAGAAAAAGATAAACAGGCTATTTATCAACATGATAAAAAATGCACAAAAATCGGTATATGTGGAAACCCCCTATTTTTTACCGGGATATTTATTGCGGAGGGCATTGATGTCGGCGGCAAAAAGAGGTGTACAAGTCACCGTTATTATTCCCAAGAAATCGGATGTAAGGTTGGTGGATATTTTGCGAAACAAATATATTGGACCTTTATCGGTAAGCGGAATAAAATTCCTGTTTTACGAAACAAATAACCTCCACTCGAAATTGCTTTTGATTGACGAAAAAGAGTTTGCCATAGGTTCGAGTAATTTCGACTACCGCAGTTTCAGATACATGTTCGAGATAGTTTTAAAAGGCAACGATCCCGATATTTCGGGACAAATATTCAAACATATAACGCAAACGGTATCCGACACAACACCGTTTATTTACGAAGCATGGAAAAACCGTCCGTACATAGATAAATTTTTCGAATGGCTGCTTGTTCCTTTCAGACATTTGCTGTAACGAAAACATTTTGCAAAACCTTCACTAAAGCAACAGGCGATCAGGGGAATGAATAACAATTGCCCTCAACAAATTTTATATGTATTGGCAATAATGTCCGGCATCAACGAGTTCCCTGTACTTAATTATTATTTTTTTAAAGTCTTCCCATGTTTGGTGTTTTAGTGCGGGGTTTCGCAGAAGCGCCGAAGGATGGTATGTAGGCATAACCGGAATACCGTTTTTCCAGTACAACCATTGCCCCCTCTGTTTTGTAATTCGCATCTCGTTTCCGAAAAGAGCTTTTAGCGGAGTGGCACCAAGGGTAACAATAATGGCGGGTTTGATAATTTCCATCTGTTTTACCAGATACGGCAAACACGATTTTTGCTCTTGCGGCGAAGGGGTACGGTTTCCCGGAGGACGGCATTTTACAACATTTGAGATATAAACCTCTTTTCCCCTTGAAAAGTTACATGCCGATAAAATTTTGTCCAGCAATTGTCCCGATTTTCCCACAAAAACCTTTCCCGTTTTATCCTCCTCGTATCCCGGCGCTTCGCCTATCAGTAATATTTTACCGTCGGGGTTTCCTCCACCAGCAACAGCTTTGTTGCGCGTTTGATACAAACCGCAAAGCGTACAATTTCTTATCTGTTGCTCCAACAACGCTAAGGCATCACCGTTCATAACATGTCAGGTTTTTCTCTTTTTCTTTTTGGCAGCCGGAAACAGTACATTATTCAAAATAAGACGGTATCCGGGCGAGTTGGGATGAAGTTTCAAATCGGTAGGCGGGTCGCCTATGCGGTGTTGATAGTCTTCGGGGTCATGTCCACCGTAAAAGGTCCAAAAACCCTTACCAAGTTCGCCGTGGATATATCTCGCCTCGTGAGCGGATTTATTTTCACCCATTATTATCACATTCGACTTGATATAATCTTCGTTAAAAGCGGTTGTTTGTCCCATAAACCCTTTGATAATACGTTTATGGTCCTGACACAGCATTGTCGGGATTTGATCCCATTTTGCCGAGAAATCGAACAAGCTGAAAAAATCGTTGCTTTGATTTATTGTTCTCGGCCTCGTATAAGTAACGTCAATATCAGATATTTCATATTCGGCGGGATTTGTAACTATATGAAAATTTTTAAAAGCCAAACAGTTAGAATAGTTTAGTTTTTGTTGGGCGGCGGGATCCATAGGGTCGCCGTCGAACATAACATCGCAAATATCAACGCCGTCGGCTGCAAGAGCAACATCAAAGCTGTCGGTTGCCGAACACATGGCAAAAAGATAACCTCCTCCCAGGACAAAATCCCTGATTTTTTTCACCACGGCCAGTTTCAGTTGCGATACTTTTTTAAAACCCAACTCTTTGGCAATGGCTTCGGCAGCCCTGACATTTTCCTGGTACCACGGAAAACTCCGGTAATGCGCCCAAAATTTACCGTATTGTCCGGTGAAGTCTTCATGGTGAAGATGCAACCAATCGTAAGTCGGTAAAATACCGCTGAGCACCTCTTTGTCGTAAACAATATCGTAAGGAATTTCGGCATAAGTAAGAGCCAAAGTAACGGCATCGTCCCACGGCTGTTTGTTTTTTGGGGAATATACTGCAATACGGGGAGCTTTTTGCAATTTCACCTCATCCATGTTAACATCGGGACGAGCAATCTCCCGGCGTATTGCCGCTGCCTGAACATCACTTATCACCTCGTATGCCACATTTCGCACAACACATTCGTTGGCGACGGTTTCGCTGTAAGGCATCAAGTAACTGCCCCCCCTGTAATTCAGCAACCAGCTTATTTCGGCATTTTTTGTCAACACCCAATAAGCTATGCCGTAAGCTTTTAAATGGTCGGTTTGCGAATCGTCCATGGGTATTAGCAATGAGGTTGCCGATAAGGGAAGTTTTACCAACAATGCCAATACCAACACGAGAAGTATCCGCTTTCCGGTTACCATTTTTCTTTTTGTAAAACGAAACATTTCAGCATCTTTTTTAATAAATACAAAGTTAAGCGCTTTGCAAACACAACGGGCGGTTTTATTTACAATTTTTGTTAAATGAGATGAACTGATATAAAAATGCAAAGAGGGTAATTTTCCCGATAAGGGAGAGTCTTTATTCCGCGAAAGTGAGGGTGTGCTTAAAATCAATCGTTGCAAACCACCCCGTTACGGTTTTAATATTTTATTGTACAATCCGGAAATCTGCTTGCCTACTGCCTCGTACGAAAATTCGTTGACGGCAAAATCTTTAATCCGCTTTGAGTCGAAAGAGTATTTTTTGTCAATAAAGTCATTGAGCACATTAAAGAGTTGCTTTTCATTGCCGGGTTCAATCAATACTCCTTTATTGTCGTCCACTATTTCGGGTATTCCGCCCACCCTTGTGGCAACCACAGGTATTCCGAGGGCAAAACTTTCATTTATCACCACCGGCATATTCTCATAATTTGAAAACACCACCAACATATCCCCTTCCGCCATTTTACGTACAAGATTATCGCCTTCCAACAGTCCGGTAAATTCTATATTTCCCTGCGGAATTTCAAGCCGGCGCGCATAATCTTTCATCTTTTCAAAATCGGCACCCACCCCTATTAATGAAAACCTGAAATCGTTACGGCGTTGACTTAACATTTTTACGACGCGTAAAATTCCGCTTATATTTTTCGAACGGTCTTCAAAACAACTCACATGAATAAATCTTGTAATATCCCCAACAGGTTTAACAACATTTTTAAAAAAAACCGGGGCAATAACATTGGGCAAAACCGAATAGTACCTGTTTTTTAATCCCCTGTTTTTCATTGCCGTCGCAAGATTACGGGTAACAGTGGTAACGGCGCTTGCTTTTCTCACAACAATTTTCGTTAAAATTTTCCTGAAAAGGCCTTTATAATAACCGGTAACGGGCTGATACCTCGACCAATGCTCGGTAATTACATAGGGTTTACCCCAAAGATATTTTAAAAAAAGCGCCACAACACCGAGGCGTGTAAGTATATGAACATGAATCAAGTCGAATTTATTGCCGTTAATATCTAATGCCGTATCAACACCTCTCTTTACGGCTTGTAAATAGCGGAAAAATTTAACTGCCGGAAGCGACCGGTTATTAACGGTATAATAAACTATAATTTCAACGATATTTTTTTCTTTTATTACCTCCAAAGAGAATTTTTCACCGTTTTTCCCCTCACTTTTTTGAGCATATACAACCGTTACCGAAGCAAAAGGCGATACCGCTTCTATATGTCTTTTTACGAAAAGTCCGAACATAGGATCGTACCGGTTAGGATACCACCGCGCCAAGTGCAAAACGTTTATTCCTTTTCCGGTTTTCATTGTAAAATCCTTTTGATAATATTAACGGCTTTTTCATAACGTTTGGTACCTGTACCCGTTATTATTTCGTATGTCAAGCCGTGTTTGCGCAATGTTTTTTCGTAAAGGGAAAATAGCCTGAGTCTGTCCGACGGGTTTTGCCGCAAAGGATCGGGCTGCCATTCAATATCGGGATAACAAAGCATATACAAATCGTATTTATGTTCCAAAAAATTTTTTTCTATCCATTGCGGCACAGTGCCAAATACAACCTCACACCATATTTTTGTTACCAACAAATCGGTGTCGCAAAATAAAATTTTATTTGCCTCACGGGCAATGGTATTCTCAGCTTTCAGTTGACCTTTGGCAATTTTCAGCACGTCGTCCATATCATATTTCAAACCCTTGCCTGACAAATACTCCCTCGCATATTCAGGCACAAAAGGTTCGCCGAAATAGCCGGCAAGATATTTTGCCAACGAAGATTTTCCCGTCGATTCGGGTCCTGTTATCGATACTCTTTTAAACAAGGTTCAACTCTTTTTTAGCAAGTTTTCTCCATTCCAGGTATCCCAATACCGCAAGTATTAAAAACACAAAGAATTGCAAACTGGTAAATACCAATCCTTTATAAAAATACAAAGGCACCGATACCACATCTCCTATTATCCAAAATATCCAATTTTCAACCTTTTTCAGAGCCATCAACCACATTCCCAATATAAAAACAGATGTCGTAAAAGTATCAATATATGGTATGCCCGTTGACCAATAGTGAATATCGCCGGCTTTGAAAATCTTCAACAAAGTGATGATTACCACAATTGATACCGCAAAAATCAATACCGATACTGTACAATTCTTTTTATCACAAAAGGAAACGGGTTTTTCCTCTCTGTTTTCATCCTTTTTCGACCACATTATCCACCCGTAAACACTAAAAATAAAATAGTAGAAATTGATACCCATATCGGCATACAACTGACTGTTAAAACAGATGTAAACATAAATCAACACACTGACAATACCCGTAGGATAGACGAGGATATTTGCTTTTTTTGCATACCAAACACTTATGAGCCCGAATGAAGCCGCAACAATTTCCAACCAACTCGAATCGATTATGTTTTGGTACAAAATATCAAAAAAACCGTTGAAACTCATTTTTACTCTTTAACAACATGATTCAAATCGGCATTTATTATTTTAAGAATAAAAACCGAATGTGGCAATTCGAACGATTTTTTTATCTCCGTGGCAACGGCATTCATTACGTCGTCGTACTCACCGAAAACCTGTGTACTCATACCGTTTGTTTTGACCGTAAGTTTTTCGTAACGGTTCAACCTGTTTATAAAATCTTTTATGGGAGGTATAAATTCCTCTTTTAACGGATAATAGCTTATATCTACCGAAGTGTTCATATTACTATAAATTTTAACGGCAAAGATAATCTTATTTTTTTCTATTTTTGTTGCATATAAAAATATGAAATTATGACAAAAACTTATCTTATTTCGGCAGGTATATCGGGATTTTTGGGAATTTTAATGGCTTGGTTAGGATATGCGGTAATGAACAGCGAGTTAACCCCTCAACATTACAATGCATATAATTCGGCATTGCAATTTCAAATGTTAAACACCATTGCTTTTCTGGCAATTATTTTCATCAGCAGATATGTTCACCGTGCCTATATAAAAACCGTTTACTTTCTCTTTTTATTTGCCATTGCCTTCTATTCGGGGGCAATATACCTTACTTCAACGGTCGAACTTACCAAAGCACATTTCAGCTTTGTAAAACCCTTAATTCCCCTCGGAGCCATTTTGGCGCTAACAGGCTGGTTTGTAATATTATGGATGGGCGTAACTTACGTTCACCGCAAACACCGCCACCGTGCCGACGAAAAATAAATCAAAAACATTTCTTTTGTATATATACGTTGTGCCAATGTAAAACATAAAAAACATATATTACGAGAAAACTATTATTAGTTATTTTAATTGCATTTGTCAGTATGACTTTTTTGTAAGGTTGTATGCAGAATCAAAATGTTCAACAATGGGAATATGTAGTAGTACACTTTACTAAAGAATATTATGACATGAATGAAACACTAAACGCATTAGGAAAAGATGGATGGGAGTATGCATGGCCAGTTACAACTAATGGAATGAATGCAAAGTACATCGCTTTTAAAAGACCGCTTGTAAAAAATAAACGTTAAAAAGAAATGATTAACCTATTAAATGAAATAAAGGAT
>CAZJUQ010000040.1:0-3101 GCA_964549335.1 uncultured Lentimicrobiaceae bacterium | reverse complement strand
GTTTTTTAATTCCTTAATAGTTTCGTCCTGCCGGATTACTTTTTTCTTTAACATTTCCAGTTGTACCTGTTGTTCGTAGTTGGCTTTGTAGTTGTAGGTGGTCATTTCGTCGGTAAGCAGGGCATAGCCTTTTCTCAACTCTTTGGGAACCGAATTGGGGTCGAGTTCTTTCAGGCCGGCTTCGGTATATTCGTCGAGAGCGCCTGCAGGTTTGGGTTTGGGTGGATTTTTCAGTAACTCTTCGGTTACATTGCAGTTGGTAAAGGCAGCCGCACCACTATTTACCAGATTGTGGTAATAGATATTGTTCCACACTTTGGACGATGATCCGAGGTCTTCCCCTTTATCGGTGAGTGGCAGGCAATCTCCTCCCATGTCAATGTCTCCGCCTCCCGCCTGGTTCAGGTAGAGTGGCAAACCTGTGTTTGTACCGTAATAGTAGGAATCAATACGTGAATATTCTTCTGAACTGTTGGGCGAAACGAATAAAATAACATACCTGCTGGAGCCGCCGCCGTCGCTAACTATAAGACGTCCGCGGCCGCCGCTTGAGTGAGCTACTTCAAGCAATTCATTGGGGCTGGAAGTACCTATACCCACATTTCCCCCGGTTTTATAGCTGTTGCTTCCCGATACCGTCCAGCCGCCGCCGTTTACGGTGGTACCGTCCACCCACGAGGCGTTACCCGAGGCATCGGAAGAGAGGATTTTGCCGGCACCCGGCGAGCCACCGGTTATTTTCAACGTACCGTTGATATCCACCCTGTTTGTGGAAAAGTCACCTCCGATTAACGGAGTAGTTGTAGAAGAGTTGGCAATGTAAAGTTTATTGCTCCCCGTTTCGTTATACCCGGCCATATAACCGAGAAAGACATTCCCCGTGCCGGCGGAGTTGTTGTATCCTGCCTTTTTGCCAACGGCAGTATTGTTATCGGCATCGGTATTATAAAGAGCGGAATCGCCAATGGCAACATTATTATTTCCCGTGGTATTTAAAAAAAGTGCTCTGTTACCGTTCGCTGTGTTATAATTTCCCGTTGTATTGGAAGAAAGTACCCTATACCCGTTCGCTGTGTTATAACTTCCCGTAGAGTTGAAATTAAGTGCCATATACCCGTTCGCTGTGTTACCATTTCCCGTTGAATTATTGATAAGTGCATAATATCCGTTCGCTGTGTTATAACTTCCCGTATTATTTCCATAAAGCACCAAAAATCCGTTCCCTGTATTACTACTTCCTGTAATATTTGAATAAAGCGCCTTATACCCGTTCGCTGTGTTATAACTTCCCGTTGTATTTTTAAAACCGGCTTTATACCCGATAAATACATTTTCATTATCAGTCTTATCGTCGTTTTTTCCGGCATCTTCTCCAAGGAAAACTGAATGTCCCGTACCGGTTTGGGATATGCGTCCGTGTACTTCGAGCTTGGCTTGTGGCGAGGAGGTACCGATACCCACCGAGTCGGAGGTGTTGTAGATGTAATTTCCGCTTACCGTCCAGCCGCCGCCGTTTACGGTGGTACCGTCCACCCACGAGGCGTTACCCGAGGCATCGGAAGAGAGGATTTTGCCGGCACCTTGGTTTCCGTCGGTAAAATTTAACGAACCCGAAACAGTTAGTGTTGCATTCGGAGTAACAGTACCGATACCAACTTTATTATCTTTTACAAAAAGCGTATGGTGTTCGGAATATATCATCTCCATCATCTCCATTTCGTTAATGTAAACATAATCATCGGTTGAGCTTTGATTGTCGTAAATAAGTATTTGGTAATAACGGTAACGGTTGTCGTTTGAAAAGGTAAACTCTTTCCAACCGTTGCTGCTCCACAATACTCCCGATTGATGGTCAAGCGTCGTCCATGATGTTTCGTCGTTGGAACCTTTAAAAAGCCAATCTTTGGGAGAGGCGTCTAAACTTGCTCCTTCGTAATATATCCTGTATTTTTCAATTACCTTTCCATTTCCTTCGCCGAAATCGTAGCGCAGCCACGCAGTGAGATTGCCATCGTTGCTCCAATATGTGGAGGTGTTATCGTCAAAAGCATTGGAAGCCGGTTTCCCTGCTGCAGACTCCGAAGCCGAAGCGGTACCTCCCGTACAGCGGTCGGATGTGTAATTTCCTGTGGCTTTGTATGTGAGCACCTCAAATACACCCGAAGTGTTATCTTTGCCTATGACCACCGAACTTGTTGAGTCGGCATATATTAATTCTCCGTCGGTTTTCCAATTGGAAGCACCGTTGCCGATTTTTATCCAGCTGTTTTTCTTAAAATAATAAAAGGTGCTGTCGTCGGTATCGTAAACCATCAACCCCTGGGCGGGCGAACTAATGGCATTGCGCTGGGCTGTTGTCATACGCGGAATAAGCATTCCTTTGGCGGTGGATTTAACATCCAGAATCGCCGAACCGTCGGGTTGCGAACCGTCGGTATTGATTGCCACCTGCGAATAGGAGGTAAAATAAAATAACAGTAGGGTTAAAACAAGTAATATATTCTTCATAATAATTTGTTTAGTAGTTCACAATACCTGTTTTTCATTTTTTTAATGGCCTGCATTCTCTTATAAAAAGAGAACACAGACCGTACAAACCAAATTCCTACCATTGGTTAAATCTTTTTCCGGATAACAATGTCGCCATTCCGGTTTTTAATATGTAATGTGTATTTTTCATCACTTTTTAATCTGTTTATCAGTAAAAAGTTTTTTTTGACCATCTTATATTTTTGAACAACTATTTTTTGGTCGTCAAGGACCTCTATATTGTAACCGGGCGCAGTATTGTCCGTTTCGAACTGAAGAAAGGCATGAGTTCCTATCCGCGATACTATTAATTCCATTTTGTAAACCGAAAAATTAACACCGGCTAAATTACATTCCCTAATTTTGTTTTGTCAAATTTTCCATGGCTACATTATGGCTACAAAATGATTTATTTTGTTAATAAACTTTTATATAGCTGTATTACAATTATTTATCAGTTGTTAAATAATCACATTATAATTTAAAAAAGGGTATATCCGTAACAATTTATTATTAATTTAGCCCCAAAATAGTATTGATGAAACTTTATATCAGATATGGTTTTATAATAT
>CAZJUQ010000039.1:0-22203 GCA_964549335.1 uncultured Lentimicrobiaceae bacterium | reverse complement strand
CGTACAGTTCGTCAACCATATTGGTATTTTTTGCCCAGTTCAAAGTAATTCTCCAGTTAAATCCTTTCGGATTTTTAATAACATCGCCGTAAAGCGACAACTCAACACCTTTGTTGGAAATTTGACCGGCATTAATCCATTGGTGACCAAAACCCGAAGATGTGGGAACCTGAATTGCCATAATTTGATCTTTGGTTTTGGAATTATAGTATGTAGCATCTAATCCCAAACGGTTTTGGAAAAATTTAAGATTTGCACCGATTTCCCAAGAATATTTCTTTTCAGGTTTCAAATTGGCATTTGCCAATGTTCTTGTGTAAAAATATTGAGTTATGCCGTCAAAAGCACTCGTAGAAGTTTGATAAACATTCGACAATGAGTAAGGATCAGCGTCACCACCCACGATAGCGTAGCTGGCACGGATTTTACCGAACGACATAATGTTTTCGTCAATACCGAAAGCATTTGTAAATATAAATCCGCCGTTAATGGAGGGATAGAAATATGACCAGTTGTCTTTCGGCAATGTCGAACTCCAGTCGTTACGTGCAGTAGCAGCTAAAAACAGATAATCTTTGTACGAGAACTCTGCTTGAGCGTAAATACTGTTGGTTTCCCTTTCGCTTTTGCTCATATCAACAACGGGAGAACCTTTTGCATTACCTATATCGAAGAAATTGGGAACGGTAAGTTCGTTTGCCCTCATACTCGAAAAGTTAAATGTATTGTGACGGTAGTTAGCACCTACCAAACCGGTAAATCTAATGTCTTCCGAGAAACTTTTGTCGAATGTGGCAAAAAGGTCAACGTTGTTCTCCTGGTTGAAACGTTTGTTTTGCCAGAAAAATCCGTTGGGATAGTCTTGCGACTGGTTGTGTTCAACATGTTTACGGCGCTCGGTAAAGAAATCGGTACCGGCACGGAAATTCAATGCTACCCAATCGGCAAGATCATATTTCAAAAGAACGTTACCGAACATACGGTTTCTGTTTCTGCTTGTTGTATTGTTGTAAACAGTCCAATAAGGATTGTTATGATACGATGAGTTCCAGTTGTAAGGATTTCCCCATGGATTTAATTCATCCCAATGATCTTTAAGGTGTTCCATATTAACCTGGCGTCCGAACCATGAACCCAATGATTGCATAACATTGTTCACGTCGTAACCTTGACCCGGCAAGTTATCACTGGAATTGTTAACATAAGTAACTGTAGCGTCGGCCGATAATTTATCGGTAAATTGATAGTGTCCGCTAAAGTCAACACTGTGTTTAATATATCCGGTGTTGGGAATAACTCCTTGATTGTCATTGTAGCTGTAAGCAATTCTTCCGTTTGCTTTCTCCGTTCCGGTAACCAAAGCGATATGATGTGTTTGGTTAACACCCGTAACAAAGAAATCTTTTACGTTATCGGGTTGCGAAACCCAGGGAGTAGCTTCGTAAACGGGGAAACCGTTAGCATCAAGTGTATAAGGGCTGTCGAATTGGGGAAGTTTAAGACCTATGTCAAGGCGGGGACCCCACGATTCGTCCATACCGTCCATAACACCGCCCCAGTTTCCGTCGTAATAAGCAAAACCCATTCCGAGCGAATCGCCTTGAGCGAACTGTTGGTATGTTAATCCTTTGGCTTTACCGTATTTGTTGTAGTAATATTCACTACCGTAATAACCTTGTCCGTATTTGTTTTGATAATCGGGTAAAATGTAAATATTGCTAAAACCTATATTGTAACTATAGGTTAAACCGATACCTTTTTTACCGGCGGCTTTACCTTTTTTGGTAGTAATCAGGATAACACCGTTAAGAGCACGGCTACCGTAAAGAGCAGCAGCGGCAGCACCTTTAAGAACACTCATCGACTCGATATTTTCGGGGTCGATGTCTGCAATGGCATTACCGAAGTCAACACCACCCCACTGGCCTGCACCCGTAGTTGAGTTACTTACGGGAACACCGTCAACAACAAAGAGAGGCTGGTTGTTGCTACGGAATGACGAATTACCACGAATGGTGATACGCGTTGAAGCTCCGGGAGCACCACTCGAAGAGGTAACCTGAACACCGGAAACACGTCCTGCCAAACCGTTAATAACGTTATCTTTCGGTACTTTTGCCAGTTCATCGCCTTTTACATCCTGAACGGCATATCCAAGAGTTTTCTTTTCCCTTGAAATACCAAGAGCCGTTACAATAACCTCATTCATCGAAACGGCTTGTGTTTTCATAACCACGTTAATGGTATTAGACGACCCTATCGGCACCTCTTGGGTTTTCATTCCAACAAACGAAAATACCAAAGTTTTGTGCTCAGGTTTAACATTAATGGAGTATTTTCCATCCATGTCAGTAGTAGTACCGATCAAAGTACCTTTAACCTGTACCGTAACTCCGGGAATCCCTGACCCGTCATCCGCATTTGTTACGGTTCCACTGATGGTTCTCGTTTGGGCAAATGCAAATTGTATGCCTGCCAAAAACAAGAACGCCAGCATAATTGTAATTTTCCTCATAATGATAAATTTTGGTTAAAAAATTAAATTAACAACTACTGTCAAATTTTCTCCTTTAGAAAAACAAAGCAAATATATTAAAATAAATAAATAAGATACAATTATTTTCCAACATTTTTTACGTATGCGTAATATTCCGCAACAAAAATCATCAAAATTTCAAAGGTTTTTTCCGCTAAAAAAATGTATGTTTATTTATTGTTTTTCTCCCTGTCGCGTAACAATTTTTTTTTCAGACAGGATAATACCAAACCGTATAAAATCTCAATCGACAAAAACAAAACCTCGACATCGCCTGTCACCCAGATATTTACCGAATAATATACTATTAAAACAAAAAAATAAATTGTAATTGAATAGGCCGAGAGTTTCAACAACAAAACTCCATCGACAAATACCGTCAAATACAACAACAAAAGAAGTATTATCAGGAATATAAAAGCCGGTTTTGAAAAAGAGCTGTAACCCGAAAAAACGGGCGAGACGTTCAAAAAAAGAGGAGACAAAAGCGAAAACAGATAAAACAAGAGGCTTATCAAACCGTAAACAAGTACGAAAAAAGACATGGACTTATAGATAACAGATGTTATTTTTATTTTTGGGACTCTTGTTTTTTCTCCGTTTTGCATAATATATATGCTTAAAAAATTTTCAAACTTTTTCCGTAAAAATAGACAAAAATAAACGAAACGGAGAGTTCAAACCAGGGGAAAGGTATTCCTGAAAAAAAGAGTTTAGGAATAATAAGCAATACTATCTGCGCTATGGTGTATATATGAAATCCCGTTTTATTTAAACGCCACATCAAAGCCACGCCGGTTACCGACATCAAGGAAAATATCGCCTGCGAAAGGAAAAACAGGGGGGAGACCGACAATAAAAGGTCGAAATCCATTTGAACACCGAACAGTGCTTCGCCACCCTGCTGATTAAGGATTGCTTTTATCGGTTCGTGAAAAAGATACAAGATAATGTTTGATAAAAATTCCATTCCCCCGCCGGCAAAACTTAATATGCAAAGCGTCGTTAAAAAACCTGTCCGTTTCAAAACGTTTCCGTTATCATCCCCTTCCAATTGCATAATTTTACCTTTTTGATTTTTACGTCGGTTTCATTTATTAATAGAGTTCTCCAATCTCTTTTTCCACGGCTTTTAAAATATCACCCGATTTTACCAGTTCTTTCATTGTATTGTGGTCTTTATAAAGCGGGCGGTCAATATCAAGAAAATCGACATGTTTACGTATCTCTTTATGAGCTGTTGTCACTCCTTTGCCGAATTTATAATCTCTGAAATCGAGAGCTTGGGCGGCTGCCATAAATTCTATTCCGAGAATACCGAAAGCGTTATCGAGTATTTGAAAATTTTTAATGGCCGTATTCATTCCCATCGACACGAAATCTTCCTGGTCGGCGGCGGCGGGAATGGACTGTATTGCAGCAGGTGTGGAAAGAATTTTTTGTTCAACAATTTGCATATCGGCAGTGTATTGGCTTAACATCAATCCTGAAAACATTCCTGCCCCTTTGGTTAAAAATGCCGGCAAACCGCCGCTTAGCGCTGGGTTGTTCAACCTGTTCATCCTCCTTTCCGAAAGAACACTTACCATGGTTATTGCTTGACCTGCCATTTCCATGGGTAAAGCCACGGGGGTCCCTTGAAAATTGGCACCCGAAATTTGCAAATCTTCATCAGGGAAGAAAATGGGGTTATCGCCCACCCCGTTAAGCTCTATTTCCACCTGTGTCCGCGCATATGCAAGTGCATCGCGAGCAGCACCGATAACCTGTGGCGACGAACGCATGGAATAGGCATCTTGAACCTTATGTTTTACCTTCCCCAGTTTCAAATCGCCACCCTCTACCAAACGTTCAATATTTTTTGCACTTTTTATCGCTCCCCAAAAACCTCTGGCTTCATGAAGTTTTGCCGTATATGGTCCCATATTGGCTTTAAGTGCTTCCAACGACATTGCCGCTGCAATTTCGGCCTGTTTTATCCACCTATCGGCATCGTACAAAAACAGCGCACTCATTGCCGTTAACACATTGGAACCGTTGATGGTTGCCAAACCGTCACGTGCTTCCAATCCTGGAATTTTAATGCCCGCACGTTCCATAGCCTCTTTTCCTTCCAAAAGTTCCCCTTTATAAAAAGCCTTTCCCTGACCAAGCAACAGCAGAGCTATTTGTGCCATAGGTGCCAAATCGCCCGATGCTCCCACCGAGCCTTTACGGCATACATAAGGCGTAACGCCTTTGTTAAGCATATCAACAAGAGTTTGAGTGATAACGGGACGGTTCCCCGAATTGCCATGGGCATGAACATTTATCCTGCCGAGCATGGCAGCCCGGACATATTCCTCGGGCATAGCATCGCCTATTCCCGCCGAATGATTAAAAATTAAATATTTTTGAAACTCTTTTACCTGTTCGTCGGTTAATACAACTTCCGAAAACTCACCTATACCGGTATTTACACCGTACATTATTTCGCGGGCTTCTATTTTCTTTTCCAGCATAGCCCTGCATTTTTGTATCTTTTTTATCGATTCGGGAGTTAATTCAACCTTTTTATTATACCTTGCCACGGAAACCACATCCTCTATGGTAAGTCCGGCACCTCTTATTTTTAAAGCCATCGGGTAATTTTTTTAATTAACATGCGAAAGTATAAAATTATAACAAATCATAAGGATTGAACCCTATTTTTTACTGCAACCGGTTTTTCGCCAAAAATGTTGCACGAAAAAATAAGATTATTACTTTTGCCGCCTCAAAAATTTTTTTAAATGAAAAACGAACTTCAATCTATAGAGCAACTTAACGAACATATTACCAACGGTGACGCAACAATGTTATATTTTTACAGCGATAAATGCGCACCATGCGTAAGTTTGCGCCCTAAAGTTATTGATATGGTGGAAAAAGAGTTCCCCAAAATAAAATTGGCTTTCGTAAATGCCGAAAAAAATCCGGAATTGCCGGCCAGGTTTAATGTATTTGCAAATCCGACATTGATAATATTTTTCGGCGGTCGCGAATACCGACGCGAAAGCAAATATATCTCAATACCGCAACTTTCAAGCGAAATAAAACGTCCGTATAACTTGATTTTCGAAAACTAACTGTTTTCACCGGTTCGAAAAGGTGACCCGAATTTCAACGGCACACCCCGCACACAAGCCTCACATACTTAATACATTTTACCGCACTTTATTCAAAAAGAGTGTGAGCAGGTGCCTGTTACCATGTTTAAAACAATTCCCGGCTCCTCCGCCAAATCATTAAACATTCAGCTTTAACCGACAGAAATATTTTTGTGATTTATATCACAAAAAAGAGAAATAACTCTCACATCAATTTTGTTGCCTTGCATTGTTAGTGGACATACCTTTGCATTGTTAAAAAATTAACAGATTAATAAATCAATTAAAAGGAGGAAAAAAAATGGCAAACAAAAAATTGTGTCTGGCACTGTTTTCCGGCAGCGTTGATAAACTTACCGCCGCCGGTGTTATCCTCGGAGGTGCTGCCGCCGAAGATATGGACGTTGAAATCTTCGTACTGCTTCAAGCAGCTTTCGCATTTAAAAAAGAGAATGCACTTACCAATGAGAGGGTAGCCGAAATTACCGACAAAAAGGATGAGTTTTTGGCATCGTTAAAGCGTTTGGAGGCACCCCACTGGA
Source organism: uncultured Lentimicrobiaceae bacterium (assembly GCA_964549335.1). Lineage (GTDB taxonomy): Bacteria > Bacteroidota > Bacteroidia > Bacteroidales > F082 > Sulfidibacterium. Next base: position 15,997 of record CAZJUQ010000039.1, on the reverse strand, counting down.
CCGATGCTTTCAAAACCGCCAAAGAGATGACCAACGTTAAAATCCACATTTGCGGATTTGCAGGTAAGGTATGGAACGGATACAAAATCGACGACTTCATTGACCTTGCCGACGACATAGTAGGTATAGGGGAGTATATGACCGCTGCAGAAGAGGCGGATATCAACCTGTTCATTTAACAACAAATAAAAATCAAATAATCATGACACAAGAAGAATTAAAAGCATTAACCGTTGACAAGTCGGTAGATGCGCGAGGCACATCGTGCCCCGGACCCTTACTGGCAGCAAAAAAAGCCATCGGTCAAATCGAAAAAGGGCAAATAATGGAAGTGCTGTCGGCAGACGAAGGCACAAAACGCGACATCCCCAAATGGTGTACAAAAAAGGGTTACGAATATCTTGGCACCGTTGAAGAATCGGGATATTTCAAAATTTATTTAAGGAAATAGCCATGGCAGGTGGAAAAGTAAATAATGGCCCGAGGATTTTGGTTTTTTCTACCGAAAAGATCTCCGATCCGGCCATTGACATGGCGGGGTTATTAAAACTTCATTATCCGCCTACCGTTTACACCATACCGGTTCCTTGCTCCAGTGCGGTAAAACCAAGGTGGATACTCCATGCATTGGAGCAAGGTTTCGACGGTGTGTTTATTGCCGCCGACGGTACCGATTGCCCTTACGGAGAGTCGTGTACACAAAAAACAGGAGCATTAGTAAGCCAAACACAAAAACTGCTGAAAGAGAAGGGTATGGATCCTGCGCGTTTGAAAATGGCTGCAATATGCTCGGTTTGCAGCGAGCCGTTTGTTAAACACGTGAAAAATTTTGCGGAATATCTATCAAATCCTTCAAAAGATTAATTATGGCGCAATACGATAAAATATTAAACTACGACGTATTGGTAATAGGAGGAGGTATTGCCGGAGGCGAATCGGCCTTAAACCTTGCCAATCTCGGTTATAAAGTTCTGCTCATTGAAAAAGAACTTTCAATAGGCGGAAAGATGATTTTGTTGAGCAAAGTGTTCCCGACACTCGACTGTGCCGCATGTATTACAACACCAAAAGTTTCGGAAATAGCAAGACACGAAAACATTACAATAATGACAAGTGCCGAAGCGAAAAAAATTACCAAAATTTCCGAACATAATTTCGAAACTGTTGTATTACAAAAACCGCGCTATGTTAACATACCCGACTGTACGGGCTGTCAACTGTGCGAAGAGGCTTGTCCTGTAAGTGTCACCGACGAGTACCAATACGGTTTGGTGGGACGGAAAGCCGTATATATTCCCTTTAGCATTGCAAGCCCGAGGGTTGCGGCAATCGACATTGAGAACTGTATTCTATGCGGTGCTTGCGAAAGGGTTTGTCCTACCGCCTGCATCGATTTTACGCAAACCGAAAAAAATTACCTTATCAAGGTAAAATCGGTGGTTATCGCAACGGGGTTCAACCTTTTTGACCCCTTAAACATTCCCCGTTACGGATACGGAAAGTTTAAAAATGTAATTACATCGATGCAAATGGAACGCCAACTGGCGCCTACCCGTCCGTATAATACCATATTGCGTCCGGGCGACGGCAAAATGCCCGACAATATTGCCTATGTTCTTTGCACCGGCTCGCGCGACAAATCGGTAGGCAATCCCATATGCTCGCAAATATGTTGTATGTACTCCATAAAACAGGCTCAGTTGCTTATGGGCGCACTCCCAATGGCAGACATTACAATATATTATCTGCACATCCGGGCTTTCGGCAAAGGTTTTAACGAGTTTTACGCTCAGGCACAAGATATGGGTGTCGAATTTATTAAAGGAAAGGTCGGAAAAATCACCGAAAAAGAGAACGGAAACCTGGTTTTGCGTTACGAAGATATAGAATCGGGAAAGGTAAAAGAGGCCGAACACGACATGGTGGTATTATCTGTCGGTGTTTTACCAAACAGAGGTATCGACAGGGTTTTCGAAAACGAAAAACTTGAACTCGACCCGTTCAACTTCATAAACCAAGCCGATATGTTGGCAAGTCCGGCAAAAACAAGTATCGACGGAGTATTTGTAGCCGGCACAGCCACGGGCCCCATGGATATTCCCGATTCCATTCTTTCGGGCGGAGCGGCTTCCGCCGAAACAACAAGTTATTTAAGGAGGGCAACATCATGAAAAAGAGAATAGGAGTATACATTTGTCATTGCGGCGGAAACATTTCCGATTATGTCGATGTGGAAAAGGTGCGCAAAGCCGTCGAAAACGACGATGGTGTTTTTCTTGCCAAAACCACCATGTTTGCCTGTGCCGATTCCAATCAAAAAGAGATGGTTGACGATATACGGGAGCAACAACTCGACGGAGTGGTGGTGGCTTCTTGTTCGCCCAAATTACACCTTGTCACTTTCCGTTCGGTAGTAGAACGCGCCGGAATGAACAAATACAATTACGTTCACGCAAATATCCGCGAACAGGTATCGTGGGCTCACTCCGACAATAAGCCCGGAGCCACCGAAAAAGCCGTTCAAATTGTTAAGGCGGCAATAGCCAAAGTGCGGAATGCCCATTCGCTGGAACCCGTGAAAGTAAAATCCACAAATGCCGTTGCCGTTATCGGCGCCGGTGTTGCAGGCATGAGGGCGGCAATAGAACTTGCCGAAGCGGGGTCACAAGTATATTTGATAGAACGGGAATTTTTTGTCGGCGGAAGGGTTGCCCAATGGGACGACCTCTGTATAACTCCCGAAACGGGAAAAGAGCTTATTACCCGGCTTTACGACGAGGTTATGAAACACAAAAACGTCACTCTCTTCACGGGTGCCGAAGTTGTTGAAAACAGCGGAAGTGTCGGAAACTTTGAACTTAAAGTGAAGGTTACTCCCCGCTATTTTAAACTGCAATGCAACAGCAACGAACTGAAAAAAGCCATTGAAATTTGTCCGGTGGAACTCCCCGACGAATTTAATTTTAACATTACCAAACGAAAAGCGATATACCACAATTATCCCAGCGAATATCCCCAATTGCCGGTGATAGACATGGAGAACTGTACCCGTTGCGGCAAATGCGAAGAGGTATGCAGCGCAATAGATTTCAGCCAAAAAACAGAATACCTGAACCTGAAAGCGGGTTCCATATTGCTTGCAACAGGCTTTGACCCTTACGAACCAGCGAAAGGGGAATTCGGTTACGGCGAAATAGACAATGTGGTCACCTTTCCACAATTTAAAAGAATAGTACACTACTCCACCGATAAGCTGAGGTACAACGGCAAAGAGATTAAAAACATAGCATATATCTACTGTGTCGGCAGCCGACAGGTGGAAGGCAATAATAAATACTGTTCGCGTTATTGTTGTTCGGCAAACATACATACCGCCATTACCGTGAAAAAACGGTTTAAAAACGTTCACAATTTCCATTTCAACAGAGGAATACGCACGTACGGAAAAGCCGAAATATGGTACGATGAATCGTCGCGCCTCGGCGACATTTACCTGCAATCGTTTGAACACGACCCTCCGAAAGTGGAAAAACGGGGAGATAAAACAATTGTTAAAATCAAAGATTTGCTTACCACAAACAAAGAGATAGAGGTTGAAGCCGATTTGGTGGTATTGGTAACCGGCATGGTTCCGCGAAAAGACAATGCCATTGCTTCGCTACTGAAAATACCCAAAGGAAGAGACAATTTCTTTAACGAAATTCATATGAAACTTAGACCGGTGGAGACCGTCATAGACGGCATTACCATTGCCGGAGCAAGTCAAGGACCGAAAAACATAATGGAATCAATGAACTCCGCTTTGTCTGCCGCTACAAAATCTTTTTCCATTGTCAATTCCGGCGAGCTGGCTCTTGAACCTACCGTTGCCTCGGTTGACGAAACATTATGCCAATGGTGCGGAAAATGCGACGAGGCATGCCCCTACAATGCTTTCGACAAGGTGGAAACAAACGGCAAACAGGTTGCACGTGTGAATGCCGCCGTTTGTAAAGGTTGCGGAATGTGTTTGCCGGTATGCCCCTCAAACGCCATAAATCTTATAGGTTTTTCGGACAACGATGTGGAAAGCATGATTGACGCCTTAATTCCAAATTCATAAAACATTTATACCATGGAAACAGAGAAAGGAAAAACGGCAAAATATCTAAAAGAGAAAACGGGAATCCCAAAAGAGGCAGCCGAAAAGCTGAAACGGTTCACCAAAGTGAAAAAGAACATATTGAACCTGTTGAAAGAGGGCGAAAAAACCGTTCCGCAATTGTCGGAAAAACTCGGATTACCCGAAGACGAGGTCATGTTCCAACTGATGAGTCTTTTGAAATACGGTTTTGTGGAAACCGGTGACCTTGATGATATGGACGAATATTTTTATTATAAAATAAAGAAAAATGGCAAGGATAAATCCTGATTTTACGGAGGAATTAAAAAGTTACGGCGCTTTCGATGCCAATGCTTGTTACAACTGCGGTAACTGTACCGCTGTGTGTACGTTGTCGGACGAAAAAAATTCCTTTCCGAGAAAGATGGTACGGTATAGCGTGCTGGGATTGGAAGACGAGATAAAGACCTCCCTCGACCCGTGGCTCTGTTATTATTGCGGCGAGTGCAGTACCACCTGCCCGCGCCAAGCCAACCCGGGAGAACTGATGATGTCGCTGCGAAGGTGGCTTACCGCATGTTACGACTGGACAGGATTTTCGGGACTGCTCTACCGCTCTCTCGCTGCTTCATTATCCGGTTTTCTGGTATTGGCTATTTTGGTAATTTGGTTCGGTGCCGCAAATAATTTTCAGTGGAAACCGCTGTTTCATTACGGACATATTTTCGAAATGAGTGCAATATCCGTGGTATTCCTGCTGATTTTATTGCCAAATATTATACGTATGTGGAAATTGACCGTCTCGAAACCGGGGATAAAAGCCCCCATGTCATCTTACATAAAAGCACTGAAAGAGTTGATTGTACATATGTTCACTCAAAAACGCGCACTCGGATGCGATAACAATCAATTCCGCTGGTTCGAACATTTTATACTGGTTCTGGGATACTTGAGCTTACTGTTTACCACAGTGTTTCTCAATTGGTTCGAAACGGACAACCTTTTTATAATAGTATTGGGTTACATCGAAAGCACAGTAATTTTCATCGTCACTTTCGATTTTGTCCGCCGGCGCATAAAAAAGGATGCCGAAATCAGCAAACATTCTCACCCTTCCGATTGGTTTTTTGTTATTTGGTTGTTTTTAATGGGATTTACAGCCTTTTTCGTAAGGTTGTTTATTGATATAAACATTATAGAAAATAACATCTGGATATATATTGTTCACCTTACCGTACTGGTTCAGTGGGCATTGTTAATAGTTCCGTTCGGAAAATGGACGCACTTTTTGTACCGCTCGTTTGCAATCTATTTTCACCGTATCGGGGAACTATCCCGGTAACCGGCAAAACATCTTTTTAGGTTCTTTATTATGAGGGCGCTAAGCCCTCTTTTTTTTTCGGTAAATTTCAACCGAACCCCCTCCACGTCAATCGCAAAATATCGAACAAACATTTTCGTTTGATTAAAGGCACTATTTTTGTAATTGATAAACAAAATCTTTCTGCGGTCAACCATTTTTCCGCCGGAAATTAATAATTTTAAATATTCAAGTTATGAAACGGTTCTTTCTTTTTGCATCTGCAATTACTGTTTTTTTCATATTTACAAACGGCAACACACCACCGCAAAAACAGGAGACATATAAGCGGCAATGGGAAAAGGTGAAAAAATTCCGAAATGAAGGTTTACCCAAATCGGCCTTGAAAATTGTGGACAAAATTTACCATTCGGCAAAAGAAGAGGATAACAAACCGCAAATTTTAAAAGCATTGATATATAAAGCGAGCCTCAAAAGCACTTTCCAGGAGGAGTATTTGGTAAAATCGATTTACGATTTCGAAAAAGAGCTTAAAACGGCAAACCAACCTGAAAAAAGCATTTTATACTCCCTGCTCGGCGAACTTTATCAATCTTACTTTTCACAAAACCGCTATAAAATTCTTAACAGAAGCATAACCGAAAAAATCCCGGACGACAATCTGCGGATATGGGATGCAAAACGTTTTTACGACAAAATAAACGGATACTACCTGCTTTCGGTTTCAGACGACAAGCTCCTTAAATCCATCGACTTGAAAGAGTATTCCCCGATTTTGAACAACGAGAAAAAACCGGAGTTCAATCTTCGTCCAACCCTTTACGATTTGCTCGCACAAAGGGCAATAGACTATTTTTCGACACCCGACGCCTCACTTTTCGACTTTGAAAACTATGCTGTCGATACAACATTTTTGGTGCCCCTAAATAAATTTATCAACTTCGATTTAAAGAAAACAGACGGCAGCGGCAATGGTACGGTTTTAAAACTCTTTAAAGAGGTTTTAACATTACACTACAAAAACAACGATTTTCCGGCTTTAACCGACATGGATATTAAAAGACTCGATTTTCTGAAACAAAAAATAAATAATAATTATGCGGACAAGTATTACGAAAAAGCTTTAAAATGGCTGCTCAACCATGTAAAAAACAGTGAAAGCATGATGCCGGCAGCTTATAAACTTGCTTCGTTCTATTATAATAAAGAACAAACGTTTCAGCACGGCAAACCGGCAAAAGGGAAGGAAAATTTTTACATAAAAGCCGAAAAAATATGTTTGACCGCCATTGACACCTACCCCGATTCGAAATGGAAACCTGCCTTCAAAGGACTTTTGAATAAAATTCACGACACGTCGCTTAATTTCAGAATTGCCGGTTGCAGTATGCCGGGCAGTCACATTTTGGCAAAAGCGGAATTTAAAAACATCGATACTTTATTTGTTAAAATAGTTCCGTATAAATTCGAAACCAACCCCGTTAACTGGAACGAAGAGCGCAAAAGATTGGAAAAGCTAACTAAAAACAAGGGGGTTTTTAACAAAATGTATCCATTACCCTCTTTCGGCGATTTCAGGGTGCACTCCACCGAAATAGCAGTATCCCCTTTGCCTGCGGGACAATATGTAATGTTTATGTCGGACGACATCTCGTTTTCGAAAAATAAAACGGTGACCTATAAAAAACTACAGGTTTCGGAATTAACATACGTATATAAAAACCGGGAAAACAAAAATTCGACAGTCATTTATGTCTTAAACCGTAATAGCGGCAAACCCGTCCCAAATGCTCATATTACCGTTTACCGTCAAAAGTACGACAACAGGTTCGGGAAGTACCAATCGGAGAAAACCGGAGAATACATATGCAATGACGAAGGTTTTGTTGAAATTCCGGCCGGTAACAACGGGTTTTCGAACAGATATCTTTTTGATATAAGTAAGGGTGGCGATCACTACTTTTCGTACGAAAACATTTGGTTTTGGGATAACAACAAAAGCAAACCTGGCGAACGCATATACTTTTTTACCGACAGGGCAATATACCGTCCTGGTCAAACCGTATATTTTAAAGCCATTGCGGTACGTCAAACGGGAAACAACGCCGAAGTTATCCAAAACAAACCGGTTACCGTTAAACTTTTGGACGCCAATTATAAAAATGCGGGGACTCTGAAATTAACAACCAACGAATACGGTTCGGTACAGGGCAGTTTTGTTTTGCCTACCGGAAAGTTGAACGGAAGATTTACATTGCGTTCCGAAAAAGGTTCAATAAGCTTCAGGGTGGAAGAATACAAACGTCCTACATTTTACGTTGGTTTCGACACCTTGCACAAAAAACACAGACTTAACCAAATAGTAAAATTAACGGGAAAAGCCGAAACATTTGCAGGCACCCCCGTTACCGGAGCAAAGGTAAAATACAGGGTTACGAGAAGAAAGTTTGCAATATGGCCATTTTACGGTTATTACTACCCCTTCCCTCAAAATAACAGGGAAACCGAAATAACAAACGGTGAACTTATTACCAACGACCAAGGAAATTTCGAGATATCGTTTAAAGCACTTGCCGGCGAAAACGACAATAACACAACAAATTATCATTTTACGGTTTATGCCGATGTAACCGATATTACGGGTGAGGTACACTCATCAAACACAACAATAATTATCGGCAAAACTCCATATATGATACACATGGAAACGGACGAAACCGTTATGCGCGAAACTAACAACGGCATTATCATTTCGGCAAAAAACCTGTCGGGCGGGGACGTTGATGTAAATGCCGTATTAACCCTCTATAAAATTACACCTCCCGGACGTATTTTGGTGGAACGCCCATGGAATTCGCCCGACACACTGACAATAGAAAAAAAGGAGTTCGTATCCGCTTTTCCGCATTTGCCCTACGGTAACGAAGATGACAAAAAATATTGGAAAAGGGAAAAAAGGGTGTCGAAAAATATTTCAATAAACGGAACCGGAACTTTCTTGAAAAAAGAGATTGAAAATCTATTACCGGGAGAGTATTTGATAACCGCCGAAAGCAAAGATAATAACGGCAACCCAATTAACAGCCAAAAATTCATTACGGTTTATTCGAAAAAATCGAAAAAACTTCCCGTGAATAAAATACTCTTTTTCAGTGCCGACAAAAAATCCGTTGAACCGGGCGAGAACCTTGTTTTTTACTTGGGTTCGGCGGCAAATAAGACAAACGGGCTGTTCGAAGTTTATGCGAACGGAAAAATCATAAAACAAGAGTGGATAAAATTGGGCAAGAAACTAAAAACCGTTACCATTCCGGTTACGGAAAAATACAGGGGTATTATAGCGGCAAAGCTTTCCGTAGTAAGGTTTAACAGCGGAACCAATAAAATTATTACGGTAGCTGTTCCTTTTAACAACAAAAAGCTGACGGTTTCCGTCGAAACACACCGCAATTTTCTAATTCCCGGCAAAAAAGAGGAGTGGCGTGTAAATATCAAAGGATACCATAACGAACCCGTTGTTGCCGAACTTCTGGCGGGAATGTACGATGCATCGTTAGACGATTTTGCCGTAAACAACTGGAAACTCAACCTTTACCATGCCAACAGAAATGTGACCACATGGAATATTTCGGGATTTTCCAATGCTTCAGGAAATTCATTGTTTAAACCGGATATAAAATATTTTCCGGTTCCTGCGGCAGTATATCCCGAAATAAATTGGTTCGGATTTCGCTTTTCAAACAATCTATACAGGTTTAATAAGCTATACAATAATATACAAATGGACGAGGTGTCCGGACAACAACCTGCAATGCCCGCCGAGCCGGCTCCAAACAAAAAATCAACTGCAACGTTCGACGGAGATATTGCCCGACCGGCACCCGCGGAAGAATCAAACAAAGAGAAACAATATCATCAGGAGTTTCAATACCGCACTAATTTTACGGAAACGGCATTTTTTTACCCTCAACTCCATACCGACAGCTTAGGAAACGTAAGTTTTTCGTTTACCACCCCCGATGCTTTGACTCAATGGAAAATAATGATGATTGCACATACACGGGATTTGAAAACGGGAACACTCGTAAAAAAGATAAAAGCGCATAAAGATTTAATGGTATTTATAAACAAACCGCGCTTTGTAAGAGAGGGAGACGAATTGTTTTTGACGGGAAAGGTCGTAAACCATACCGGAAGTAACAAAACCGCGGAAGTTACCGTCAACTTTTTCAATCCCGTTGATAACACACCGTTAAATGTTACGGAAGGAAAACCTGGAGCGAAAATCACACTCAACATACAGGCGGGAAAAAACGGAAAATTTTCCGTTAAAATAAAAATACCCGGAAACACCGACTTTTTGGGGTACCGCATAAAAGCCGTTTCCAATGGTTTCGCCGACGGAGTTGAAGATATGATACCTGTTTTACCCGGCAAAATGCTTGTCACCGAAACCATGCCCATGACGGTTAAAGGAGGCGAAACCAAAACATTTAAATTCGACAGGTTAATTATTAACGGGAAAACCATGCAAGCGGCAGCCATTGACAACTACAGCTATACCGTAGAATTTACATCGCATCCGGTATGGTATGCCGTACAAGCCCTACCCTATTTGGCGCATCCCGGATATCCTTCGGCACAAAATATTTTCAACGCCTTTTATTCAAATAAAATAGCTTCGGGAATAGTTAACAAATTTCCTCAAATAAAAACCGTATTGGAACAGTGGAAACATTATTCGCCCGGCGCTTTTCTTTCCAATTTACAAAAAAACAGCGAATTGAAATCGGTGGTTTTGGATGCCACACCCTGGGTGTTGGAGGCGGAAAACGAAACCGAACAAAAACGGCGCGTTGCTTTGCTTTTCGACTTAAACAACCTTTCGAACAACATTAACCAATCGCTGGATAAACTGAAATCGATGCAGTTGCCCTCGGGAGCATGGCCGTGGTTTAAAGGCATGTATGCCGACAGGTACACAACCCAAAGCATTGTGGCGGGATTTGCCCGGTTGCAAAAGATGAATTTTATAGATATAAACCGGGACAACACCGTAAAACGCATGCTGAAAAAAGCCGTCAATTACCTCGACAATGAAACTGCAAAAGATTATAACAGGTTGAGAAAAAACAAAAACCGCGACCTGAAAAAGGACAACATCAATGCATTGCAAATTTACTGGCTTTATGCACGTTCGGCTTTTATCAACATTTTTCCCGTTGAAGGTGAAAACCGGCAAGCGTTCGACTATTACGTAAACCAGGCAAACCGCTATTGGATTGATAAAAACAATTATCTGCAAGCCATGATAGCTATTACGATGCAACGCCTGGGACATAAAAACCGTGCCGAAGCGATAATACGCTCGTTGACCGAACGTGCATTGGAGAGCGAAGAACTCGGCATGTATTGGCGTACCGGCAACGGGTGGAATTGGTATGAAACACCGGTGGAAACCGAAGTGATGATTATGGAGGCTTATGACGAGGTGATGAAAGACTACAAATCGGTTGAGAAGATGAAAATATGGCTGCTAAAACACAAACAGGCAAACCGCTGGAGAACCACGCCGGCAACTGCGGATGCAATATTCGGAATACTAATGCGGGGCAACGATTTATTGAACGAAACCGCCGCCGTTTCGGTTGATGTGGGAACAATTCCGCTTTTTAACGTCACAAAGGCGCAAGCGGGAACGGGATATGTTAAAAAAACATGGTTGCGTAATGAGATAAAACCCGGCATGGGAATTATAAAAGTGAAAAACCCGAACAAAACAATAGTTTGGGGAACCGCATATTACCGGTACTTTAAAGAGCTCGACAAAATTTCGGAACATCAAACTTCATTGCAAATTCAAAAAAAATATTTTGTTGAAAAGTTAACTCCCCGGGGAACCGTTGCGACACCACTCAATGATAACCAAAAGTTGAAAACGGGGCAAAAAGTTATTGTGCGTCTTGTTGTAAAAACCGACCGCGACATGCAATACATACATTTGAAGGATATGCGGGCGGCGACATTCGAACCCGTTGATAACATTTCGGGAACACAATTCAAATCGGGTTTGGTATATTACATGAACATGAAAGATGCTTCGGTCGATTTCTTTATCAACACTTTACCCAAAGGCACTCATGTTCTGGAATATTCGCTTCGTGTAACTCAAAGCGGAAGTTTTTCGTCGGGTATAGCCACACTGCAAAGTTATTATGCTCCCGGATTTGCTTCACATTCGCAAGGAATACATATTATTGCCGAGTAGTAAAAGAGGCAACAAAACAGACAAAGACAACCGCCGGACTTGCCGTGAACACCACAGACACGGCAAGTCCGTCAATTATCCGGTACGGTTTATTTCGAACCCAATATTTCCACTATCTCTTTTTGTTCTATAACCTCTTTTTCGAGGAGTACCGATGCCATCTTTTCAAGTTTATCCTTTTTTTCCTTCAAAATATTTTTGGCATCGTTGTAACATTGCGCAATAATTTTTGCCGTTTCGTCGTCAATTATTTTTTTCATATACTCCGAACGGTATTCCAAGCTTTGGGCATTACCCAAAAATCCCGGATTGGAATTATTGACAAGTGAAATATTGGGGAGTTTATCGCTCATACCGTAAACGGCAATCATATTTTTAACCAATTGAGCCACTTTTTCGAGGTCGTTTGAAGCTCCCGTAGAAACATCGCCGAAAACAATCTCTTCGGCGGCACGTCCTCCCAAAAGTCCTTTTATTTTTCCGAGCAGTTCGGTTTTGGACATAAGATAACGGTCTTCCAAAGGCATTTGAAGGGTATATCCCAGGGCACCTATTCCCCGCGGGACAATTGAAACTTTTTGTACCTCGTCGGCACCGGGGGTAAAGTAACCTACAATGGCATGACCCGACTCATGATAAGCGACGATTTTTCTCTCTTTTTCGTTGATAATTTTATTTTTTTTCTCCAATCCGGCAATAACCCTCTCAATAGCCTCTTCAAAATCGGACATCATTATCAAATCGTGCTTATTACGAATTGCAAGGATAGCGGCTTCGTTACAAACATTTGCTATTTCGGCTCCTGCAAAACCCGGAGTTTGCGAAGCAAGTTTATGCAAATTTACCTCATTTGAGAGTTTCAGGTTTTTTGTATGAACTCTGAAAATAGCCTCTCTGCCGTTCAAGTCGGGTTTATCAACAAGCACCTGGCGGTCAAATCTTCCGGGGCGCAACAATGCGGGGTCAAGCACTTCGGGGCGGTTTGTAGCTCCCATAATAATAACTCCTATACCCGCATCGAAACCGTCCATTTCCACAAGGAGTTGATTTAGCGTATTTTCGCGCTCGTCGTAACCACCGCCGTAGGCGGCATTTGACGAACGGCTTTTACCAATGGCATCAATTTCGTCAATAAAAATTATGCACGGCGCATTATTTTTTGCCTCTTTAAAGAGGTCGCGCACACGTGCTGCACCCACCCCTACAAACATCTCCACAAAATCGGAACCGCTGAGGTTAAAAAACGGCACTCCGGCTTCACCAGCCACAGCTTTTGCCAATAAGGTTTTTCCTGTACCGGGAGGTCCTACCAGCAATACTCCTTTTGGAAGTTTTCCTCCCAAACGGGTATATTTTTCGGGAGTTTTCAGAAAATCGACAAGTTCTTTTACCTCTTCCACAGCCTCGTCAACGCCAGCAACATCCTCAAATTTTACCGGATTTTCCTGTTTTTCGGCTAATATTTTGGCTTTGCTTTTTCCCAAATCGAGCATCGGGTTTCCCGGTCCCATCTTTTTATATAAAAATCCCCACAAGGCAAACAAAAACAGAAAGGGTAAAATCCAGTTCAGGAAAAAGTTTTTCAGGGCATTGTTATTGTATTTTCCCTGTATTTTAACTCCTGCAGCCAAAAGCCTGCTCAACAATTCGTTGTCGGTAACATTGGGCAAACGCGTCACTATAAACTGACGTCTTATTTGACTTTCTATGGACTCCAGCCTTATTCGCCAAGGGGCTTTGGGGGCATTGGCAATGATAGCATGCGACGTATCGCTGCCGCGAGCCTCTTTTAATTCACCGATAATTTTATCGGGTAGTATCAACACGCGTTCAACTTTCCCCGAATCGACCTTTTGAATAAAAGTATCGTAACTGAAATTTTTCGTGCCGCTTTTTCCCGGCGAGAGAAACAGACTGTCAACCGTAAAGAACAGCAAAAACAGTCCTACCCAGTAGTATATCGAAAATTTATCGTTTTTCTTCATCATAATATAATTTTTGTGTTTAGGCATATCAAAAACTTTACCTTTCGGTTATCCGGTGACATTTTTACATATTTTACACCGTAAAGAAAAAATGCCGGGGAAAAAGGGGAAGGCGGATTATCTGACTTTGACGGAGAAGGAAACGGTAGTACCTTCTCCCGGCTTCGATTTAAGGTTTATTTCGCCGTTTAAAATCTCTATGTAAGCTTTTGTAATTGCCAATCCTATGCCATTGCCGCCAAAATTACGTGTTGTTCCCGTTTCCACCTGCCTGAAAGCTTCAAATATCTTTTCCTGCATATCTTCGGGAATGCCTATACCGGTATCTTTTATTTCGAAAAACAGCATACCTGTTTCATCGTCAAGTTTACCGGTAACTTTTACCTCTCCCTTTTTTGTAAATTTTATTGCATTGTTTATCAAATGCCAAAGAATACTCTTTATCTTATCTTTATCGCTTTTTACTATGGGATTGCCGGTTACTTCCAATCTTTTTTCAAAATTCAAACCTTTTTGCAAGGCTGTATCTTCCAGTTCGGCGATAACTTCTTTAAAAGCGATAATAATATTAAAATCCGTTACCGAAAGGGTTACTTGCCTGTTTTGAATTTTTGAAATCTCTATTATATCGTTTACAATATGGAGCAGGTTAAAACCGCTCTTTTTAATTATCTTTTCAAATTCCCGTTTTTGTTCCACGGAAAACCCTTCGCTAAGCAGCAAATCGGTAAAACCGAGTATTGCATTCATGGGGGTTCTGAATTCGTGCGAGATATTGTGCAGGAAAGACCTTCTTAATTTATCACTCTCTTCGGCTTTCTCTTTTGCTATCAACAAATCGCGTGTACGCTCCTTAACAAGGTCTTCAAGGTGCTCTTTATGTATTTGAAGCTCTTCCGACTGTGCTTGAAGTTCCTCTTTTTGAAGTGATATTATACGGTTTTTCACATTTATTTTCTTCATGTAATTTACAAGGAAAAAGATAAACAGCAGTGTTATAAAAACAAATACGGCAGTTGTAAAAGTTATTTTTTTGTACCATCTTATTCTCTTTTCACCGGCTATTGTCTTTTCCAGTAATTTTTTGTTTTTCTCTTTAAACAAATCGATTTCGTTGAGAATTTTAATGTTTTTCAACTGTTGCTCCAGCATCTGCTGTTTTATCAATTCATTGTTTTCAAATCTTTTTTGCATGTAATAAAGAGCCTTGTCCTCTTTGTTTTGAGCAAGATAAATTTCGGTGTAAATGGAATAAATTTTATCTATTTTACGATAATTCTTCAGTTGTTTGTTAATGGACAAAGCGGTATCGAGGTATGCAATTGCTTCGGGATAATTTTTCTTTTTGAAAAATATTTCCGCTGCAATACGGCAGGTTATGTTGTGAACCTTAATTCCTATTCCCTTGAAAGAGAGTACCTGGTTAATGTAATTTTCGGCCAAATCCAATTTGTTTAACTTCAAATAGGTGTTTGCAATTCTATTTTTAATAAGAGCAATGGCGTGCCTGTTGTTGTATTTTTCGGCAATTTTCAAAGCTTTCAAGTGGTATTCAACCGATTTTTCGTAATCTTTCATTTTGAACCAATAGTTTCCCAACTCGGAATAGGTATAGGCATTGCTCTGTTCGGTATTAAATTTCAATCCGTATTCGAGGGCTCTGTTAAGATAAAAAAAAGCGGAATCGAGTCTATTGAGGTAAAGGTAGTTATAACCTATCTGGCGGTTTCTTGAGACTATTACGCCGGTTTCTTTCAATTTATAAGCGAGTCTCAAAGCTTTTAAATTTTCGACAATTGAAAGGTCGTATTGTCCGAGATAAAAATAGGCTCCTGAAATCCGGTTATAAGCTTTGAAAATATTGTATTTAACATTTATGCCAAGGTAAAAAATAACGGCTTTTCGTTCTTGGATAATACATTTGTTAAATTGGAAATTAAAATAGTAAATTTTGCCGGCGGCATCGTAAAAGTCGGCACGTTCTTTTACGGGATAAATTTTATTTGCCACTTCCACAAGATAGTCGGCATATGGGACAAAACCGGGATATAATTTGTTTGTATGCGCAACTATAGAGGTGAGATATTCCGCTCTTTCAATATCGCCTTTGAGCCGGTTTAACTTCTGATCTATGCTATCAATGCCCAAATTTATATTTCCGGCAACCAAACCGTTCAGAAAGATAAAATAAAACACCGTTAGCAAATAATTCCGCATATTTTTCGCGTTGATTAAACCCCACTATAAAAAAAACTTTGTTAGTATTGTGTAAAAGTAATCATTTTTCCCCAAAACTCAATACAAAACACAAAAAAAATGCA
>CAZJUQ010000038.1:0-147678 GCA_964549335.1 uncultured Lentimicrobiaceae bacterium | reverse complement strand
CCTGGGTTTTATTGTTTTGGTCAATTTGTACTTCGGTGCGGCGATACAAAATTATTTGTAATAAAAGGGGAAAAAGGAAGTGCCGGATGATGAATTATCAATAAATTGTAATTTTTTCTATTTTCGCTCGAAAAAAAATAAAATTATTCAGGAGATGAACAAGCGAGAATGGAAAGAGTTAAAAAAATTTGAAGAGATAAAGTTTGAATATTGGAATCACATAGCCAAGATAACCATTAACCGTCCCCGGTATTATAATGCCTTTACACCCACCACTACCACGGAGATGTCGGTTGCACTTGAAATATGCCGTGAAAATCAAGATGTATATACAATAATTTTAACAGGAGAAGGCGATAAAGCTTTTTGCAGCGGCGGCGACCAAAATGTTAAAGGTAAAGGCGGCTATATAGGAAAAGACGGCGTGCCGCGCTTAAACGTATTGGACGTACAGCGGAAAATACGTTCGATGCCCAAGCCCGTTATTGCCATGGTAAACGGATATGCCATAGGCGGCGGACATGTTTTGCATGTGGTTTGCGATTTGACGGTGGCATCGGAAAATGCCATATTCGGACAGACAGGCCCCAAGGTGGGGAGTTTTGATGCCGGGCTCGGTTCGTCGTACCTTGCCTCAATAGTAGGACAAAAAAAGGCGAGGGAGATATGGTTTTTGAACAAACAATATACTGCACGCGAAGCTCTTGAGATGGGACTTGTAAACAAAGTTGTGCCATTTGACAAACTGGAAGACGAAACGGTGGAGTGGTGTCTGACAATGCACAAACGGAGTCCCATGGCATTGAGGATGATTAAACTGGGACTAAATGCCGAACTGGACGGGCAAATAGGACTGCAAGAGTTTGCCGGTAATGCAACTTTATTGTATTACCTTACCGATGAAGCCCAAGAAGGTAAACATGCGTTTTTGGAAAAACGGGACCCCGATTTTCATAAATATCCCAAGTTTCCGTAATATGGAAAACAAGAGAGGAGCAAACAGTATAAAAAGCTGGATAAAAGCTTTCAGGTTACGCACCTTACCGCTGGCACTGTCGAGTACCATAACGGGAAGTTTGATTGCCGTATCAAAGGGCAATTATAAGATACAGGTAATTGTTCTGGCATCAATCACAACACTTTTGCTTCAGGTGTTATCGAACCTTGCAAACGATTACGGAGATGCCGTGAAAGGCGTTGACAACGAAAACCGCACGGGGCCTGCACGAACGGTTCAAAGCGGGGAAATAAGTGCAGGAGAGATGAAAAGAGCTGTAATTATAGCCGCCATAGTGTCGCTAATATCGGGGATGTTTTTGTTGTACGTGTCGTTCGGCAACCACATAAAAACGGCTCTTTTGTTTTTTGCAATTGGCATAGGAGCCATAATAGCCGCAATAAAATATACCGTGGGAAAATCGGCGTACGGTTATCACAAAGCCGGTGACCTGTTCGTGTTTATCTTTTTCGGAATAACAGGGGTGGCCGGAATATATTATATGAATACTTTATCCATTTCGTTCGATATTTTTTTGCCGGCAATTTCGATAGGTCTGTTCAGTGTCGGGGTTTTAAATCTGAATAATATGCGCGATATGGATAACGACAGAATATCGGGTAAGAATACCATCGCTTCGCAATTGGGTTGGTCAAAAGCAAAAGTCTATCATTACACCTTGATTTTAACGGGTTGGGTGTCGGCCTTTGCCTATCTTTTCATCAATTACAAATCGCCTTATAACTTTTTGTTTATATTAACATTGCCTTTGTTTATAAAAGATTTGGTTGCCATTTCGAAAATAAAACGAAAAGAGGCTTTGGACCCTTTTTTGAAAAAACTTGCCATCTCTACTTTTCTGTTTTCACTTTTGTTGGGGGTGGGTTTTGTTGTTAGCGGTTAGTTGCCTGGTTTTGATAAATGTAAACGAACGGGGTCTGTTTTGAATAAATTCTCTATTAAGGTTTTTAATAAAGGTTGGCTCTGCGGGGTGTGATGCGGCAGGGATGGGAGCGGCAGCCCGCAGGCGGAAGCGTTAATGAAGCCGGCGGAGGCAGGGCTGACGTGAGGAAGCCCCTGAAAACGCCTTGGCTGAATAACGCTTGCGCCGAGGACTATAAGCGGACAGCCCGTAAGCCGCCCAATGCAGAAAAAATATCCGCTTTTAAATTTTGTTTGTGTTTAAGAAAGGGCATGTTGAACGTGGGCATGTTATGGGGTTGAAATGCAGTTTGTTGTACCGTTAGGGTATGCCGGCGGAAAATGTTTTTTTGAAACCGGAGGGTAATTATAAGAAGAATTTGATTTTTTATTGATAAAAGAGCCGTATTCATAGGATTGTTACGACTTTTTTTATATAGTTTTGCAAGTTTCGAACAACAGTGCCATGGGGATCTCAAAAGCGGAACAAGAAAGACTTGACATACTTGCGCGTTATCGCAGGTTGCTTGAGGTGTGGGATACCAATCAAACCACCAAAGACCGCTGGGAGGTAAGAAAGGCGTTCCGCCTTGCCGCCGATTTGCATAAAAACGAGAGACGCAAATCGGGGGAGCCGTTTATTATTCATCCGTTGGAAGTTGCGACAATTGTTGCGGGGGAACTGGGGCTGGGACGAACCTCCATAATAGCGGCACTGCTTCACGACGTTGCCGAGGATACCGACTTTACAATAACCGACATTGAAAACTCATTCGGCCCTAAGGTGGCAAAAATTGTTGACGGCTTGACGAAAATAGATAAGATAGAGGGGTCGTCGACACCGCAAACGGAAACTCATAAAAAGATAGTTTTAACTCTTTCGGACGACTTCAGGGTAATATTAATAAAACTTGCCGACCGTCTCCACAACATGAGGACGCTGGACGCAATGAAACCCGAACAACAATTGAGAAACGCCTCGGAAAATCTGGTGCTGTACATAAAACTTGCCAACAAGCTGGGTTTATACAATATTAAAAACGAACTTGAAGACCTGTCGTTTAAATATACCAATTGGTCGATTTATAAAAATATAAAAGAGAGGCTGTCGGAATTGAAAAGCGAAAGGGACATTTACGTCAAAGAGTTTATAGAGCCCATTAGAAAGCCTCTTGACAAGATTTTTCCGAAAAATGAAATCATAATAAACGAAAAGTCGATAAAAACCATTTGGGAAAAGGTAAAGAGACAAAAGGTTTCGTTGGATTTGGACGAGGTTGAAAACACATTTTCAATAGACATAATAATAGATAATAACGGTTTGGAAGATGCCAATGCCTGCTGGCAGGTATATGCCGAAGTGAGCAAGATATACAAGTCGGACACCCAACGCTTACACGATTTTATAGCTTCGCCCAAATATAACGGTTACAAGGCAATCCATGCAACATTTTTGGGTCCCGGGGGAAAATGGCAAGAGGTACATATACGGACGAAATATATGCAGGACGTTGCCACAAGGGGTGTGGCCGCATTGTGGAAATATAAGGATTTGGAGGACAAAGACCACAGTATAAACGTTTGGTTAAACAGGTTGAAAGAGTTTGTTTTTAACGACAACGATAATGCCGACGATATGATAGAGGCATTTGTGGAAGATTTTTTGTCGGACGAAATAGTGATAGTAACTCCCAAAGGCGAACAGAAAATACTTCCCGAGGGGGCAACCGTTCTTGACTTTGCGTACAGTATTCACAGCGACCTGGGGAATCATTGTTTGGCGGGAAGTGTAAACCGCGAACTTAAAAAACCGCATCATGTTTTGCAATCGGGCGATAAAGTAAAGATTATAACGGGAAGTACAACAGAGCCTTCGGAAGAATGGTTCGAATATGTTACCACGAAATTTGCAAAAAAGAGAATTGAAGATTATATACGGAACAAAAGGAAAAAATACCATAAGGAGGGGGAAGAAAAACTTCGCGAGATATTAAAAAAACTCAAAACCGACTATTCAAAACAGATATTAAACGAACTTATTTCGTACTTCAAATACAACGGGAAAGTTGACCTCTATTATTTTATTGCTACGGGAAAAATTGATGCCAAAGCAATAAAAACGGCACTGGCACATAAAAATTACAACGGTACAAAATCGAGTTGGTACAGCAAATTTAAAAATTCGATAATACCGGGAAAATCGTCGAACATTGAAATAAAGCCTGAAAGCCCGAAAATAAATACCACTTCGCAAGAGACAATAAACTCGTATAAAGGTGACCTAAACAAACTGGACCACACTGTTGCCAAATGTTGTAATCCCGTTCCCGGCGACGATGTTATAGGGATATGGATACCCGGACAACCGATACAGATACACCGGATAGATTGCCGGCGGGCTCATATGCTGATGTCGAAATACGGAAAAAACATAATAAAGGTAAAGTGGGGTGAAAACGAAAACGTAAATTTCCTTTTCGGATACAAAATAGAAGCGGAATACTCGCCCTCGTTGTTAATGGATATTTCTACCGTGCTGTACGAAAAATTCCAACTCCAAATACGGTCGTTCGAAGCAAATACGTCAAACGGATTTACCGAGATAGATATAACTTTTTATATTAGCAGCAAGAAAAAGTCGGAAACCCTGAAGTCGGAGTTAAAGAAAATTAAAGCGGTTAAAAAGATTTCGAGAATTGAGAAAATAGAAAGGATATAATTTCGATAGTCTCCGTGCAATGTATATTCTGATAACTTACTGTTGATTTTCATGTGGTTTTTAATTGTCAATTCATGATTCAAAACAGCTTGTTGCCTGATGAAATCCGTTACCTGCATGGTGTAAATATTTCGATACGGTTTTGAAATAATGAGAAAAAACATTGTTACTTTTGTAATGAGAGAGTATTTTTTTGCAGGAGGAGAAGTATAAAGATAAAAGAGTTGTTTAAATTCAAGCCCTCTTTTTTACTCTATTTAATTGTTCGAAACGCTAATGAGTTAATAAAAAAATATCGTTATGAGTATTGATAAGTTCCGGTTGCGGATTCTGGGATTCTCGGGAATAGTGGGCGCACTTATGTTATTTGCGGGAGATATGCTGTTTTATTATGATTCGGCCGGTACAAATTTAAAATTAAACATGGCCAATGCCTCGGATTATAGAATTATGGCTAATGGCATTCTGGCACTCCTTTCCACCTGGTTTTACCTTATTGGCACGGGACAGGTTTTTTATGCTTTTTTACCCTCATCAAAAACGGCGAGGAATATTGTTGCAGTCTCTTTTGTCTTTATATTGATTGGTTACGGAATTGTTCACAGCGCTTATATTGCCATTGCCGCAACGGCAAAAGTGGCGCTGCAAAATCAACTTGACATTGAAACGGCAACAGCACTCGCATCAAATGTTAATCATACAATAAGATTATTAATCTATCCTCTTTTTGCACTATTGTCGTTTGTATTTATAAGACAGGTTTGGAAAAAGAAAACCTTTTATCCGCGTTGGATTATTCTTTTCTTTCCATTGCTTCCATTTTTGTTCAAGGGCTTGATAAGCAAGAGCTTGTCGGGCGGCATTTGGATTGTGATTAGCGGGGGATACTTAAACTTAATGTTGGTTGTTTTTTTTACGGCATCCACCATAGCCTTATGGAATTGCAATCCGGGACAAGACAAAAATTGCAGCGGTAATATCATAAATTGATGAATTTTTTTCGGAAAGTAACATTGTAGCAAAGAGAATGGGTAAAGGGTGTTGTGGAGGAATGGCGGTTTTCCCTTTGTCAAAAACTGAAATGTGCTGTCGGTTTTGAACAGTAAAAAGAGAGTGTGGCAGGATGTTATTGGCTTTTTTTAATGTTTGCCGGTTTGTTTCCCCGTTGCATATTAAAATAAATATAGTTCAGGATACCCCGTTATTTCGAAAACAGTTTTTTTTCTTTAATAATTGCGGCAATAACCATTGGCACATATTTTTCCCACATTTCGTCCCCCGATTTTATCATTTGGAGCACTTTGCCGGATGTTATATGTAATTGCACTGGTATGTTGCTTTGCAGATCGAGAATAAATTTGTTTTCTTGCAAATATTGATAAAGCGACTTTAAATCGTCGTCGATTTTCAGCGATTTAGCTGTAACAACCGTGCCGTTTTCGTGTACTGCCGGATATATATACAGTTTGGTATTCAGGGGAAACATTTTGCCCACGGCTTCCAAAATGCCGCCTTTAAGATGGTTGTAATATTTTTTGTGAAAGACTTTTTCGAGGGTAGGCACACCGATAACTATTCTCAGTTTTTTCAGTTTAAACTGGCCGAAAAACTCCACCAGCCTGTAATATTCGCGGATATCGGAGACCATCACGTTTTGTCCTATCAAATTGAGCATATCGACACGTTCCAAAAAATCGCGTTCGTCGAGTTGTCCTTCCGACAAAAGGTTGTTCAAAGATAACTCGCAAAACGACAGTGTATTGTCTTCGCGGTAGTCTTCGTCTTTTTGAAAAAGTTCAATACTGCTTCGCAAAATATCTTTGGTAACATAAGTTACGGGACGAAAGCTCCCCCTCAAAGCCAAAACGTTTTTTTTGTAAAGCATATCCGAAGGTTGACGCACGTTACCGTTTTTATCGAACATCATGGCGCGCGATATACCCAACTTTACCAACTGCACGGCGAGTAACCTGTTGTCAACATAATCGAGGTCGGGACCCGACATGTTTATCATTGTAATTCTGAAACGGTCTAACGAGAGGTTATCGGTCAACGATTTGAGGAATGTCAACGGTTCGTGCGGGTAGTAAACGCAGGCATAAAGCAGGTTAACACCGAGTACGCCGAGGGTTGCCTGTTGCAACTTTGCTTCGTTTTCGAGAAGTTTTACATGTATTACCACGGTGTTAGGTTTGCCGCCGGTACTGTGTTGAAATTTAATTCCCATCCAACCGTGGCTGTAGTTTGTTTTGGCATAGTTAAGAACCTCCACGGTATCGGCAAAAGCGAAAAACCGGGTGCGGGGATGTTTGTCGCGCAACAACTTTACCGTTTGTGAATATTCGTGGTTGAGCATTTTTTGCAACCTGTCTTCCGAAACATACCTTCCGGGTTTGTTATCATTGTAATTGTAATCGCTAAAACTTTTGTCGTATGCCGAGATTGTTTTTGCCACTGTTCCCGAGGCGCCTCCTGCGAGAAAAAAGTGGCGGGCTACCTCTTGTCCGCCTCCTATCTCGGCGAAACTTCCGTATAAATCGGTGTCAAGATTTATTTTCAAGGCTTTACGTTCGGTGGGAATTATTTCGTATTGCATATTTCCGTTATTTTTCCGATAATAATTTTTCCAGTTCTTTGTTTTCGTCGCGCAAGCGTGCAGCTTCAATAAAGTCGAGTTTTTTTACGGCGGCTTGCATATCTTTTTTGTTTTTCTCTATCATTTTAACAATTTGCTGACGCGACAAATATTGAATAACGGGTTCGGCGGCTAACCAACCATTCTCTTTTTCCACATAGGGTTTGGGTTCGCTGTTTTTGACATCGGCAACAGAAGTTTGTTCCATTATCGATTCCGTTGATTTAATAATAGGTTTTGGCGTTATTCCGTGTTCCAGATTATATTTCAACTGTTTTTCGCGTCGGCGGTTTGTTTCGTCGATTGTACGCTGCATCGAATCGGTAATTTTGTCGGCATAAAAAATAACTTTGCTGTTTATGTTTCGTGCGGCTCTGCCTGCGGTTTGGGTCAACGATCTTTCGGAGCGCAAAAATCCCTCTTTGTCGGCATCGAGAATTGCCACAAGAGCGACTTCGGGAAGGTCGAGTCCTTCGCGCAAAAGATTTACGCCAACAAGGACGTCGAATTTTCCGAGGCGCAAATCGCGCATTATCTCTATTCTGTCAAGAGTATCAACTCCCGAATGGATATAGCGGGTATTTACATCGAGTTTCAACAAATATTTGGTAAGCTCTTCAGCCATTCTTTTGGTAAGTGTTGTCACAAGGATTCGTTGTCCGTTTTTTACGGTTTTGTCGATTTCGTCGAGCAAATCATCAATTTGATTTGTAGCGGGACGCACCTCAATCAAGGGTTCGAGGAGTCCGGTGGGACGGATTATCTGTTCCACAATAACCCCGCCGGTCTGTTGTAATTCGTAATCGGCGGGGGTGGCGCTGACGTAAATCACCTGATTTGTAAGTTGTTCAAATTCGTCGAATTTCAATGGGCGGTTATCCATAGCCGAGGGTAATCTGAAACCGTATTCCACAAGATTTTGCTTCCGCGAACGGTCACCTCCGTACATAGCCCTTATTTGCGGCACCGTCACATGGCTTTCGTCGATTACGGTAATGTAATCGTCGGGGAAATAGTCTAACAGGCAAAAGGGTCTTGAACCCGGTTTTCTTCCGTCGAAATATCTCGAATAATTTTCTATGCCGGAACAATAGCCCAATTCGCGCAACATTTCGACATCATAAGTTACGCGCTCTTCCAGCCTTTTCGCTTCAAGATGTTTTCCTATTTCGTTGAAATAATTGACCTGTGCCTGCATATCGAGCTGTATTTCCATTAATGCCGATTTCATTTTATTTTGAGAAGTGACGAAAATGTTTGCCGGATAAATTGTAATCTCTTCCTGTGCCGAAATGCGTTTCCCTGCCACGGGGTCAAGTGTTTCCAAAGTGTCAATTTCGTCGCCCCAGAATACTATTCTGAAAGCGGTATCGGCATAAGCGGGAAACACGTCCACCGTATCGCCCTTTACCCTGAATGTACCCCGCTTCAGCTCTATGTCGTTACGCGAATAGAGAGCATTTACCAAATCGCGTAAAAATTTATTACGGCTAACCAGTTGTCCTCTGGAAAGATGTACAATATTGTTGTTAAAGTCTTCGGGATTTCCAATACCGTAAATGCACGAAACCGACGAAACCACAATTATATCGCGGCGTCCCGAAAGCAAGGAGGAAGTGGCGCTCAAACGGAGTTTTTCAATCTCTTCGTTTATCGACAAATCTTTTTCGATGTATGTATTTGTAACGGGAATATATGCTTCGGGTTGATAATAATCGTAATAGGAGACAAAATATTCCACGGCATTGTCGGGAAAAAACTGTTTAAACTCGCCGTAAAGCTGTGCCGCCAAAGTTTTGTTATGACTTAACACCAGTGTCGGCCGGTTTAAATGTGCAATGACATTGGCAATGGTAAAGGTTTTTCCCGAACCGGTAACCCCGAGCAATACCTGGGCTTTGTCGCCACGCTTTAAACCTTCGACAAGCTGTTTTATGGCTTCCGGTTGGTCGCCCGTGGGTTTGAAATCGGATGTAAGCTTAAACTCCATTACTCGAAATACCGGTTAAAATTTTCTTATGTGTGCAAAGCTACATAAATTATGGTAAGGCAATATAGTGAACGGTTTCATAGAATTTGCCGGCACAGTAATAAAACGGGGAGCGGGTAGTAAAACCCGCTCCCCGTTTTATTTAACCTTACAACAAAAAGATTTTTTATTAATCTATTGTTTTGTGCATAAAGTTTGCATCCGATTTTAATATTGCATTGTTTTTACTGTCTTTTCCGAGGCTTAACCGCGGAATGTCGTCGTCGGACGAATAGTTTGGAGTGGAGACCTGTATTTTTTTTCTCAGGTATGCGGGTTCTTTTTCAAGCTCTCTAAAATTTTTTTTTAAGGTGTCGGAGTTCATCATGCTCAAGTTTTTCAGTTTGTCAGATGTCTCTTTATTGGTCTCTTTCAATTCCGACACTCTTTTTTCGTTGAGTTGCGGGGTTTGAATCTCTTTGTCGTTCGATATTTTTATTTCGGGTTTTTTATTTTTTATCAACTGTATTCCCGAGTCGTCGCCGGTTCCTGTTTTCGAGTCGCCGTCGTCCATGGGGTTTGAGTTTGAGGTGTCGAACTCAAATTCGGTTTGTTCAATGGCACCGGTGTCATCGTCGAGATAATGAACGGTTTTTTTGTTTTCGTCCTCTTGTTGCATGATTGTGTCTGATTGGGTTTCCTCAATTCCGGTGTTTTCTTCATTTATTACAATATTTTCCGGTGTGGGGGACTCCGTTTTTTCTTCAACGGCGATATCATTTTTGTTGTCAACGGTTTTTACGGTCTGTTTTACATTTTCGGCAACTTTGTGGTCGATGGTTCCGATGAAACCTCCGTTGCTGTTGTCGAAGCCGGTGGCTATAATAGTAACGCCAATAACATCCGTATCGTTATCAGTAACATTACGTCCCCAGATTATTTCGGCATCTTCGCCGCATTGTTCGAGAATATAATTTGTAATGGTCATTATTTCGTCGATAGTTATATCATTTTTACCGGTGGTGATATAGAGCAAAATTTTGTTGGCACCCGTTATGTCGTTATCGTTAAGAAGCGGCGATGCCATTGCCTCTTCAATGGCTTTAATTGCCCTGTCGCTGCCCGAAGCTTCGGCGGAGCCCATAATTGCTTTGCCGCTCTGTTTCATAACCGTTTTAACATCTTCAAAATCGACGTTAACATAGCCGGGTACGGTAATGATATCGGCGATGCCTTTTGCCGCAGTAGTAAGGACGTTATCAACTTTTTGGAAAGCATTGCTAAGGCTAAGGTCGTTGTAATAGTCGCGCAATTTATCGTTGCTTATAATCAAAAGCGTATCGATATATTTTCTCATCTCTTGGATACCTTTTTCGGCGCGTTGCCATTTTTTACGTCCTTCGAATCTGAAAGGGAGAGTGACGATACCCACGGTAAGTAGTCCCAGTTCGTGAGCGTAACGCGCTATTACGGGAGCGGCACCCGTACCCGTTCCGCCTCCCATTCCGGCGGTAATAAAGAGCATTTCGGTATCTTCGTCGAGCACCGATTTTATATTGTCGAACGACTCTTCGGCTGCTGCCGCCGCCTTTTCGGGGTCGCCACCGGCACCAAGTCCGCTGTCGCCGAGTTGAACTTTTACCGGCACGGGGCTTGATTCGAGAGCTTGCATATCGGTATTGCAAACAATAAAATCAACACCTTCGATACCTTGTTTGAACATATGATTTACAGCGTTGGAGCCGCCGCCGCCCACTCCTATAACCTTGATAATGGCTGTTTTACGTTTGGGCATAAACCCCAATTGTCTTTTTTCCATGTTGTTGCCGTTGTCAGTTTCCATGATACCTTTTTGTTATTTTTTTTGAACAATAAATATATTTAATAGTTATTTAACTGTATTTCAGGGTTAAAAATATTTTCAACAATAAAAAGTTAATATTTAACATTAATCTTTTTGATCTTTTTTCGATTCCACTTCAAACCACCAATCTTTCAAGATTTGCACCAATCTTTTGGTGCCGAAGGAGCGGTCGAGAGGCTGTGCATTACCTTTGTCGCTTTTTTTATTCTTTTTGTCAGTGTTATCCTCTTGTTCTCCGGTTTCGAGCATTTCGCCCCTCAATTTTTCTTCTATTTCGCTTCTTTTTATGCCTTCAATAACAAGGCCGATACCTGTTGAAAAAGTTGGGTTTTTGAGTTCTTCGTTAGTATCGTTGGCAAGGTGTTCGTTAGGCAAACCAATTCTGGTATCGATACCGGTACGGAATTGTACCAAATCTTTAATGTGTTTCAGTTGCGAACCGCCGCCTGTGAGCACTATTCCCGCAATAAGTTTTTTCTCGTATCCCGAATTTTTTATTTCGTAAACGATGTGGTCAATAATTTCATCGACGCGAGCTTGTATAATTGTTGCCAACATTTTAAGTGTAATCTCTTTCGGGGGTCTTCCGCGCAAACCCGGGATTGCCACTACATCCTGGTCGCTGTTTTTTTCGGCCAGTGCCGAGCCGAATTTCACCTTTAATTCTTCGGCATGTCTTTTAATAATGGTACAGCCCTCTTTAACATCTTCGGTAATAATATCTCCGCCGAAGGGTATAACCGCTGTCCACCTGATTATTTTGTCTTGAAAGATAGCAATATCCGTTGTGCCGCCTCCGATATCCACGAGTACAACACCCGCCTCTTTTTCGTCGCTGCTTAACACGGCTTCCGACGATGCAATTGGTTCCAATATGAGTCGCGAATCTTCGAGTCCCGCTTTTTTAATACACTTGTAAATGTTTTTTGCCGCCGTTGTTTGGGCAATAATAATGTGAAAATTTGCTTCGAGGTGGTTTCCGAGCATTCCCACGGGCTGTCTGATGTCGTATTCGTCGTCGATAATATAATCCTGGGGGATAACATCAATAATTTCCTCGCCGGGCATCATGTTTAGTTTGTACATGCTTTGCGTCAGTTGGTCGACCTCTTGACGCGTAATCTCTTCGTCGGGATTTTTTCTTAAAACGCCGCCTCTGTGCTGCATGCTTTTAATGTGCTGTCCCGCTATACCTATATTTACATATTTAATATCCACTCCCGATTGTTCTTCGGCTTGCGCCACGGCTTCTTTAATGGCATTTACGGTATCTTCTATATTTATCACCACTCCACGGCGCACACCGTTGGATACACTTTTTCCGTAACCCAGAATTTCTATTTTGCCGTATTCGTTTTTACGGCCTACTATACAGGCAATTTTTGTTGTTCCTATGTCTAAACCGACAATGATATCGTTTTTCATAATATTTATTTTTTAGTACATACTATCTGATTAATAAATTCAAGATTGATTTGGCTGTACCGGTTACCGTTTTGTTTAACAAAAGCTTTTTGATAAAATGCTTTCAAATTGTCCAGTTTTAGGGCGGCATTTTCGATGGTGCCGAACCTTATTAATTGATTTCCTATCACCGGAACCAGGTCTATCTTGTTTTTGCTGTTGACATAAATTTGACTTATCGATGCCTTTAAAAAAGCATCTTCGGAAATCATTTTTGCAAGACGGAAAACGGGGACTATTATCGACCTTTTGTAAACGGAGTCGAACACCGAAGCATTATTTTTATACTTCAATCCTTTTATGTATCCGTTTGCAATAATAATATCGGGAGCATAACCGTGGCAACACGGGAAAAATTTACCGTTGTTATCAATATAAAAAGGGTCGTTTTCGGCGGAATAAACCTTTACCACCGCCGTTTTCTCCTTTATGTTTACTATTAAATTTCCTGAAATATCAAAGAAAGCATCGGCACTGCCAACGTAAGGATTTTTTTGTAACCGTGTAATAAGCTTTTTCAAATCGGCTTCTTTTATGGTTTTGCCCGAAACGGAGGTGTCGTTTTCAATATTTTCGAGCAATAGTTTTTTGTTTAAAAACCCTTTTTTGTCATGTCCGCGAAAGAGGGTAAGCTTTATCTGTTTAACCGTTTGGTTTTGGTACCGGTAAAAGATATAAGCCGAAAGTCCTGCAATGCCGGCAATAAGTACGAAAATCAATATTATGTTTAAAGTTCTTTTCATATTCAGGCCAAAACTTTTATTATACCGTTTACCAAAAAAGCAATATCACCTGCACCCATCAATATCAACACTTCCGGTTTATTGTTTAACAATTCGTTTATCAGCATGTTTTTCTCCAGAACGATTTTGTTTTTGTTTTTCATTTTGTCAAATATAATGTAAGAGTCAACACCGGCGAGGGGTTTTTCGCGCGCAGGATAGACGGGTAGCAAAATAACATTGTCGGCTTTGTCAAGCGAGCGTGCAAAACCTTCTGCAAAATCGCGGGTACGGCTGAAAAGATGAGGCTGGAAAACCACTGTTATTTTTTTCTTTTTAAAGAGCATGCGTGCAGTGTCCAAGGTGGTGTCTATTTCGTCGGGATGATGGGCATAATCGTCGATTATTACCAAGTCACCATTATTGACCAATATGTCAAACCGCCGTTGAACACCTTCAAACGATTCCAAACCGCGTTTTATATCCTCTAAACCGATGTGCATTTTCCAGGCCAGAGCCGATACTCCCAATGCATTTTCCACGGCATGCATTCCCGGAACCTTCATGGTTGCTGTTATTTTTTCGTTGCCGGGGAAATTTATCGTAAATTTAAACTTTTGATTTTCAATTTCAATACCGGTTGCGGTAACCATTGCGTTTTTACAAAATCCGTAAGTTATCAAGTTTTTTCTTTCCGCAAACAAATCCGTTAATTTACAATTTATTACAAGGTTTCCTTCGCCGGGGACAGAACGGGCAAACTCCAAAAATGTGTTTTTCAGCACATCAAGATTTCCGTAAATATCAAGGTGGTCGGGGCTTACGGTTGAAATAAGAGCCGAGTGGGGTTTCAAATGCAGCAACGAGCGGTCGTACTCGTCGGCTTCGGCAATCATAATTTGAGCATTTTCGTCGAAAACAAAATTGCCGTTAAAATTTTTTGCCATTCCACCGATAAATGAAACGAGAGGCGTGCCCGATTTTTGAAACATGTTGGCGGTAAGGGCTGTAATAGTTGTTTTGCCGTGTGTTCCGGCAATAGCAATGGTTTTGTACCGGCTGCTAATCATCCCCAATACTTCGGCCCGTTTGTAAAACTTAACCCCTTTGTTTTTGAAATGGGCGAAAAGTCTGTTTTGCGGGGGCACCGCCGGCGTATATATGACAATTTCGATATTATCCGGTATAGACTCCGTATTTTCGGAGTAGCTAATATTCATTCCTTCGTTTTCGAGACTTTTTGTGAGAGGGGTTTCCGTCAAATCGTAACCATATATATTTTTTCCGGCACGTTTAAAATAGCGTGCGAGGGCACTCATGCCTATTCCTCCTATACCGAGGAAAAAGATATTGTTTATATGGTCGAAACCGGTCATTACCTTTTTATCATTTTTAAAATTATGTTAACAATCTCTTTGGCGGCATCTTTTTTTTCAAACTTTCCGATGTTTTTTTTCAATTCATCAAGTTTTTGATTGTTATGTAAAAGCCCGGCAATAAGTTCTCCCGCTTTTTCACCGGCTTCGTTTTCATTAAGCATGATTGCCGCGTTTTTATCGCAAATCATCTTGGCATTGTGTGTTTGGTGGTCTTCGGCGGCCGAAGGCAGAGGGATAAAGACGGCGGGTTTTCGTGCCGAAACTATCTCCGCCACGGCTATGGCTCCCGAACGCGACACCACCAAATCGGCGGCGGCATAAGCCATGTCCATTTTGTAGATAAAATCTTTAACCACAATGTTTTTTGCGAACTTTGCCTCTGCTGCGGTTTTTTTTGCACTTTCAAAAGAGGGTTTTCCGGTTTGCCAAACAAGTTGAACGTCCCGGGTGACAATTTTATTGATATTTGCAGCTATCGCCTCGTTAATTCTTTTTGCTCCTTGACTTCCCCCGATGACAAGCAGAGTTTTCTTGTCATTTTGAAGCCCGAAAAATTCAAGAGCCTCTCCTTTGTCCGGTTTCAAGTTTAGTATCTCTTTTCTGACAGGGGTTCCCGTAACGATAATTTTTTCTTCGGGGAAATATTTCTCCATTCCGGGGTATGCGGTGCATATAACAGCGACTTTTCCCGCAAGAATTTTATTTGTTATTCCCGGATATGAGTTTTGTTCCAAAATCAAGGTGGGTATCCCTTTCAAAGCGGCTCTGTAAAGCAGAGGCCCGCTGGCATATCCGCCGGTGCCTATTGCAGCCGAAGGTTTAAAGCGCTTGATAATTTTTCCGGCTTTAACAAGGCTGCCGGCGAGTTTAAAGGGGAAGGAGAGGTTTTTCAAACTCAAACTTCTTTGGAAACCGCTAACAGACAAACCTTCGATGCGATATCCCGCTTCGGGAACTTTTTCCATTTCCATGCGTCCTTCGGCACCCACAAACAAAATTTCCACACCATTGCCCAAACGCTCTTTTAATTCGTCGGCAATGGCAACGGCGGGAAATATATGTCCTCCCGTACCGCCTCCACTGATAATGATATTTATTTTATTTTCCGTTTTCATTATCGTTAATCTGTATGGTTTCAGTTGTGTTTTCCCTGTTTTTACTCAGGCTCAACAATATTCCTATTGACACCGCCGTTATCGCCACCGAAGTGCCTCCCATACTTACCATGGGCAGCGATTGTCCTGTTGTGGGACCAATATCCACAGCAACGCCCATGCTTATCAAGGCCTGAAAAACCAATACGAAACTTAAACCCACGGCATAATATGCCGCAAATTTATTGTATGCGTTCAATGCAATTTTCAGACTTCTATATAAGAATATCAAATATAAAAGCAGAACGATAATTCCTCCCACCAGTCCGTATTCTTCAACTATTATTGCATAAATGAAGTCGGAAAAGGGGTTGGGCAAAAAATTTCGCTGGGTACTGTTTCCCGGCAGTTTACCGAAAACACCTCCGGTGGCAATGGCAATTTTCGATTGGTCGGCTTGCGACAATTCATAAATGTTTTCGGCTTGTTTGTTGTGACGTTCAAACCTTGCCTTCCAAGTGGAAAGCCTTCCCTGTTTCTCTTTCGGCATAAGGGATAATACCAGGATATATGTTGCAAAAATAGCCACACCTATCAATATAAACGACAAAAGATATTTCCAGTTGACCTTAGCCGCAAACATCATTACAAAACCCGAAACAAATACGAGCAATGTTGTTGACAGATTCGATTTAAACATTAAAGCACATACCAGCAGCAGTGGCAAAAACAACTTTTTAAAAGCCTCTTTAAAACTTGAGAAACCATCTTGATTTTTATACAACACGCGTGCAAGGTAACCCACAAGTACATATTTGGCAAATTCAAATGTTTGAAAACTCAAATTCAAAGGTAACGGCAGAGCACGCCTGGCACCGTTGATATTGAGACCGAATTTCATGGTTATTGCCAATAAAATAACCGAAATAAAATATAATATTTGAAAGAAACGGGGATAAAATTTGGGGTTGATAATATGGAAAAAATACATCAGAACAAAGCTGCCGAGCAATATTGCCGCATGCCGCAATATATAGTAACTCACATTTCCGCCCTGGTTTTTATAAGCCAAAGTGCCGGTGGAGCTATATACCACAAGCAGCGATAGAATGCTAAGCACTATCACTACAAACCAAATAACACGGTCGCCGCCGATATTTATTTTACCCGTACTCATAATTTACAATTGACGTACTGCGTTTTTAAACATTTCGCCCCTTTCTTCGTAGTTGGCAAAGAGGTCGAAGCTGGAGCATGCAGGCGACAAAAGGACGGTATCGCCTTTTTTTGCGGCATAGTAAGCTTCTTGTACAGCCTCTTCCGCCGATTCGACATCAACCATAAAATCCACCAAATTTTCAAAAGCATGGTGCAGTTTAGTGTTGTCGAGTCCCAAACAGATAATAGCCTTAACTTTTTCTTTCACCAAAGGTTTTAAAATGTCGTAGTCGTTACCTTTGTCAACACCTCCTGCAATCCAGACTATGGGTTTGTCGTAATGCCCCAGGGCGTACCAAGTTGCATTCACGTTGGTGGCTTTAGAGTCGTTGATAAACACTATTCCGTGGACACTTGCCACATATTCGAGGCGGTGGGCAATATTTTGGAAGTTGGAGAGACTCTGTTTGATAGTCTGTTTCCTTATTTCCAAAAGATGTGCCTCTATACCGGCAGCCATCGAATTGTAAGTGTTGTGTTTTCCTTGCAATGCCAATTGTTCCAATGTCATATCAAATATATTTTTACCGTTATTAAAAATTATTTTTCCGTTTTCCACCCAGGCTCCCAAGCCTTTTTGTACCGGACTTTTATCGATACTAACAGGCACAAGCCGGGCTTTTATATTTCGTTTTTTTATTTCGTTTGCGATTACCGGGTCGTCGGCGGTAAAAACAAACCAATCGTTTTCCGTAAGATTTTGAACTATTTTGAATTTCGATTGAACGTAGTTTTCAAATTTGTAACCGTAGCGTTCGAGATGGTCGGGAGTAATATTCAAAAGCACCGCTATATCGGCTTTAAAGTTGTACATTCCGTCGAGTTGAAAACTGCTTATTTCGAGTACGTAATAGTCGAAATTGTTTTCGGCGACCTGCATGGCAAAACTTTTTCCCACATTACCCGCCAATCCCACGTTCATTCCGGCATTTTTCAATATATGGTAAGTGAGCAGAGTTGTAGTGGTTTTGCCGTTGCTTCCGGTAATACATATCAACTTGGCGCCGGTATACCGTGCCGCGAACTCTATCTCCGATATTACCGGCACCGATTTTTCATTGAGTTTTTTTATCACCGGTACATTATCCGGGATTCCGGGGCTTTTTACCACCTCGTTTGCTTCGAGGATTTTATCGAAATCGTGTCCGTTTTCTTCAAAATCAATTTCAAAATGTTTAAGAACGTTTTTATATTTTTCCTTAATTGTTCCGTTGTCCGAAACAAACACTTCAAATCCTTTTTTCTTAGCCAAAACGGCGGCTCCCGTACCACTTTCGCCGGCTCCCAAAACCGCTATTTTGTTTTTGCCGCCCATTTCCGTCATCTAACTTTAAGCGTCACAATGGTTAATACCGCCAGTATTATTCCTATGATAAAGAACCTTAATACTATTTTCGGTTCGGGATAACCTAGTTTTTGAAAATGGTGGTGAAGCGGTGCCATTAAAAAGATTCTTCGACCTTCACCGTATTTCTTTTTTGTATACTTAAAATAGCTGACTTGCAATATTACCGACAAGCTTTCGGCGAGGAAAATACCGCAAAGCACGGGTATCAACAGCTCTTTACGGATAATAATGGCAAATACGGCAATAATTCCGCCAATGGAGAGGCTGCCCGTATCGCCCATAAACACTTGAGCGGGATAGGTGTTGTACCACAAAAAACCAATGGTTGCACCCACAAAAGCTCCTATAAACACCGTAAGTTCGCCCACATTTGGCAGATACATTATGTTAAGGTAGTTGGCAAAGATTATATTACCCGATACCCAAGCCAAAATACCGAGAGTTGTCCCTATAATTGCCGAAGTGCCTGCCGCCAGTCCATCCATTCCGTCGGTAAGGTTGGCGCCGTTCGACACGCCGGTAATGATAAAAATCACGATTGGGATAAAAATCAGAAAAGCATATTTTTTGTAGTCGTCGCCAATCCATTTTATCAGTACCGCATAATCAAATTCGTTGTTTTTTACAAATGGTATTGTTGTTTTTGTTGAATGCCTGTCTTCCACATTAAAAGGTGAAGAGACCCCCGAAGTATTAATGACGGTATAAACCGGTTTTTCGCTTTTTACCTTTTCGCGCGTAACAATATTCGGGTTAAAATACATTACCGAACCTATTATCAAACCGAGGATTATCTGTCCTCCCAGTTTGTATTTGGCTCTCATTCCTTGTTTGTTCTTTTTAAAAACTTTGATGTAATCGTCGATAAAACCGATTATGCCGAGCCAAACGGTTGTAAACAGCATCATTAAGACATAAATATTG
The DNA here is from genome assembly GCA_964549335.1 of uncultured Lentimicrobiaceae bacterium. Taxonomy (GTDB): domain Bacteria; phylum Bacteroidota; class Bacteroidia; order Bacteroidales; family F082; genus Sulfidibacterium. The sequence goes on along the minus strand of CAZJUQ010000038.1, from coordinate 128,424 downwards.
TCGAGACGTGCAAAGAGCAAGGCGGGAACAATTATTGAGGCCAAAATGATAAGCCCTCCCATTGTCGGGGTTCCCTGCTTTTCCAGTTGACCTTCAAGCCCTAAATCTCTGACGGTTTCTCCCACCTGTTTTTTATTCAAAAATGCAATCCATTTGTTGCCGAACAATAGCGAAATTGAAAGGGATGTTATGACCGCCAAAGCAGCCCTGAACGACAAATATTGGAAAACCCCCGCACCGGGCAGGGAATAAACTTCATCGAGGTATTTAAACAGATGATAAAACATTATTCGTATGTTTTAAAAATTTCGTTTACTACTTTGCGGTCGTCGAAAGGATGTTTAACACCTTCGATTTCCTGATACTTTTCGTGTCCTTTGCCTGCAACCAGTATCACATCTCCTGTTTTAGCCATAATGCAAGCTGTCTTTATAGCCTCCTTTCTGTCGGGAATAATCAGGGTTTTACGCCTGTTTACCACATCAACACCTGCAATCATATCGTCGAGAATGGCTTCCGGTTTTTCAAAACGAGGGTTATCGGAAGTGAGAATGAGTTTGTTGCTCAGCTGCGATGCTATTTCAGCCATTTCGGGACGTTTGAGTTTATCGCGGTTTCCTCCGGCTCCTACCACCGTAATGAGCTGTCCGTTTCCCGGACGTACTGCATTTATTGTTTGCAAAACATTTTTCAATGCGTCGGGGGTATGGGCATAATCTATTACGGCAATAACCCCTTGGGGCGAACGAATAACATCGAATCTTCCTTCGGCGCCCTTCAATTTACTCAGTTGTGTCAGCGATTCGTAATCGGGAATGCCGAGAAGATTAGCGGTAGCAAAAACAGAAAGTAAGTTGTATGCGTTAAATTCACCCACAAGCAATGAGTAGATGTCGTGTCCGTTTATGTTCAGTTGGAGCCCTTCGAAACTGTTTTCGATGATTTTTGCTTTAAAATCGGCAATTTTTTTCAGTGCATAAGAATATTTGCGTGCCTTGCAGTTTTGTATCATAACATTGCCGTTTTTATCGTCGGCATTTGTCAATGCGAAAGCATGTTTCGGCAGGTTATCGAAAAAGCTTTTTTTAGCCTTTAAATATTCTTTAAAAGTTTTGTGGTAATCGAGGTGGTCGTGCGTTAAATTGGTAAAAACTCCACCGGCAAACGTCAATCCAGCAATGCGTTGTTGGACGATAGCATGAGAACTAACCTCCATGAAAGCGTAATCGCAACCGGCATCCACCATTCGGCGCAAAAGTGCATTTAACGAAACTGCATCGGGAGTTGTGTGGGTCGATTCAACATTACGGTTGTTTATTTTGTTTACCACCGTTGAGAGTAATCCCGTTTTGTAACCGAGAGCCATAAAGAGTTTGTGCAAGAGGGTTACGACGGTAGTTTTGCCGTTGGTTCCGGTAACTCCCACAAGTTTCAACTGTTCCGAAGGGTTGTCGTAAAAGTTTGACGCTATGTTTCCGAGAGCATAAGAGGTGTCTTTGACTTTTATGTAAGTGACATTTTTTTCGATATTAAGAGGAAACTTGTTGCAAACCACGGCTACCGCCCCCTGTTTTACGGCGTTGTCGATATATTTGTGTCCGTCGGTGACGGTACCTTTTACGGCCACGAACAAATATCCCCGTTTAACGGTTTTCGAGTTCATAGATATACCGTAAACCCTTTTGTCTATTGCACCTTTAATTTCTATTGTGCCCGCTTTGTACAATATGTCTTGTAAATTGTTCAAGTCAAAATAATTTTATATTATCGACATTTTTAATGTTATCTTTTTGTTTTCCGGTATTTCAGAGCCGGGCTGCAGGGATTGTGATTTTACTGTTCCCCTGCCTTTTACCGTTGTTTTCAAGCCGAGATTTTCGAGCAGGAAAACAGCATCTTTGGCATTCATGCCGCGCACATCCGGAATTTTATCCTGCGGCGGTTCCACAACATCAAGATTAATATTATGATTTTGTTTTTTTACCCTTACCCATTCGTCGTTTTTCAAAAAATCGGAAACAGGTATTCCGAGGAGTTTATAAAACTCTTTAGCATTTTGCGAAATGCAAATTGATTTCGGCAAAGGGATATCTTTTGTTGCTGCAGATGTTTTGTTATCCGAAAATATTGCAAGCGATGTTGCATAAATTTTATCGGCAATCTCCTTAAAAACAGGAGCCGCCGCCGCTGCACCGTAGTATCCGTTTTTTTTGGGTTTATTGACTACAACAATGCAGGAGTAGCGCGGATTGTCGGCAGGAAAATAACCTACAAAGGTAGCATTGTAAGCCCCTTTGATATAGCCGCCGTTACCCGAAATTTTTGCCGTTCCGGTTTTTCCGGCAATTTTAAAATGTTCGTTTTTAAGTTTTTTTCCGGTACCATTTTCTTCAACCACGGCTTGAAGCATTTTTTGTGCCGCCTTTATTGTCGAAGCCGAAGCAATATGAGGATTTAACACTACCGTATCAATCTTTTTTACGGTTAAGCCGCCGTCTTTTATTTCTGTTACAAAACGGGGTTTCATCATAATGCCGTTGTTTGCCACGGCATTGTAAAAAGTGAGAATTTGCAAGGGTGTAAGCTCCACTTCGTAACCTACCGACATCCACGGCAAAGAGGTTCCGTACCACTCTTTTTTATTCAGTTTTGGATGTTTTATTTTGGGTTTTGCTTCGCCGAGCAGTTCAATGCCGAGTTTTTTATTGAGGCGCATGGCATACAAACGGTTCACAAATTGTGCGGGATTATTTTTATACAATCTCCAGATAAGTTTCGACACTCCCACATTGGAAGAGTGTTTAAAAACATCGATAACCGGAATAGGGCCGTTCCCGACGGGATGAACGTCACGCAAAACACGACCGTAATATACGGCATACCCCTTGCTGCAATCCACAGTATCGGACATTTTGAGTTTGCCGTCTTCGAGTGCCGCCATCAGTGAAGCTAATTTGAAGGTGGAGCCGGGCTCTATCTTTTTGTTAATAGCCATATTGTAACGCTCTTTATAAAGCCCGCTTTTATTGTCTTTAATAAGATTGGAGATGGCCTTTACATCTCCCGTTTTCACTTCCATAATTACGGCACAACCCATTTGGGCGTCATGCTTTATAAGTTGTCTTCTGAGTGCCTCTTCGGCAACATCTTGCAATAGCACGTCGATGGTTGTAATGACATCGTAACCGTCTTGAGGTTCAATATCGTTTTTATCGAGTATGGGAACCCAGTCGCCGTTGTTTATTCTCCGTTTTAACTGTTTGCCGTCTTTTCCGTTAAGCATGTTTGCATAAGCTCCTTCAATGCCGACCTTTTTGTCTTTTGTTTCGTAGCCTATTGTTCTTTCGGCCAAGCTGCCGTATGGGTGTTTGCGAATAGTACTGCGTATCTCTATTAATCCGCCCCTCATTTTACCTCTGCGCAAAATGGGGAAGGTTCGCAGTTTTTTCAGGTCGTTGTAACTTACGTTTTTGGCAAGGCGCAGATAACGGTTTCCTTTGCGGCGCGCTTTGACGAGTTTGTTTTTAAAATAACTTTTGGATTTTCCGAAAAGTTGTCCAAGCCGAAGGGCAAGCGAATCCACCTTTTGTCTGAAAAGCTCATCGCTAACATTACTGTTTGCAACGTCCATACGGATTTCAAAAACCGGGATTGATGTTGCCAAAAGTTCGCCCTTGTCGGCAAGGATGCTTCCTTTGGCAGCTTTCAAAACAAATTCCCTTATCTCCTGTGTTTTTGCTTTCTGTTTAAGCTCCGGAGCCTCTGCTATTTGTATGTAAAACAGTCTGTATATAATAACTCCGGCAAAAGCCAGCAATAAAAAGTAGATGATAATAATTTGTGTCGATATGTCTTTATTCCTTACCACTAAGCTACTTTTCGTTTTTGTTGTCAATAATTATTGTTTTGACAGGTTCCATATTTTCCTTGATACCCATTTTTTGCAATTTTTCCGAAAGTTTCGATTGTCTGCTTATTGTTAATAATTTCGATTTCAGAGTAATGCTTTCGTATCTGTACTCTTTTATCTCTTTTTGCAGTTTGTTTATTTTTCTTGTCTTTTCCTCTATCATGTAACTGTTTGTTATGTAGAGCAAAGCCAGCAATGCCACGTAAAGCAGAAAGGGTATTATCCTGAAACTCTGTTCGTTTTCAAAAAACGCCCCTCCCAAAACATTCCTCAAAACCTTAACAATCCAACCGGGCTCTTTTTCAAGAGTCTCCTCATGTTCCACTGCCGGTTCTTCCGGATGTACCTCTTTAAATCGGTTTGCTTTCATGGTTCACACTTTTTTGCTATTCTCAGTTTTGCCGAACGTGCTCTCGGGTTGCGCTCTGTTTCCTCTTTGTCCGGCACTATTGCTTTGTTGTGCAGAGGTTCCATTTCCCGGATCGGGTTACCGAAAAAATCTTTTTGTAACATTCCCCTGAAATTTCCGGTTTTTATAAAGTTCTTAACAAGTCTGTCTTCGAGCGAATGGTACGATATGACCACAAGCCGCCCTCCCGGTCGCAAAGCCTCTTTGGCCTGTACCAACAGCTCTTTGAGAGCTTCAAGTTCCCCGTTTACTTCGATGCGTAAAGCCTGGAAAAGCATGGCAAGCAATTTGTTGCGTTTGGCAGGCGGAATACATATGCTTACGGCTTCAATAAGTTGAAAAGTTGTTTTAATGGGCTTTTTATTCCTTGCCTCGACAATTTTTCTTGCAATGCATTTATGATTTTTTATTTCGCCGTATTGCCAAATAATTTCGCTCAATCCGTTTTCGTCGTAAGTGTTAACCACGTCGGCAGCCGAAAGCAACAAGTTGTGACTCATGCGCATGTCAAGAGGTCCGTCGAAGCGTGTTGAGAAACCTTTTTCGGGTTTGTCGAACTGGAAAGAAGAGACTCCGAGGTCGGCAAGCAACCCGTCTATGGGTAAAGCATCGTAAAGGCGTAAAAAATTTTTTAAGTATCTGAAATTCTGGTTTATAAAAATTATCCGTTTGTCATCCGGCAAATTCCTTTTCGCATCACTGTCGGTATCGAACACCAACAGGCGTCCGTTGCCGAGTTTTTCCAAAATAGCTCCGGAGTGGCCACCCCCCCCAAAAGTGGCATCAACGTAAGTGCCTCCCTCACGAATATTTAAACCTTTTATGCTCTCTTGCAGCAATACCGGATTGTGATACATATTTTTTATCCTTACTAAATATCCAAATCGCTCATAACCTCTTCGGCAAGATCTCCGAAATTGTCGCGCTCTTCGGCAATAAACCTTTCGTACTCGGCTTTGTCCCAAATCTCGATACGTTTATTGATTTCCGTAAGGACTATGTTTTTTGTGAGCCCGCCGTATCGCAACAAATCTTTCGGAATAAGCAGCCTTCCGCTATTATCAAGCTCAACTACCCTGACTCCCGCCATAAATTGTGTTGCAAAAACAGAATTTTTCTTTTTGAACATGTTCAACTTATTTACCATTGCCGATTCATGTTCCCAATTTTCAAGCGTAAACAGCTCCAAACATTTTTTGAAAATACTGCGCTTCAAAACAAAACCCTCTTTGACGGTATCGCCAAGAATCTCCCTGTAACGCGCTGGTAATAAAAACCTTCCCTTCGCGTCAAGCTTTACTTCCGAATTGCCAAGAGGCTTTATCATTTTTTCTGTTTTTACGGCGTAAATATACTACAAAATTCCCACAATATTACACAATCACCCACATTTTACCACTTTGTTGAAAAAAGGTTACCGTTTTTCAACATTATTTTCTTAATAAAATTTACAAACGGCTGATTACACGGATGTTATACATTAATGATAAGTGGGTAAATAATTATCAACAATTTTTTCAGGCATATAATTGTTTATAAAAGGTTTTTATTGTATTTTTACACAATCTATTGCAAAAACCGGCAAAAAGAGAGCTTGCAAATATTTTAAAATGCAATTTTTAATATAGAGCTAACTGTCATGAATACAAACAAAAAACCACGTTTAAAAAGTAATGTTTCGAACAAACCAAGAGTTTTTTTAATTATATCGATTCTGTACCTGTTTTTGATATTAATTGATACCGGATGTCAAAAGGGGCGTTTTGATTTCGACAGGTTTGCAAAAAACCAACCCAATCCGGCCTCATGGTGTTTGCCCGTAGTACACGGAAAATTACAGATTGGCGATTTAATAAACGATTCCACACATTTAACGCAAGATGAAAACGGATTGATAAAGATAGTTTACAACGGCTCCATTACTTCATCTCCCATTTTGGAATATTTGGATACGGACGAAATAGACAATGCGGATGATTTTAATTTCGAAATGCCGGGATATGTTCCGCCCGGCGATACGGTTTTTGCTCCCTATGCACAAAACGTCAATTTTGAACTCAGGGAGGATCAACGTATTGAGAAAGCACTATTCAAATCATGTTTAATACAGTTCGACTTCAGTACCGACCTGAACAAAGATGCCATACTTAAAATCACCATTCCCGGTGCCGTTAAAGACAATGAGCCATATTCCAAAACAATTCTTTACAATTACCAAACGGGTGGAACAATTAGCGAAACCATAGATTTGAGCGGTTACGATGTCAGTTTCTCTCACCAGGGTTCGCAGTACAATCTTTTGCGAATAGAATCGGACGTATATGTTATCAACAACCAAGAACCCGACAATTCGCCGTACACCTTTCATTTTGAGGAACACATTTCAAATATTGCCCTTCAAAATTTTTACGGGTATGCCGGGCAAATAGAGTTTCCGGTATATACCGACACTATTTACCTGAACATTTACGAAAGCCACATGGAAGGGACAATAGATTTTGAAAATCCGCTTGTTAAAATCATTGCCGAAAACGGCGTTGGAGCCCCTGCAGGATTAACGTTTGTTTCGCTCGAAGCACACTATATCGACCAATCACACGATGTAATTGAAGTTGAAGGTCCGGGTTTACCAGACGAATGGTTAATAAACTACCCTGAAACGGAGAACAGCTTTGCTGTTACGGAATTGGCACTAAACCGGGAAAACAGCAACATAAGGGATATAATCAAATATTCTCCCGACTTTTTTATTGTCAAAATCAGAGGAAAGATAAATCCCGGCGGCAATATAACGGAAAACTTTGCTAACGAAAATAGTATAGTAACCTTATCCACCGAAGTTGAATTGCCCATGTTCGGAAGTACCAACGGTTTGATTTTGGAAGACAATTACCTGTTTTATTTCGACGAAAACATTCAAGATGTCGAATCGACCGACTTTAATATTGTATTTACCAATAACTTTCCTCTCGACATGAAACTTCAAATATATTTTCTCAATTCCGAAAATCAAATTCTCGATTCGTTATTTACCACAAATCCGGAAATAGAACACGGAGAATTTGACAACGAAACATTGCGACCCGTAAAACCCACAAAAACAATTTATACGGCAAATATGAACGCCGAAAGATTTAACAACATAAAACATGTTACCCAAGCACTGCAAGTACATGCCATGTTGGAAACGCCGGGTGACAATCCCGTTAAGATTTTTGCCGATAATTTCTTACGCTTTCAAATCGGAGTAAAATACAACAAATAGGACTTTCTTTTTATTAACACTTTAATTCAAAACTTATGAAAACTAAACTAATTATTGTGATTACTCTGTTTGCCCTACTAGTGACAACCAGCGTAAATGCTCAGGGATTTAACTGGGCTATTGGTGTCGGAAGCTCAGGCGACGACATCGTTATGACTCAAAAAACCGACAATAGCGGCAACCATTATATTTGCGGCTATTTTAGCGGACCCTCAATTACTTTCGGGAACTTTATTCTTAACAATGCTAATGGTAACGACTTTCTTCCCGATTTGTACCTTGTAAAGTACGATGCAAACTGGAACGTGCTTTGGGCTTACACGCCTGAAAACGATTCAAACGCGTACGGTGACATTTACAATGCCCTTGATTTGGACATTGACAATTCAGGTAATTGTTACCTTACAGGTTCTTTTAGAATCTCTACCATCACATTTGATAATATTACTTTGAACAACACCAATCCCGGCGGGGAATTCGACCCTTTTATAGTTAAGTTTGATGCAAACGGAACAGTACTTTGGGCTAAAAATTTCGGAGGAATTTATCGCGACAAAGCAAGAGCGGTAGCTGTTGACCCTTCCGGCTCGTCTGTTTATTTGGCAGGTTGGTTTTACAGTGATACAATTAATATTGAAGGTGTCTCTTTTGTCAATCAAGATAATACAACAAATACTTCTGATATTTTTCTTGTAAAATATGATGCTTCGGGAAACTTGGTTTGGGCGCAAACCAATGGTAGTGATAATATTGACCACTACCAGGATATTTCAGTTGACAATCAAGGTAATATTATTGCGACAGGAACCTTTAAGGGTACCCAAATAATTTTCGGCAACAAAACATTGACTAATTTCAACCTTTATTTTAACGATGCTTTTTTGGTTAAGTATTCTCCTGCTGGCACAGTAAGTTGGGTGGTTCATTACAAAGGTGTAATGAATGAAACTCCCACAAGGCTTTACGTTGATCAAAATACAGGAAATATCTATATGGGAGGTATTTTTAACAGCTCCATTTTAATGACAGACGGAGAATCGTCTCTTAATAATTACGGTCAGGGCAACGGAACTTATGATGGGTTTTTAGTTAAATATTTACCGGACGGAAGAAGATATTTTATTTTGGGATTAGGAGGTGACTCTGATGAAACGGTAACCGATATAACACTTGATAATGATGAAAATGTTTATGTAACTGGTAGTTTCAAGAGCGATTATTTATTTATACAACCTTCTGTAGTAGCAAATAATTCGGGGGTTTCTGGCTCATCTGATATGTTTGTTTTAAAAATTAACAAAGTGTCAATGTTTCAATGGATAAAAACAGCATCTGGAAATGCTGATGATATAGGGGTAAGTTTATCAAATGATGATACAGACATTTTAGTTTTTGGACAATCGAATGCAAACATATCATTTAACAATATTGCATTGACAAATCAAGGTGGCTACGATTTATTTATGGCTCGTTTATCGGAAGAAATGAATGTGTTTTCAGGTAGAGTTTATTACGATGCTAATAATAATGGACATATGGATTTGGATGACATTGGCGTTTCAAATTTAGTACTCCAAATAGGTGACGATTATTATCTTAGTGGCGAGGATGGTAATTATGAAATTTTGTTACCCGCCGGAAATTATACTCTTGTACCACAGCCCAATGACCTTTTTAATGCAACTCCTGATAATATTGACATATCTTTTTCTGGAACTGGCGAAATAAGTAGTGATAATAATATTGCTCTTCATTCCATTGTGGATTCTGCATACCTTGAAACATCAGTAATGAGTGTCCCGTCAGCACGAAAGGGACAAGAATTTATCACCTATCTATCGGTTAGAAATGTGGGTACTGTACCTCTTGATTCCACAACCGTTTCATTGCCACAAAACGAAAATCTGATTTATTTGTACAGCGACCCCCCCGAAGATGGTATAAACAACGATTCTGTTTACTGGTATGTTTATGACCTTAATCCTTTTGAAACGAGAACAATCTCAGTACATCGTAAGGTGGATACTATACTAACTAATGAAAAACAACAAGACTTACAAAACAGGGATATTAATAACATTTGGATTTGTTGGTTTTGGTGGGCATGTTACCCTCGTCTAATTTATATTAACTGTTATTATGTTGACGATTGTTATGAAGTATCGGACCCGAACACGGGTGAACCTACAACACAATGCGATTCGGTTCCCGTTACCGATCCTGTTACAGGTGATACAACCGGTTACGTAACCGATAGTATATTACACTGCGATTACTATTATTGGCCTTTCTGCTGGTGGAATATGTTATGTATCCAGATTAATTTTCCTCACGATCCCAATGAAATTTATGTTTCACCTAACGACACACTTCCCTTTACACCACATCAGGTAGAAACAAGATATCCACTTGAATATACAATACGCTTTCAAAATACGGGAAACGACACCTGTTTCAATGCCGTTGTAATAGATACGCTTGACAATAATCTTGATGTTTCAACTTTTGAAATGTTGGGAGCAAGTCACAATTATAATGTTTCGATTACTCAACGAGTCATTACGTTTACTTTCAACAATATTTTACTTCCCGATAGCACCACAAACGAACCGGCCAGTCACGGCTATATTAAATACAGAATAAAATCCAATACAAATCTTGTTATTGGTGATTCCATATGCAACCGTGCCGATATTTATTTCGATTATGAACCTCCCGTTTTAACAAATGTTGTTGTGACAAAAATTGCCGAACCAAACGGAACGGATGAGTATTATCCCGATAATAAAGGGAAGAACAAAGTTAAAATAGCCCCTAACCCGTTTACTAACACTACTACTGTCTATTTGCCAGCGAGTGTCACGGGAAACAGTACTTTTGTCTTGTATGACTTATCCGGACGCATTGTAAAAGAGTTTACAATTGGTAAAACAAAAACATTTTCATTCAGTAAAGGCAATTTGAAAAACGGAATGTATATATACATGTTAAAATCAAACAACATAATAATCGACAAAGGGAAAATGATTATTAAATAATTGCAAATGAATATTTACCGAGCGGAAACTCGCATAAGTTTCCGCTCGGTAATATTTTATATATATTTGTGTAAAAAACAACAGACAAAAATTGTGTTATGACAAAAGAAAAAATAAAAAAGAGAACTGTTGCCGTCTTTTTGTTTTCATTAATGTTCGCCGTATTCCCCGAATTGATTTTTTCACAATTCAGTCACGGGCTTTTTATGGCGGAAAATTACCCTCAAAACTCCCAAATCAATCCTGCCGTAATGCTTCACGGCGACAACGCGTTTTTTATCGGAATCCCCTTAATCAACCGTATTGATAATGAGATAAGAAGCAGTTTTAAATATGACGATTATCTGACCTATCGCGACGACTCTCTATACCTTAATCCCGAAGGATTGTTAAACTCTTTAAAAGACCAGAACATTTTATCCGAAAATACAACAATAAACCTTTTGTATTTGGGGATAAAGTCGGGGGATAACGAATTCCGTTTCGGTATGTCGTTCAAATCGGCATTTTACAACCAGTATTCAAAAAATTTCCTCTCACTTTTTCTGCTTGGCAACGAACAGTTTGTGGGGAAAACAACCGACTTTTCGGGGAACAACTCTTCCTCAACAATTTATCAAGAAATTTTTTTCAGCTATTCGCGTAAAATATCACCTGAATTAAGCATTGGTATAACGCCCAAATTTTTGATAGGCAATATGAATTTTAATATAGAAAAAGCCGATTTTACGCTAAAAATTGACGAGGATACCTATGTCCACAGCGGCAGTGCCGACATCAAAATAAACACTTCGGTAGATGCCCAATCGTTCAGCGAATTTTACGATAATTTAGACCGTTTCGGAAGGCTCGGCTTTACCAACAATTTAGGATATGCCATAGACCTCGGTGTAAAATATAACCCTTTAAGCAATCTCTCTTTTGCCGCTTCGTTGGTCGATTTGGGAAGAATAAAATGGAACGAACCGGTTAAAAATTACGAAATAAAAACCGATTCCGCATCTTTCGAAGGTATTTTCCTCGAAAACATATTCGATGATAAAACTTTTACAGGTAATCTAACGGATAAACTTTTCGACGAACTAAAAGAGAATTTCGATTTTACCGAAACCGAAAACGCATACCACACCAACCTTGTTCCGAAAATAACTTTCAGCGGTACATACACATTTTTCGATAAAAACAAAGCTGCAATCATATATTACGGCGAACTATTCGATCAACGTGCTATTTCGTCATTTTCAATTAATTACATGAGGCAAATAGGTTCGTTTTTAAACCTCGGCATAAATTATTACAATTTCGATTTCACATCGCACAATTTAGGATTTACCGTATTGATTAACGCCGGAGCATTACAACTCTATTTTGCCACAAACTCTATTGTCGGTATGATAAACCCGCAACACACAAACTTATACAATGTTAATTTCGGTGTGAATTTGGTTTTCAATAAACACAAAAACGTTGAATTAATTGACGAAACAGGCGAATAACCATAAAAATGCTCATTAACTCTTGTTATACACTTTTTTACCGTATCTATTCCTCAGAAATAGCAATAGTCCCACACCCGTAAATACCAGCAGTGTCGAAATTATTTCGGCTTGTGTTACATGATAACCGAAAATATCATATGTGTTGTTAACCCTGATGAGCTCGATAAAAAAGCGTTCTATACCGTTCAGAATAAGGTATATTGCAAACAGGGTTCCCGGTATCTTTATCTTTTTTCTGATTGACCATAGAAAGGCGAAAATTATCAACGCCATGACGGTTTCGTATATTGGTGTAGGAAAAACCCCTTGTGCCAGTTGCATACAATGGTCGCCGGTGCATCCCGGAATGGGAACACCTTCGTTTATTATATTGTGCGGATAGTTGTACGACCATAGCCAATCGGGCAACCAGCTTAGCCAACCGGGTTTGTTCAAAGTGTTTACAATTCCCCAATCGCCGTCGCCTGCCACCTGGCAACCTATGCGGCCTATTCCGTATGAAATAATCAGTGATGGTGCCAAACTGTCGCCGAGGTGTCTCCATGGTATTTTATGTTTTTCGGAATACCAAACCACAGCAATACCCCCTACAATCAATCCGCCGTAAAATGTCAATCCGCTAAAAGAAAACAGGGAACCTATAGGGTCGTTCACAAATCTGTCCCAATTTTCAAGCTGGTCAAAAATTTTTGAACCTATTATGCCGAAAACGGCAGCAACAATTACTATAGACCAAGTGTGACTTTCGGGTTGTATAACTATCTCCCTCTCTTCGGGAGGACGGAGTCTCTTCCGGTTTTTATCGTACCAAAACCAAGATGTATATATTATTCCCAAAACCACTCCCCACCATATAGAACCCTTGCCGGAAAACAGGAAATTTTGCGGATCGGAAGCAAAATGCGAATAATCGGTAAAAACCGCATAAAGTTTAAAACCTATTAACGATGATATTAAAAAATTAACGACAAGCTCTCCCGGTGTTGCGGGTTTGCCCTCCACAACCCTTTTTATTTCAGGCTTAAAAACCCCCTCTTCGCCCTTTCGCTTCAATTCCAAATAGAGAAGCCATGCACCAATCAGAAAGGCTATCGCCACAAAAAATCCGTAGCTCATTACAGGCAACTGTATGTGAGTGCCAAACAAATCGTTTATCAAGTCACTTAATCTCGGATACATATTTTTTTAAATTTTTTCATTTGATGTAACAAAATTAATCCAAAAAAGTATAATGGCTAACATAAAGTAATCAAGTGTTTGTTTTACTTAAATTTTGTTGGCTTGCACAAACTTTTATACGCAAAAAATTAATATGATACATATTCTGATTCTGGAAGACAATGCTCAAGATGTAAAAATGATTAAACGGCACCTTGACAAAACATTAAATTACGTATCGGTGCAAGTGGATAACAGGAATGATTTCTTAAAAGAATTAAACGGCTTTAATCCCGACATTATTATTTCCGACTATTTTTTGCCTGAATTTAACGGACTTGAAGCTTTAAAATTACGCAACGAAATACAACCCGAAACCCCTTTTATTATAGTTACGGTTTCGATTAACGAAGAGACTGCCGCATCTTTAATAAAGAAAGGGGCCACCGATTATGTTACAAAAGAACATCTTACACGCCTGCCGGCAGTAATAAACAATGCATTAAAAGAACGGAAAATACTGCGCGAAAAACTGAAAAAGGATAAAGAACTTGTTAAACGCGAACTCCTTTTCAGAAAATTCATCTAAAACGATATTTCGGGCGACTACGTGGAACAGAACGGAAAAATAATTTTCTGTAACAAAAAAATCTTTGAAATATTCGGTTTCGATTCGTTGGAAGAATTAAACGATTACGGCACAAAAAACCTTTATAACGATATCAACGACAGAAAAAGGTTTTACGAAACATTAAAATCAAAAGGCAAAGTAACCGGCTTTGAGGTGACAATGCACGACAAAAACGGGAAAACACTCTATTTGGAAGAAAACGCCTTTATAGAATACGACAAAAACGGGAATCCCGAATATATTTTCGGATATATATTCGACAGAACACAACAAAAAGAGAATGAACTGAAATTAAGAGAATCGGAAACGTTATTCAGGTCGCTCACCGAAAATACCGCAGCGGGAATCATCATTTACGACGACAAAAAAATTTATTACACCAACAAAACATTAAGTTCCATTTTGGGTTACACCAAAGAAGAATTTTTAAAAAAACGGGTTATAGACCTGATACACCCCGATTTTAAAAATATGGTGAGAAAAAAGATAGAAGACAGAATTCACGGACAACGAAACCCCGAACAGTACGATGTACGGTTATTAACAAAAAACAACAAAACCGTTTGGATAAACGGAAGCACAATACCGTTTTTTTACAAAGGGAAACCTGCCGCAATAGCAACCATTATTGACATTACGGAGAAAAAATTTGCGGAAGATAGAATAAAAAACAATACCAAAAGATTAAATACACTTGTCACTATTCTGGAGAGTAACATTAAAAAAACAGACAAAATCTTAAAGTTCTCCTTGGAAAAAATTATTGAATTTTCGGAAAGCAAACTCGGCGCAATATTTAAACCCGATAAAGTGTCGGAAACATTTACTCCCGTTGTATGGCAAAACGAACAAAACAACAACAATAATAACAACTGGATAAACGAAATTTTCGATACGGAAATACCCGCTAAAGTTTTAAAAACAAAAAAAACCGTTATTGAAAATAATTTTGAGAAAAAATATAATGCCGAACGGAATATATCAAACATTTTGATTTTTCCGGTTTTCGAAGAAGAAAATATTGTTTCGGTTATTGCCGTTGCAAACAAAGATACCGGCTATACTGATGAAGATGCCTTTCAAATAAGGCTTTTGACCGATGCCGTATGGAAAGAGGTGGCAAAAATTAAAATAGATGAAGAACTGCGCAAAAAGAACGAGGACATTAAACTTCTGTACCTCGCTTTGAACAGGAGTCCTTTGAGTATTGTTGTTACCGATTATAACGGAAATATTGAATACACAAACGATTTTTTTACCCAAATTACGGGTTACAGTCCCGGTGAAGTATTGGGACAAAACCCAAGAATACTTCAAAGCGGTAAAACTCCCAAAGATATTTATCCCATGTTGTGGAAAAAGATTAAATCGGGCGAAACCTGGGAGGGCGAATTTATTAACCGCAAAAAAAACGGCGACGAATACATAGAACGGGCAATAATAACTCCCGTTTTTGATAACTCCGGAAAAATTATAAAATTCATAGCCGTAAAAGAAGACATAACCCTGAAAATAGAGTATGAAAAAGGATTGCTAAAAGCCAAAGAAAAAGCCGAAGAAGCCAACAAGCTCAAAACCAACTTCCTCGCAAACATAAGTCACGAACTAAGAACTCCGCTTAACGGTATTTTGGGGTTTGCCGAGCTTATGGAATCGGAAAACGACATAAACTCTTTGAAAGATATGTCGAAATATATTAAAATCAGCAGTATGAGACTTATGAATACTCTGAATTTAATTATCGATTACTCCATAATAAGCGCTGAAAAAATCAATCTTATTAAACATAAGTTTGACATTGTAACACTTATCAAACAGATTGTTAACAATTATGCCACAAGTGCAAAATCGAAAGGACTGTTTTTGAACTTGCAAAGCGATTCCCCTGCTTTCATCATCAACAGCGATAGCGGGGTTATCGAAAAAATAGTTACAAATCTTGTTGACAACGCTGTAAAATTTACCAAAAAAGGAGGTGTAAGTATAATTGTAAATACTGCCGGAATACAGAACAACGGATACGTAAAAATATCGGTAAAAGATACGGGCAAAGGTATTGAAACACAGTACAAAGATGTTATTTTCGAGCCTTTCAGACAGGTGAGCGAAGGTTATGCAAGGGCTTTTGAGGGTATAGGTCTCGGACTTTCGGTAAGCAAAAAGTTTGTCGAAGCTTTGGGCGGCAAAATTTGGTTCGACAGCAAAAAAAACGCCGGTACGGTTTTCCATATTCTTATCCCCGTTGATTAACGGTAAATAACTTTTAAAAGAAAAATGATAACCGAACAAGCAAAATTATACGACTACGAAGACGAAATAAGCTATGTGTTTGCAGGGCAGGTAATAACAAGAGAAAACGAAGGAGTATTGTACTCCACGCCTTTGGGGTCGTGTATAGCTGTTTTAACCTATGACATGAAAACGGGAACAGGAGGCATGGCTCACATAATGTTGCCCGGCAAGGCCCCCCGCAAAGGATTAAACCAAAACAGATATGCCGTCAATGCAATTAACACCCTGATTTCTAAACTTGGTGAAAAGGGTGTAAATCCCGAGAAACTTAAAGTATGTCTAATTGGCGGTGCCAACGTGTTACGGAAACAAAACGATATAATTGCGAAACAATTAACGGATAATGTTTTGAAAATAACCGCCGGAAATAATCTGAAAATTGCGGCAACTTCGCTCGGCGGTTTCAAACGTCGAAGCGCAAAACTTTATTTAAGTACGGGTATTGTTACTATTACCATAGGAAACAGTTTTGAAAAGATTCTTTATAAATTTACGGAGGATTAAAATATGACACAAAACGGCAAGACTCAAAAAAATCTTTCACAAAAAATAGAAACGTTAAAGTCGGAAATTGAAAAACTGAAACAAAGAAACAAACTGCTGGAGGATGCCGAAATAAAATTAAAAGGTTTATTCCTGTCGATGCCTGATATTGTTTTCGCTTTCGACAAGGAGATGAGGTTTACCTTTGTTCACACTCCGGCCGAAGAAGACCTGTATTTGCCTCCCGATATGTTTCTCGGCAAAAAATTCACCGAAGTGATGCCACAGAAATTCGAAACGGAATTTACCGGGGCTTTTGCCAAAGTTAAACAAGGTAAAACCGCTGACTTTGAATACTGCCTCAAGATAAACGGAAAAGAGAGATGGTTTGTGGCAAAACTTACGCCTATGCTTAAAAACGGCCTGTTCTCGGGTGCCATTTCCATAGTCAGGGAAAATACAAAAGAAAAATTTCTAAAAGAAAAAATTGCAAAAGCAAACAAAGATTTACAAGAAACAAACATTCAACTGGCAACAAACCAAACACAGTTGAAAGAAACCAATAAAAAACTGAAAACAGCCTATCAAATTATTGCCCGCGACAAAATTATTCTGCATGCCATAATCGAAAGCCCGCACGGAATGATAATATTCGCCCTGGACAAGAATTACCGTTACATGACTTTTACGAAGCTGCACAAGCAGGTGATGAAAAACATTTGGGGAGTCGATATTAAAGCCGGCATGAACATGCTTGATATTATAAGCAATAAAGAAGACAGAAAAAAGGCAAAAAAGAATTTCGACAAAGCACTCCACGGTGAATACTTGACATTAATTGAAGAATACGGAGACGAAAAATTAAACAGAACATTTTGGGAAAACCGCTACTCGCCGATTTACGACGAAAACAATAACATAATAGGAGTTTCGGTTTTTGTTATTGATATTACCGAGCGCATTGCTGCAAACGAAAAATTGAATGCATTGAACCAACAACTACATGCCGCAAATCAACAACTATTTGCCGCAAACCAACAACTCCTTGCTACAAACCAACAATTGAGAGCCACCGAACAACAACTGAGAGCCGAAGAACAACAATTGCGTGCGCTAAACCAACAACTTAATGCAAACGAACAGGAACTGAAAAAAGAAAAACAATTTTCGGAAAATCTCCTCGAAACCGCCAATTCAATTATCGTGGTTCTGGATACCGAAGCAAAAATACTTCTGTTTAACAAACATGCAGAGCAGATAACTGGCTATAAAAAAGAGGAAGTCATCGGAAAAAATTGGTTCAAAACTTTTACCGCCCCCGAACAACAGATTATTTACGAAGTCTTTTTAGGCGTATTGCAAAAAATGGATGAGTATTCAACATACGAAAATTCCATTATTTGCAAAGACGGTTCCGAAAAAATAATAAACTGGAGAAATACGGTATTAAAAACAGAGCATGGCGAAATTACAGGGGTGTTAAGTGTGGGAACCGATGTTACAAAACAGAGATACATTGAAGAAGAACTCAGAAAAAACAAAATTTTCTTTCAATCGGTTTTCGACGGCATTCAGGAGCCGATGCATGTTATAGACAAAAATTTCAAGATAATCTCCACAAACAAAACTTTACTCGACATAATTAAAAAAAGTCAGGACGAAATATTAGGAAAGCACTGCTACGAAGTTTATCAGGGATTAAACGAAAGATGTAAACAATGCGCCGCAAAAAATGCTTTCGAATCTAAAAAAGTTTCCGTAATAAGAAAAACACTCACTTTGGAAGATGGTACCCAAAAACATTACGAGGTTTATGCTTTCCCCCTGTTTAAAGAAGAAGACGGCTCCGTTTCGCAAGTCATTGAATTAACACGAGATATTACCGAGTCCATACAAAACGAAGCCGAAATACGGCGCCTTTCGGCAGTTATCGAAACCACAAGT
This sequence comes from uncultured Lentimicrobiaceae bacterium, assembly GCA_964549335.1. Taxonomy (GTDB): domain Bacteria; phylum Bacteroidota; class Bacteroidia; order Bacteroidales; family F082; genus Sulfidibacterium. Next base: position 109,795 of record CAZJUQ010000038.1, on the reverse strand, counting down.
CAATACGTGGTTATTACCACCCTCGAAGGTGAAGTCGTTTACGTAAACAATGCCTATTTGAAGATGAGCAAGTTTACAAAAGAGGAGATTATCGGTAAGTCAATGTTCGATTTCAGTACCGAGGAGGGTATCAGCAAATTGCAAAACGAGGTAATTCCGGCACTAATTACCGAAGGCGACTGGAAAGGGGAAATGACGGTTATTGATAAAGATAAGAATGTGTTTCCCGCCGATTTGGTAACCACTCTTTTGAAAAACGAGAAAGGTGAACCGGAATATTTTGTCGCGGTTTTTAACGATATACGAAAACGCAAAAGACGCGAATTAATCCAAAAGGTAATTTACAACATTACAAATGCCGTTTTGACAACCAAAAACCTGAACGACTTTTTAAGTTTTATCAAAGAAGAACTGGGCAAAATTCTTGACACAAACAATTTCTATATAGTTTTTTACGATAAAGACTCCAACACATTCTCGTTATCGTATCATATCGACCAAAAAGACAGCTTCAAAACATTTCCTTCGGGAAAAACATTGGCGTCGTACATAATAAAAACAAAAAAGCCGCTTTTGGCCACAAAAGATATTAAGGATAAACTTGTAAAAGAAGGCAAAATAGAGATAATAGGTCACGACTCAAAAGTGTGGCTCGGTGCTCCGCTTATGCTCGAAAATGAAGTTAAAGGAGTTATTGCCGTGCAAAATTACCAGGATGAAAACGCCTATTCTGAAGAAGATTTGGAGGTGTTGGAAATTATTGCCCGTCAAATAAGCATCGCTCTCGAGAGAAAAAAATACGAAGAAAATTTGAAAAACGCCCTCGAAAAGGCACAGGAGAGCGACAGGCTTAAATCGGCTTTCCTTGCTAATATGAGTCACGAAATAAGAACCCCCATGAACAGTATTCTCGGTTTTACCGAACTGCTGCAAAACCCTAAATATTCCGCCGAACAAAAACATGAATTTATTAACATAATTCAAATTAACGGCAAAAGAATGCTCGACACCATCAACGACATAATCGACATCTCCAAAATAGAAACCGGTCAGATGACTCTATCGTACAAAAATACCAACGTTAACGAAATTATTATGGATATTAGCAAACAGTTGGGGTGGCAAGCTAAACAAAAAGGCATTGAACTTAACTACCAAATGCCGCTGGAAAACTCAAAAGCGGAAATTTGTACCGATACGACGAAATTGACATCAATACTTACCAATTTGGTTAAAAACGCCATAAAATTTACCGACAAAGGAGGTGTTTTGTACGGCTACGAACTAATAGACGAAAATTCGTTTTTGAAATTTTTTGTAAAAGATACCGGAATAGGAATTCCCGACGAAAGGAAGCAGGCCATTTTTAACCCCTTTGAGCAGGCAGACATCGAAGATTTCGACGCACGTCAAGGCTCGGGACTGGGACTCTCAATTGCAAAAGCCTACACAGAGATGTTAAACGGAAAACTCTGGTTCGATTCCACCGTGGGAAAAGGTTCCTCTTTCTATTTTACCATCCCTTTCAAACCTTGCAAAGAGGAAGAAGAGTTTGTGCAAACACCGCCGGCAAAAACTCCCGGAGATGCCTACATAAGCAAACTCAAAATTCTGATTGCCGAAGATAACAATACCAATCTTTGGCTCCTCTCAATGTTCCTTGCCGATTACAAGCCCGAAATACTTATAGCCGAAAACGGTAAAAAAGCCGTAGAAATCGCTAAAAATCATCCCGATTTGGATCTTATTTTGATGGATATGAAAATGCCCGTTATGGATGGATACGAGGCCACAAGAAAAATACGCGAATTTAACAAAGATGTCGTTATTGTTGCCCAAACGGCTTACGCTTTGGCCGGAGACGACATTAAGGCTTTGGAGGCGGGTTGTAACGGTTATATCGCGAAACCTTTAAACCAAAACAAACTTGTAGATATAATAAACAAACTCGTTAATCCCTCATAAGGCAACATTACTTTTAACGGAAGTCATTCCCGGCACATTCTTAGTTTATAAAGCCGCAAAAAAAAAGAGCGCAATATGCAATTGTCATACGGCGCTCCTTTTTTTAATGTTGAAATAAAAACACTGAATTACTTGACAGAAACTTTTGAAGTGTATATATCTCCTTTTCCGTCTTTCAGTTGAAGCAGATAAAGTCCTTTCGCCAGATTGTTCAACGAAACCACATTCTCGCCTTTGTTTACGTTTACTCTTTTTTGCAATTGCCCTGTCAACGAATATACCGAAAGAACGCCCTCGTTTTCGGCATTTATCACAACGTTATCATTAACGGGATTGGGATAAAACTCAAGTTTTGAGGTGTTGTGTGTTTTTATTCCCACACCATTAACTCCGTATATCAAAATATCATCAACCTCCCATGTGGCGCATTTGTCGTCGCCCGAAGTATATTTGAAAGCAAGATAAAAATTGTCGGCAAGATAATTGTTAAGCGAAACATCGCCCGATTCCACCCAACTGTAATTACCGTCCGACCATTGTGCCTGGTCGGTAATTTCCGTCCATGTAAAATCGTTGGGATTTCCACTTCCGTCGTAATCGGTCGAATAGAAAAGTTGCAAATGGTTACCGTCGTATTTTGTCGCCGATGAAAAATTAAAGGTAACGCTTTGATAAGTAGCCAAATTCATCATCGGGGAAATCAACCAGTCTTCGTTGGCGTGAGGACCGCCGTCGTATCCCGACATTTTTGCAAATGTGCGGTCGCCGTAGCTGCTTTGATACCATTCCTGGTCGCCCGAAACATCATAAGGTGTCCAGGTGCCCAAACCGTCATCAAAGTTCTCTTGATTAATAACGGTAATGTTGGCTGTTGTTGCTATTGCCTCCGGAGGATTGCCGTCGGTTTTGTAATCTATGTTTTCACCGCCGTTGGTATATGGGAATATACAAAAATTGTATGCCTGATTAGGGTCGAGATTTTCAAAAGTGTATGTTTGAACACCGTAACCAACATTCACGGCTGCATTACCGTCGCTCCAATCCAAGTCGTCGGCTTCAGGGGTTCCGTCAACAGGAGGATTACACGAACGGGTAACCGCTTTGTACCCTTTTATGAGATATCCGGTAGGTAACTGGTCGCCGGTGGCATCAACCCATGTAAGGGTTATATTTATGCCGTTTGCGGTTGCCGAAAATTCTGTTGGATAGTTAGTGGGTTCAGGATACACGGTACTGTCGGCAATGAAAGAGAAATCGTCGTAGTAAACATGACCGCCGGTATTGTTATCCTGTTTGTAAACCCGTACTTCAAATCTGAACTGGTTTGCATTGGCGGGAGCCACAAGTACGGCATCGAAAACTTGCCAATCGGGATTGTCTTCGCTGTATTCACTGGGACGTAAAACGTCGGCGTCGGCATCAAGATAGTTGCCGTCTTGCATCCAATACGACCAAATACGGGTGCGTGCGGCAGGGTCGTTATCTTTGTAGTAATAGACAATGTGATATGTTTGTCCGCCTACAATACCGTCGATATCCTGACGGAATTTTTGCGAAGATGCCGCCGACTCGTGTGCAGCCGAATAGGTTCCGCCGTGAACTTCGCCGCTCTCTTGGGCGATATTGTCGTACAAATCCCAACCGGTGGGGGTTGTTGCGTTGTCCCACGACTCAAGGTCGCCGTTTGTCAACATGTTTTGGGCTATTCCTTGATACGAAATCAGAGTGAAAGCCGCCACTGTAATAAAAGATAATAATTTTTTCATTTTTCTGTTTTTTTTAAATTTTTTTCAAAGGTAATATATTGCTTTTCAGATTAGTGTTAATAATTATTAAAGAACTTGCCCGTCATGTGGCAGTCACGAAAACGGGCAAATTCTTTATTATTAACATCAATTAATGATTAATTTTCCGGTTTTCGAAACTTTGGTATTCATATCGGTTATTCTAACAAAATAAACACCTTTGTTAAGCTCTCCGGTATTAATTTTGGTTTTTACCGCCGAAGATTTTTTATCAACGACAATTTTTCCCGTAATATCAACAATTTGTACTTTCAACTCTTTAGAAGCGGGATTGGATATGTATAATATATCATTTGCAGGATTGGGATAGACAACAATGTTATCCATTCCGTTTTCGGTAAACCCTTCGGGTATAGTGTGAATGTAATCTTCTTTGACAAGAGTATCGGCGCCGAACACATTGTTAACCACCAAAGTTACATCGTACAAACTGTCGGCAGGAATAAGATAATATATGTTTTGAGGGTTTTCGTCTGTGGACGTATCGGGTGTGCCGCCTTGGAAAGTCCACATAAAGTTCAGGCTGTCGCCGGTAACGGTACTTGTAAAATTGGTTGATGCCCCCACTGTAACCAATGTTTGGTCGGCTACGAAGTCGGTTATTTCGGGTTGAACTCCCGCCCATATATACTCTTCGCGGGTAATACTGTCGCTGTTTGTTCCGTCGCTTACCACAAGGCTAACATCCCAATGTCCGGGATTGTTGTATTGAACCGGCGGAGGGGTCTCCCCTTCGTATGTGGCAGGGTCGCCACCCTCGAATGTCCACGACCACGATGTGGGATTTCCCGTGGTTTCGTCCGTAAATTGTACCGTGCCACCAACCAAAACAGTGGTAGTATCGGAACTGAAATTTGCCATTAATGTCACCTGACAACCAAATCCGGGAGTAGCCCAAATGGAGTCGCCGGCAGCATTTACCGCAACAAAATTAACGGAATGTGTCCAGTTTTCGGCCAATGAGTTATCCGAATCCGGATTGCAGAGTGTCAACGAAGGTCCATGACCGTCGGGTAAGGTGTCCCAAGGATAGTGGTCGTCGTAATCAACATAGTCCACCTGATTGCCCATTGTGTCGGTAAGTTCTATATCCTCTCCGCCGTTGCTCAAACTGCCGCTTGTCCATTGATAAGCATTAACCGAAAAGGTATTAAGCATTGCCATGGAATCCTTTGCTATCAAAAGATAATCCGAAGGATTAAGGGTTATTGCGGGGAATGTATAATCCACTCCTTGCGTCATTGTAAAGCCCTCCATATTTACGGTATCGTCGCCGTTGTTATAAATTTCAAGAAATTCAAGCGAGTCATTACCCGATTCGGGGGGATTATACATTATTTCGGTAAACACAAGATCGGGGATAACATAGGGTTCCACAATGGAGAAAGTAGTATCGCTTTCGTCTGAAAATCCTGTAGTATCCAAAGCCGTGATAATAATTTTGTAATCATCACCCAGTTCCTGGTTGTCCATCACATGCCACATCCACGAACTGTCGGATATGGGAATATTATAAACCAGCAATTGAGGAGTACCCGAACCTTTCTTCAGGTCAATTTCGATATTTCCGTTCCAGTACCCGTAATCCCAAGTTATTTCGTAATCGGAACCCTGAGCGATATTTTCGCCGCCGTTAGGTGTCAAAACGGTGATGAAAGGTACCGGCGGGAAGTTAATTTCGCCGGGAGTTCCACCGTCTTGGTCGCTGGCATCCCAACTTTCGGGCAAGCTGTTGTCGAGCGAGGGGTCAATCAGGGCGAGTGTCGGTCCGTGTCCGTCGGGTTCGGTGGGCCACGGGCTGCTGTCGTCATAATTCACAATATCCACCAAAAATCCGTCGGCATTATAAAGTCTCACGGCATCACCGCCGTTACCGAGTTGGAAATTTCCGCTACCGTCATAGTCGGGAGTAAAGGGGAAGTTTCCTCCCGTGGCAATTTCAACGGTAAAATAATCGCCAGGATCAACCGAATAACCGGCAGGAAATTGTATAGGTGTGTGCGAAGCATTGTCGTCAAGAAGTTTCCAGTTTTCAAGATTTATTGTGTTTCCGGTATTATTGTACAGTTCAACCCACTCTTCGTCGGCACCGGGACTATTGTACATTATTTCGTTAATAATAAGAGCGGGGGTAGAAGGCAACTCATGGCTTTGGGTTTGGGCAGTGGTATCGGGTACCGTAAACTGCCAGTTACCGTCTATCCAGTTGTGTTCGGTATCGTTAATGCCCCATTCCCAGGTATTGGTGCCGTTGTCGGGAATAAGATTTTGTTGGCATGTCCAAATATGGTCGCCGGCAAGTGTGTCGCCGTGAGTTCCGTCGTCGTAGAAGGGCGAATGTTCGGCTCCTCCGTTCCATGCCGGATCGTAATTGCCGTCAGGACCCCAAGAACCTTTCAAATAAAAACCGTCGTAATTCTGTCCTGCCGTGTCGATAACCACAAAGGTAACAACTGCCGAAGGAGGCGGAGGCGCCGAAACGGTAGTGGTGTTGGTTGTAAAATCGTATGTAAATGTTGTGGAGTCGGTTCCGTTTGATGTAAAGGGAGTATTGCTTCCCGTACTTTGGTCCCAGTTGCGGTTAAGCGTTACTTTACATTCCCAGTTTCCGTTCGGTACCAAAAGCGTCAAGGTATAAACGTCATCGCCGTCGGGATCTTGCATTTCACCTGTGAGGTTTGTGGGGTCCCAGTCGTTTCCGCTACCCATGGCCGAGAAAAAGTTCCCTGCCAATACGGGCAAAGTGTGCGTTACAAGATCGGCATCGGCATTAACACGCCATGTGGTATCGCCCGAAGCAGCCATAATAATATGTTGGTTTGTAGACGGATAGTTGGGGTCGCCCCAGCTGGTGCCTTCAACCACTTTGTATTCGTTATCGCCGGCGGGTAATGTTTTTGTCAAGGTATAAATGCCGTTGGCATTCATGCTCATAAGATAATCGGGGTCTCCGGGTGACCATCCTTGAAACGAACCTGCTATATATACGGGCGGAGGATCACCGGCAACGGTAATGTTATCGATTTCCCAGGTGGCGGCGGCACTGTTTGTACTTGTATATTTAAATGCAATATAGGTTGTGGCACTTGCATATGCCGAAATATCAACCGTTCCGGCATCCACAAATGTCCAGCCTGCTCCCGGAAAATAAAATTGCGACGTAATATCCGTCCAGGTGCCTTGTGTCGAGGGGTCACTAACGCCATCGTAATCGGTCGAAATCATAACATATAATCCGCTGCTGTCGGCATAGTTCCATGCGTGGTCGAAATGCAACGTCTCGTTCGAGTATCCCGTCATATCTATTGCAGGAGTAATCAACCAGTCTTCGTTGGCAACCGGACCTCCGTTATAACCCGACATTTTGGCGCATCCGGGAGGATTTCCGTAGTTTGCCCACTCCCAAGCTTCGGTGGAACTGACAACACTGTACGCCGACATGGCCCCCAAATCGGTTTCGAAAGAATCGTAAAAAAGGTTTACGGCACTACTTACCGCCGCCTCACGAAGCACTATGTTGTCGAAACCGGCATAATCGCTACCACCGTTTTGGTGAGCGCTGAGTTGAAGACGAACGTATTGCGTCCCGGCAGGAACGGAAACGGTAACCTCTGTCCATGCATCGGTATTTTTATTCAGTTCAATATCGTCGCTAAGCGGCCAATTTGTACCGTTGTCGTATTGAACGTTGTAAAATATGGAGTCGCTACTGTCAAAACCATCGGTGTAATAGTAGAAAACAATTTCCACATTGGTATAAGCCGAAACATCAACGGCACTAAAAGTCAATGTATGTCTGAAATCTCCACCACCGTTGGGGTTATTCAAATCGCGCATGCCCCAAAAATAACTCCCCGAATTAGGAGTAATAGCGCCGCTATGTAATGATGTCACCGTATCCCATGTGTCCCCCGATACATTGTAGGGATTGGGATAGGGAGTATAACTCCACGTGTCTCCGGCATTTTCGAAATCCTGATAAGATATTGTGGTTTGCGAGTAGGATGCAAACGCTAAAAACAGGATTGAACTTAATAAAAGTAAACTTCTTCTCATAATAAAACTCCTTTAATTGAAAATATATTTTATAAAACCATTTAATTTACAAAGCTTTAATCTCAACACTTCATTGCCCGTTTTTTTTGCGAAAAAAAGGGGCACTAAGATAGAAAAAAAACTCTCCTCTTTTCCCGTTGTTGTAAATATTTATAAACAATAAAATTGCATTTGCCGGTTGAGGCCACATCTGTAAAATATTTTTAAAAAATTCTTTGGAATATTAAAATAATTTCTACCTTTGCAGCCCGTTTTAGTGAGGTATTTTAATAAACTTGCTGAAACTTACATAGTTAAATTAAGAAACCTGATAAGGTAAAACGATATAGGTTTCTGCATAATGCCGGTCAAAATGGTATTGTGTGGTTTTCTTACATCCCGCCTTATCAATTTCTTAAAAAATATTTAACAAAAGTTTTGAGGTGTAGAAATATTTTATACTTTTGCGCCTCCAAAAAATGAAGGTAAAGTAGTAAATAAAAAATTGATATGCCGACTATACAACAATTAGTAAGAAAAGGACGCACAAAGTTGGTTGACAAAAGCAAGTCGCCCGCTTTGAACTCGTGTCCGCAACGTCGCGGGGTTTGTGTAAGGGTTTATACCACCACACCTAAAAAACCCAACTCGGCCATGCGTAAAGTGGCAAGGGTTCGGTTAACCAATGGTAAAGAGGTTAACGCCTATATTCCCGGCGAAGGTCACAATTTGCAAGAACACTCTATAGTAATGATTAGGGGTGGTCGTGTTAAAGACTTGCCCGGTGTTCGTTATCATGTTATTCGTGGTGCCCTCGATACTTCAGGTGTTGAAGGACGTACTCAGCGCCGTTCCAAATACGGAACCAAACGCCCCAAGAAAAAATCGTAAAAGTAAAAAAGGACTATATATAATATAAGGACTAAAAAATGAGAAAAGCAAAACCTAAAAAACGAATTATTCTTCCCGACCCAAGATATAACGATGTTTTGGTAACGAAGTTTGTGAACAACATTATGTTGAAAGGGAAGAAAAGCATTGCTTTCAATATTTTCTACGAAGCTATGGATATCATTTCCAAAAAAATGCCCGATGAAGACCCTTTGGAGGTTTGGAAAAAAGGTTTGGCAAATGTTACCCCCAGCGTTGAAGTTCGCAGTCGCAGAATCGGTGGTGCAACTTTTCAGATACCTTCCGAAATACGTCCCGCACGAAAACAATCCATTGGCATGAAAAACCTGATTGGTTTTGCACGAAAACGTCATGAAAAAACAATGGGACAAAAATTGGCCGGTGAAATTATGCAAGCATTCAAAGAAGAGGGTGCCGCATTTAAAAGAAAGGAAGATACTCACCGTATGGCTGAAGCAAACAAAGCTTTTTCACATTTTAGATTTTAATTTAAACTGATAACTAACTGAAAACACTCGGAAAAACAATGGTAAAACCGGATAAAAATAACAAACTGCAATACACTCGAAACATCGGGATTATGGCTCATATTGATGCCGGTAAAACCACAACTACCGAGCGTATTCTTTTTTATACCGGTAAAAACTACAAAATAGGTGAAGTTCACGAAGGTGCTGCTACCATGGATTGGATGGTTCAGGAGCAGGAGCGTGGAATCACCATTACCTCGGCAGCAACTACTGTTTACTGGGAACTTTTCGGAAAAAAACATAAAATAAATATTATTGATACCCCCGGACACGTTGATTTTACCGTTGAGGTAGAACGTTCGTTACGTGTTTTGGACGGTGCCGTTGCACTCTTTTGTGCAGTGGGTGGCGTGGAGCCTCAATCGGAAACCGTTTGGCGTCAGGCCGATAAATATAAAGTCCCGCGTATTAGTTTCGTTAACAAAATGGACCGCTCGGGAGCCGATTATTTCGGCGTTATCGACCAAATAAAAGAACGCCTCGGCGCAAATCCGGTTCCCATTCAAATCCCTATAGGTGCCGAAGAAGATTTCCGTGGCGTTGTCGATTTGGTTACTAACAAAGCTTTTATTTGGGACGACACTACTCAGGGAACCAAAATCGTTGAAATCCCTATCCCCGACGACCTTAAAGATACCGCTTACGAATACCGCATGAAACTTATCGAGGGCGTGGCCGAAGAGAGTGACGAGCTTTTGGAAAAGTTTATGGACGACCCCGACTCCATAACCGACACCGAAATGATTGAGACTATCAGAAAAGCAACTCTCGAAATGCGCATAACACCTGTTATGTGTGGTTCGGCATTTAAAAACAAAGGTGTTCAAATGTTGTTGAATGCCGTTATCGAATTTTTACCCAGCCCTCTCGATATAGAATCCGTTAAAGGAATTAATCCCAAAACCGGCAAAGAGGAAGTGCGTCATGCCGACCCAAACGGCCCGTTTTGCGCCTTGGCATTTAAAATCGCAACCGACCCCTATGTGGGACGATTGTGCTTTTTCCGTGTTTATTCGGGTACCTTAACTTCCGGCTCTTACATTTATAATGTGTCAACAGGTAAAAAAGAGCGGATTAGCCGTATTATGCAAATGCATGCCAACAAGCAAAACCCCATGGAAAAAATCGAAGCCGGTGACATTGGGGCTGCAGTGGGATTTAAAAAAATTCGTACCGGCGATACTCTTACCGACGAAAAACACCCTCTCTTGCTCGAGTCAATGACCTTCCCCGACCCCGTTATTAGTGTTGCAATAGAACCTAAAACCCAGGGAGACATTGATAAAATGAGCGCCGCTTTGGCAAAACTTGCCGAAGAAGACCCGACATTTAAAGTGCGTACCGACGACGACTCGGGACAAACAATTATTTCGGGAATGGGCGAACTTCATCTCGACATACTTATCGACCGTCTGAAACGTGAATTTAAAGTAGAGTGTTCGGTAGGACAACCGCAAGTCGCATACAAAGAGGCTTTGACAAGTCCCGTGGAGTACCGTTACGTTTACAAAAAACAGACCGGCGGCAGGGGTAAATATGCCGATATTCAGTTCGAAATAATGCCGGCTGACAACAACGAAGACGGATTGCAATTTGTTGACGAAATAAAAGGAGGAGTTATCCCGCGTGAATTTATACCTTCGGTGGAAAAAGGATTTAAAATGGCAATGCAAAACGGCGTTTTGGCCGGATTCCCCGTTGCCAACATGAAAGTGCGTCTTTTCGACGGAGGTTTTCACCCTGTTGACTCCGACCAGCTCTCTTTCGAAATGGCTGCCAAAATAGGTTTCAGGGAAGCGGCACGAAAAGCAAACCCCGTGCTTTTGGAACCAATTATGAAGGTCGAAGTTGTTACTCCCGACGAATACCTCGGTGATGTTACAGGCGATTTGAACAAAAGAAGAGCAATATTGGAAGATATTTCGGCTAAAGTTGGCTTCCAGGTTGTAAGGGCTAAAGTCCCGTTGTCCGAAATGTTCGGTTATGTTACCGCATTGCGTACATTAACCTCCGGAAGGGCAACCTCAACCATGGAGTTTCACAGCTATGCACAAGCACCCGACTCAATCGCCGAAAATGTAATTAATAAAGTTAAAGGAATAATAAGTTAAAACTATTATAAAAGTGAGTCAGAGAATAAGAATAAAACTAAAATCGTACGATCATAACCTGATAGACAAATCAGCCGCAACGATCGTAAAGACGGTAAAATCGACGGGAGCCGTGGTTAGCGGTCCTATCCCTTTACCGACACATAAAAAAGTGTTCACTGTAAACCGTTCGACATTTGTCAATAAAAAATCGCGTGAACAGTTTGAACTTAGCACCTTCAAAAGGTTGATGGATGTGTATAACTCATCCTCAAAAACCATTGACGCACTAATGAAACTGGAACTTCCCAGTGGTATTGAAGTAGAGATTAAAGTTTGATAATAAAGCTTAAAGACGGAAAGCAATGTCAGGATTAATTGGAAAAAAAATAGGTATGACCAGCATATATGACGAAAACGGGAAAAGTATCCCGTGTACTGTCATAGAAGCAGGACCCTGTGTGGTTACTCAGGTTCGAACCGTCGAAAAAGACGGCTATTCTGCTATTCAACTGGCGTATGACGATAAAACGGAAAAGCATACCACAAAGGCTCTTAAAGGTCATTTTGCCAAAGCTAAAACCACTCCCAAGAAAATTATTCGCGAATTTACCCGTTTCGAAGAACAAAAACATTTCGGAGAGATAATTACCGTTGAGGTATTTAAAGAAGGCGAATTTATTGATGTGGTAGGAATTTCTAAAGGTAAAGGATTTCAGGGAGTAGTAAAACGCCACGGTTTCAGAGGCGTTAACGATGCAACACACGGACAGCACAACAGAATGAGAGCTCCCGGTTCAATTGGCGCATCTTCGTATCCCTCAAGGGTGTTTAAAGGTATGCGCATGGCAGGACGTACCGGTGGTAACCGTGTCAAAATGATTAACCTCAAGGTTATGAAAATCGTGCCCGAGAAAAATTTATTGGTTGTTAAAGGTTCTGTTCCAGGACCCAATAATTCATATGTAATCATTGAAAGATGGAGTTAGCAGTAAAAAATATTAAGGGTGAAGACACCGGAAGAAAGGTGTTATTGAACGATAATATCTTTGGTATTGAACCCAACGACCATGTAATCTATTTGGATGCTAAACGATACATGGCTAACAAACGTCAAGGTACTCACGATTCGAGAGAAAGAAGCGACGTCTCGGGAAGTACCCGTAAAATAAAACGTCAAAAAGGTACCGGAACAGCGCGTGCAGGCGATATTAAAAACCCTTTGTTTCGTGGCGGTGGTCGTGTCTTCGGACCTCACCCGCGCGATTACATCATTAAACTCAACAAAAAGGTAAAAGCACTTGCACGTAAATCGGCACTTACTTATAAGGCAAAGGACGGACAAATTCTTGTAGTGGAAGATTTCAAAATGGATAACCATAAAACAAAAAGTTTTGTGGAAATACTCAATAACCTCGGTGTGGAAAAATCCAAGAACCTTCTTTTAATTCCCGATACCGACGCTAACCTGTATCTCGCTGCACGTAACCTGAAAAACGTTAAAGTTCGTCGTGCCGAAACTATCAATACTTACGAAATATTGGAAGCCAAAACACTGATATTAATGGAAAAATCGGTGAAGGTTATTGAAGAACTGTTTACTAACAAATAAAACAGAGGAAAGATGGGTGTAATTTTAAAACCGGTAATTACCGAAAAAATGACTGCCAAGGGCGAAACCCTTAATCAATTTGGCTTTATCGTTGACAAACGCGCAAATAAAGTTCAGATTAAAAACGAGGTGGAAAGCCTGTATAACGTACAGGTACTTTCGGTTAACACCATGAATTATTCAGGCAAACTGAAATCCAGATTTACCAAATCGGGTGTGATTTCAGGCAGAACAAATGCCTATAAAAAGGCTATAGTAACATTGGCCGAAGGAGAAACGATTGATTTTTTTAGCAACATCTAAGAAAAATGGCTTTAAAGAAATACAAACCTACAACACCGGGTCAGCGCTTTAAGATTATTAGCGCTTTTGATGACATTACAGCAAGTAAACCCGAAAAAAGCTTGTTGGCAAAGAAAAAAAGTTCCGGCGGTCGTAACAGCGAAGGTAAAATGACCGTTCGTAATATCGGCGGCGGACACAAACAGAGATATAGAGTTATCGATTTTAAACGCGATAAAGAGGGAATCCCCGGTACTGTTAAAAGTATTGAATACGACCCTAACAGAACCGCGCGTATCGCTCTTATCAGTTATGCCGACGGCGAAAAAAGATATATTATTGCTCCGCAAGGACTTAAAGTGGGACAAAAAGTTGTCTCGGGAAAAGGTGTATCGCCCGAAATTGGAAATACATTATATTTAAGCGAAATTCCTTTCGGTACAATAGTTCACAATATCGAACTGCGTCCCGGCCAGGGAGCAAAAATGGCTCGTAGCGCCGGCTCCTATGCACAACTTATGTCACGTGACGGAAAATATGCAATTTTGAAACTCCCTTCGGGTGAAACAAGAATGCTCTTGCAAACTTGCAAAGCCACTGTGGGTATGGTTTCAAACCCCGACCACAGCCTCGAAAAATCGGGTAAAGCAGGACGCAGCCGCTGGTTGGGTCGCCGTCCGAGAGTTCGCGGCGTTGCCATGAACCCCGTTGACCACCCCATGGGTGGTGGCGAAGGACGTGCCTCCGGTGGTCATCCCCGCTCACGTAAAGGCTTACCCGCCAAAGGTTATAAAACACGTGACAAAAAGAAAGTATCCAACAGATACATCGTTGAAAAGAGAAAGTAATTTACCCAATTAATTAGATATTGATATGAGCCGTTCATTAAAAAAAGGACCATACATCGATTACAAACTCGAAAGAAAGATAATGGCCAACATCGAATCAGGAAAAAAAACCGTGATAAAAACTTGGTCGCGAGCTTCCATGATTTCGCCTGATTTTGTCGGTCAAACTATTGCCGTACACAATGGTAACAAATTTATCCCCGTTTATATTACCGAAAATATGGTAGGACACAAACTGGGAGAATTTGCACCAACACGGCTTTTCAGAGGTCATGCAGGTAAAAAAGATAAAGGTAGAAAATAAAGCAAAGTATAGCAAAAATGGGATCTAGAAAACATAACAGCGCTGAAAAACGCAAAGAAGCACGCAAAACACAATACATTGCCAAATTGCGTAATGTTCCCACCTCACCACGCAAAATGAGGCTCGTAGCCGACCTGGTTAGAGGTATGGATGTAGAACAAGCTTTAAACGTTTTGCAACATTTGCAAAAAGAAAATGCCAAATATGTTTATAAACTTCTTCGTTCGGCCATTGCCAACTGGGAAGTGAAAAACGAAGGCGCACGTATCGAAGACAATCAACTCTATATAAAAGAAATTTTTGTTGACGGCGGAAGAATGCTTAAACGTATTCAACCTGCACCTCAAGGACGAGCACATCGTATCAGAAAACGCTCAAACCACGTTACAATTGTTCTTGGAAACAGGGTTCAGGAAACGGAATTTGCCGAAACTACTGTAGAGGAAAATACGGATATTAATAAAAAAAATTAATAAATAGATAATGGGACAAAAGACTAATCCAATAGGGCTCAGGTTAGGAATCATCAAAGGATGGGATTCGTACTGGTATGGCGGTAAAAATTTTGCCGACAAACTTGTTGAAGACGATGCCATCAGAAAATACCTTAATGCACGTTTGGCAAAAGCAGGTATCTCAAAAATTGCAATAGAACGAACCTTGAAAATGGTTACCGTTACTATTTTTACCGCCCGCCCCGGAATAATAATAGGTAAAGGTGGTACCGAAGTTGATAAACTTAAAGAGGAGTTGAAAAAACTTACGGAAAAAGAGGTGCAAATAAATATTTCGGAGATAAAACGCCCCGAATTAGATGCCAAAATTGTAGCCGCAAACATTGCACGGCAAATCGAAGGACGCGTCTCTTTCCGTCGTGCCATAAAAACCGCCATCGCCTCAAGTATGCGTCTCGGTGCCGAAGGTATCAAAGTGGTTATATCAGGACGTGTTGGCGGCGCCGAAATGGCTCGAAGCGAAATGTACAAAGAGGGACGTATCCCCTTGCATACTTTGCGCGCCGATATAGATTACAACATGACCGAAGCACACACCACATACGGACGTATTGGTATTAAAGTGTGGATATTCAAAGGTGAAATCTACGGCAAACCCGAGCTCGTTGGTGTAAAACAATCGTCGGGAAAAGGACCTAAAGGTTCGCACGGCGGACGTCATCAAAGAAGAAGAAAATAATAGAAGGTAATACGAATATATAAAGGTATAAGACGATGTTACAACCTAAAAAAACAAAATTCAGGAAACAGCAAAAAGGCCGCATGAAAGGCAATTCCCAAAGAGGAAACCAACTTGCATTCGGTTCGTTCGGTATCAAAACTTTGGAACAAGCCTGGATTACATCACGACAAATTGAGGCCGCTCGTCAGGCGGTTACCCGTTATATGAAACGTGAAGGACAAATCTGGATTCGAATTTTCCCCGATAAACCGGTTACCAAAAAACCCGCCGAGGTTCGTATGGGTAAAGGTAAAGGTGCTCCCGAATACTTTGTCGCACGTGTTACTCCCGGTAGAATCCTTTTCGAAGCCGAAGGCGTACCTTTGAATATCGCAAAAGAAGCTTTGAGACTTGCCGCTCAAAAATTACCGGTGAAAACAAAGTTTATTGTTAGACGTGATTATATTGAAAATTAATTAAGAAAATGAAACAAGAAGTTGTAAAAGAAATGAGTACGGCTGACCTTATTGACAGACTCGAGGAGGAACAAAAACTCCTTACACGTCTTAAACTCAATCATGCCGTTTCACCACTCGATAATCCTCATAAAATCACTGAAACCAAAAGAACAATTGCCCGGATGAAAACCGAACTGAGGAAAAGAGAATTAGAGGAATCAAACAAAAAGTAAGCAGGACAATGGAAAAGAGAAATCTTAGAAAAGAAAGAATAGGCTTGGTCGTTAGTAATAAAATGGACAAATCTATCGTCGTTAAAATCGAACGTCGATTCAAACACCCCATTTACGGTAAATTTATCAAACGAACCAAAAAATTTATTGCACACGACGAAAACAACGAGTGTAATGTAGGCGATACCGTTCGCATTATGGAAACTCGACCCTTGAGCAAAAATAAAAATTGGAGATTAGTAGAAATAATTGAAAGAGCTAAATAACCATGGTACAACAAGAATCAAGACTTAAGGTTGCTGATAACAGCGGAGCAAAAGAAGTGCTGGTAATTAGAGTCCTTGGCGGAACAGGTAAACGTTATGCCCGCATTGGCGACCAAATTGTGGTTACCGTTAAGAGCGCTTTACCCTCGGGTAACGTTAAAAAAGGAACCGTTTCGAAAGCAGTGGTTGTAAGAACCAAAAAAGAGATTAGAAGAAACGACGGATCTTATATCCGTTTCGATGATAACGCATGTGTGCTCTTGAATGCCGGAGGCGAAATGATTGGTACCCGTATTTTCGGCCCCGTAGCAAGAGAACTCCGCGAAAAACAATATATGAAAATTGTTTCATTGGCACCCGAAGTGCTTTAAAAAACAAAGAAAGTTTACTATTATGGCAAAGTTGCATATAAAAAAAGGAGATAACGTGATGGTAATTGCCGGAAACGATAAGGGAGTGTCGGGAAGAGTGCTCGAAGTTATCGTTGAAAAAAACAAAGCCATCGTCGAAGGTGTTAATCTGGTATCAAAACATACCAAACCTAATGCCCAATATCCGAATGGAGGCATTATTAAAAAAGAAGCCCCCATTCATGTTTCCAACCTTAAACTTATCGATAAAGCCGGTAACGTTACAAGGATAGGAAGAAAATTGGACGAAAAAACAGGAAAATCAGTTCGTTATTCAAAAAAATCAGGGGAGGTAATTAAATAATGAAATATCAACCTAGATTAGAAAAAACTTATAAAGAGGAGATTGTGCCTGCGTTGATGAAAAAATTCAACTACAAAACCGTTATGCAGGTGCCTAAGATTACTAAGATAGCCCTTAACCAGGGTATCAGTGCCGCTCTTACCGATAAAAAACTTATTGACTTGGGTATTGCCGAAATGACCGCAATTACAGGTCAAAAAGCTGTGCCTACAATATCGAAAAGAGACGTGTCGAACTTTAAACTCAGAAGAGGAAACCCAATAGGGGTGAGAGTTACTCTCAGAGGCGACAAAATGTACGAATTTCTTGACCGCCTCGTTTCGGTGGCTCTGCCTCGCGTGCGCGATTTCCGCGGAATAAACGACAAAGGTTTCGACGGAAGAGGAAACTATTCCTTTGGTGTGCCCGAACAAATTATATTTCCCGAGATTGACATCGATAAGGTGAATAAAATCAACGGAATGGACATCACCATCGTAACTACCGCAAAGACCGACGAAGAAGCCTTTGCTTTACTTAAAGAATTTGGATTACCGTTTAAAAATCAAAAAAAGAATAACTAATGGCAAAAGAGTCGATGAAAGCGCGTGAGCGCAAAAGACAAAAAATGGTTGAAAAGTACGCCGCAAAACGTGCAGCTTTGAAAGCTGCAGGCGACTACGAGCAATTGCAAAAATTGCCCAAAAATGCCTCTCCGGTTAGATTGCACAACAGATGTCAACTTACCGGACGCCCGAAAGGCTATATGAGGCAGTTTGGTATTTCGCGTATCAATTTCAGGGAAATGGCTCTCAAAGGTCTTATCCCCGGAATAAAAAAAGCCAGTTGGTAATTTGATAAACAGAAAAATATAAATCAGATGAATACCGATCCGATAGCAGACTATTTGACAAGAATCAGAAACGCAGTGGCAGCACGACACCGTTTGGTGGAAATCCCTGCCTCCAACCTTAAAAAGAATATTACAAAAATTCTTTTCGAAAAAGGTTATATCTTAAACTATAAGTTTGAAGATGACAAAGGACCTCAGGGGACTATTAAAATTGCATTAAAATATCATCCCGTTACGAAAATGCCGGCTATTAACAGCCTCAAACGGGTTTCAACACCGGGTTTGCGTAAATATGTCAGCGCCGACAAACTCCCCAGAGTAATGAACGGCTTGGGAATAGCAATCCTTTCCACTTCAAAAGGTGTTATCACCGATAAAGAAGCCCGTGCATTAAAAACCGGTGGTGAAGTAATTTGTTATGTAAGTTAATAAAACAGGAGAAAGAGCTATGTCACGTATAGGAAAAATGCCGATAATCGTACCCCAAGGGGTTGAAATAACAATTACCGATAACAACGTCGTTAAGGTAAAAGGTAAATTGGGAGAACTGCAGCAAACTATTGATCCTGCCATTACGGTTAAAGTTGAAGACGGAAAAATAACCTTGAACCGTGCCACCGAAAGCAAAGAACATAAATCGAAACACGGTTTGTACCGCTCTTTGATAAACAATATGGTAAAAGGTGTTAGCGAAGGTTTTACTACCGTTCAGGAACTTGTGGGTGTAGGTTACAAAGTGGAAGCCAAAGGACAATTACTCGAATTTTCTTTGGGTTATTCACACCATATATTTATGGAACTACCTCCCGAAATTAAAGCGGAAGCAGTTTCCGAAAGAGGAAAAAACCCAACCTTGACATTGAAATCCATCGATAAACAATTGTTGGGTCAGGTTGCCGCTAAAATCCGCTCTTTGCGCAAACCCGAACCTTACAAAGGTAAAGGTATTAAGTTTAAAGGCGAAGAACTTCGTAGAAAAGCCGGTAAAGCCGCCGAGAAAAAATAAACTGATGTAAACCGGAAAAAACTTAAAGAAAATGGCAATAAAAAATAAAAAAGTCTTTAGAAGAAACAGAATTAAAATGCGGGTTAGAAAGCATGTTTACGGTACTGCCCAAAGACCCAGAATGTCTGTTTTCAGAAGCAATAAACAAATTTATGTACAACTGATTAACGATGATGATAACAAAACGATTATCGCTGCTTCATCACGTGAAAAGGGTATCGAAGAAAAAAAGGTAACCAAAACCGAACAAGCCGCACTTGTAGGAGAACTTATAGCCGAAAAAGCTAAACAAGCAGGTATTGAAACGGTGGTTTTCGACCGCAACGGTTATTTATATCATGGTAGAATTAAATCTCTCGCTGATGCCGCGAGAAAAGGTGGACTAAAATTTTAATGATTATGTCAACTGCAAACGTAAAACGAGTAAAATCCAGCGAGATAGAATTTAAAGACAGGCTGGTAAGCATACAGAGAGTAACAAAAGTTACAAAGGGTGGACGTACCTTTAGCTTTTCTGCAATTGTTGTTGTCGGAAACGAAAACGGCGTGGTAGGTTACGGCTTGGGAAAAGCCAAAGAGGTAACCTCGGCAATTGCCAAAGGTATCGACGATGCCAAAAAACATCTTGTTAAAGTTCCCGTGCTCAAAGGAACTATCCCTCACGAACAAACAGGAAAATACAGCGGTGCCAGAGTCTATATTCAACCTGCCGCTCCCGGTACGGGTGTTATTGCAGGTGGTGCCATGCGTGCCGTCCTCGAAAGTGTAGGTATTAAAGATGTGTTGGCTAAATCGAAAGGCTCTTCAAACCCACACTCAGTGGTAAAGGCTACTATCGATGCCCTTACCAAACTGCGCGACCCGTTTACCGTGGCTCAAGTGCGCGGTGTTGAATTGGATACTGTTTTTAACGGATAATACTATTTCAAAAATGAAAAAATTAAGAATAAGTCAAGTGCGTAGCGCCATTAACAGGCCTAAACGTCAAAAACAGACACTCGAAGCCCTCGGCTTGAAAAAGCTTCACCGTACAAAAGAGGTTGAAGCTACTCCGGCTATATTGGGTATGATTAATAAAGTGAAACATTTATTGAAGGTTGAAGAAATTTAAAATAAGACAAAAAAATGGATTTAAGCAATCTTAAACCGGCAAAAGGTTCCGTAAAAAACAAAAAACGTATCGGACGAGGTCAAGGCTCGGGTAGAGGCGGTACCTCCACCAAAGGACACAAAGGAGCCCAATCAAGGTCGGGTTACAAAAGAAAAATAGGTTTTGAAGGTGGACAAATGCCCCTCTTCAGACGTGTGCCAAAATTCGGATTTAAAAACATTAACCGTATTGAGTATAGAGGTGTTAATATTGAAACCCTGCAAAAACTTGCCGAAACAAAAAATATTGACACCATCGATCAAGCTGTTTTGATTGAAAACGGATTGGCTTCCAAAAACGATTTGATAAAAATTCTCGGCAGAGGCGAACTTAAGGCTAAACTTAACGTTTCGGCTCATGCATTTACCAAATCGGCAAGGAAAGCCATCGAAGATCAAGGAGGAACAGCAACTAAAATTTAAGATCGAATGAAAAAGTTTATCGAAACCATAAGAAATATCTTTAAAATTGAAGAGTTAAAGAAAAGGATTCTTTATACTCTCGGTATTATTTTAATTTACAGGTTAGGGTCGTATGTTGTATTGCCCGGTGTTGATCCTAACATGTTGGCAAACTTGCAACAACAAGGAAGCTCGGGATTGATGGGACTGTTGAATATGTTTTCGGGAGGAGCTTTTTCTAACGCATCAATCTTTGCACTCGGCATTATGCCCTATATTTCGGCTTCCATTGTTATTCAGCTGCTTGGTATGGCTATCCCGTACTTCCAGCGTTTGCAACGTGAAGGCGAAAGCGGCAGAAGAAAAATAAATCAAATTACCCGTTATCTTACGGTTGTTATCGTGGCTTTCCAGGCTCCGGCATACATAGCAAATGTTGTATCGCAGTTGCCCCCCGAAGCCATTACGCCTTTTGTTGCAACAACTACGAAACCTCCCCTCTTTTTCTGGATTTCGTCAACTATTATTCTAATTGCCGGCACCTTGTTCATCATGTGGCTCGGCGAAAAAATTACCGACAAAGGTGTCGGAAACGGGATTTCCCTAATCATTATGATAGGTATCATTGCCCGTTTGCCCCGCGCACTTTTCCAGGAATTTGTTTCACGTATCGTCGAAACAAACGGAGGACTGGTTTATTTTATTCTCGAACTGGCGGTTTTGGTATTTGTGATTTTGCTTACCATTTTGCTTGTTCAAGGAACACGAAAAGTGCCGGTACAATACGCAAAACGTATTGTAGGCAATAAACAATACGGCGGAGTTCGCCAATATCTGCCACTGAAAGTTAATGCCGCCGGTGTAATGCCTATCATTTTTGCCCAGGCAATAATGTTTTTGCCCATCACTCTCGTTGGTTTCGCCAACAGCGATACCCTCACCGGTTTTTTCGCCGCTTTTGCCGATTACAACGGCTTTTGGTACAATTTGACATTCTTCTTAATGATTATAGCCTTTACATATTTCTATACGGCTATTACCATTAACCCCAACCAAATGGCCGACGATTTGAAAAAGAACGGCGGATTTATACCCGGAGTAAAACCCGGACGTAAAACAGCCGAATATCTCGATAATATCCTGTCGAGAATTACTCTTCCCGGCTCCATATTCCTGGGATTGATAGCAATATTGCCCATGTTTGCAAGGTTAATAGGGGTAAACAGCAGTTTTGCAAGTTTCTACGGAGGAACCTCACTGCTTATTCTTGTTGGTGTTGTTCTCGATACACTTCAACAAATCGAAAGCTATTTGTTGATGCGTCACTACGACGGACTTACAAAATCGGGAAGAATAAAAGGACGTACCGGTACTTTTAGCGGAATGTAAAAACAGTCGTCGGTATGATATACATAAAAACTGACGAAGAGATAGAAATACAACGACACAGTTCTTTACTTGTTGGAAAAACACTCGCCGAAGTGGCAAAATATATCGAGCCCGGTGTAAAAACCCAAAAGCTTGATGCCATTGCCGAAGAGTTTATCCGCGACAACGGAGCGGAACCCGGTTTTAAAGGTTACGGCGGTTTCCCCGCTACACTTTGTATATCGGTAAACGACGAGGTTGTGCACGGAATACCTTCGGAATATGAGCTGAAAAATGGAGATATAGTATCGATAGATTGCGGTACCATTTGGAACGGTTTTTACGGCGACTCGGCATACACTTTTCCCGTGGGAGAGGTTGACAAAGAGGTTATGTTGCTCCTTGAACGGACAAAAAAGGCGCTTTACCTCGGAATAGAACAGGCGGTAGCAGGGAAAAGAGTAAGAGATATAGGTTATGCCATACAAACCTATGTGGAAAGTTTCGGTTACGGCGTGGTACGCGATTTGGTAGGACACGGCGTAGGTAGAAATTTACACGAAGAACCCGAAGTGCCAAATTTCGGACGAAGAGGAACAGGCCCCAAATTGAAAGCGGGTATGTGCATAGCTATAGAGCCGATGATTAACCTCGGCACAAAAGATGTAGTGCAGGATAAAGACGGTTGGACAATTAGAACGAAAGACGGTAAACCGTCGGCACATTTTGAACACGATGTTGCAATAAGAAACGGAAAAGCAGACATTTTGTCATCGTTTGATGAAATTGAAAAAGTATTAAATAATAAATAATATGGCAAAACAACAATCAATAGAACAAGACGGAACGGTTATAGAATCGTTGGGAAACGCTATGTTTCGCGTCGAGCTCGAAAACGGCCACGTTATTACTGCACATATATCGGGCAAAATGCGTATGCACTATATCAAAATTTTACCCGGCGACAGGGTTAAACTAGAAATGTCGCCTTACGATTTGACAAAAGGAAGAATAACGTTTAGATATAAATAACAAAACAATGAAAATAAGAGCAGCCATTAAAAAAAGAACTCCCGACGATAAATTGGTTCGTCGCAAAGGAAGATTGTACATTATTAATAAAAAAAATCCAAAGTATAAACAAAGACAAGGATAACAAAAATTAAAATATTTTGAATTATGGCAAGAATTGCTGGTGTAGATATTCCTGATAACAAAAGAGGTGAAATAGCCTTGACTTACATCTACGGTATAGGTAGAAGTACCGCTCAGAAAATATTAACTGAAGCCGGTGTTGATTGGGATAAAAAAGTTCACGACTGGAACGACGAAGAGCAAAACAAAATTCGTGGAATCATTAGCGACAACTATAAAGTTGAAGGTGAACTGCGCTCGGAAGTACAGATGAACATTAAACGATTGATGGATATCGGTACTTATCGCGGAATACGTCACCGTATAGGTTTGCCCCTGCGTGGACAAAAAACCAAAAATAACGCCCGTACGCGTAAAGGACGTAAAAAAACCGTCGCTAATAAGAAAAAAGCTACTAAATAATTAATAATATAGAGTTTTCATAGTAAGGAAATAAAATAAGCTATGGCAAAAAGGACCAGAAGTACAAAAAAAAGAGTAGTTAAAGTTGACCCTGTCGGAAGGGCATATATCAAAGCTACATTCAACAACATTATTATCTCTTTGACCAATGATGCAGGACAGGTAATCTCGTGGTCGTCATCAGGTAAAATGGGATTTAAAGGTTCTAAAAAGAACACCCCTTATGCTGCTCAAATGGCAGCCGAAGACTGTTCCAAAACCGCTTACGACGCAGGACTGCGTAAGGTGAAAGTATATGTGAAAG
Source organism: uncultured Lentimicrobiaceae bacterium (assembly GCA_964549335.1). Taxonomy (GTDB): domain Bacteria; phylum Bacteroidota; class Bacteroidia; order Bacteroidales; family F082; genus Sulfidibacterium. The sequence goes on along the minus strand of CAZJUQ010000038.1, from coordinate 85,947 downwards.
GACCGGGGGCAGGACGTGAGTCGGCAATACGTACAATTCACTCCTCGGGAATAGAAGTTACCGAAATTATTGACGTAACACCAATCCCGCACAACGGATGCCGTCCCCCCAAAAGAAGAAGAGTTTAATTCGTAGTTGTTAATTTATAGAGAAGATTAATATTTAAAGTTATGGCAAGATATATTGGCCCAAAATCTAAAATCGCACGTAAATTCGGAGACGCCATTTACGGACCCGATAAATACCTGGAAAAGAAAAACTATCCTCCCGGACAACACGGTCAGATGAAAAAAAGAAAAAAAACATCTGAATACGGTATGCAGTTGAAGGAGAAACAAAAAGCAAAATATACCTACGGTATCCAGGAAAAACAGTTCCGTAACGTCTTTAAAAAAGCTTCGAGACGTAAAGGCATTACCGGTGAAAACCTTTTGAAATTGATTGAAGCACGGCTCGATAATGTTGTATTCCGTCTCGGTATTGCACCTACCCGTGCAGCAGCACGTCAATTGGTGTCGCACAGGCATATCACCGTTAACGGAGATATCGTTAATATTGCTTCTTATTCGGTTAGGGAAGGTGACATCATAGGTGTTCGCGAAAAATCAAAAAGCCTTATGGTTATTACCGACTCCCTCGCTAACCGCAAAAGCTTTTCGTGGCTCGAGTGGGATGCGGAAAAAATGCAGGGAAAATTTCTTAACTATCCTCCGCGTGAGGAAATCCCCGAAAATATCAACGAACAGTTAATCGTTGAGTTGTACTCCAAATAATAATTTTCAAAATAAAAAAGCTAAAAAATAACTATGGCAATATTAGCATTTCAAAAGCCTGACAAAGTAATAATGATAGAATCAACCGATTTCAAAGGGACATTCGAATTTCGTCCCCTTGAACCCGGTTTCGGAATTACCATAGGCAATGCACTACGCAGAATCTTACTATCTTCATTGGAAGGATATGCCATTACATCGGTAAAAATCGACGGTGTTGTTCATGAATTTTCGGCAATAGACGGTATTGTTGAAGATGTTACCGAAATAGTGTTGAACCTCAAGAAAATTCGCTTTAAACAACAGATAGAGGGCGAAACCACCGAAAAAGTAAATATCGTTATTGGCGACCAAAAGGTTTTTAAAGCCGGCGATATGAACAAATTCCTGTCGGTTTTTCAGGTTATTAATACCGAAGAGGTTATTTGTAACATGGACCCCTCGGTAAAACTCAGCATGGAACTTACAATAGAAAAGGGGAGAGGTTATGTGCCGGCAGAAGAAAACAAACCGGCCGACGCCGATATCGGTGTTATAGCAATGGACTCTATCCATACTCCCATAAAAAACGTTAAGTACAGCGTTGAAAATTACCGTGTGGAACAAAAAACCGATTACGAAAAATTGGTGTTCGAAATAGAAACCGACGGCTCAATCCACCCCAAAGAGGCTCTTAAAGAGGCGGCAAAAATTCTTATTCACCATTTCATGCTATTCTCCGATGAGAAAATTACACTCGAAATGGAAGAAAAATCCGTTGCCGATGAATTCGACGAAAATACTTTGCACATACGCCAGCTTTTAAAAACCAAACTCGTTGATTTAGACCTCTCGGTTCGTGCTTTGAACTGTTTGAAAGCAGCTGACGTGGAAACCCTCGGCGAATTGGTTTCTTACAATAAAAACGATTTGTTAAAATTCAGAAACTTCGGTAAAAAATCATTGGCGGAACTTGATCAGCTTGTTGCCTCCAAAAATCTGGAGTTTGGTATGAACGTAGCTAAATATAAATTAGATAAGGATTAAGAGAGATGAGACACAAAAAAAGTTTTAATCATTTGGGAAGGACAGCCTCGCACCGTAGAGCAATGCTCGCAAACATGGCTACCTCATTGATTATGCACAAAAGGATAACAACTACCCTGGCCAAAGCAAAAGCTTTAAGAAGTTATGTCGAACCTTTGATTACCAAATCGAAGAACGACACAACTCATTCCAGACGGGTTGTTTTTAGCTATCTGCAAGATAAAGAAGCAATAACGGAATTGTTTCGCGAAATTTCCGTGAAAGTGGCCGATCGCCCGGGAGGTTATACCCGTATTATTAAATTGGGAACACGTCAAGGAGATAACGCCGAGATGGCTATGATTGAGCTGGTTGATTATAACGAACATTTATTGGCCGAAAAAGCTGCCAAAAAATCGAAATCGACTCGCAGACGCCGCGGTGGTAAGAAAAAAACCGCAGCAACAGTTAACACTCAAGCGGAACAAACCAATGATGCCGCCGGCAATGTTGATAATGAAGCTCCCGTTGAGGAAAAATCAAACGATAAAGCCGCTGCAGGAGATGATACCGCGAAAAAAGATAGTAAAACCGAAAAAGAGAATGCCCCAAAGGCTGAGGATACTCATCAGGAGGTTTCTGACGGGAAGGAGAAGAGTGAGGAAAATACTGATAACAAAGAGGAGAAGGATAGTAAGTAGAAAGAACGGAATATTTCCTGATGTAATTGAAAAAGGACACTGTAAACACAGTGTCCTTTTTTGTTATACAATGGCAGGAATACCGGACATAAAAAAATGATTATTAATTTCATGGAATTGATTTTTAGCAAAACTAACATTTTATCCTGTTAAATGAATGCCGGTATAAACATCATTACGGATAAATATATAAATAACGCTTTGTTGCGTTGATTGGTCAGTCCCTGAAATAGATAGTGGGAAAAATGATGTACATTTGCAGAGAAACCATATAAATACTATGTAAGATGTTTGTTAAAAAATTCTCTTTATTATTGGTGAGTATAGTGTTCTTTATGTTTTCTGTATATTCTCAGGATACTATAAAATACCTGTTTATAGGACATTGCTATCAGATAAATACGGTAGGAAATAAAGTTGATTACCGTGTTGAACAGCTTGATAAAACTCCTTATGCGGGTATTTGGCTTGGCGGTGATGTATGTTCCGAGGCCATGTTGAATTATTCTACCGTACAATATATCGACTCGTTATTTAATTTGGGAAATCCCGAAACACACTGGTCGCTCGGAAATCACGATGCCAGGGATGACAATTGGGATTGGTACACCGAATTTACCGGGCGCAAAACCTATTACGCCTATTCGTCGCACGGAATAACACGTATAGTTATGAATACAAACCTGCTCCCCGTAAATTGCGAGATGCTGAATGATGAGTATAATATGATTTGTAATGTTTGCGATACCATATCACAATCCAATTATCTTGTTTTGATAATGCATCACGGAATATGGCGCGGAGTGCCGGGATTGCCTCCCCCGGGCACTTATGCCCAAAGCGATTTGAGATACTGGAATGCCAATTGCGATTCGGTGGAAACACCTTTCGTAAAAACCATTTATCCCAAACTTTTGGATGTGAAAAACAGGGGAATCGAAGTTGTTTGTATAATAGGCGATATGGGGGCGGGAGCGAAGAAATTTTTAATGGACTCGGACGACGGAATACATTTTATGGGGTGCGGCCTCTATCATAATCAACCCGACAACAATGTGCTGCTGTTTACATATCTCAAAGAGAGCCGGAAACTTTCGTGGCAATTTTGTAATCTTGATTCGTTACTCACCGTTCAAAACGGTAAAAGATAATTTTATTTTGATGCAATATTCTGTTTTGACCCGTTTAACTCTTTTCAATGAATAAGATATCTGCCGTAATAATAACCCTTAACGAAGAGGAAAAATTGGGCGCATGCATCGACTCGTTAATTGATGTGGCGGACGAAATTGTTGTGGTTGACAGTTTTTCGACCGACAATACGAAAAAAATAGCCCTGGAAAAAGGGGCACGCTTTATCGAACATAATTTCGAGGGATACATTGCTCAGAAAAATTTTGCATTGACATGTGCCGGATACGATTATGTGCTCTCGTTGGATGCTGATGAAGTTTTGTCGAATGAGTTGAAAAAATCGATAATAGATGCCAAAACAAGCGGATTTACCCATTTGGGTTATTCGATGAACAGATTGACGTTTTTCGAAGGGAAACCTGTAAAACATTCGGGCTGGTACCCCGATGTAAAATTGCGTTTGTTCAACAGGCATAAAGGTAAATGGCAGGGACTTAACCCTCACGACGAGTTTAAATTTCATCAAAAATCTCGAGTAAAACACCTGAAAGGCGATTTGTTGCATTACTCTTTCGATTCCGAAAATGAGTACCTGAAACAGATGCAAAACTTTGCACGCCTGTCGGCAAAAAGCTATTTCGAAAACCGTAAAAACGCAGGAGTATTAAAGATTGTGGTTAGTCCGGCATTGCGATTTATACGCGATTACTTTTTTAACGGAGGTGTTTGGCACGGAAAAACAGGCTTGAAAATTTGTAAATACAATGCCGAGGCAACAGCATTGAAATACCGCTATTTAAGACAAATGTACAATGAGAGAGGGTAAAGCTGACAACGATAACGGAAACTGGTTGGTTTTAGTTAATCCGCATGCAGGTGGCAAAAAAGCTGAAAAGGTATGGCCCGGAATACGTAAATTGCTCGTAGAAGCCGGTTTTGATATTAAATGTGTTTTTACCGAATACAGAGGTCATGCCACTCAAATTGTCAGAAAATATATTGCAGAAAAAGGTTTTGAAAAAATTATAGCCGTGGGTGGCGACGGCACCTTTAACGAAGTGGTAAACGGAATTTTCTCCCAAACGAAAATATTAACCTCCGACATAACGTTGGGAATGATAACCGTGGGGACGGGTAACGATTGGGGTAGAATGTACGGCTTTCCCGAAGGGTACAAAGAACAAATAGAGATATTAAAAAAGGGTAAAACATTTTTGCAAGACACCGGCAAAGTGTATTACAAATACGACAAAATAAAAAAATACCGCTACTTTGTAAATATTGCGGGAATGGGTTATGATGCCTTGGTGGTGAAAAAAACCGATAAAATGAAACAGAAGGGCGGGGGCGGAAGTGCCTTTGCCTACCTTTTGAATCTGCTGGCGGGATTGTTCCAATTTAAAAATGTCGATTTGGCTATCGAAAGCAACGGAAAAACCATCTTTAGGGGTAAGGTGTTCAGCATGAGTATAGGAATTTGCAAATATAACGGAGGAGGTATGATGCAACTTCCCGGTGCTGTCCCCGACGACGGACTCCTTGATTTGACGGTAATAGCAAAAACCACAAAATGGCGTGTGATAAAAAGCATTAAAAAGTTGTATGACGGCTCTTTTACCGCTATGCCCGAAGTAAGTCAATACCGAGGGAAAATGTTTACGGTGACTTCTTTTCCTCACAATGCCCTTAACCTTGAAACCGACGGCGAATTGCTGGGACATTCACCTTTGGTGTTCGAAATATTACCCAAATCGCTTTGCATAGTTGTCCCTTAAATATGGTTGGCTTTTTATCTCTGCAAACCTATGCGAAAATTTTGTATTTTGCACCCTGCAATATTTGTTAACGGAGAAAAAGGAGATAAACTGATATGTGAGAAGTTTATGCCTAAATATAACCGTTTTACGTTTGCGGATAAACCTGAAAATTCAATTTATAAATAATTACAAAATTTTATACGTTATGAAAAAAATATTACTTGTTTCGGTAGCTCTGTTATTATTGCCGTTTTGGGGTAAATCACAGGTGGAAATAGCTCCTTTCGGAGGATATATGTTCGGAGGAAGCTTAAGCTTTTACGAAGGGAAATTAAATTTGAAAGATAATGCCGATTTCGGTGTGTCGTTGATTGTCCCCGACGTGAAATTTGCCACCGACCTGGAAATAAGCTATTCAAGAATGGACGGCAGTGCCGAATTTATTTCGTACGACTTAGGTTTTCGTGACCGTTCGTTCGATTTGAGTACAAATTATTTCCAAATAGGAGCATTAAAGAATTTTGGTACCGACGAACGGTTACAACCTTTCGGGTCGTTTTCGCTGGGTGCCACGCTTTTTAGTCCCAAAGAGTCTGATTTGAGCGACACATGGCGCTTTTCGGTAACATTAGGACTGGGAACAAAAATATTTTTTACCGACAGGGTAGGCATAATATTACGCGGCAGGTTGATGATGCCGATGTATTTCGGCGGAGTAGGCGGATGGTGCGGCATTGGTACCGGAGGCTCGGGATGCGGATTGTCGCTTAACGGATATGCCACAATATTCCAAGGCGATTTTACAGGCGGCTTGGTTTTTAAACTGGGTAAATAAATGCCGTTAACGGTGTTTTAAAAATTGATGTTTACCCCTTTTTGGAGCAAGGGGCATTTGTTTCTTGCTTGTCCTAAAACAGTTGATGTCTGTGGTTAGTGTGTTGTGCACTGTTTGACGGGCATCATTTCCCCTTAAATGAGATTAATTTCTTTAAAAGTATCTCTAACTCGCTTTTTGTAATAGGGTCGGTTTCGTTTTTGTATGCGCTTTCCATATCGGGAATAGCTGCCGTATATTCCGTTTCGACAAGATATTTTGCTGCCGCAATTCTTACATTTTTATTACTGTTTCGCAGCAGACCGGCAGACCAGCGTATCGACGGTCGCGAATAAATGGAATGCAGTTTTTGTATGGCGGCTATTACCGTGTCGGCATTACTGTCGAAAAGTTGCCAAAACCATTTTTTTTCGTTGTTTATTACTGAGGGGTAATACAATACTTCATGTTTATATATTGAGGGGCGTACAACATTGTCTGAATAATTTACAAGTTTGCGAGCAGCTGCCCAACGTGCCATACGCGGCACCATCCATCTCATTCCCGGTGTTGCTTCGGGGTGCCCGACCGATACTATTACCCGGCCATTGCCGTATTTAAGTGAGAATAGTGCCGGTTTGCCCGGGGTTACCCCTTCCGGATCATCCGGTTTTGGAGTGATATCGGTTGTGATTGAGGCTAAAATATTTATATTGGAATTTTCGGGAATATTGTACATCGGTCCGTCGTAATATTGATAATATGCCGTGTCAATGTCAGAAAGCTCAGGGAAAATTTGTTTTCCCGTATTATTAACCGAAAAACCTATAAGAGCGCGTCCACGGTCGTAATGGTCACGTATATCGGGAGCAGGCATAATTTCCAAACTCGGATAACCGGGAGTAGTGGAAAATAGATATCCTCCGGCACAAATTCCGACAAGCCCTTTGTTCTTTTGACGTGCAAAATTTTTCACCTTTTTGGCGGCAAGTTCCCCTAAGTTATTATATTCCTTACTGCCACTGCCTCCCGGAAAAATCAAAACGTCAATATTGTCCAATACTCCGTTTTCTATTTCGTACGCAGTTATTTCTACCGGTGTTATATCTTTGTCGATTTTTAACGCTTCAACAGTTTCCAAAACACAAACGGGACTGGCACCGTTGCCGTTAAAAACACCAACAACGATATTATTACCGGTGTTAGTGTTATTGTTTTGTTGCGAATAACATTCTGGTACAAAAAAAATTAATACCGCAATTAAAATGGCACTGGTTTTTTTTCTCATATTTTTTTATTTACAATCCGAAATGAAGTTTGTAAAAAGAGGTTACTTTTTTGTCTATTGAATTATAAAACTCCGACAACTCTTTTTCGGGTATTTTGCCAATTAATCTCCATTGCTCAAGTCTTTTTTCAGCGGCATTGATAAGCTCTTTGTCCAAAGGTTTAAGAATTTGCAGAATACCGCTTTTATCGGCATTGAGCAATTGGTTAACATTCATATAGTATTTACTGCTTATACCCCATTCGTAATCAAAACATCTTTTTTTCAACGATAGTGCATAATGGCAAAGCGGAGCATCTTTTATTGTTGCGTCGTATTGCAAAATTTCGGGTAGTATGTTTTTGTCGGATAAAAATACAGGAACGGTAACCGAAGCAAGAGGCCAGCCCAAATCTGTCCACATGCACATAAACCTGGTGTCTTCTCCTTTTTTTACCCCTTCGACAACGCAAGAGGAGGCGGAGCTTTTGCGTGGAATGTAATCGTAAAACCAAACCATTTTTGTTGTTTCTGCCGGGATATTCGCATAGTTCCAAAGATTATCACCCGTTAAAGCGTGTGTAAGGTTTTTTGTTGCGCCGAGTATAACCGTTGATACGGAAATGCCGTCGCGTTGTGCCGCTGCTCTGAAAACATCGTCGGCGGTTTCGTAACGTATGTAACCGGCACCTTTGCCTTGAATACCTGCCATTGAGAAATTGGAACGTACAATGTAGCCGAGTGGTGCAATATCGGGGTCGTTGGCATCGTATTTATATATTTTAAAATTTGCCAACTCAAAATATGCGGCACCACCTTGAGCGTCTATAACGCCAAAATTGGCTTCAAGACGTGTTGGCTTGGGAATATTATTAAGCAAATTTTCGAAATCGTCGATTGTTTCACATGTTTGTAAAGCTTCTTTCATAAGGGCACCTTCAAGTCCGCTTTGTTTTATGGTGTCGTTGTTCAGGTTATAGCTCGCTGAATTCATTATGGCAAATCCCGCACTGTTATATCCTATCCAGATATATTTTCCCAAACTGTCGGTAGAGTTTACAAGTCCGGTATATTTGTATTTACCGTCATCGAAAATCATAATTTTGTTATTAACCGACCATGTATCACGGTTTTTCCATAACAGGGGTCTGCCGTTTTTTGTGTATTTGCCCGAAATAACAGCCGTTGTGCATCCAAAAGAGGATACAAACAACAATAAAAAAAGAGAAAGAGATATAATGTGTTTTTTCATCTGTCTTTTATTTATAATTAATTATTGTTTGGGAACCACCCTCCGTTAGAGGTATTTATTCCGTCGGCATTTTCCACACCGCCGAAAGTATAGAGGGGCATTTCCATAACCATAAGGTCTTTTGCCGGAATAGGAAAATGTAGCATGGTTCCTTTTTGAAGCATATCGCGTCTTCTCATATCGAAAAATGCAATTCCGAAACCGGTTTGGATAAGTTCTATATCCCGTTCGTAGAAAAGCGCTTTCATAACTCTCTCTTTGTTGGAATGTATATTGAGAGGTGCCAATCCGCCACGTTGTGTACGGCTGCCGTTATTAATAATTTCTATTGCCGTTTCAAGGTTCCCGAGTTCAGCGTTTGCTTCCGCTTTTATTAAATCGAGTTCAGCCAATGAATAATCGACTACAAACCCTACATTTGTAGTAATAGCGTATGGGTAACGTACATATTCGTAATTTGAGAAATGGTAATATCCTCTTTCGGGTTTCATGTTATTAACCGAGTTGAACTTAAAATCCGAAGCCAGCCGTTTGTCGTCTGACTGAGCCGAAGGTGGATTATGTCCGTCATCGGGGAAACGCCATGGGTAGCGTGGGTCCATAAGGTTAATAATTCTGCAGTCTATTCTTGCCCAACCCGGTCGTACAGTATAACGGTGAAAATAGTTTATCCATGAGGAGTTGTCCATGTAAACCTCCAAAGGACGTTGTATGCCGTTATTGGCAAAATCGAGTACGCGTTGCCAGTCTATTTGATCGTTTTCGGCTTTATTCCTGGGCATATATACCAAAAAGCGTGCAGCAAACGAATTGGCAAGTCTGGCCAACTCGGAAGAGCTGTACGACGAACCGTTAATCCAGTCGTCAGGAATGGTAAATGAATTGTTATTGCAAATTTCCACGCAGCGTTCAAGCGAGTGTATTGCGGAGGCGGTTCCCTGTTTGTACGAAACGAGGGGAATGGTAACGGAATCGGCACTCTCGTCAACAAGGTAAACTTTATCGTAAACCATGCTGATATATCCCAGTGTAATACCGTGTACAAAGTATGTAAATGCACGAACCATCTCCGTTTTGTCGTAATCGTTAATTATCACTTTCATGCCGTTATTAAGCTGGTCGAGTATGTTTTTTGTTTGATTGAGGGTGGCATACATATCTTCGTAATATGTTTCGAATACATATGCATATGTGTATGACGTGGAGTTGTTGAATGCTTTACGCGGTTCGGAAGAGAGGTCGAACATGCCGCTGTTTGCCCACGAGCATGTACCTTGATCGGCCATTACCCACATTGACATTCTTGGCGACAAACTTGAGTTTACGGCCATATACCAATTGTAAAATGAACTTTTTGCAATACTGTAAACATTTTCGGGGTCGGTAAAAACCTTGGTTCTGTCAGGTTTGTTTTTATATTCAACATCCAAATCCTTGGCACAAGAGCTTAGTAAAATTGCAATGAAACTTATGTAAAAGATATATTTTGTTTTCATGATATTTTAAAGTTTAAAAGGTTAACATTAACGAACCTGTAATAACTCTGTAATTGGGATAACCGAAATTATCGAAAGGATAATTGGTTAGGTCGCTACCCGAAGCCACTTCGGGGTCGTAACCGAGATAATTTGTAATGGTAAAAAGATTTCTTGTTTGTATTCCTATTTTCAAACTTTTTACAAATCCGAAATTGATATTTTTCAATTGGGTTTCGTTAAGTGAGTAGTATAGCGACAGTTCTCTGAGTTTTAAGAAAGAACCGTCTTCCACAAAGTACGAGTTAATTCCCGTACCGTCGTAAAAGTTATTGTAGTAATTGATGGTTTTCTTTTCCGAGTCGGGTTTTCCGTACTGGTCGAACACCAAATCGCGCTGGTCGCGGAATGTGTACTGGCGTGTATAATTATATATATCGCCGCCGTTTTTCCAGGTAAAGAGAAAATAGAGGTTAAAGTTATAAATCCTTAGGTTGTTTCCCATGGAGACAGTGAAATCGGGATTTCCGTCGCCAATTTGAACTTTATCCGGCAGTCCGTTTCCGTCGGTATCGAGTTTTACGGCAAGTTCGTCGGTTGTGCCTTGCGAGCCTTTGGGAACCACATAACCGTCGGAATTTATTTCATAATCTTCAATGGTTTTTCCTTCGGGCAACTGGTTAGCCATCTCTTCGAGGGAGGTAACCCATTTGTATCCGTAAATTATCCCGAAAGTCTCACCGCTTTTTATGAAAAATGCATTACGCGGTCCTGTGGTATATTCGGGAATGTCGAGTTGGTCCACCTTTTGGCGGACACGGTCGAAAACGAGGTTGAAGTTCCACGAGAAATGTTTTTTGCTGATAATTCTTCCCATTAAACTTGCTTCCCAGGTGTTTGCCGAAAGGGTTCCTACGTTTTTCCATTGTCCGGGGAAACCGAATTGCGAAGGAAGAGGCGCCAAAGCAAAAGCATTACGCGTAATGTCTTGCGAATATATTCCTTCGAAAGAAAATATTTTTAAAAAATCAACATTCAAACCTATTTCGTACTCCGTTGTTTCCGAAGGTCTCAGGTCTTTATTCCCGAGAGTTGAAGGTACAATGTTTCCGTTTGATATGTTATAAGTTTCGTATTGATACGAAAATCCCGGACGTTGCCCCGATGTTCCTACCGATGCACGTATTTTCAACTCGTTGATACCGGGAATTGTAAAGTCTTGTGAAATACGGTAACCGAGCGAGACCCTGTAATAGGGGTTCCAACGCACGTTTGCGCCAAAAAGCGATGAACCGTCCATTCTGAAAAGTCCCGAAAAGAGATATTTGTCTTTGTAGTCCATATCGTAAATACCGAAATAATCGATGGCTACAATCTTACCTTCGTAAGAACTCATTTGTGTTTTTGTGGGGTCGGTATTACCGAGTTGCGGAACTCCCGACACTATAAAGTCTTTTCCGAGCACTTGAAAATTGTTCCACGATGAGTTTTCGTACAAATAACTCAATTTTAATTTTGTTGTAAAATCGCGTATTTGTCTGTTAAAGTTTAATGTAAATTGAATGTTCTGGTTTAATTCGCGATAGTTTCTTTTGTATAACGAACCTCCGATATATTGTTTACTTCCGTAGAGATACCCTTTCGGGGTGTAGGTGTTCCAATATTTGTCACGAAATTCGTAAGTGTATTTTGCTTTTGCCGACATCCATTTATATATGTCCCAGTTTGCCATAATGTTGCCAATCAGGCTGGTTCTTTTAGCGGTTTTTTCACGGTAATACAAAGGATACAGCGGGTTTTCGGCAACGCTCCAAGGGTCGGGAAGAACTTTGTAAGGCGAGCCGTCGTCGTTTGGCGCTTCAAGGTCAACGTCGGGCGAAACAAATAAAAGGTCGTTAAACGATTTGTAAGACCCGGGATTGTTGGAATTGGTGAAAATAATGAGGTTTGAGGTTGAAATTTTAAATTTATCGGTAAGGTGGTGGTCTAAATTTACGCGAAAATTATGGCGCGTATAGCCTCCCGTGGAAAAAATTATTCCTTCTTGTTTGTTAAACTCATACGACACTAAGAAATTTGTTTTGTTGTTGTTTCCTGCAACCGAAATATAATTTGTGGTGTATGAGCCGTCTTGATAAAACTTTTTTTGATGGTCAATAAGTCTGGCATAAGGTTGGTCGGCCCAAGCGCTATCGGTAAGGTGCCGGCTGCCTCCTATTACATTGCCGAGCGAGTCGTACAGTACACCGTAATATTTTGTAAAATTTTTATACTCTTGCCAATCGTCGGCAAGCTTATAAGGGTGGTGTTTGGCCTGTTCTATATAATGTGGTATTTGTTGTATGCCGTACTCCGACCTGAAAGTCACTCTTGTTTTCCCTTTGATATCTGTACCCCGTTTTGTTGTTATCACCAAAACGCCGTTTCCGGCTTTTGAGCCGTACAGGGCGGCAGCGGCGGCGCCTTTGACAACTTCAACGGATTTTATATCGTTGACGTTTATGTCGGCAAGATTGGTATTAACGATAATTCCGTCAATTACAATCATAGGCGCTTGGTTTCCGGTAAGTGATGTGGAGCCTCTGAGTCTTATGGCGGCACCACTTCCCGGCAACCCGTTGGCTTGTACTACCGTTACGCCGGCAACTTTCCCTTGAAGCGACTGAACGGTGGAGGGTGAAGGGGCTGTATTTAATGTTTCGTCGCCAACTTTTGTAACGCTAATGGTAAGGTTTTTTTTTGGCGTTCTGTCGGCAACACCGGCAACAATTACTTCGTCCAATCCGAAAGCATCCTCTTTCATGCTTACATCAATAGTGTTGTTTTTGCCTATTGTTACCTCTTGTGTTTGCAGGCCAATAAAAGAAAAGACGAGTTTTTTCGCTTGCTCGTCAATTTCCAGTTCGTAGTGACCGTTCAAGTCGGTTACGGTACCTTTGTAAGTGCCTTTTATCCTCACGGTGGCACCTGTCACCGGTGTGTTGTCCGACTCGTATGTAACCGTGCCTCGAATAACGCGTTTTTTTGGTAAATCTATTTTTAAAGTATCTTTTACCGGTAATTTTTTATCTGTTTCGTTGGCACTAATTACGTAATAATCGGAGCGAAGTTTTCTGTATTTTAATTTGGTGTTTGCCAAAAGTAGTTTTAATGCTTTCTCAATGTTGTTGCTGTTTATGATTTTTTCTTTTGAAACATTGATAATCTCTTTTGAGACTTCGGCATCAATTGTTATGGAGACATTGAAACGTGTTTCCATTTCTTTTACAATACTTTCGAGGGTTCCCGTGTCTTTATTGAATTGATAAACCGGTTCCCCGTATAGCCTCAAGGAAAAGTATCCCGAAAAAAAAGAGACAATAAGCATTGCTACAATAGTAGATAAAACTTTTGATTTCATAAGTTTTGATTAATGGATGTTTAATTTACAACAATCTTTTTATGAATAATTTGTGAAATTGCTTTTAATATTAATAAGGGATTATCGGAAGGAGCCGAACCCGAAAGTTTTTTGTCCAATGCCGATTTATCGGTCAAAGCGACTTTTATGTCGTAACTGTCGTGTAAAAGTTGAATTACTTCGCCAACGGTACAGTTGTTGAAAAACAATTTTTTCTTTGTCCACGAAGTATATAAATTGGGATTTATTTGATTTTTGTTAATATTTCCGGCGTTATCAACAATTATTTGCTCACCTTTTTTTTCTGCTATCTGTTCTTGTTTTCCGTTGTTTGAAATTACATCAATTTTACCTGACGACAGTATTATCTGTGTATGATTGGAAAGAACGTTAACGGTGAATTCTGTTCCCAAATCTGTAATTGAAACTCTTTTTTCAATTACTTTGAAGGGTTTTTTGTCATTATGAATTATGTTGAAAAAGATTCTACCGTTCATGGTAACCTCCCTTGAGAACCAGCCGGCACGTGTTTTCTCGTAAGCTATACTTGCGCCTTTGTCGAGCAAAAGTTTTGAGCCGTCGGGTAATTCTATTTTTAATTTATCGCCTGTATTGTTTGTGTACGATATGTTTTGTTTTTGAAAAAAGTAAAAATAGAGAGCCGATAACAAAAACAGACCTGCAAAGAGTGCTGCATATCTAAGATACTTTTTGTAGTAGGGCAGCACTGTTTTATTTTTATTTATCGACCGTAAAACATGCTCTTTTACGCCGGAAGATTCAAAAACCCTGCTTTCAAAATGATTTTCGTTGTATGCTTTAAGGTATTTTTCATATTCCGACGGATTCTCTTTTTTGAATTTTTCAACCTGTGTTTTTTCCACAGATGTCGATTCCCCGGCAAAATATTTTGCAATGATATTTTCTATATTTTCTTTCACCTTATTATTTTTTTATAATTTTTTTAATCGAAAAAAATGAATTATCGGATATTTTTATAAAATATACACCTTGTTTCCAGTTGCTTGCGTCTATTTTCGTTTTGTTGACGGAAAGATATTTTTTAATGAAAATTTTTTCACCCGTAACGGTGAAAACTGAGACAGTACCACTGAAATTTTTATCAAAATGAAGTGTCAATGTTTTAGAGAACGGATTGGGATAGCATTTAAACCGGAGTTTTTCCGTTTCGTGAATACCCACATAGTTTCTTTTTAATTTTTCCACTGTGCTCCAACTGTTTTGATACCACTTTCCGTTGGTTTTGGCTCTAACTCTAAACTGGTATTCTTTTTCGGGGTCAACTAAAATATGTAGTGTGGTATCGGTAGTGTTATCAGTGATATCAATCCAGCTGCCGTCGTTAACTTTCTTTTGTACTTGAAACGCTTCGGCTTCGGCTTTTGCGGGATAGCGCCAAACGAGGTCAAATTCTATAGAATCGGCATCAATAACGGGAGGGATTATCATTGGTTCGGGAATAATATTCATGGCGCCTCCCAAAACGCGACTGTAACCTCCCGCATTGAAGGAACCTCGAATTTTGTACCAACCGTTTGATGCACCCCACCAACCCATATTCAGGTGGTAAAAAGTGCCGTTTTCATCGATTTTAAGGCCGTCGCAAACTACCGAATGTCCACCGCCGCTACTGTTTTCCAAGGCCAATACCACCGGTTTTTTATATATCATATTATTGTCGAGCAGACTCCAAAATGTGGATGAGGAACGTGAGCGATATAATGCAGTGAATCTGAAGTGCTGTGCTATTGCCTGAGGAATGCGGTTTACGTTGGAGGTTGAGCCGTTTGGTTCGAAGTTCATACGTAACGAAACCGCACAGTCGAATGTAAGTTCGCCTGCGGCTTCGCGTTGTTCAACGGTAGATATTTTCGCCCTGTAACGTTCGAGCATTAAATCCCATTTGTAATCCTTTTCGCCGAAATCTACCGAATATGTTCCATGCGAACTTCCCGTGTTGTCGGTATATGAGTACGAACCTACACCTTTTGGCGGCCAACGGTAGTGATGCAGTATTGTGGCTTGCGATACGGCAACACATCCCGCAGCATAATGTTCGGGAGTAAATATGTTTGTAACATTTATCAATACTCCGTTGGCATCACGACAATTAACCTGTCCCCACATGGTATGGACATAGGGTCCGTAAATTTCGTTGACATTTTTTATGTTTTGGTATGCATTGTGAGTTACATCGTTTTTGTCAACGGAAACCACCTCTTCCAATAGTGTCAATGCAAGTGTGTAATTCCCGTTTTTTTCGGAAATAAAGTTATGGTTTGTCGACCAAGCCAAAACAGGGTGTTTCTCGTTTATCGAAGATATAACCACAAATCCACGGGGAGATAATGTTACCAGATAACTTTCGGGTAAGTTTGAATTGCCGGCAAACAGGGTTTTTATTTCTGCAGGAGAAAATGTCTCGGACAAATTCTCGCTTTTTAAAAAGTTCAATACTTTTTGCTTTACGGAAATACCGTCGGGTTGTTGACCAAATAAAATAGCAGCAAATAAAATACCTGTTAGCGTCAAAATGTTTTTAATCCCTTTCATTAATTCTGTTGTTATTTTCCCCGTGGGGTTATTTTATTTAAATAATATTTTTCCGCTTACGGCATTGTTACCTGTCGATATTGAATAGAAATAGATTCCATCGTTTAGGTTTAATGCATTACGGTTTATTTGTATAGAGTGTTGTCCTTGGGTTTGCGTGCCCATGCTGTTTTCCCATACCTTTTTTCCCGATAAATCGAATATGGCTATATTTACATCCGATTTTTCGTTTAAGTTATACGAAATTGTTGTTGTGTTAAATGCCGGATTGGGATAAACTTTTATAACTTCACCATCAAAGGCATTGTTTTCTTCGATGCCCAAATTATTTTTAAACCAGGTTAGTGTTTGGTCGAAAATGATTTTTGTATTTTCATAAGTGTCGATGCGTGCGGTTTCAAAAGCCCAAGTCATTACCGTTCCCCTGCCTCTTGATTTTTTATAGAGTGCGCAGGTTTTTCCATATAACGGATAGCCTACCGGTCCCATATTATAAATGGCTTTTGCCGCCGGTGTAATGTCGTAAGCATCGGCATAGTATAACCCTTCGCTGTACACCCATTTTACAGGAGTGAATGTGCAGACATCGTTTCCGTCAACGGCATCGAGTTGTTGCAGGTTTATCTCTTCGTCGTCAACGTGAGATTGCCCCACATAACTTTTTATTCCCATGTAATCGTAAACGAATTGTCCTGCTGAAAAATCGTCGGGAGCTTTTCCGTAAACGTCGTAAATAAAGTCGAGTCCTTGTAGCCATATATTGCCTCCGTGGTTAATGTATTGAATTAACGGGGCATTAAACTTATAGTTGTTGGTATCGCTAATATCCCAAAGTTTAAGAGCTACACCGTCGTTACCGGTGTACCATATGACGAGTTCATATTTGCTGAGTGTCACCAAATCGGGAGCGGTACCTGTTTCCACAGTGTTAAATATTGTATAGTCGTAATTAAGGTCCATAAGAACGGTGTCGAGTTTTGTATAACGGTCGGGAGTATGTCCGTTATCGTTAACAAAAAGTATGTTAAATCCTTCGGGAGCGACTTGGTTTGAGATTGTGATTTCAATGGAGTCGGCAATTCCGGAGCCGTCGGCAGCAGTGGCTTTCACCCATACGGTTCCGTTTCCGATGTTCGAGCCTGCCGCTTGCAATAAGCCTTCGTTGTTTATGGTGGCGTAAGCCGTTCCGGGAGTAACCGACCAAAAGACGGCTTTGTTGGTGGCGCTGTCGGGTTGTACATCGGCATACATTTGCAGTGTGCCTTCGTTTTCGGTAATTGTAGTGGCGCCATCTTCGGCATATACATCAATTCCGGTAACGTGGATTATTTCGCCTTGTCCGAACTGTTTAAAGTAATCGAGCCCCTCTTTGAAAAGCGCGATTGTATTTTCGGGAGTATCTAAACGTGCGGTTTCAAAAGTAAAAGTAAGCACTTTTCCGTTTCCTTTTTCGAAATAAATGCCGGCATAATTGTCGTAAAAATCATACCCTTCGGGTCCCAATCTGTAAACAGGTACCGCATTTTCCACAGCATTAAGGGCGTCCACATACCACATGGTTTCGTATGTCCATTTCACCGGCGACATTGTAAAAATACCGTTGCCGGCAATAACATCGAGTTCGGGTACACCGTCCGAATATAGTCCATCGTCAACGTGTGATTGTCCGACAATTTGCGAAATGCCGAAATAGTCGTGTAGCATATCGTCTTCGTAAAAGTCGAAAGGGACATCTTTGTATCTGTCCCAGATAAAGTCTAAACCTTGCAGCCAAAACATGCCTCCGTTGTCGATATATTGTTTAATGTTATCGTTATCCGAATCGTTACCGTTCCAAAAAAAGAGTCCGCTTCCGTCGTTTCCCGTGTACCATATTACAAGGTCGAAATTCGACATCAAAGAGTATGACGGTGAGCTCCCTTCGGAGGCTGCATCGTAAAATGAAAAATCGTAACCTGCACCGGTTATTGCTTGTTTTATAACATCCACCCTCTCGGGGGCATATCCGTTATCGTTAACAAGCAGTATGCTTAAACCGAATCCGTTAAACGAAATAAGCGCAAGCATAATCGTAATAATAAATTTGTAATCTTTTTTCATGGTCTTTATTTTTTGTTATATCTTTTTTAATTATGACGTCATTGAGAATGTTTTCCCCTTAACGGTTTATTAATGTTTTAACAATTTTCCCGTTTCATTTCCTGAAACGGAGATGATTTTGTAAATATATAACCCGTTTGGTAAATTTACAATGTTAATCAACATATTTCCTTTTCCCATATTACTTGTTGAGTAATTATTTACTTCTCTTCCGTTAATATCGTAAAGTTGAAATTTTATATCCGTTTGGTTTGCACTGTTGTTTTTCAGAAACAGAGTGTTTGTGGCCGGATTTGGATAGAGTGTATAATCATGTTGCGCAGGTAAATTGTTTTTGTGTATTCCGGTATATAAACGGAAGTATTCAATTACTTCATAAAACAGCTCTTCGGTATTTTCCCTTGTGTCTATGCGGGCTGTTTCTATTGTAAACGTAATAATAATGCCGGGGAACAACTCCTTTTTGAATGCGCAATAATAATCGGAAAAAATATAATTGTCGGGACCCATGGTATAGATACCTCCGGTTTGCGGAGCCAAGGCAATGGCATCGGCATACCATAATGTTGAATATACCCATTTTACAGGGGAAAGCGTACAGACACCATTATTTGGAACCACATCCATTTCGGGTAATCCCACTCCTCCGTCATCAACTTTTGATTGTGCATGATACTCTTCAATGCCCATATAGTCGTAAACAAATTGTCCCTGATGCAAGGTGTCGGGAGCTAATCCGTAAATGTCGTACAAAAAGTCGAGCCCTTGAACCCAAACATAGCCTCCGTTATCAACGTATTGTTTGAGAGGGGCATTAAATTTATAGTCGGTAGTATCGGATGTGTCCCACAAATAGAGGTCAACGCCGTCGTTTCCGGTGTACCAAATTACCAAATTGTAATTTGCAAGGGTGCTTGAATCGGGGAAGTCGTGAGTGTTTACGGTATTATAGACATCGTATGTATATCCCAAATTGTTAAGTGTGGTGTCGATAACCAAATAACGGTCGGGGTCATTGGCATTATCATTTACCAACAGAATTGTAAAATCGGCGGATGTGCCTTGGTTCGAGATGGTTATCAACAGGGAGTCGGCTACGTTCGAGCCGTCTGTGGCAACGGCTTTAACATATACCGTACCGTTACCGGCGGGTGTTCCCGTGGCTTGTAACAGACCGTCGGGGGTAATGGTAGCGGTAGCGGTGCCGGGGGTTACACTCCATGTTACATTGTTGTCGGGAGCATACATTGGAAATACATCGGCATACATTTGCAGTGTTCCTCCGTTTTGTGTTATTGATGTTGCACCGTTTTCGCCGTACACCGAAATACTGTCGACCAAAATGGTGTTGTTAAGGTAATATTCGAAAAAGTTCATTCCTTGAGCTATTAAGGTATCGGTGTTGGCTTGCGAATCGATACGTGCCGTTTCCACTGCAAAACTCATGGTTAACCCGCTGCTGTTCGACTGGTATTTGTATAATCCGCACAAATATCCTGAAAACTGGTAAGAATCGGGACCCATATGATATACGCCTCTACCTTCGCCGGAAGGAACGAGAGCGTCGGCATACCACAATTCCGGATATGTCCACTGTACGGGGTTTAATGAGAATATACCGTTGTAATGTACGGTGTCCATTTCGGGCAATCCTGTGCCGCCGTCATCAACATGCGATTGTGCATGATACTCTTCTATGCCCATATCATCGTATATAAATTGACCGGGAGAGAAGGTTACAGGGGCATTCCCCACGACATCGTAAAGAAAATCGAGTCCTTGAAGCCAAACAATTCCACCGTATCCCAAATAATACCTTAAGGGGGCATTGAATTTATAATTATTGGGGTCGGAAGTATCCCAAAGTTTGAGGTCAACGCCGTCGTTACCGGTGTACCAAATTACCACGTCGTAATTTATCAACAGAGCCGAGTCGGGATATGTGCCCGTATTCACGGTATTGTAAATGTCGTGTATATAACCCAAATCGGTGAGTGCGGTATCGAGTTCCAGATAACGGTCGCTGCCGTAATCGTTATCATTTACCAAGAGTACGTAAAAGTCGTTACCTCCGCCTTGGTTTGAGATAGTAATCAGTACCGAGTCGGCGGCACCACCTCCGTCGGCGGCAGTGGCTTTTACCCAAACGGTACCGTTACCGGCAGGTGTCCCCGTGGCTTGAAGCAATCCCGTACTGCTTATGGTAGCGGTTGCCGTTCCGGGAATAACACTCCAGATAACATTGGTGTCGGGGGCACAATAAGGAAACAGGTCGGCATACATTTGAAGTGTACCGCTATCTTGCGTAATTGTTGTGGCACCGTTTTCACCGTAAACATATATGCTGTCAACAAATACGGTTCCGTTAATGTAATTTTCGAAGAACTGCAATCCTTGTGATATTAAAGTGTCGGTATTGGCTTGTGTGTCAATACGTGCCGTTTCGACGGCAAAACTCATCACAATTCCGTTGTTTGACTGGTATTTGTACAAACCGCAAAAGTAGTCGGAAAACTGATAACTGTCGGGCCCCATATTGTAAACACCTTTTGCTCCGGGCGAAGTTGTAAGGGCATCGGCGTACCAAAGTTCGGAATATGTCCACTGCACGGGGTTTATCGAGAAAATCCCGTTTAAATATACGGTATCCATTTCGGGCATTCCGGTACCTCCGTCGTCGGCATGCGATTGGGCATGGTACTCTTCAATACCCATATAGTCGTAAATAAATTGTCCCGCAGTGAAATTGTCGGGTGCTTGTCCGTATATATCGTATAAAAAGTCGAGTCCTTGAAGCCAAACAATGCCTCCGTTGTCTATGTAGTCTATTAGTGGTTGGTTAAATTTGTAATCGCTTGTGTCGGACAAATCCCACAATTTAAGGTTAACTCCGTCGTTACCGGTGTACCAAATTACCGTTTCGTAGTTGTTTAATACCGTGGTGTCGGGAAAAGTGTCGGTAACGGCAATATTGTAAATGTCGTAATTGTACCCCAATTGGGAAAGTGCCGTGTCTATTTCGAGGTAACGGTCGGGGGTGTAATCGTCATCGTTGACGAGCAATACATGAAAGTCGGTACTTGTTCCTTGATTGGATATTGTTACCAGCATGGAGTCGGCTGTTCCCGAGCCGTCGGCGGCAGTGGCTTTAACCCAAACGGTACCGTTTCCCGCAGGAGTTCCCGTAGATTGCAGTAAACCGGCGGTATCGATGGTGGCGGTTGCCGTTCCGGGAATAACACTCCAAACAACTGTCGTATCGGTGGCGTTAGAAGGAAAAACTTCCGCATACATTTGTAAAGTACCACTATCTTGTGTAATTGTTGTATCTCCGTTTTGTCCGTATACATGAATGCTGTCAACAAGGATTTGCACTGTTACGAATTGCTGAAAGTAGGTTAATCCTTCACCAATATAGGTGTCGGTATTGGCTTGTGTATCTATTTTACCGGTTTCGCCTGTTATTGTCAATACTTTTCCGCTACCTTTTTCAAGATATATGCTGCTGAAATAGTTATCGAAAACATATCCTGCGGGTCCCATGCGGTATATTGTATCGGCATCCGGTGTTGGGACGAGAGCATCGGCATACCATAAGGTTGGCCATACCCACTCCATAGGTGTAAATGTAAATATGGGGTTTCCTGGCACTACGTCGAATTGTTCAACACCGGTGCCTCCGTCGTCGGCGTGCGATTGTGCATGGTACTCTTCAATGCCGAGGTAATCGTAAACAAAATCGCCTGCCGAAAAAGTATCGGGAGCCGCACCGTAGCGGTCGTATAAAAAGTCGATGCCTTGGAGCCAAAACATGCCTCCGTTGTCGATATAATCTTTAATGTCTTGGTTGTCGGTATCGGTGCCGTTCCAAAAATAGAGTCCTACCCCATCGTTTCCCGTGTACCATATTACCAAATCGAAATTGCTCATATACGAATATGAGGGACCACCTCCCTGTGCCGAAGGGTCGTAATCGGTATATGAATAACCGTTATTGGTTATTGCGGTTTGAATTGCCGTAACTCTTGAAGGTGTATAATTGTTGTCATTAACCAAAAGAATCGACATTTGCCCTAATACCATGGTGGGAAATACCACCACTGCGAGCAAAACAACAAATGGGGAAAAGCGTATTAATTTTTTCATATTTTATTTTTTAAAAATATTTTTACCTTATAAATACTTTTTTACTTGTCGAATATCTTTCTCCTTTTACTTTTACAATGTAATAGCCCGTTTCGGATATTGAAAAATTGTTTACCCTTGATGTTGTGTTTTTACGAGTTATTTCCTGTCCCAACAAATTATATATAATAATTTCGGCTTTGGAAATGTCATTAAAAACCACTTCTACGGTTTTGCCGCGAGCAAAAACGTTAAATTTTTTGTTTCCTGTTTTTTTGCCGCTTAAATCCGTAACGAGGAAGGAGAGTACAAAACGGTTGGCAAAACTTTCGTCATAAGTAAAAGAGTAAGCCTCTTTTTTGAGGTCGGTAATTTGTGCCGTTAAATTATCGTAAAGAAAAATGTTTTCGAAGTCGTCGCCTTGCATTAACGATACGGTTAATAGATTGCCGTTTACCCCTTTCACGTCCAAAGGTACGGTTTTTACTCCTGGGGGTATTGAATTTATCGACATAAAGCCGTTGCCCGTTGAAAATATTTGCGGAATTTGGGGGTTGAAACTAAACAGTTTGTGAGCGTCGAGATTTCCGTCCCAACCTTCGCTTGCATTTTCCGTCACCCGTATAACGGTTTCGTCTTTCAGGTTTCCGTCGTTAATTTGCAGGCGGATGATTTTTTGAGTTCCGGGAGTGATTTTCATAAATGCCGTATCGCTGTGCACACACACGTCGCTGGTCATTTTCAGGGTTCCGTATTCGGGATATGGTCCTCCTCCGTCGGAAACTTGAACGAAAAAACCTTGATTCATGGCAATATGCGACGAACCGCCGTTAGTTCCCGTTCCGTTGATATATGTAGCCCAGTTTCCGTTGTTGTAAATGTAAATAGCATTTTCGATATTGGTTTTTGTCCAGCCGGAAGCAGCATCCCAATCAATAGCAGAAGGAAAAGGGTTCCCGACGAAATTATACCCGGTTGTATCGGTTGTTCGTATCAGATTGTTGTTCGATCCCACGGTTCCGGTACGTACCGGTCCGTCAAATTCAAAAGTGTGCGACGAAGATCCCCCGAGCCATACGAACCAGCCGTGCATATCTTGCAAATCGGTGGTTATATCGGTAATAAAACTGTAACTGTTTGATTCTTCGTTATATTTTTTCATCCATACGTCGGGAGAGCCGCCGAGGTAAAATACACCTGCCTGTTGGTTATCCACCGGAGCCGAAATACCATACCATTGTTGCGAAGTCAAATAACATTGCACTTTTATGTTGTCGGAAACCGTGCCGTAATTGATTAGCGACCCTTGATAATTTGCCGTGGAATATATGGTAAATGTCGAGTCGAACGATAGTGTTTTTCCAGGGTTTACAGTCATTTTGCCCAATAAATTAAAAGGTATTGAGCCCACATCCCAGTCGCTGTTGAGCGTAAGGGAATAATGTTTGTTTACTTGAATATCGTCGGGGGTTAATGTACCGCCGGTTTTCGAAAAGGTTCCCGCATCATCAACGTATAAGCGTCCAAATCTCAAGTAACCCGTTCCTGTTCCTGTGGAGGTTAAAGTTCCCCCGGTTTGTGTAAAGTTGTTATAAACAACAAAATAGGTATTTTCTGCTCCGGAAGCGATATTTAAAGTTCCACCTTGCAGAATAAAATCACCATTCCCGCCGATATTGATTTGCTTGTCGGTGGTACTATTGTTCAATTGCAGTTCGTAACCATTAGTGGTTATCAAGGTAAAATCGCCGTAAGTATCGGTAAAATCCTCCATTGCCACGTCGCGGTTTTGGGTTGGCACGTTCCAGGTAAAATTGTCGAAATTTTGTCCTGTATTACCCAAATTAAGGAGCGTGGTCCCCGAGCCAACACCTATTATTTCGCAGGTAGAACCATCTACCCATGTGGCTGTTGATATGGAACCGTCGGTATCGTGTTGGTATTTTCCCCCGTTTTCCACAACGATGGTGGCTCCCGAAGAACGCAAAATGGTTCCGCTTTTTTTAATGGTTCCGTAAACATCGAGGTCGGTACCCGGACCGTTTTTCAGAGTAACAGTAATGCCGGAAGAGACATTGAGCGTTCCTCCGGCATTGATGATTAACTGGTTAACAGAAATGTCGCCGGTTACGGCAATTGTATGGGAGGATATGACAGTAATCGTATCGTCGTAAAAATCGGGGCAAAGAGTGGCGTTTTCCCAACTTAAAGTGGTACCGTTGTAGTATTGCCACGAAGCCGGAGTGTTCCAGTTGCCCGATGCTTGTGAACGGTAATTTGGTTGCAACAATCGTGCGGCAACTATCTCAGAATCTTTGTAATTTGATATGTCTACATTGTGTGAGTTTACCGTGCCCGAAAATCCTGTACCGGTAATGTATGTCGCGGGGTCGGCTTGGTCGTTGAAATGCATCAACAAAAGAGTATTTCCGTCAACGGAATATTCCTCCCTGCGATAGTGGGTTTGCATATCCGAAATCGAGCGTGCCACATCCGATAAACGAATCTCATCAATTTGCCCGTCAAAATAGTTGCTGTAACCGCTAATATAACGGGCAGCTATATTAAAATTCTCGGAATTGGTTTGTAAAATCCAGTTGGAAGCTGTGGCATCGCTGTCCACCAAATTGTTGTTCACATAAAGTTTGGCGGTGGAGCCGTCGAATGTTGCAGCCACATGATACCAGGTGTTGAATGTTAAATCTCCGGAAGCACCGGTTGATAGTTCGCTGCCGTTGTCACGGTTATAGAAATCCACTGCAAAATCACCACTTCCGAGGGGA
This sequence comes from uncultured Lentimicrobiaceae bacterium, assembly GCA_964549335.1. Lineage (GTDB taxonomy): Bacteria > Bacteroidota > Bacteroidia > Bacteroidales > F082 > Sulfidibacterium. Next base: position 60,787 of record CAZJUQ010000038.1, on the reverse strand, counting down.
TTTTTTACCTGAAAACTGAAAATGCCGTTGCGGAACATAAAATCATCGTAAGCCGAAACCGAATTGACATAAATCCACGCTTCAAAAGTCCATTTGTCGGTTACATTCAATCCTGAAGCATTGGAAATAAAAACACTTTCGTTGCTTCCGTTAAATTCCATAGAGAACCTGTTACCTGCAATCAATCCGTATGAAGTAAAAGTTGCCAGTATTACCGCCAGCGTTAATTTGAAAAAAATATTTCCCTTTTTCATATTCCGGTTTATCAATTAAATTTGTGTATAACAACAACGAGAAGAAAAAGGTGTGCCGTTTCAAAATAACGACACACCCGGACAAGTATTAAAACAAGTATTAACCTTCTTTGTTTTCGTCGAACAGTTTATAAAGTTTTTTTCCTCCGTAGGCGGCGCCCAAACCAAGAAGGATAAAGAGTCCTCCACCTATTGGGGCGCTTCCTCCGTTTTGATTACCCGTTGCACCGTGACCTGCACCTGTGGGTGGCGGGGGAGGTACCTGGCAAAATCCGTTGACAGTAAAAACCGTTAAAACAATGGTAAATAAAAGTGATGTTATCTGTTTTTTCATGGTCTGTTATTTTTTAATTTACAATATATTATGTTATACGGTATTATTGCAATACAACTTTTCCGGATTGAACAGTACCGTTGTCACCCCGATAACGGACAATGTAAACACCGTTGTCAAAACGGTTGTTCAGTTTTAAGAATCCGGTATTGTATATTTCAGAGCTGTACACCATTTGTCCCAAAAGGTTCAATACTTCCACCGTGCCGTTTAAATTTCCTTTTGCCGACTTAATAATAATATAATTGTTGTTTGCATAAATAGTGGCGGGTTTTGCCGTTTGGTCAATATCTTTGATACCGGTAACATTGTAAAAATGTAAAACGAAGCGGTCGGGGTTGTCGCCAGTTTTTCCGGTAAAAGTGTATTTGTTTTGTACATTAAGGTCGATGGAAGTTCCTGTAAATTTATCTTCAAGTACTATATTTGTCCCTTCATTAAAGCCGGAAATTCCGTCAAAAGTTATCGTATAGTTTGCATCGTCCACACCGGCTTTAAAGTGCATGGGAATATCGTACGGCTGATTGGAAAAAGGCAAAATGTTTACGGCGAATTTTCCGTTATCGCTTATTGTCCACAATTCGGGTGCGGTTTCAACACCATATAGTTTATGTGCATCGTATTTTTGGTCCCATTGCACGGAGGCATCCTCTTTAAAGCCTACTTTAATAGTGTTGTTATATGTGTTTACATCATTGGTTATCTTAGCAATAAGTAAATTCTTTGTGCTGTTTTTGTAATTGGCATTTGAATTGTGCGACCTTGCGGAAGCCGGTATGGTAAGGGTGTTTGAAGCGTCGGTAACCTCTACAAAAAAGCCGTTTGTTGCCGGAATTGGGTCGCCATTAGACGGATTTATATACGTTCCTGACGACTCGTCCCAAACCGAACAAACAGTCCCCACATTGGTAAATGTCCAACCTCCGTTATTCCATAAAATGGCAGATGAATAGGGATTGCCAAGCAAGTGAAATCCTTGGCGCCCCGAACCTGTTGTATAACTTAAATTGGAATATGTAATGTCCGATGCGGTTAAAGTGCCTGTAAAGTTTTTGGTAGCGCTTGTTTGATACGCTAATAGATAGCCGTTTCCTTGAGTAAAATTAAATGAACCCGCTTTGTAATTTTTCCACTCGTTGCTCGATTCATCCCAATAATAGAGATCGTCATTTGTACCCGGGTCAAAACCGCTGCCGCTTACGGTCATATCGACAGGAGCTCCTATTTCGTGCCAACCGTCATTATCACCCGAATAAGCCCCGATATATCTTTGAACCGTTGCATCAGGTGTTCCTGAGGAGAAAATAAAAGAACCGTTTTTGTTGGTGCTGTTTGAAGAGATAACCAGACCGCTTGTTCCGGCATTATTGGTAACCTCTCCGTTTACGGTAAGCGCTTTATCAACGGGAACCGTTAATGATGCCCCCGACTCTATTTTTAGGTTGTTGCATTGCGAGGGCGATGAAATGCTTCCGCTAACCGAAGGGTAGTTGGTTAATCCCGTGGGAATAAGTACGTCGTTTGCCGAGGTAGGTACGCCACCTTCCCAGTTGCCCGATGTGCCCCAGTCGGTATCGGTGCTCCCTTTCCATTCATACGAGAGGGGGAGGTGGTTTGTTGAGTTATAACTCCATAATCTCCATACTGCTCCGTTATTTATTGTTGCATTAGTGCCACTTGTTTCATTTTTTGTAGTGGTACCGCTTCCTTCATTAAAGTGAAATAATCCAGCAGTATTGGCATCGGAGGAATATTCATTATCATAAATATTATGATGAAGATCATCTTTATCCTCTGCGGTATTCTTCAATCTTACTTCGTCTATATAACCTCCAAAATAGGAAGCCCCGTTTCCTTTTTGTCCGATATATAAATTATCATTGGAAGACGAAGAAGGCAAACTTCTACTTGCATATCCTCCCGTTTGTGTAACATTAACACCATTTACATAAAGTTTTAATGAATCTTCTGAAGAATTATTAATAACAGCTATATGGTTCCATGCATCCAATGTCAAAGTTGCATCACCTTCTGTATTGTAATATTTCCATGATGACGATGCTTTATCGTAAACTTGAAAATACCAGTCCTCAACATTTCCATCATTATTTCCATCATACATAACAATTGCAAAAGAATAATAACGTTGCAGGACCCTGTCATATTCAGCTACTCTCCCGTCAACAGGAAATATCCATGCTTCAATAGTATAATCGGTTGCACCATCCATACGCCCTAAAGTGGCATCATCGGAATATTTCACATAGTCGTTGCTTCCATCAAAATCGAGAAACGAATTATTTTGGGCGAGGATTTCCCCCCCCGAGAGAAAGATTATTAAAAAAAAGCCGATTGACAATGTTTTTGCAAAGTAACTGTTTTTCATAATATTGCATTTTGGTTAATAATTATGTTTACTTGTCATATAGTGTGAGATAACACCATTGTTTTAAACAATGACGCCGGAAGTTGGATTTTACCCCTATACAAAAGCGGTTTTAATACTCTTTTTTTTTCGGATATTCCGCTTTGCCGGCAGGAGGAGAGCCAAAGTGAAAAAATTCCCGGATTTATTTGCAAAAAATGTGATGGTCCGGGTGTGTTTATTATTAACAAATGTCATAAAAAAGATTTGTATTTTTGTGAAAACATAATTTTACTCGGTGAAAGATAATATTGAGGATTTATTTTTGTTTAAAAGATTAAAGCAGAATGATAAAAAAGCCCTAAAAATACTTTTCGACAAGTATTATCAATCGCTGTGTAATTTTGCTTTTTTGTTTTTAAACGAAAGTGCTCTTGCCGAAGAGATTGTAGCTGATGTTTTTATAGGGATATGGAATAAGCGCAAAGAGATTACCGTAAGTGTCAATCCCAAGGCGTATCTTTACCAATCAACAAGAAACCGGGTGTTGTCGCATTTAAGAAAAAAGAGGGTGGTATTGGAGGAGATAACGGCAAAAGAGAGCGAAAGAACAATAATGATACTCACCCCCGAAACATTGTTGATAAACAAAGAGACCGAACAAAAAATAGCCGAGATTATCGACAAGATGCCAAAACAACCGGGCTTGGTATTCAGGTTGCATAAAGTTGACGGCATGAAATATAAAGAGATTGCCTCGGTATTGGGGATATCGGTAAAAACGGTAGAAAATCATATGGGTAAAGCTCTGAAATTTTTTCGCAAGCTATACGGCGAGTAGTGTTACTGCAGGTGCATGTTTATTCTGTTCAAGCCTTTTTCGGCATCCGAGTTCAGGTGTTCGTAAAAACCCGATTGGTATAGTGAGAGGGATAATTGATAATAATATTTGGCTTGCGGAAATTTTTTTTGCCGTTCGTAACTTTTTCCGAGTTGGAGGGCTGCTTCGCAGGCATATTGGTATTTTAAATCTTTTCCTTTGTCGATAACTTTTTGGTATAAAGCGGACGATGCTGCCGTATTTCCCTCTTTTTCCATGAGTTTTGCTTTTAGGAGGTAAAATTCGAGGCTATCGGCAACCGTGGGAATATTGCGCGAAATTCCCTGTTTTAATATTGAGCCGGCTCTGTTGATATATCCGCCTTGGATAAGCAGTTTGGCCTTGGTAAGATTAATGTCGGGCAAAGGGTTAAAGCGGCAGTCGTAAATTGTTTCGCGGTCGCGTTCCGTTATCTCGTCACCGGTTGTGCAGGCTCTATTTTTGTATTTTTCATAATTTTGGATGTCGCCTTTAATTAGATAGGTCAGGGCGAGTTTGTAATTTATCTCTTTCAGGTAATCTTTATTGTTGTTTTGGACGAGGAATCTGTCGAAATGGTACACGGCTTTGTAGTCGAGTTTTCGAAGTAATATTTTGCCCATGAGGTAGTGATAAAAGGGGAATGGATATTGAATATTTTGCGAGTTAAATTTTTTTAAATAACCGGCGGCTTCTTCGTTGTGTCCTGTGCGGTATGCGAGATTTGCTTTAAAAAACAGGAGTATTTTAATATTTGAGATTGAGTCGGGCAGGGTTTTGATAAAGTTGTATGCTTTTTGAGGGGTTTTGTTTAGTTTGTTGGCAAAAATCATAAACAAGGCGGCTTCGATGTTATATGTTTTGCGCTGTTTTACTTTGTTGTAGTATTCCTCCATTATTTTAACACCGTCAATATAGTTTCCTGATACCCCGAAAAGGCTTACGGAAAATTTTACAAAAGAGGGCATGTTTGATAAGGCAATATTGAACATTCCGTCCAGTTTTTGCATGGGTGCATAACCGGGATGTCTTTTCAACAAATCGTGTACTCCGTTGTATGAGCCGTAAGCATATCTGAGTCCGCTGAATTTTTCGCCGAATTTTATTTTCAACACTCCCCTGTACAGTTTCATTTCGTACAACGAAGCGAGGTGCAACAGTGAGGTGTCTTTATCGTTTTCCACAATGGTCATGTATTTTTCAGCCGATTTTTCAAACTCGTCGAAAGCTTTGCGTGAGGGGTTATACATGACCTTGAAAACGTCGCAATAATTTAACAAAAAGTATGTGTAATGGTTTTGGGGGTGGTTCTTCAACTCTTTGTCGAGAATTTTTTCGGCGTCGTTGACTCTCAAATCGTAAACGGCTTCAAGGGCTTTCAATCCGCCGGGTGTGATTTTGTAGCTGATTTGTGCCGTCAGTTTATTAACCGGTATTAAAAGAGAGAATAGTGCGGTTATGTATAAAAGTTTTTTGTTCATCTGTTGACAGTTGTAGATTTCCGGTTTGCCTGTGCGGAGGTTATTACCGGTTTTCTTCGATTTTTCGCAAAAAGTTTACCATTTTACGTTTTGTGGATATTACATATTCGTAGTAGTTTTCGTCGCTTTTCGGGTTTAAGATACGTTTGTCTTCGCCGATGTTTGCAACATAGTCGTTCAGGTATGTATCGGACGAAACAAACTGCATTATATTGTGGGCATAAGAGAAGAAGTACCATTTTTTATTGTTGTCTTTAATCAAGATATTTATTTCGCTGCCCGAACGACCCGGACGTATTTCTATGAAACCGTCGCACAGTTTATTCACCGTATTGTTACCGATATTTCCCACAGCTATTTTACCTTCCGACACAAAGGCTTCTAAATTTTTATTCCAAACCAGTTTTATTTCGGGGAATGTAAGGGTTGATTGCAGTTCCACGGGTGTTTTTTTCATTTTTCCGTACAGTGTCAATTCGTTTAAAGCCAGTCCGCCTTTAATTTTGCCAAGCATTTTTCTGATGGCGAGCGGATATACTCCTTTGGAAATGTCGGCAGGTTTTCCGCTGAAATGCCTGATGCTGTCGGCAATGGTTTGAAGAGCAATTTTATCGAAGGTGAAATTTAAAGCCAAATATGTATTTATAACGGTTTTATGGGGTATTATTTCGTGTTTGAATTTGCCCGCGGCAGTAACTTTTACCATTGGTGTTTTCAGGTTCATATCGAAAAAGCCGTCTCCGTACAAAATACACTTTGTGGTATTAAGAGCAACAAAGTTGTCGGTATAATCGTTTTTGTACAGGGCTTCGCTTGTTCCCACTCTGAAAGAGTTTGTTTTTTTGTTGTAGTCGAGTATTCCCGTTGCCGAGATAAAGATGTTGTCGTCGCCGGAATTGAGTTTTCCGGGGATAAGGGGGTAAAAGTCGCCTGAAAGGGGGTCGTATGCCAAGCCGAAATAGACGGGAATACTGTCGGTATCTGTCATTGTGGTGGTTATGTTAAAAATAACATTTTGCGGGTCTATTTCGCCGACATATTTCACCCAATTTGTTTCGCCGCCTGCCGTACAATCCTGATTCAGGCGGAACGCTCCGTTAAAGTTGAATAATTTCCGTCTTGACACGAAACTTATATCGCCGTAATAAAAATAGTTAGGACTTAGGAACAGCATCTCCTCTTGCGGAATGGTGCCGTAACCTGTACTTTCACCACTACTGTTTACCGATATGTTGTCAAAAAATACGGGTTGTTTGGTTCCGTTAATATCCACGTAATCCACATAACCTTTTGCCATGTATTGGTGACGCGAGAATATATCGATATCGGCATCGTAAACATGGTGGTAGAACATAACGGTATCGGTGTACAATTGTGCTTTTTCAAGGGTTTTCAGTTTTGCCCGGGGTAGAATGGTAATTCTCTTTTTGTATGGCAAAATCACGGCATCGGCAACTTTGACAAAGGGAACTCCTTCAACATCTATCGAAGCTTCTCTTATGTTATACCATGCTTTGTTGGCATAAAAACGCAGAGAATCCTGATCGGGATTTACCGAAACGAATTGGGAACCTGCACCGTTCCATTTAATAAGTTCACGCACACCGGCATTTCCGCTATAAAGGAGATTACCCGTATCGGCTTTGGAGTAGAGTTTCAAGCGGTCTTTATTCATAATCCATTCACCCTCGTCGAGCGTTGAGATATATTGGTTTGAGGGGAATTTCAGGTAGGTGTTGTCGTACAAGTGGTTAAACCAACCTTTTTGTTTGTCGAAGTCTATTGATGTATAGTAACCTTGTGCGGCGAATTCCACTTTTTTGCCCGACGAATCGACCAGGGTGAAATCGGACGAGTCGGCGGTAAGGCCGTTGTGTTTAAAATTAATATCTTTCGATTTTATGGAAGCCCTGTCGAACTTAAAAATTCCGTTACCTTTCATGTAGCCGGGATTAATATCCATTATTCCCGAGAAATTTGAACTGCTGTAAAGGATAAAGGGATGTTCGGCGGGAATGACTCTCATGTTATTGGTATCCACTTTCCAGTGAATATATACCGAGTCGGCATCGACGTAGGGGAAGTCGTAAGGGTTTGTATTTTCGTCGCCCGAAAAATCCCAGGCAAAAGCATAAAGCGAGTCGGGATAGAAGACAAACTTGTCCGAGACGGTATTAATGCTTAGAAAACGGAGGTTCCCTTTACCTGTAAAGCCGTTGTTGTCGAGAGTGATTTCTTCACCGAAAATACCTTTGTCGCCGTAAATTTCATATCCTTTGTCGCCGGTTTTGTGGTAAAATCCGAGAGAAAAATCGGGCATAACTTTCAAAGGTTCTTTTATAACGGGGAAAATGCCGCCGGAGTACAGTTCGCCTTTGAACGAGAGTCCGTCGGTGCTGAATTTTAATAATGAGTCGAAAACAAAAGGTTCCACCTTGTAATAAAACCTGTCGGGTGTGAGAGTGCTGTCTTGGATGCTCTTTTTATTGTAATAGACAAACGATTCGTCGTGGCTAACCAGAATGGGGTATTGTGCAAAGCGTTTTTTCCCCGATTTATTGTCGGGTTTATCGATGTATATGGTGGCGTTTAGGTTTTGCAGTACGTTTTTTACCTTTATGTATTTACTTTTGTTCAATATGGTGTCGTTATATTTTATTTTGAAAGCCATGGAGTCCACATAATTGAGGCTTAACATAAAGCTGTCGTAAACGAAAGTGCTTTGGTGGGCATAAAAATCGAACAGTCCGGCGTGAACTTGTCCGTTAAATGAGAAGTCGCGGTTTTTCCGCACGGCAATTCGTTTGTCGTAAGGGTATATGTAAACGTTCTGCGAGTCGCTGATATAAATTTGAGATACACCGTAAATATCCAGGATGTTGGTTTTGAGGTTAAGCGATGCATTGGCGCCGTTGGTTACCGTTGAGTTGAAATGTAAAACATCGTAGTCGATACGTCCGGCTTTGGCATCGAGGAAATAGAAAAATCTCTCTTTAAGGAAAGCCTTTTTTCGTTTTGAGTCGTAAACCAAAAGCCCCTTTTTTGCCATTCTGATAAACAGCGATGTAATTTGTTCGGGAGGTTTTTTCATAAACATGGCGAAGTTATCCACCGAAACGGTACGGGTTGAGTATGTATATGAGTAGTTTGCCAGAACATAAAGCGGGTTTATGTCGTCAATGCCTTGCATACGGTAAAAGTTTTCGGGGGAGAAAAAGTTAGCCGATTTGAATTTTGCTTTGTTTACGGGGTTTACACCTCTGAGGCGTTTGAAAATTATACTGTCGGTACTCAAATTCCAATAAATGGCGGGGACATACATGTCTATTTTGTGATAACTGTCGTAAAAAGGGACAATGTCGGAGCTGTTGTCGTCGTTGTAAAATACCGCTTGGTTGTCTTTGACGGAATAACGGAACAGTAAGCCGGGGTGGAAAATGGAATCTTTTTCTATGTAAAAGGTTATTTTAGCGTTTGAGGCATTTATTTTATCTTCGGCGAGTTTAAACATATCCGAAAGTATCACAGCCACGGGTTTGTTTTTGTAATACATTTTTATTTCGGGTTTACCGTTGTTGTTTCCGTAGCCGTAAAGTTTAAGTCCTCGCAATTGATAACCTCCGGTATAGTCGATGCCGGGGTAGATATCTTTTCTTACAAAGTCGCTTCTGTAACTTTCGAAACGGGGGTACGAACTTCTTTTACCCGGGGGGCTTACCATAACCCTTTCGGTAAGTTTTCCGAGAACAGGATTGTTAAAAAAACGTTTGTAATAGAGTCTTGCCGAATCTATTTCGAATAGCGAGCCGGTAACATTCAGAGTGTAATTGTCGAATTTTGCATAAATTTTATCGCCGTATTCATCTCCGAAACGACGCCATTTTAAAATTCCCTTTTCGCCTTTCCAGATTTTACGATTGTAATCGAAAAAACCTTTTGTTTTGGGAAAAATGGCAGAATCTTTACGACTTGCTATCACCAGATTAAGGTGGTCGAAATTGAGCCGGAAAGTGGAGTCGAAACTAAATCTGAAACGTCCCTGACGGTAATACCAGACAAATGATTTTTTATCGTAAAAAGCACTCTTTTCGAAAAGTTTCCTGTTAAAATCCAAGAAGTCGTAAAAATCCTGGAGTTTCTTTTTGTCCAACAGTTTCGAGGCGAATGCATGCCAGTCGATTATGCTTCCGGGCGGCTGGTTCGATTCGGCTAATAATGTCAGGTTGTAAATGTAGTTGTAAAGGTCGGGAAATGTCCGCATTTTGCGTCGTCGCATCTTTTCCACAAGGTTTCTTATTGCCGTTTTTTCATTTTTGTTAAAACGTCCTACCGACCAGCTTTGGTAAAACCTGTCGAGCAATTTTTGCGATCGTTCTTTGTATGTTTTCGATTGGGTGTTGAGCAAAAATCCTGACAGTTGTCCGAAAAAAATCTCCGAATCGGTGGACAACGAGTCCCCGGCGGCTTGTTGGTTTTGAGCCGTAACCGCTGTGTTTGTAAGCAATGTGAATAATAAAACCGTTAACGGCAGAAGTGTTTTCCGCTTTGTTAATAATGATATCACCGAATGCAAATCCGGTAAAATCACTCTTATCTTTTTATGAAACGTGCGGCAATCCATCTGTTTTTTTCGATGTGTTTATCGTATAATAACTCAAATTGTCCGGCTTTATTTTTTATGTCGTCCAAATCGGTATTGTAAAAGCCGCTAAAAAAGATAGAGCCCCCTTTTTTCAAGCTTTTTGCATAAGCCGGGATATCGTTTAATAGAATGTTTTTGTTTATGTTGGCTAAAATTATGTGGTAATTTTCCGGTATTTTCAACAAAGAGGCGTCGCCGAGCATGGGTGTAATGTTATTTATGTTGTTAAGTTTTATGTTTTCGGCGGCGTTGTCGAATGCCCAACTGTCATTATCGACGGCATCGACATGTGCGGCGTTTTTCATTGAAGCCAAAATGGCGAGTACGGCGGTGCCGCTACCCATATCAAGAATGTTTTTGCCGGTAAAATCCTCTTCGAGCATCAGTGTCATCATCATGGCTGTTGTTTCGTGATGTGCCGTACCGAAAGACATTTTGGGCTTTATGAGTATTTGATACGGAAAACCATCCCTTTTTTTGTGAAAAGGGGCGTAAATAAATATTTTGTTTTCAATTTCTACCGGCGGATAATTGCTTTCCCAAACGGCATTCCAGTTTTGTTCGGCTATTTTCTCTTTTTTCATCGATTTCAAAAAGATGCTTCTGTTTTCGAAAGGTATTTTTTCCAACTCTTTTTCCGAAAACTTGTTTACGGGGATGTATCCCGCAATTTTGTTTTCTGTTTCTTCAAAACTTTCGAAGCCGTATTCGGCGAGAAAGGCGATAAAAATTTCATTATCCACCTCCGACTCCGATTTGTCAAAACTAATTCGGTAATAATCCATTCTTTTCGATAATTTGTTTTGAAAAAAGTACAATTATCCGTTAACAACCGGTGTTTACCGGCATAAACGGCGACGTGTTAGGGTTAAAAACTGAGAGTGATTTTTAGAAATTCATCTTTTTTAAGCGAGGCGCCGCCAATGAGTCCGCCGTCAACATCGGGGTTGGCAAAGAGCTCTTTTGCGTTGGAGGCGTTACAACTTCCTCCGTAAAGTATCGAGGTGTTTTCGGCTGTTTCGTTACCGTATTTTCCGGCTATTAAACTTCTAATGAAGGCGTGCATTTCCTGGGCTTGTTGCGGCGATGCCGTTTTTCCGGTGCCTATTGCCCAAACGGGCTCGTATGCAATAACTACATTTGAAAATTCATCTTTATTCAGGTGGAACAAACTCTCTTCGATTTGTTTTTTCACAACCTCAAATTGTTTGTTTTGTTCACGCTCTTCAAGTACTTCACCGCAGCAGAAAATAGGTTTTATGCCGTGGTCGAGAAGGCGGTCGGTTTTCAACGAAATTTGTTTGTTTGTTTCGCCGAAATATTTTCTGCGTTCGCTGTGTCCTATTATGCAGTATTCCACATCCATTGAGGCAAGCATTTCGGCTGATATTTCGCCGGTAAAAGCCCCTTTTTCGTATTGGCTTACATTTTGAGCTCCCGTTTTCAGTTTGCAAACGTCGGCATAGTCGGTTGCTATTTCCAGATATACTGCCGGTGGACAAACCACCACTTCGCATTTTACCCTGTCTTCGTCAAGGCTGTTTGCAAGGTCGTCAATAAGTTCGTCTGCTTGTTGAAATGTGAGGTTCATTTTCCAATTTCCGGCAACAATATTTTTTCGCATAATCTTATGTTTTAAAATTCAGGGTCAAAGGTAACACTTTTAGTTTTAAACGATAAAAAAAGAAAGCCTGTTGTGATAAACAAACAGGCTGACAAGGGCGGAGAGTGAGGGATTCGAACCCCCGGACCCGTGAAGGTCAACGGTTTTCAAGACCGCCGCATTCGACCACTCTGCCAACTCTCCGTAATAGGGCGGCAAAAATAATAAATATATCAAGATTCACAAATTACACGTGTGAAAAAAGTTTTTTATTGCCCGTTTTTTTAAGGTAAAAAAAATCGAAAACAGCATTTGCTTTTTTTGAAAATTTATCTATATTTGCCCGAAACTTACCCGAAAAAAAACATTATGCACAATACCAAATCATCTAAAACTCCTAAAGTACTCATTGTAGAAGACGATTTATACAGTTACCTTTTGTTGAAAAGCGCATTAAAAAGCATTGAGCCCGAAATAATATGGGCGAAAATGGGAAAAGAGGCTATAAAAACCTTTTCTGACAAAAGGGATATTGATATTGTGCTGATGGATATAGCTTTGCCCGACATTAACGGATACAAGGTTACGCAAGAGATAAAAAACATGAAGAAAAACATTCCTGTTGTTGCTGTTACTGCGTATGCCTTACCCGGCGACCGGGAGAAGTGTCTATCGGCGGGATGCGACGAATACATTCCCAAGCCTGTAAGTATATCTTATCTTTATAATGTTTTTGAAAAGTGGGGTATTTCCATACCCGAAGGCGAAGCCGTTTAATCGCCGAGTGAAATTCCGAGACCTTTTGCCGTTTTTACCAAAGTATTATCAATTGTAACGAGGTTTGGTTTTGCAATAGCCTCTTTCAGTGGCACCGAAATAAAGTCGGGATGGCGGTAGGCCACCATATTTCCCCATTCGTTGTTTAATGCCATTTCGAAGGCTTTAACGCCGAACTGTGCCGAAAGCACTCTGTCGTATGCTATTGGGACACCTCCCCGTTGCAGGTGTCCCAAAACGGTTTCGCGCATGTCGTGTTCAAACCCGGCCTCTTTTAATTGTTTTATTAGATGCCGTGCAATTCCTCCGAGTTTTTTGTGTTCATAACCAATTTCGTCAACTTCGCGAGCCACTACATCGCCTCCTTTGGGGTGAGCTCCTTCGGCAACCACCACCACGGCAAAACCCCTGTCGTACCTGAAACGTTTTTCGAGAGCCTCTTTAACCTTGTTAATGTCGTAAGGAATTTCGGGTATGAGGCATACTTCGGCGCCACCCGCCACTGCCGCATTAAGAGCTATCCAGCCGGCTTCTCTTCCCATAACTTCCAGCATAAAAACCCTGTTGTGGCTTGCTGCCGTTGTAACCAGTTTATCCACGGCGTCGGTGGCAATTTGCACAGCCGTTTGGAAACCGAAAGTGGAGTCGGTTGACGACAGGTCGTTGTCAATGGTTTTGGGAACGCCTATTATGTTAAGTCCTTTTTCGTAAAGTTTTTGCGAAATGCGTTGCGAGCCGTCGCCGCCTATGTTTATCACTCCGTCGATGTGCATTATTTGCAACTTCCTTATCATCTCGTCGGAGCGGTCAACGGTAATCCATTTTCCGTTTTTGTCTTTTATTGGCCAAGCAAAGGGGCCTCCTTTGTTGGTTGTTTCTATTATTGTTCCTCCCTGAAAATGTATTCCGGCAACTTTTTTGTTGTCAAGAACAACAACTTCGGTAGGTTCCCAAAGCACTCCGTTAAAGGCTTGAATACTTCCGAGTATTTCCCAGTCTTTTTCTTGTGATGCTCTGTGAACAATCGCCCTTATTACCGCATTAAGTCCCGGGCAATCGCCACCGCCTGTTGCTATTAGTAATCTTTTCATCCGGTTAAAATTTTGTATTTACTTAATAAACAAAGATGTGCCAAACTTTTTTCTTTTGCGGCACCGCTTCTTCGTTACATGAATTATAATAATCCTCTATATTTTTCTTTCCTGTTAGCCAATGGGAAATTTATTTACCCTTAAAAGGGTGTTAAAAAAAGTTATATTATTCGTCAAGCGGCACAAATCTGTCATCGCCGGCAAATATAAAAGCTTTTTTGACGGGATCGTAATGCAGGTAACCGTTAAATTCGCCGGTGGCAGACAAATTGGCTTTTAGATATTTGTTCAACAAATAATCGTATGTATATGATGCGTATATTTTCCCCAAGTCATCGGCATAATTATAAATTTTTTCGACCGTAAGGCTGTCGAGGTGATAGAAATATTGTATTTTCAGACTAAAAGGGTTTTGTTCGAAAAAACCTTCGAAGTCGTCGGTAAGCATGGTTTCGGCAAAAAGGGTTTCAGTGGTGTCGGGGTTATCGACAAATTTCAATTCGAACCAGGAACTTACATCCAACGCATTTAGCAAATGATGGTGTGAATAAGTAATTCCGTCGAGGTTCATTTCGTCAACGTAGGGATAATATTGTTCTTCGAGTTCTATTTGTGCCACATTAACCACAAAACCTCCTGAGTCGTTTGCAAAGAAGTCGTCCATGTTTTTTTCGGTGAACGGGATTATTCCGTACTGTTTCAGAGCGGTTAAATATCCGTGTTGATAGCTGCTTATGAAAAGGGAGTCGTCGATATACTGAATAAAATCGGAATTGAACCACAAGAGGGAGTCTTTTTCGGCATCGCTAAGGCCGGTCAAATCAATACTGTCGGTTTTAAGATTGTATTTGAAAACCATTTTTGGCATAAAAACCAAAGCGGGAATTTTATTAAAAGTTTTTACATAGGTTTTGGCAAGTTTTATTTCGGGGGTGCATCCCGTAAAGAATATCAACATCAGAACGGACATCAAGAGGGTGGATTTCCGTGCCGGTAAAAATGCCGTTTTAAAAATACAATTCAATACCATATTGTTTTATGATAATGACAACAAAAGCTTTTTAAGAGGTTGCCTTGCAAAAGGAACAAAAAGCCGTTATTGTTTTTCGAGCAAAGCCTTGCCGAAAGCTTCGCCGAAAGCTTCGGCTTTTTGCATTGCCTCTTCGTCGGGGGCAAATTTAAAGAATACGCCTTCGCCGAAATATTTCAGTTTCAGACTTCTAAGGTTTGCCTCAATCATAACTCTGTTTTCGCCGCTCCAGCCGTACGAGCCGAAAGCACCTGCCAATTTACCTTTGTCGCGATAAGGATTTATCAGCCCGAAAAGTTTGTAAACGGGCAGCAAAATGTTTTGGTTTATTACCGGACTTCCTACAATTATGGCGTTACATTGAGTAAGTTTCATGTCAATTTTACCCAAAGGTTGTTGTTCTATATCCATAATATCCACTTCGATATTGCCTGCTTTTTGAAGTCCGCGGCCGATGGCTTCGGCTATGATGCCGGTACGGTGATATGCCGAAACGTAGGGTATGAACACCTTTGTTTTTTGCGGTTGCAAGACAAATTTTTGAGACCAGAGGCGTGTCATCTCGACGTAATGTTTCCAGTTTTTCCGGAGTATGGGACCGTGACCGGTACATATTGTATCAATCTTTAATTTGTCGATTTTATCAATGGCTTTAAGCATAAATTTACTGAAAGGTTTGATAATGACATCGAAGTAATAGCGGAAAGCCACATCGAAATCGTCAACAAGGTCGTCGAACATTCTCGGGTCTGCAAAATGGCACCCGAACGAGTCGCAAGTAAAGAGTATGTTTTCTTCTTCCAGGTAGGAATAAATTGTGTCGGGCCAATGAAGGCTCGGAGCCGAAATAAAGCGAAGGGTTTTGTTCCCCAGGTCGAGTGTGTCGCCGTCTTTTACGATGATGTAATCGAAATTTTTCAGATTCATATCGTTAAGATACTTTATTGCCGCGGCGCTAGCCACTACTTTTGCTTTGGGAGCCAGTTCAAGAAGGCGTTGCAAGTTTCCCGAGTGGTCGGGTTCGGTATGGTTCATTACAATATATTCTATTTCCCGGGGATTTACTACGGCTTTTATTTTCCGCTCGTACTCTTGCCAAAAAGTCTCTTTGGCGGTGTCGATTATTGTCTTTTTTTCGGCATCGATAAAGTATGAATTGTATGTTGAGCCGTATTCGGTAGTCATTACCACGTCGAAGGTTACTATGTCGTAATCGATTACCCCTATCCATTTAACTGAAGGGGAAACCTGTAAAATATCTTGTTTTTCCATATTAATACTCATTAAATTTACGGGTGCAAAGGTAGTAAAAGCATACGAGAGAATTTGAATAAAAAAGATTAATTATTTATTGCGTGTATGATTGACATGACGAAATTATTATAATCGAACTCGCCGTGACCGTTAAGTCCCAATCTTACTATGACAATGTTTTTTGAAGGGATGATATATACCCGTTGTCCTTGGAAGCCGTCGCAATAAAAAATGTCGTCAGGGCCGTCGGGGATCTCCTTTTTTGCCTTGTTGAGCCAAAACTGAGCTCCGTATTCTCCGTTTGATTTCCGTGCGGGAGTGGTGGCATATTTAACCCACCCCGGAGGCAATATTGTATCGTTACCCCATATGCCGTTTTTGAGATAAAGCAGTCCGAAACGTGCCCAGTCGCGAGCTGTGGCAAAAGTGTAGGAGGAGCCCACAAAATTTCCGGCGGCGTCGGTTTCTATAATGGCGCTTCGCATTCCTATTTTGTTAAAGAGGGCTTTACGCGGAAAATCCCAGTATTCACGGTCGTTGCCTATAGCCCTCCTTATTATTTCCGAAATGATGTTTGAGGTTCCCGAAGAGTAATACCAAACCGAGTCGGGAGGATAGAGTGCAGGTTTGTCAATGGCGTATTTTGCCATATCTCCTTTTTGATATAGCATCACTGTGGCATCGGATATGTCGCCGTAATCTTCGACCCATTGGAGTCCGCTGCTTTGGTGCAACAAATCGTTAAGGGTGATTTTTTTTCTTTCGTCATTTTGCCACTCTTTTACGGGTGCCGGTTTATGGATGTCGAGTTTGCCCTGTTTTACCAATATTCCCACTAAAGTTCCCGTAATACTTTTTGTCATTGACCAACCGAGGACAGGTGTGTTTTTTGAGAATCCGCCGCCGTATTTTTCGCTCATAAAAAGAGTGTCGTAAGCAACTATCACCGCTCTTGTATTACCTTTATTAAACGCCGAATCGATGGCGGCATGCAACCGTTTAATGTTTATTGCCGGCGGTATTGTATCGCGCAATTTGTCGCCTGTAGGCCAATATATGTTTTCCGGATGTTCGGGCAGGGGTTTTACGTGTGTTGTCATCATTTTAATGTCTGCTTCGTTGGCGTCGGCCACAAGGGTAAAACCCAAACCTTCGTGATAAACGGCTTTTTGTGCCGCTCTTCCCAAAAAAGTGGATACAACCGATTTCTCTTTGTCGTTAACAACATTCTTGGCAAGATTTACGGGAAAGAAATCCAAATCGGTTTTTTCAATCTCTTTTTGTTCTCTTCCCGACAGGTATTTGTACGAAGCTACATATTTTGCCGAATATCCCGTGAATATTGGAGCTCTGTCGAGCAGATATTTGGCGCCGTAGATAAATGCCGCAACAAACAGAATCAAGACGATGTAAAGAATTTTTTTCATAACGGATAATTTTTAAAAGCGGTTAAAGGTACTCTGTTTTTATGAAGAAAGCAAATGCCGAAGAGGTTTTTACGGTTTGTATCCCGATTGTTCAAGGATTTTTTGTGCGTCGTGTATTCGAAAAAGTTGGCGTGGTGATATGTTTTTGTTTTTTTGCATAAAAGTACGAACAATTTGCCATCCGAACCACGTTCCTATTGCCGGTGCCGAATTGTTGCCGAAACCTTTGGTGAAAGGTCCCTCTTCGGTTAGTTCCCTTATGGCTTCAAAACGTGTTGAATAAAGTAATTTGTTTTCCAAAAGAGCAGCCCAGGCATCTCTTTTATGGTTTTTTATCCATTCGAGCTGTTTTGCGGTGTAACAAATTTTTAATGTATCGGGCAAACGGGGCATTGTCATATCGAGAAAATAGAGTTGTTTTCCGCGCTCTATCATGCGGTCGAGGACGGTACGTGTTTTGTTTCCGTTGAAAAAGTCAACCGAATATACCTCTTTCATAACGTCAACGGCAATATTCGCTGGTGTCATACATCTTGTTTTGTAACGCGGAATATTGAAAACGGGATAAAATTCACAATCTTTGCCGAGATAATCGTCAAGGGCAATAATAAGCAGAGTATCGGCTTTTATTACGGGTTGCTCGAAACGTATGTCGGATATGTAAGAATAGACGCCGGGAATACGATAGTCGGGAAAATAGTATTTCAAATGTGCAAAAGCGTTGCTCAAATCCTTTTCCTGTTTTTTTAAACCGGGAAAAACTTCCATGGTTTTATGATACACTTTAATTATTTGGGTGTCGGTAACATAGCGGTAAAGCTTGTTGAAATTTGCAGTATCGTCCAAATCGCCGTTCAAAAAGAGAGGAAATTGTTTTTGCAGCTTTTTCAGTTCCTGTTTCAGGTTAGAAGTGTCGGCTTCAAAAAGCGCTTTTCCGTAACGTTTAATATGAATTTTTACATCGGGCAAATCCGATTCGGGAATGTCGAAACGGTTTTCGTTTTTACACGAAAACATAATTACTGTTACTGCCAACAAGAGAACGGTTTTGAAAAACTTCATTTTTACCACCATATTTATTTTTAATACATAAAAAATGCCAGCATCAAAGCTGACATTAAAGCATTAAATATTAATAACCGATCGTTAAAATATTTTCCAGCCGAGCGTAACCATAAAGACGTTCGATTTTGACGAAATGCTGTGTGTTGTGTTGTTGTAGCTGACATTGCCGTTTACCAAATCGTTAATGCCGCCGTAATAGCTGACATCAAGAGCGAACATAAGAACGTCCACGCCTGCACCTATTTGGTATTGCCATTGCAAATCGCTGATATCCTCTTCGGTGATGGGGTCCAACAAATCTTGGCCAATGGAGTTGTCGTCGTCGGTATTGTTAATGGTTTTGTCGGTAACAATACTTGCCGTAACACCTCCGTGCACCCTAATGTTTGCCACACCGATATTGATTATTCTGTATCCTGCGTTTACAGGAATTTGAATTGTGCTCAATTTGATGTTTTGTTCCACCGGGCTCAGGTTAACACCGTTAAGACTTACCGAAGGGTAACGGAAAACACTTCCCTGTGTTACCCAGTTCACTTCGGGTTGAACATAGAATTTATTACCCATACGGACAAAAACCCCGAACATGAAATTGTTTTTCAAATTATTTGTTATGGAATCGGTATTTAACGACAAGTTCGAGGATGAAAAACCAATTTGGGGTCCGAAATGCAGTTGTCCGTACATTATCCCCGAGGTAGCAAGTGCTACAAATAACATTAATAATTTTTTCATGATAATCTCTTTTTTAAATTTCAAATCAAAAGTAGGAAATATTTTAATAAAACGTAAAAAAGATGTTATTATTTAGTTGCATTCAATATTACATGTAATAAAATATCAAAACCGTTAGATTTTTTACTTTTGTCGCACTAAAAAATATGATGATGAAAACAACAGCGTTAAATGCCATGCACCGTCAAATGGGTGCCAAAATGGTTGAATTTGCAGGCTTTGATATGCCGGTTCAATTTGAAGGAATAAATATAGAGCACGAAACAGTAAGGAAAAAAGTAGGAGTTTTCGATGTTTCGCATATGGGTGAATTTTGGGTTGAAGGCGAAGGTGCTTTTGAACTGGTTCAGAAACTCACCACCAATGACGTTGCGGCACTTTATGACGGGAAAGTTCAATACAGTTGTTTTCCGAACGGAAACGGGGGAATTGTTGACGACTTGCTTGTGTACCGTTTTTCAAGAGAGAGGTATCTGCTTGTGGTAAACGCTTCGAACATAGAAAAAGATTGGGCTCACGTAAACAAATATAACGACAGGGGAGTTAAGCTTACCAATGCTTCGGACAGTTATTCGCAACTTGCCGTTCAAGGGCCGTTGGCGTTGAAAGCGATGCAGAAATTGACTTCCGAACCCGTTGAAGATATGGAATATTATACTTTTAAGGTATTGGAATTTGCAGGTGAGAAGGATATTATTTTTTCAACTACGGGATATACCGGTTCGGGAGGGTGCGAAATATATATGCCCAACGAAAAAGCCGTTAAGATTTACAAAGCCGTTTTGGAAGCAGGCAAAGAGTACGGAATAAAACCCATTGGTCTCGGTGCGCGTGATACTTTGCGCCTTGAAGCGGGATTTTGCCTTTACGGAAACGATATAGACGACACAACATCACCCATAGCGGCAGGGTTGGGTTGGATTACCAAATTTGTTGACGGCAACGACTTTATTGACAGAAAACGTTTTGAAGAACAAAAAGCCAACGGAGTGCCCCGCCGTTTGAAAGGTTTTGTGTTGGAAGAGAGGGGTGTTCCGCGTCACGGATACAATGTGACGGACGAAGAGGGAAATGTAACGGGAAAGGTTACTTCGGGCACCATGTCGCCAATGTTGCACAAAGGTATCGGAATGGCATATATAGATAAACCTTACTGGAAAGAGGGTTCTGTTATTTATATTCAAGTGCGCAATAAAACCCTGAAAGCAACGGTTACCCGTCCGCCGTTTTACAAAGGATAAAAAATAAGCTGTTTATGGAGCAAAAACCTACGATAGAGGTAGTTCTCGCCCCGGGTTTATATAAAAGTAAACTCACCAAAGAGCCCTTTAATGTTGTTATTGTTGATATTTTCAGGGCAACGACCTCTATTTGCGGTGCACTCGACTACGGAATAAAAGCCATTATTCCTGTTAAAAGGATACGCCATGCACGTTTTATGAAACGTTTGGGATACATTGTAGCCGCCGAACGTAACGGTCATAAAGTGCGCTTTGCCCATATCGGAAATTCGGCGACGGCTTTTTTCAAACCCGAATTTAAAGGTAAAGAGATTGTCTATTCCACAACCAACGGAACCAAAGCCATAAAACGTGCCGATAAAGCAAAAAAGATAATAATAGGTTCTTTTATAAATCTTGGAGCGGTGGCAAAGTGGCTGGCCGACGATAATAAAAATGTGGTTATTTTTTGTGCCGGCTGGAAAAACAAGGTGAATATGGAGGATTCCCTGTTTGCGGGTGCGTTGTCGGAAATATTAATGTCGGAATACGGTTTTGTTACCGACGACGACTCCACCACAATGTCGATAGACCAGTGGAGAAAAGCCAAAGAGAATATTATTGAATACATTGAACAGTCGTCGCACCGGAGAAGATTGCGCAATCTTGTGGACGAAGAACTTTTGAAATATACTTTTTCGATAGATATATCGCAGGTGGTGCCTGTTGTAAAAGGGTATAAAGTTGTGGCGGAGTAACGCTTTCAAAAAAAATGTTGTTGATATTGCCGGGTTTCGTAAACAAAAATTGTTTCAGTATGGTATAAAGTACCGCTTTGCGAAGAAGGAGATAATGTTTCATTGTAGTATTTTATAAAGTTATTTATTTGGAAAGGGTATTTGGCCGCAGCTAATTTGTTTTGTGCATACATTTGTTTAGTTGTTTTATTAGTTTCTTTTTTTGACTTGGTCTTTTGGCCTTTTTTACAATTACGGTTCCATTTTTGTCAACAATCATAAATCTCGGTAATGATAATTTTCCCATTACGCTGTTATAAACATTGCTCATAAAAGGGCTGCGGTTTTGTGTGTAGTAGTTGTATCCCGTAAGGTTGTTTTTATTTACCAGAGTTCTCCATTTGCCGGCACTTAACCTTTTCTCTTTGTTGTTGTCGGTTCTTTTTTCCACGGCAATATAAAGTCTGACAATGTTGTTTTTTTCGAAAAAGGCATCTAATGCGGTATCGTGTTTCAACTCGTTTAAACATGGCGAACACCACGAAGCCCAAAAATCAATGTAAACAAAGTTTCCTTTGAATTGGGATAAAAGAGCGTCGAGAGTGGCAAATTCTTCCGTTATGAATATTTTTTTGTTTTCAATTATATTTTGTCCTGTTAAGTTAAATGTCACAAATGTTATTGATGCGACAAGAACAGCTATATTTTTTTTAATCATCAGGCTTTGAAATTATGTTTAGTTATTCGTTCATGTGTTGTTGAGACAGGCTGGAGGGTTTGTCCGGGTTGCAATTAAAATTTAAAATTGTAAGAGACGTAAGGGATACCGGGGAAGAGGCTTACCTGTTTAAGAACCTTCTTGGGTTCGCCTTCGCCGTTATAATGTTCATAGTTGTAATCGATGTAAAGGAAGAAAGGGTTTTGCCTGAAGTAGGCGTTATAAATTCCCACACTCCAAGTTCGTTCTCCCCATTTTGTCTTTTTATGGAAATTGAAACCCAAATCGAGCCTGTGATACGAGGGTGTGCGGTAGTTGTTGCGCTCTTTTATATTGTCGATGTAAGGCAGGTTAGGGAAACCGTTATTGGTTGTGTTTCCCAGATATCCTTTATAATTGTCAAGGGCAATATATTTGTCGTATGGCAGTGTTACGGGATATCCGGTACCGAATACCCAAGTTGCGCCAAAGTCGAACTTGTCGTTTACCTTGTATGTTGCAACAATGGAGATGTCGTGCCGTCTGTCGTAGTGATAGGGATATTTTACGGGGCTGACTTCGTCGAATTGCCGCCACGACCACGACAGGGTATATCCAATCCACCCCGTCAATTTACCCGCATCTTTTCTAACCAGCAGTTCGGCGCCGTAACTCCAGCCTTTGCCTGTGGTAACCATTTGTTGCCAGCTTTTGTCAACTTGCAAATAGGAGGCACCGGGTTTGTAAGTAATCAGATTATCCATCCATTTGTAATATCCTTCCAGACTTATTTCGAACATGTTGTTCAGGTTGTACACTGCTCCGCCCGCCACCTGTTGCGATTTCATGGGCTTTATGGTATCGGTAACCGGTACCCAAAGGTCGGTGGGCATGCCTATTGATGTATTTGATAAAAGATGGATGTATTGCGACATTGCTGCATATGAGACTTTTAACGAGAGGTTTTCGTTTGTGATAAAACGCATTGATGCCCTGGGTTGAAAGGAGTGATAAAATTTGTTTTTAACATAAAATCCCGAAGCGTGTATCCCGAGGTTAAGTTTAAGTCTGCTTCCCAACGAAAAATCATCTTCCAGATAAGCATCCATCTCGTTGGCGTAAATGTTTGAATTGCCGAATGTGGTGTCAATGGAAATATTGTCTTGCGACTGTTCGTTTTCATTATATTTATAAGCGTTTATACCCGGTTTGAAAGTATGGTATATGTTGCTGAAGCCAAACCTGATATAATGGTTGGGAACGGGTACGTAATCGAAATCGACAGCGCCGGCAACATCGTCTATTCCCGAAAAGTAGTCGAAATTCAGATATTCGTAATATTTGGGCGATTTACTTTCGTACTCGGAACCTATAAGGAATTTGTATCTGGTATATGAGCCGCGTACATTGGCAAATAGTTTTTTGTTGAAAACATAATTCCAGCGCAAAGATGTGGTTATATTTCCCCACCTCAGTTTAAAATATTCGTTGTCGAGATAGTTGGTGTTTTGGTATTTGCTTTTGGCAAAGGCTTTGTCGTTGCCGAGGTATGCACTTAAATAGAGGCGGCTTTTTTCCGAGAATTTATAGTTCACCTTACCGTTTAAATCGTAGAAGTAGTACCCGCCGTAAAAAGATTCGCCGTCATTATTGGCCTTGTTGTAAATAACCATAAAAGGGTATGCAAGGATGTCGATATAGGTTCTGCGTGCCGAAACAATAAACGATGATTTATCTTTGACAATAGGACCTTCGAGGGTTAGTTTTGAAGCTATGAGTCCCACGGAGCCTTCGCCGTGAAACTCTTTCAGGTTGCCCTCTTTCATTCTTATATCGAGTACCGACGACAAGCGTCCTCCGTAGCGTGCCGGAAAGCCTCCTTTAACAAGGGTAACGGTATTAAGAGCATCGGCATTGAATACCGAAAAGAAGCCGAACAGGTGGTTTACATTGTAAACGGGCACCCCGTCCAACAATATTAGGTTTTCGTCGGGACCGCCTCCGCGAACATACAACCCGCTTGTTCCTTCCGTTCCCGATTGTACTCCGGGAAGCAGTTGAATGGTTTTTATAATATCCGTTTCGCCGAAAAATACGGGAAGTTTTTTAACGGTATTCATCGAAAGTTCGGTAACGCTCATTTGCGAACTTTCAAGGCGTTTTGCTATGGAATTTGATTTTATTTCCACCTCTTCCAATTCAATGGTGGGTTGCAATTCGATGTTTATTACCGTATCTTTTTGCAGGTTCATTTTCACCGTAACGGGTTGATACCCCACAAACGAGTATTTTATTTCCACTTCTCCGGCTGGTTGTGTCAAACTGTAAAATCCATAGGCATTTGTGACGGTACCCTCGTATGTTTTAGAGTTGTAAACATTGGTTCCCAACAGTTTTTCTCCGTTGGAGGCATCCGAAACGAACCCCGATACCGTATATTTTTGAGCCGACAACGAAATGCCGAATGCCAAAATTATCTGTAATGTCAATAACGCCCTTTTCATTTGCCGCCTCCTTTCCTGTCGCCGTAAACATTAATAAGAGTGAATCCGGCCGTATCTTGGCTGTAACCTCCCAATATGCCGTATCCGTTGTCAACATTGGAGTAAATAACCACCGGTTCTACAAAAGGGTCGTCGGCACCTCCTGTTTCGTAATATACATTTAACGATTTCAAATATGTGTAAAACTCTTTGGTTATGGATTTGAATTGGAATATGTATTTTAAGGTGTCGGTTTCAGTGGTGTTGCGTCCTTCCGGATACCAAAACGCAAAACCTATATCCAGGGTTACCTCTTTTCCGTCGCTGTATTTGTCGCTCCATAGAATATCGCCGTTATCGTTATCGAAAAGCAGTTTGCTTGTTTCTGACACCCAAAGATCGTTTTTGTACCAGACATATTCTCCTTCGGGCGATTTGTTTTTCACATAACAGCTCAGCATGTAAAAATTTTGCACGCCGGGCGGGTCGTTATATTTTATGTTTGCTATTATTTGATTGCCATAGTCGTAGCTTTGCGTGACGGTGGTGGTGTCGAAAGAGGCGATGGGAACTTTTTGTGGAATTGAGGTTTTTGCCTCAATGGTTTTGTATCCCCCGTACGATGCCGTTACCGTGTATTCTTTTCCCATTACAGGAAAGAAGCCGTCGTAACGATAATATCCGTTTCCTGTATTCTCCAATTTGACAATAAAATTTCCGTTTTCGTAAAGCTTTACCGTTGCCCCGTCGATAAATGGTAAATTGTTTGCACTTTCATCGGCAAAAATGTTAAAAGTGTGGCTGAGATTTACCGTAAAAACACTGTCGCTGCCAACAGCTGCATTCAATACAAGTCTTTTCTCTTTTGATGTTAAATCTTCGTTGAGAATTTTTACGCATCCCGACAATATTATTAATGCAGGAATAAAAACAAAACTTAATCTTCTAAATTTCATGCGTTTAATATTTTGTAATTGTTTGAATAAAAAGCGGTTTTGCAAAACCCCCTAATGCATGAACCGCTTTGTTGTCAAATGAAATTTTAACCACGAAATAAAGAATATTCCAATGATTAAAAAGCCATTTATATTTTATCAATTCAAATGTTTGAGCTTAAAAGTTGTTTGTTTTCAAATTGTATTCCGTATTCCGTAAAAGTGCAATAGAAGTGTTATATTTAGGTAACAGGTTTTTTGGCAAAAAGTTGTACCGGATTGAAATTTTTTTTTAAAAATTGTTATCCGCCATGGTTTTATTTCAGCGAATCGTAAAATAGTTGGTGGATATTTGTCCGTATATCTTCGTCCATAATTGTTGAGTTGTACATGTCGGGATAGACGCGGTTTGAGAGAAAGACGTAAACGAGGCCGTTTTCGGGGTCTGCCCACATGTAAGTGCCCGTAAAACCCGAGTGTCCGAAACTTTTGTCGGATGCGCTTTTGCAGTTGGTTCTATGTTCTTCGTATTCCAACAGGGGTTTGTCAAACCCGAGTCCCCGCCTGTTGTCGTCGTAAGCAAAATAACGCCGGTTAAAAATGTCGATGGTTGATTTGTCGAGCACCCTTTTGCCGTTGTATGTTCCGCCGTTCAAAAACATCTGCATCATTACCGCTACGTCGTGAGCATTTCCGAAGAGTCCCGCATGTCCCGAGATGCCTCCCAGCATTGCGGCACCTTGGTCGTGAACATCGCCGATAATTTGTTGTTTGCGAAAAAGGGTGTCGTTTTCGGTTGGTATCAAACTTTTCAAAGGAAATTTGTCGCGGGGTTTGTATGTCAGTCTTTTTATTCCCAGCGGTTTATAAAAATTGTCGTAAACAAATTTATCGAACGGTTTGTTTTCAATTTGTTCAATCATAAGTTTGAAAAGGTAAAACCCCAAATCGCTGTATTTGTATTCGGGGTTTTCGTCCACTTCGGAATCGATAATTTCTTGGAAGATTTTGTAATGGTAATCTTTTTGGATATAAAGGTTTTGTGCCACCCTCACGGGGAAATTTTCGGTAATAGTTTTGTTGAAAACGGCAGGGTTTAGCGAACCGTCGGGCAAAATTGTCTCCTCGTAAAATGGAATCCAGTTTCTAAGTCCTGCCTGATGCGACAATACTCTTATGAATGTCAGGTCTTCTTTATTGGTACCTTTCAAAAAAAAAAGATAATCGGAAAGTTTGCGGTTTATATCAATCTTTCCCGTTTCCACAAGTTTCATTAATGCGGGGGTTGTAGCCAGAACTTTGGTCAGCGAAGCCAAATCGTAGAGGTCTGTTTTTTTTACTCTTATATTTTTGTCGTAAGTGTGGTATCCGAAGGTTTTGTCGTAAAAGATAATACCGTCTTTTGCCGCAAGAATCTGGCATCCAGGGAATGCCTTGTGTTTTATGCCTTGCAAAGCTATACTGTCGATTTTTTGCAGTATTTTTACGTTGGCGCCTACCTCTTCCGGTGTTCCTTGTCTCAAACGTGTTTGTTTTATGGCAATACCGCTTTCCAAATCGAAATTTTCGGTTGAAACGGGTAATGTGGCGGAGGTTCCGCGCAATCCTGCCATTACTTCCGCCGATGCTTTTTGCAATTGAGGTTTGTCTTGATACGAAACTATAACGGCTTTAAAAGAGTTGATATTATTAAAAAAGTCAAGTGCATAAGGGCTTGCAAAAATGTCTATTATAACATTGGTTTGCCGTGCCGCTTTTTCGGCAAAGGCGATATCCTCTTTTGTTATACCGAATCGTCGCGACGACAATATGTTGGTGTTTACAAATAGAATTACGGCTTTGTTATAATTGACAAGTTGTTTTAAGACATTTTCCGACATGGAAGATCCGGCATCGTGAGGCAGTCTGAACACTTTTAAATTGAATGATTTTTTTAATGTTTGTTCAAAAACGGTGGTGTTTTCGTCACCCACAACCACCACCGCTACCGCTGATGTATCGCCGTAGGCAAAAGGTATAATATTGTTTTGGTTTGAAAGAACCGTTACCGACCCGCTGAACAATTCGTTGATTAGGTGTAGATACCGGGGATTATTCAAGTCGTCGGTTAAGTTTTCGGTTTTTACGGGTTGACGTTTCCATACTCCGGTTAAGTATTTGTATTTCAAAATCTTTTTACAGCTTTTTTCCAAATTCATTTCGGCAATACTGTTGCTCAAAACTTTTTGTTTAATACTTTCGACGGTTGAAGGAATATCTTCGGGAATAAGCAGTATATCGTTTCCCGCTTCAAAGGCTTTGAGTCCCACTTTGTCTTTGCCGAAATGTAAAGTTACCCCTTTCATGTCGAGGGCATCGGTAATGACAAGTCCTTTGAAATCAAGTTTGTTTTTCAAAAGTTTTGTGACAATGGGATACGAAAGCGTTGCGGGATAATTTTTCCGTTTGTCCAGAGCGGGGATGGAAAGGTGGGCAACCATAACCGCCGAGACCGGATTTTCTGCATCGAACAGATATTTGTACGGATATAGAGCCGTGTTGAATATCTCTTTTTTGTTTGCCGTTACTTTGGGCAAAGTTTTGTGCGAGTCCTGATAAGTGTCGCCATGTCCAGGAAAATGTTTGGCACAGGCTATAATTCCTGCATCTTGCATTCCTTTGATGTAAAAGTAGGCTTTATGAGCGACCTTTTCCGGGTCTTCGCCGAACGAACGCATTCCGATAACGGGATTTTCGGGGTTGCTGTTTACGTCAACGACGGGGGCGAAATTTATCTGTATTCCCATTCTTTTGCACTGCTCTCCTATTTGCTTGCCCATTAAATAGAGCAGAGTGTCGTTTTGCTGTGCTCCGAGGGTCATTTGCAAAGGGTATTTAAGAGTTCCTTTAAGTCTCATTCCCAATCCCCATTCGGCATCTATGCTTACGAAAAGCGGTGTTTTTGCCATATTGTTCCATATGTTTGTTTGTAGAGCCTGTTCCAGCGGATTACCGCCGAAAAAGGTTACTCCGCCTATATTGTACCTTTTTATGTAATAGTCGATTCTTTTATCGTACGGTTTAAAAGGTTTGTTGGCTCGAACAAAAATCAACTGCCCTATCTTTTCTTCCAGAGTCAAAGTATTATAAACCGAATCAGCCCAATGTTCCGCTTCGGCTTCCGGAATGTTGTATTGCTGACCGTACGAAGGGAAAACAAGGAATATTAAATTCAAATAAAAAAGGAGTGAAAATTTTATTCTCATCATTAGAAATTTTTTAGCCAAATGTACATTAATTTTTTTTATTTCCCGGAAGGTTAGCTCTTAAAGATAATTAATTGCACGGCAAGGTGTAGTAACGGTTCCCGAAAAACGGAAGCAGGTTCTTTTTATGAAATACCGACGGAAAAAAACAAAAAAACCGTAACTCACGGATTGGCGTCAAAATGTTTGAGAACGTTGACTTTTACCCGTTTTCTTTTATTATTTTCAATAAATCTTTGTTTAATATTTCGAGCTGTTTGCCCTTTAACCTTATTATGCCGTCGTTATGAAATACCGAGAGAGAACGGATGGTATTTTCGGTGGTAATCGAAATAAGTTCGCCTATCTCTTTGCGTGTAATAGGCAGGGTAAATGTGTCGGAATGGTAAACTTCGTCGGCAAAATAGAGAATAAGGGATGCGATACGCCCTTTTATCTGTTTTTGTATCATGTTGAAACGGTTCTCTATTATTTCGGCCGAAATGTTGCTCATTCTGTTTATTACGGTCATTGCAAAGTTACCGTTACTCTTTATAAGGTGATTTATTATTCCCAAATCGACATCACATACCAAAGTGTCTTCGAGGGCAACAATATTGTATCTGAAATTTTTTTCGGAAAAAATGTGCAGTAAATTGATAAAATCTCCGGGTTTATTAATGCTTAAAATATGGTCTTTCCCCGCGTTGCCGGTTTTAAATATTTTTACCAGCCCTTTGCGCAAATATAAAAACGACTTTACCTTTTCACCTTCCGATTTTATCATTTCACCCTTCGAAAAAAAGTATTCTTTACGGCTGCTATTTACCATCATGTATTCAATATCATCCAGACAACCGAACAATAGTTTTCTGTAAACGCAAGTTTTGCAGCTTGTTATGTCGTTCTTTGTTTTCATTCTAAAAAATTAAAAACACAAAAATAGATGATTTATATCATACAGAAAAACAAAGATAAATATATATATCTATATACATTTGACAAAGAGTTAAAAAAAGTATAAAATGAAAAAATTATTGATTTTAGGAGCGGGAACAGCCGGAACAATGATGGCGAACAAAATGCGGAAAAAATTGCCGCGTGACGAATGGGAAATAACGGTAGTTGACAGGTACAAGACCCACTATTATCAACCCGGTTTTTTGTTTATTCCTTTTGGTATATATAACAAGTGGGATGTGGTAAAGCCAAAGAACGATTTTTTTCCGGTTGGTATAAATGTTATTTTTTCAAAAATAGAACGTATAGAAGCTGGGAGCAACAGGGTTTTGCTTTCGGACGGTGTTGTTCTCAATTACGATTATTTGATAATAGCCACAGGAACCAGGACGGCACCTGAAGAGACTCCTGGATTGAAAGGGGAATTGTGGTATAAAGAGATTTTTGATTTTTATACGATAGAGGGAGCGGTGGCTCTTTCAGGCTTTTTCAAGACATGGGAGGGTGGAGAACTTGTTGTGAATATTGCCGAGTTGCCGTACAAGTGTCCGGTGGCACCGCTTGAATTTGTCTTTTATGCCGATGCTTTTTTTACCGAGAGGGGGTTGAGAGACAAAGTAAACATCACTTTTGTAACACCGCTTTCGGGAGCTTTTACCAAACCGAGGGCTACAAAAATGCTCGGTGAGTTGTTGAGTAAAAAAAACATTAACATTATCCCCGACTTTAACATAGCCGAGGTTGATAACGGCAGGAAAGTAATTAAGGATTTTGCCGGAAAAGAGGTGAAGTTCGATTGTCTTGTAACCATTCCCACAAATTTGGGTGATGAACTGATAGAGCGCAGCGGTATGGGCGATGATATGAATTTTGTGCCTACCGATAAATATACTCTGCGTTCGCGTGATTACGAAAATGTTTTTGTAATTGGCGATGCGGCAAATTTGCCAACCTCAAAAGCGGGTTCCGTTGCACATTTCGCTTCAGAGGTTCTCGAAGAAAATCTTATGTGTGCTATTGAGGGACGTCCTTTTACTGCAAGTTTTGACGGCCATGCAAACTGCTATATTGAAACGGGATACGGTCAAGGCACTTTGATAGATTTCAATTACGATACCGAGCCTTTGCCCGGCTCATTCCCTTTTCCCGGTCTCGGTCCCTTCGGGTTGCTTAAAGTGAGCCGTACAAATCATTACGGTAAAATGCTGTTCCGTTGGATATACTGGCATATATTACTCAAAGGCAAGGAGATGCCTATTGATTCGCAAATGCAGATGGCGGGAAAAAAGCTTTAAGAAGATGTCTGAATTAAAAAAAACTTAAAGCTATGAAAGATAACGATATTCAAAAACAGATAGATGCCGTTAACATGAAACTCGACATTATTCTCGAAGAGGTAACGGCACAAAAAGAGGTGAGGCAAAATATAAGCGATTTGACTGCCGACTTATCCATTGTAACCAAAGATGTTTTCGGGGCGGCGGTTACCGAACTTGATAACTCCGGAGTGGAAATAGACGGAGAAGCCATTAAAATACTTTTGTTAAAAATTGTAAGAAACATCGATACGCTTAACGAACTATTCAATATGATAGAAAGCGGATACGATTTTATCAAGGATATTACTCCCATTATTCATCAGGTTGGGCTTGACGGCATAAAAACCATGAACAGGCTCGAAGCCAGAGGGTATATCGACTTCTTTAAAGAGTCGTTACGCATTGTTACCAATATTGTAGAGAATTTTACCGTTGAAGATGTGAGGTTGCTTGCCGACAACATAGTTATTATTTTGGAAACGGTGAAAAACCTTACCCAGCCCGAAATGCTGGAAGCTGTAAACAACGGTACCGTTGTTTACAAGAGTATGAAAGTAACCGATATTCCGGAGTACTCACTTTTTCGGGCATTACGCGAAATGAATTCCCCGGAGTTGAAAAAAGGTCTCGGATTTATGATAAGTTTTTTGAAAAACATTGCAAAAGAAGAGTCAGATAATAATTAACGGATAAATATTTGTTTAACAAAAAAAATTAGAGATATGTCAACAAAAACAATAGCAGGAAAAGTTATAGAGGTAAACGAAGAGGGGTATTTGATAAACTCCTCGCAATGGAACGAAGAGGTTGCAAAAGAGATAGCAAAAGAAGAGGGTATTGAATTGACCGCAAAGCATTTTGAAGTGATAAACTACATCAGACAAAAGGTTGAAGCGGGTGAAGGGCTTACAATCAGGGGGATAGGCAAGTCGGGGGTGGTTGATGTAAAGACATTTTATCAACTTTTTCCGGGTGCACCGCTAAAAAAAGCGACAAAAATTTCAGGGGTGTCAAAACCCGTCTCATGTATCTAATAAAAGTATTTTAATATGGAAAACAACGAAAATTATCCTTTGAAAAAAATCCTTTTGATTTGTTCGAAGGGCACACTCGAAGATGTGTATGCAGCTCTCGTAATGGCAAACGGTGCCGTTATGGAGGGCATAGAGACGAAACTCTTTTTTACCTTTTTCGGGCTTGATGCAATAACCAAAAAGAGGATGAACAAATTGCATACAGCCACCGTAGGAAACCCGTCGATGCGCATGCCCGGCGGTTTACCTTTTCCCACTTTGCTCGGTGCGTTGCCGGGAGTTGAAGCCGGAGTTACCAAAATGATGAAAGCCCAAATGGAACAACTGGATATTCCGCCCGTGGAAGAGTTTTTAGAACTTATTGATGCCGGCGGGGGAGAGGTTTATGCCTGTAAATTGGCTGCCGATATGTTTAAATTGAAGCGGGAAGATTTTCATGATGTTGTAAAAGATATTATTACCGTTGGCGATTTATATGCAATGTGCAACGGTCCCGGAACACAAATCGTGTTTACTTAGTGTGTTTTGTGATTTATTCATGTTTATCAAACCTCACCGTCCGCGTGAGGTTTTTTTTTACTTTTGATGCCGCTTTAAAAAAGTTTATGGAAGAACAAACAACAAAAAAGGTAAAAACCGGAGCGGAACAGGAAGAGGCGGTAATGTCGTTTTGGGACCACCTCGAAGCTTTGCGCAAACACATAATTCGCTCGTTGATAGCCGTGGTTGTGTTGGCAACAATTGCTTTTTTGAACCGGAAACTTGTTTTCGATTTTATTATTCTGGCACCGAGCAACTCCGATTTTATTACCTATCGTATGCTTTGTAAATTGGGGCATTTTCTCTCGTCGAACGCTTTGTGCGTAAAAGATATGCACCTGCAAATTATTAATATAAAAATGTCGGGACAGTTTTTAACCCACATGTATATATCCATTGTGGCGGGTTTTATTTTGGCGTTTCCTTACATTTTGTGGGAAATATGGCGTTTTGTCCAGCCGGCTCTATACGAAAAAGAGAGAAAGTATTCCAGAGGCGGGGTCTTAATCAGTACCGGCTTGTTTTTGCTCGGTGTGCTGTTCAGCTATTTTCTTATTGTGCCTCTTACGGTTAACTTTCTCGGCACTTATAATGTGAGTTCGGAAGTGTCGAACAGGATATCTTTAAATTCGTACATAAGCACCGTTGTTTCGGTTACGTTTGCCGTAGGAGTGGTTTTCGAATTGCCCATTCTTGTATATTTTTTAACGAGGATTGGTATTTTGACACCCGATTTTATGAAAAAAAACCGCAAATATATGTTTGTGATTCTGCTTATTCTTGCAGCTATCATTACTCCTCCCGATATGTTTAGTCAAATTATGGTGGTAATACCGTTGTGGGGGCTTTACGAATTCAGTATTGTGGTTTCGAAAAGGGTTTACAAAAAGGTGCAGGAGGAGTTGGGCTGATTAGTGTTAATCGGCCTGTCAATATCCGGTCAATACATATGTGTTTGCCGTTGTGGGCAAGAAAAACGGTTACGGGAAATTCTGGTCTAACTCGGGTTTTTTCTTTTGCCATTTGTATTTTTCAAATGTAAATTGTTTTTATAACACAAAACGTAACCGTTGAAGCGATTTGGCAAACATGACAGCCTCAGGTAATTATTATGAGTTAAGAGCTTTCCAAATCATATCTTTCAGCTTTGAAAGTCCGCTTTGGGTTACCGACGAAATAAATACGAATGGTATGTTTGGGAGTTCTTTTGCTATTTCGGTTTGCAGTTCATCGTCAAGCATATCCGATTTTGAGATTGCCAATAGTCGTTCTTTGTCGAGGAGTTCGGGGTTGTAATGCTTTAATTCGTTAAGCAGTATCTCATATTCGTTTTTGATGTCCTTACTGTCGGCCGGAATCATAAAAAGCAGCATGCTGTTTCGTTCTATGTGTCGCAAAAAACGGAGACCCAGTCCTTTTCCTTCGTGCGCATTTTCTATTATTCCCGGTATGTCAGCCATTACAAAGCTTTTGCCGTCTCTGTACGAAACGATACCCAGATTGGGTCTTATTGTGGTAAACGGATAATCCGCTATTTCGGGTTTTGCCGCCGACAACACGGATAGCAATGTTGATTTTCCCGCATTGGGAAATCCGACGAGACCAACATCGGCAAGCACTTTCAGTTCGAAAATTATGTAAGCCTCTTTGCCTTCCTCTCCGGGCTGTGCATATCTTGGAGTTTGGTTGGTGGGCGATTTGAAATGGTCGTTACCCAGTCCGCCCCGTCCTCCTTCCAAAAGTGTCACCGTTTGCCCGTCATCTGTTATTTCGCCGATAATATCCCCCGTTTCGGCATTTCTGGCTATTGTTCCTGCAGGCACTTCAATAACGATGTCTTTACCGTTTGCGCCGGTGCTTCGCTGGGCGCCCCCCGGCATTCCGTTTTCTGCAATTACATGGCGCATATATCTTAAATGCAGCAAAGTCCACAATTGGGCATTGCCTTTCATAACGATGCTTCCGCCTTTGCCTCCGTCGCCGCCGTCGGGTCCGCCTTTAGGAAGGTATTTCTCCCTGCGCAAATGTGCCGAGCCGGGTCCTCCTTTGCCCGAACGGCAATATATTTTTACATAATCCACAAAGTTCGAATTAGCCATACTTGTTTTATTTTTTGCAAAGGTAGCCTATTTCTTTATCTATTATTGCAGCTATTTCCGAGGGATTGTCGTCCGTATCAAATATTTTGTATTTCTCAAATCCGAATTTACCGACAACTTCTTTTGTATAGTCTCTTCTTACGGTAATTAAAAGGTTGTTCCCGTTTTTAATTAATTTTTGCAAAGCATCATGCCATATCTCCCCTTTTATCTCCATTTTGCCTACCTCGTCAATTATGTACAGGCAAACGTTAGGTGAAGGTTCAAGCAGTTTGTTGCCGGCAATTACATTTTGTTTATCGAATGTAAATCCCCTGTTCCCGGGTGCCGTCCGGCGGCAGAGGTGGTAATGTTTGCCGCTGTTAACATCCGTAAGTTCGAAAGAGCTCCGCTCACCCTTCTCGAATTTTCCTTCGGCATAAAATCCCGACATGGAAATCCCTCTGTTTTTCAAAAGGATAATAACCTCTTTTAAAAGGGTTGTTTTACCCTCTTCCCGGTTTCCTGCTATGATATATATTTTCATGTCTGTTTTTGTTCAAAAATAATAAAATCGGGCTTATTACATTTTTTACCTTTGCGTTAGGGTTCATGCTGAGAAAAGCCAATATTTTAAAGGTAGTAGAAGTAGAACAAAATATTGTAGTAAATATAGTATAGTTATAAACCGCACATGTTATAATAGCGGTTTATGTTCTAAGAAAGTTGTGGCAATTGATGATTGTTGAGGTAGTAATTTCAATATAAATTAAATGGAATTGACGGATAAAAAGAGATAATCTTGCAAGTATAACTTATATAGGTTATGTTTGCGCCTTATAACCTGCTGAGGTTATAGTTATTTATGATGGTAAAAATGATAATAGCATGGATAAAGTTGCAGAACTTACAGGAGATATTGTTAAATATAGAACTGTTAAATGTAGGGGAATAGAAACGGAGAAATATAGTGGTAAATTGAAAATTCAGAGCGTTTAAATGTCAATCGCACCATATTCAAACCCTTATGAAATACGGCACTAACAATTTAAAGGAGATAAAAAACAGGATACATTCGCAGCTATCGGCTGATTACGGATACGGCGAGGCTATGGAAATGGTAAATATATTGATTGAACACTTTTTCGGACTGTCGAAGGCTGAACAAGCACTAAATCCGGGATACAGGTTGTCGGAGTCGGAAATGTTAAAACTTCATTTTGCCGTAAAAGATTTATTGCGTAACAAGCCTTTGCAATACATTACAGGTGAGGTTGAGTTTTCGGGTCTGGATTTAATTGTTAACGAAAGTGTTTTGATACCGCGTCCCGAAACCGAGGAACTTGTGGCTGAAATAGTGTCCAGGGAAAAAGGCAGCTCTCCCGCAGCTGTTTTGGATATTGGTACGGGTAGCGGCTGCATTGCTTTAGCATTGAAAAATGTATTTGGCGAAGCAAAAGTTACCGCCGTGGATATTTCGGACGACGCTCTTGAGGTTGCAAGAAAAAACGCTGCCAAAAACATGTTGGATGTGGAGTTTTTGAAAATTGATATTCTCGATTCTGAACAGTGGGACAAAACGGGGGAATACGATTTGATAGTGAGTAACCCGCCCTATGTAACCCAAAACGATAGAGCTGACATGAGAGCCAACGTTCTTGATTATGAACCCCGTCAGGCGCTTTTTGTGCCCGAAGGAAATCCGTTGCTGTTTTACGAAAAAATATGTGTTTATGCAAAAAGCCGTTTAAGCGGGGGAGGAAGGTTGTATTTTGAGATAAACGAAGCTTTTGGCGGCGAAATTTTTAACTTGTTGCGGTTAACGGGATTCGAGAAGGTGGAAGTGTTTAAGGATTTTAGAGGAAAACCGAGGTTTGCAACCGGAACGAAAAGATGATTTTTTTATCGAGATTCCCTTTTTAAAAACAGTTTTAAAAATTTGTTTAAAAATTCTTTTGTTTCGTTATAAATTCCCGGACAAAAACTCTCCTTTGCACCCGCTACATTCAAGGTTTTTATTTTGTTTTCGACAAACCAGTTAAACACTCCGGATTCCTGGTCTTCAATGTTCATATTAAGGTGAACTACGTAGAGAGGTTTGTTCATTTGTTCGGCAAAGTCGATGGTAACACCCGTACCTTCATCTATTTTGTTTTTAATGAATACTATTGTTCCGTCCGAATCCTTAACGTTGCGGAATGTTCTTTCCTTGCTGTCGGTAGAAGGAGTTTCCACAAGGGGGTATTTATCGTTTATTGTCCCGTCTTCGGCTATTCTGTTTTTAGGGCACCACCCCCCGCATTCAATATTGTTTTCCAAAGCAAAGTCGAGGGCAGCACGGTCAACGCCCGTCTGCCCTCCGGTGACTATTTTAAGTTTTGTTATCATTTGCCTTTTTTAAAATCCACAAAGTCGCGTTGTGCTTTGTAGAGATTAATTGCTTGCAAAGATAAATTTTTTGTTTCATTCAAAATGTTCAAATATAAAATGCTGTTTCGGGTTCCTACAGTACCGTTTTTAATTCTTTTTATTTGCGATTTGTTGAAGCTTTCTATCTGTTTTAATACTTTTTCTTCCAAATCCAATACGGTTTGCTGTTTGCTGAAATCCTTGTTTTCGATATGGTTTGATATTGTTTCAAACATCTCCGACAAGGTGTCGTGAATCTGTTTAAGCTCTTTGATTTGCTCTTTCAGCAAAGGTTTATGGTTGTTATCCACATGTTCCAAAGCCGGTTCAATAGTAAAATTGATGCTGTGCAACATTTCGCGCATATAATCTAAAACGGTAACAATGTAGTGTGCCGTTTCCACCGATTCTTCGTGCAGTTTTTCTATTATCAGGTTAATATGATCTTTCATGTATTTTGTATCGGCGGTAATCTTTTTTATCTTTTTTCTTGCTTTTTTCAGCGTTTTGATATTTTCGGTTTTAAGACCTTCTATCAAATATCCGTATTCTTCATTTATGGTTTTCAGGTTGTTAATAATGGAGGCTTTTGCTTTTTCCGACATGTTTTCATCGGTAAGGTCGAGAATGGCATTTATGTTATCGTCTTGTTTTTTGCTTCTTTCGGCATGTATTTTTTTTGTTTTAATAAATACGAATACGGCAACACCAACCATGACAAACACAGCAATAAACCCGCCGTAATAGAAAATGTATGCCATAATAAAAGCCGTGGTAAAAGCCGCCAAGGCTGTTAAAAACCAACCGCCGATAACGTTGAATACTCCGGCAATACGGTAAACCGCGCTTTCGCGTCCCCAGGCTTTATCGGCAAGCGACGAGCCCATGGCAACCATAAAAGTAACATATGTTGTTGACAATGGGAGTTTCAAAGATGTTCCCAGTGCAATCAATGCGCTGCTGACCGTTAAAATTACCGAAGCACGTATCAAATCGAACGAGGGCGGGTCTTTTTCCTGTTTTGACGGCGGCAATGGTTCAAACTGTTTTTCAATGGCTCGTGATACTTTCCCGGGGATAATTTTCTTTATTCCCGAAACGGCCTCTATGGATGACCGTACCAGAATTTTGGATACTTTGTTCGACTTGAAACGTTCGTCGCCGGTATTTTGTCTTGCCAAATCAAGCGAGGTTTTTATTACGGATTTGGCTTTTTTCGAGGTAAACAGGGTTACAACCATTATTAGTCCTGCGCCGAGAAGGAAATATACCGGAATGGCCACCTTGCCCCCGAGTTGAGTCATTGCCAGCGTGTCGGGATTTGCTCCCGGCGATTGGGCATATATTTCGTACGAATTGTATCCGGCAATGGGAACACCGATAAAGTTTACCAAATCGTTGCCCGCAAAAGCCATTGCCAACGAAAATGTTCCAACAAGCACTATTATTTTCAATATGTTGACTTTAAACAGCCAATACAATATTTGTAAAATTATTGTCCACCCCAAAAAACTGTATAAAAGCAATAACCCGCTGTTACTTTTAATCCACTCTTGAATATCTTCGGTTACGAAGCTTGCCCCGCTAATACCTTTGATAAAAATAAAATAGGTGATAAAGGTAATGGCAATGCCACCCCACAAAGCTCCGAATTTGCTTATACGCTTTTTATAATCGAACGAAAATGCTATTCTGACGATATATTGAATTATGGCGCCTACAGTAAAAGCAATGGCTACCGACACGAGTATCCCCGAAATTATTGCCAGGGCTTTTGACGAATTAATGAAATCTCCAAGGTTTAACGATTGGTTTACACTCTCTATTAACCGGTTGTCATAAAGATATTGTTTGAATTGTTGGAGGTTTTCGGGCGAACTCATGAGTTTTATCGATGCCATTCCCACTGCCGCACCAAGCAAATCGAAAACTATGGAAACGGTTGTGGATGTGGGCAAACCGAAAGTGTTGAAAATGTCAAGCATTAACACATCGGCAATCATGACGGCAAGAAATATTATCATTATCTCTTTGAAATAAAACATCTGAGGGTGAAAAATCCCTTTTCGTGCCACTTCCATCATGCCGCTCGAAAAAACCGTACCGGCAAGAATACCGAGAGCGGCAATAATCATTATTACTCTGAATTTGGCTACTTTTGAACCTACCGCCGCATTTAAAAAGTTTACGGCATCGTTGCTTACTCCCACTATCAAATCGGTGACTGCAAGAGCAAACAAAATGATAATTAAAATAAGGTAAATTGTTTCCACTTTTTATGATTTTAAAATTACGCCGCAAAGTGAATTAAAAGTCGTAATAACATATCCGTTTTTGTGTTAAGAAATTATTAAATTTTAAAAACCCGTACAGTATGTTATAAATCAAAAGTTTAACACAAAACACGTCCGTTCTCCCTGCTCCAACAAATATATTGTTTTTTTGTAACACAACAGTATAATGTTTTAAACGAATGCAACTATTTCGGCTTGGTTATGTCAAGTTTTAAAACGTATGTATATGAAAAAACTATTTTTGCCGTTTATTTTTTATAATCGAATGAATTGACACAATGGGGAAGAAGGAATCTCTTTTATTTTATTTAATGCCTGTGATTTTCATGATAACATATCTGCAAAACAGGGGATATGCACAGGAAATGTTGGGTGTAGGTTTGGGGAATTACAGCGGAGTGATGAGCACTTTGTACAATCCTGCAATGCTTACAAATAATAAAACCTATCTTGATATTAACATAGTATCGGCCGACGTTTTTTTCAGGCAAGATATGTACTATATACCCAAGGGCGACTATTCCATATACAAAGCTATGCGACTGGAAGAGCCTCCCAAATACGGGGAAGACAGTGTTAATGTGAAAATTTATAACGGTAAGGAGACAAAATTTTTACATTCCAGTATCAGGGTGGCGGGTCCGTCGGCTTCGTTTCAATGGGGCGATCACGGTTTTGCGTTTACCACGGGAACACGCTATTTTATGTCGGCCGACAATATACCGTGGGAAATGCCGGCAATAGGATATATCGGCATAAAAGACGACTCGCTTCACAATATTAACTTTATCGATTACAATATTGATTTATCAACTTCGGCGTGGATGGAAGTGGGCTTCAGTTATGCATATAACATATACAAATATTTCGATACGCAACTAACCTTGGGAATAACCCTGCGCAAACTGTGGGGTTATGCCGGGCTTACAATGTCTGTTGATAATATAGATTACATAATAGTTAACGACACTACCGTAAACATTAGAAATG
This sequence comes from uncultured Lentimicrobiaceae bacterium, assembly GCA_964549335.1. Classification (GTDB taxonomy): domain Bacteria; phylum Bacteroidota; class Bacteroidia; order Bacteroidales; family F082; genus Sulfidibacterium. Next base: position 20,950 of record CAZJUQ010000038.1, on the reverse strand, counting down.
CTAATGCCGGATTGGGGTTTTCGTTACCTGTCGATTATAATACAAACGACATTAATCATGACCCCTTTTTTAAAGGCAGCGGAATTTCTGCCGATTTGGGTATTGTTTACATAAAGAAAAAAAGGGGATACAAGCGTTGGGACAAGTATTCGTTATGTTCGCAACCGTACGAAGATTATTTTTACCGGATAGGAGTTTCGGTTTTGGATTTGGGTAGTTTGCGTTTTAAGAACAATGCCCAATGGCATACATACGACGATGTAAGTTCGTACTGGGATAATGTCGATACCGTTAACTTTAACAGTATAAACGGGGTTATGCGCTCGTTGAGCGAGGTGTTTTACGGCGATCCTGCATCTTCGTTGAAAGCATCATCGTTTAGTGTGGGTTTGCCAACGGCATTGAGTGTACAGATGGATTTCCATACGGCAAAAAACCTATACATAGGCGGTTTTTGGATACACCCTTTAAAAATTACCGGAAATGCCATGCGCAGGGCGGCGCAAATTGCCGTTGTTCCGCGTTACGAGACAAGATATTTTGAGGTGAATATTCCCGTTAGCATTTACGATTATAAATATCCCCGCATAGGATTATCGGCGAGGCTTTGGTTTTTTACAATAGGTACCGAACGCCTCGGAACTTGGTTGGGACTTGCCGACTTGAACGGATTGGATATCTATGCATCGGTAAAAATAAACCTTGGCGAAAAAGGTGTTTGCAGGTCGCGCAGGAATAGCGCATGTCAAAACGGTGAATACGGATATTCGGCAAAACAGAGAAGGATATTCAGAAAACACCGCAGATAGTCTCTATATGTTTATTACACCTTTGAAAACAAAGGTTGCGGCTCCCGTTAAAAATACATTTTCAAATACATTATTAACCGTTTCGAAATTCACTGAAAAAGAACCTCCTTTGGTTATTGTTTCAAAATTTTTCATTCCCGTTTCCAAATATGCGGCAATGTTTGCTGCCGTTACACCCGTGCCGCACGAAAGGGTTTCGTTTTCTACACCGCGCTCGTACGTTCTGACAAAAAGTCGTTTGTCTTTTATCTCTACAAAGTTGACATTGGTACCGCCGGGCGCAAAACGTTTGTCGTAACGTATCGATTTGCCCCTGTTTACCACATCGGTATTTTCAACGTCTTTCACAAATTCCACATAGTGCGGCGAGCCGGTATCGAGGAAATAGTATTTCCCTTTTTTGGAAATATTTGTTACATCGTTCATGCGAAGAGATATATAATTTTCTTTGCCCGGCTTCAGTACTTTTATTACCGATGCTTTATGAATACCATCGTAAGCCTCAAACCGCATCTCTTTGCCGCCGTATCCGTGTTCGAAAGCAAAAGAGGCAATGCATCTGCCTCCGTTACCACACATGCTTGCAAGGTTGCCGTCCGAATTGTAATATCTCATTACAAAATCCGCTGTTTCCGATTTCGACAACCTGATAAGACCGTCGGCGCCAATTCCAAAGTGTCTGTCGCACAACAGCGAAATCCGTTTTTTGTCGAAATCGTAACTTTTTTCCCATTCGTCTATTATTATAAAATCGTTGCCGTTGCCGTGGTATTTGTAAAATTCGATAGTCATCTTTTATTCATTAAATATTGTTAAAATAAAAATGTTCTAAATAAGAACGGTTTGATTGTTGATTAACCTTAAAAGTTCTGATTGTGAATTAACAAAGATTAACAACAGTTGCAAAACTAAAAAGATAATAAAACGTTTAAACGGTAAACTTAAAAATATAAAGTTATGAAAAATTTTGTAAAAAGTTTTTTGGGGGCAATGCTCGGGACAGCATTGGTATTTGTTATAATGTTTTTAACGGTAAAAAACCGTAACGAAAAAAATATTGGGAAGTCGAATAATATTGTAGCGCAAAATACCATTCCCATAGTAAAAAGTTCATACATACCTCAAAAGAATGTTGATTTTACCGAAGCGGCACAAAAATCGGTAAATGCCGTGGTTCACATAAAAACCGAAATTGGTGTCAAAACCGAGGCTTATGACGATTTTTTCGGTCCTTTCAGAGACTATTTTTACGGATATCCTCACCAACAGAGCGCAATAATAGCATATGGTTCCGGAGTGGTGATTTCGCCCGACGGATATATAGTTACCAATAATCACGTGGTTGAAGGAGCCGACAGAATAACTGTTACTTTCAACGACAAAAGGAAAATGGAGGCTAAAGTCATCGGTACGGCACCTTCCACCGATTTGGCTTTGATAAAGGTTGATGCCAAAGATTTGCCCTACCTCGTTTACGGCAATTCCGACGACTTGAAGGTGGGAGAATGGGTGCTGGCGGTCGGCAATCCTTTTAATCTGACATCAACCGTTACAGCGGGAATAGTTAGCGCCAAAGCACGAAACATAAACATACTCGGAAGCAGATCGTCGATAGAGTCGTTTATTCAAACCGACGCGGCGGTGAACAGAGGAAACAGCGGTGGCGCCTTGGTAAATACAAAAGGCGAACTTGTGGGGATAAATGCCGCTATAGCTTCGCATACCGGTGTTTACGAAGGTTACTCGTTTGCAATTCCGGTTAATATCGTTAAAAAAGTTGTTGACGACCTTATGAAATACGGCGAAATACAACGTGCCTACCTCGGTGTTCAAATCCGTGATATTGACGCCGATTTTGCAAACCAAATAGGATTGCCCGAAATGGAAGGGGTTTATGTGGCCGGTGTGGTTGACGGTAGCGGTGCTTCCGATGCGGGAATTAAAGAGGGTGACGTTATCATTAAAATAAACAATACTCCCATAAATACTATTTCGGAACTTACGGGTACCGTTGGTCAATACAGCCCCGGAGACGTGGTAAATGTGGTTATCCACCGCGACGGAAAAGAAAAAACTTTTAAAGTTACCCTGAAAAACAAAAACGGTACTACAACCATTGTTAAGGTTGGAGATGTCTTTTACAATAACGATTTAAACGTGTCGTTGCGTACGGCTAAAAGCGAAGACCTTGAAAATTTGGGCTTAAACTCAGGATTGACGGTGGTTGACGTTAACGACGGTATTTTGAAACGGGGAGGTATCGTTAAAGGTTTTATCATTACCAAAGTAAACGGAGTGGATGTAAACAATAAAGAGGATTTGAACAATGCTCTTGCAAAATCGAAAAACAGGGTAATTCGCCTCAAAGGCGTCTATCCTAACGGCATGAGAGTGTCGTATGAATTTATGTTGTAAAAAAACTATTTAGAATAATTATAAATAAAAAGGTTTTTGTATTTTTGTAACAAATTAATAAAAAAAACGTAATAACAAACATGAGACAGCTAAAAATAACAAAATCAATTACTAACAGAAACATTGCCTCTCTTGACAAGTATCTTCAGGAGATTGGCAAGGAAGAACTTATTACTGCTGAAGAGGAGGTTGAATTGGCACGCCGGATAAAGGCGGGAGATAAAAAGGCATTGGAGAAACTTACCAAAGCAAATTTAAGGTTTGTGGTTTCCGTTGCAAAACAATACCAGAATCAAGGGTTAAGTTTACCCGATTTGATTAATGAGGGGAATGTTGGACTTATAAAAGCCGCACAACGTTTTGACGAGACGAGAGGATTTAAATTCATATCCTATGCCGTATGGTGGATAAGGCAATCGATTTTACAAGCATTGGCCGAACAGTCGCGGATTGTCAGACTGCCTCTTAACCAGGTAGGTTCCCTTAACAAGATAAAGAAGGTAAGTTCGAAACTGGAACAGGAATTTGAGCGTGCTCCCTCCAACGAAGAGATTGCCAAAGCCATGGAGATGAGTGAAGATAAAATCGATAATGCTCAAAAAATAAACACGAGATACGTATCGATGGATGCTCCGCTTGTTTCCGACGAAGAGACAAGTTTTTTGGACGTGTATGTTCCTAATGACACACCCGATACCGACCAACCTCTTATGCGCGAGTCGCTCGGCAAAGAGATTCAACGTTCGCTGGCTACTTTAAGCGAAAAAGAGCGTGACGTCATTAATCTTTATTACGGAATAGGGATGAGTCATGGCCTTACAATGGAAGAGATAGGGGCAAAATTCGATTTGACACGCGAAAGAGTACGGCAAATCAAAGAAAAAGCAATACGCCGTTTGAGACACTCGTCCAGAAGCAGACTCCTGAAAGCCTACCTCGGACAGTAAAGTTCATGGTTTTAAGGGTTTATTTAAATTTAGTATAAAGAAGGTTGTTGCAGATAATGTAATAACCTTCTTTTTTTATATTTGCCACACAGCTTATTATTTTATTTCACACAATATTAAAAATTAATGGACAATGGCAAATGAAAAAAACATGAACGGGAAGTATATTACCTCCCTGAATGATTGGTCGTATCAAGAGAAACTCGCTAATGAATTTATCAGTGTTGTTTATAAACTCTTTTACGACAAATCCATTGAGTTGGTTTTGTTCAGGAATCAACTTATCGACCGTAGTTCCAGTGTTATCCTTTACAGGCACTCCTATGCCGAAAACATTATCGACAAGCCCTTACGTATTAAAGACTCTTTGAAGCTTGCCAAAGCTATTTTGCATGCCGATATAGGACCCGCACGTATCGATATAGGAAGGCTAAACAGGGAGTGGACCGAAGAACGGAACAATTTTACCGACGAGGACGATTTCGTTAACTTCAAGTTGAAAAAACTACTCAGAAAAAACAATAAACCTTGTGAACCGCGCGATGTGGTACTTTACGGTTTCGGACGTATTGGACGTTTGTTGGCACGTCAGTTAATAGTTTTAGGTACGGGGACACAACTCCGGGTAAGGGCTATCGTTACAAGGGGTAACGACGATTTGCATATTATTAAACGTGCATCCCTTTTCCGTCACGATTCGGTTCACGGACCCTTCAGAGGGGTTGCCATTGAAAATCTCGACGATAAAACAATATACATAAACGGGCATAAAGTTTTGATGCTCGCTGCCAACAATCCCGAAGATATCGATTATACCGAATACGGAATTGAAAATGCCTTGCTGATTGATAATACGGGAGTTTACCGCGACAGGGAAGGGCTCTCCAAACACCTTAAAGCAAAAGGAATTACCAAAGTGTTGTTAACGGCTCCCGGCAAAGGCGATATTCCCAATATCGTTTTCGGAGTAAACGAAAAAACCGTTAATGTGGATAAGGAAAATGTCTTTTCCGCCGCCTCGTGTACCACAAATGCCGTTACTCCCATATTGTATCTCATGGAAAATGTTTTCGGTATTGAAAAAGGGCATTTGGAAACGGTTCATTCATATACCAACGACCAAAACCTTTTGGATAACTTTCACAAAAAATACCGCAGGGGACGCGCTGCACCACTCAATCTCGTTATTACCGAAACGGGTGCCGCCAATGCCGTAGCCAAAGCAATACCCTCGCTCAAAGGCAAACTTACCGGAAATGCCATTCGTGTTCCAACACCTAATGTTTCATTGGCAATACTTTCGCTTACCCTGAAAAAAGAGACTTCGGTTGAAGAGGTAAACGAAACAATGCGTAAAGCTTCGCTCGAAGGCGGATTGGTACAACAAATCAAATATTCAACTTCCAACGATGCCGTTTCGTCCGATTTTATAGGAGAACCTGCCACTGCTATATTCGACGGCCCGGCTACCAAAATTTCTAAGGATAACAAAAGCGTTGTTCTTTATGTCTGGTACGACAACGAATTCGGTTATACCGTCCAGGTAATTAGAGTGGCAAAGATGATTGCAAAAGTTTTAAGACCCACATATTATTAAAATGAATTTATCTCCGTAGGGTTTGGGTTATTTTAATAGAGCCGCGGATTATATTTTCAGCGGCTCTTTTTGTTTTTATCCCCAAATTGTAAAGTGCTCCGTAACCCCGGCGGTTTCACTGATGTGAAAGTTGTTAAAGCCAACAATATTAAATGTTTTGTTTCTTCAGTAATATTTCCAGGGACGAAAGATTTTCGGGTGTTCCGGCATCGCGCCATAAAGCTGAATTATCGACAATGCCTTTTATTTTATTTTGTCTTGCTATTTCCAGCCATGCATCAACAATCGAAAAGGCTCCTTTGTAAGGGATAAGTTTTACAAACTGCGGTTTTGCGAACCAAATTCCGCTAAAGGCATATTCGTTGTAATGTTGTGTCGCAACACCTTTTACATGTTTAAAACTATTTGTTCTTTTATCTGTCCACCCTGCCAGATACATCTTTTCGTCGAAAAGAAGGTATCGTTTTGTGTTCCGTTTGCGAACCAACAAATTGGCAATATCGTCACCTCTTTTAAAAGATTCCAATAAGGGTTTTAATTTTATATCCGAAAAAATATCGACATTGTGTATCAAAACAGGTTGGTCTCCTTCGAAAAAGTTTGCTGCTTTTAATATTGCTCCTCCCGTATCGAGAAGTCTATCCCTTTCGTCCGAAAATTCTACTTTTATGCCGAAATTGTTGTTTTTTGTTATGTAATTTACAATTAATTCGCCGAAATGATGAATGTTTATCAATATATGGTCAAATCCCTCTTTTTTTAATTTTTCTATTAGGATACCCAGCAAGGGTTTACCGTTCAGTTCCACAAGAGCTTTGGGTCTGTTATTTGTGAGGTGTTTTAGCCGTGTACCTTTTCCGGCTGCTAATATCATTGCTTTCATGCTTGCGTTTGTTCTTTATGGTTTACGACAATGCGAATCCCCTCTTTTTTGCTCAAATACGACCTTAAAGCCTCGGCCATATATACCGAACGGTGTTTCCCGCCGGTACAACCGAAATTAACCTGCAAACGGCTGAACCCCCGTTTCAGATAATTGTTTATGCTTTGAGTGACTATGCCGAATACATTTTTTTTATAAAATGCTATCTCTTCGAAATTTTCCAAATACTCAACAACGGGTTTGTCTTTACCCGTGTAATCTCTCAGTTGAGGCAACCGTCCGGGATTCGGCAAAGCGCGGCAATCGAAAACAAAGCCTCCCCCGTTGGGACTTATATCGTATGGTATTCCGCCTTTTTTGTACGAAAAACTGTTTATTTCCACCGTCAAAATATCGTTGGTGTTGCTAACGGGACGATACCTCTCTTTTATCTCCTTTATCTTTAACAAAATGTTTCTCAATTCGGGCATGTTGCCGGGAAATTCACATCGCTGCAGTTGTTGTTCCAAAGCCGATATGGCAGGATATATGCTTTCCAGGAAGTGGGGTTTCCGTTGAAAAAGCCCCCTGAAACCGTATGCTCCCAATACCTGCATTAATCTGAAATATACAAAATATTTGTAATGCTTTTTAAAACTTTCTGTGGCGCCGGGTTCAATGGTCTGCAATTTTTTTAAGTAATATGAATACAGCTCGTCGCGCTGGTCAGGTGTTAATCCTGCTTTTGCCTGGTATATAAGCGAAACAAGGTCATACTCCAAAGGACCTTTTCTGCCTCCCTGAAAGTCGATATACCAATACCTGTTATCATGAATCATTATGTTACGCGATTGAAAGTCGCGATACTGAAAGTATTCCGCTTTTGCGCCTAACAAGACCGACGCAAACGTTTCGAAATCATCTTCAAGTCTGTTTTCGTCTGTCTCTATCTCATTGGTTTTTACAAACGAATATTTAAAATAATTCAAATCCCATAGTATAGAACGTTTGTCGAATTGCGATACGGGAAAGGCATAACTTAAATTTAAACCTTTTATCCCTTCCGTTTGAAAAAGCAACAAATCGTCAACGGCTCTTTTAAAAAGGGACACAATTTCGTCGCCGTTTAATTTATTCCTGTTCTCTTCAATGTATTTCAAAAGAGTGGTATCTCCCAAATCTTGTAAAATGAAGTATTTGAAATCGGCCGAGCGGGCATAAATTTCGGGTACCGGCAAATTTTTGCTTTTAAAATGCTTGGTAAAGCGGTAATGTGCAATATTCTCTTTTTGGTGAGGATGAAAAACCCCTATAAAACTCTTTGATTCATCCGTTAATATTCTGAAATATTTACGTGGCGAGCCCGAAGGAGGCAACGAAACAATTTCTATGGCATTAATACCTGTAGAGTTTGCCAAATCCAGTATGTGTGCTATATGTTTTTCCAAAGTTTTTGCGCTTTATTTCAATTACAAATTTACTATAAAAACAATATATTCAACTTGCTAATTTATACTGCATAAAAGTTCATCTAATTGGTTAATTTATTTTACTTTTGCCCTGTATTTGAATAATAATATAAAAACATAGAACTATGTATAAAAATCTTGAAAGTGTGCCCAAAGCATACAACGAACCCGTTAAGGAATACCGTCCGGGTTCGCCCGAGCGTGCCGAATTAAAGGCAATGATTGCTGAAATGAAATCCAAACAAATTGATATCCCCATGGTTATCGGCGGAAAACGTGTGACAACAGGCGAAAAAGTTGCCATACACCCTCCGCACGAATTGAAACATACCCTCGGATATTACTACAAAGGTGGCGAAGAGCATGTTAAAATGGCTATTGACGAAGCATTAAAAGCCCGCGAAACCTGGCAACATATGCCTTGGGAGCAACGTGCGGCAATATTTTTGCGTGCTGCCGATTTGCTTTCGGGTCCTTATCGCGCCAAAATTAATGCAGCTACCATGCTTTGCCAGTCGAAAACCGTTTTTCAGGCCGAGATTGACGCCGCCTGCGAACTTGCCGACTTTTTCAGGTTTAACGTACAGTACATGACCGAAATTTATTCGCAGCAACCCGACTCGGCAAAAGGTACTTGGAACCGTCTGGAATACCGTCCCCTCGAAGGTTTTGTTTATGCACTTACACCTTTCAATTTTACCTCAATAGCAGGAAACCTCCCTTCGGCTCCCGCTTTAATGGGTAACGTTGTGGTTTGGAAATGCTCAAACACTCAAGTCTATTCCGCAAAAGTTATCATGGACATATTCGAAGAAGCAGGACTGCCGGCAGGGGTTATCAATCTTGTTTTTGTTTCGGGACCTGTTGCCGGAAAAGTTGTTATGGACCACCCCGATTTCGCAGGGTTCCATTTTACTGGTTCCACCGGCGTATTCCAGTACATTTGGAAAACAATAGGAACAAACATCTCCAAATACAAAACATATCCCCGTATTGTCGGCGAAACGGGAGGCAAAGATTTTATTTTCGTTCATGAAACCGCCCGGGTTGATGCAGTTGTAGCTGCTATGGTGCGCGGTGCGTACGAATTTCAAGGACAAAAATGCTCCGCAGCTTCACGTGCCTACGTCCCCGATAATCTTTGGGACGAAATAAAAGAAAAACTCGTAAAAGAGGTGAAAAGCATTAAAATGGGCAGCCCCGAAGACTTTACAAACTTTATGACGGCGGTTATCGACGAAGCCTCGTTCGACAAACTTTCAATGTTCATCGACAATGCCAAAAAAGATGACGATGCCGAAATTATCGTTGGAGGTGGATACGACAAATCCGAAGGATATTTTATTGAACCTACGGTTATTCTAACCACCAACCCCCACTACATCACCATGGAAGAAGAGCTCTTCGGCCCGGTGTTGACAATTTATGTTTACCAAGCCGACAAATGGGAAGAAACTCTCGACATTCTCGACAACACTTCGCCTTACGGACTTACAGGTGCCATATTCTCGCAAGACAGGTATTTTATCGATGTTGCAACACGCAAACTTACCCATGCCGCAGGCAATTTTTACATCAACGACAAACCCACCGGCGCCGTTGTAGGCCAACAGCCTTTCGGAGGTTCGCGCGCCTCGGGCACCAATGATAAAGCAGGCTCAAGTCTCAACCTTATCCGTTGGGTCACACCGCGTACCATCAAAGAGACTTTTGTCCCCGCCACAAATTACCGCTATCCCTTTATGGATGCCGAATAATATAATTTGTGTAAAAAACAAAATTCAAGGTCGGGATATCTTTTCCCGGCCTTTTTTTGTACCTTTTTTCAACATGTTCAAACTTGCCCTCCGTCTTAATATGCAGTAAAACTTCTCTTTTTATGTTTTGGGCGGCATACGGGCTGTCCGCTTATAGTCCTCGCCGGCAGCCTTATTCAGCTATGGCGTTTTCAGGGGCTTCCTCACGTCAGCCCTGCCTCCGCCTGCTTCATTAAGGCTGCCGTCTGCGGGCTACCGCTTCCATCCCTGCCGCATTCCGCCACTTTTACCGGTGCTCTTCCACGGTAGCCCGGCAGGAACTCCCCTGAATTTTATTACCTCTATCGGTATAAATGCTTTACCAATTCCTCTATCTTAGGAAAAAACACAAGTGCACCCACAATAACCGACACCGTTGCCGAAACCAAAACCGCCGCGGCACTATAATCTTTAATAAGGGCTATCTTTTTACTTTTTTCCGGTTCAACATAATCGGCAAGCCGTTCTACGGCACTGTTGAATATCTCAGCCGTAAATACCATTCCCGATACAATAACTATTGCAATCCATTCCGTTGCGTCAATATCAAAATATACGCCCGACATCACGGCAAACAACAAGGCTGTAAGATGTATTCTGGCATTGTGCTCATAAACAATCAGGCTTTTTATCCCTTTAAAGGCATAATAAAAACTCTTAATGCGTTTTTGTACTGAAAACTTTCCGGGTGAGTCTTTCATTTTAGTATTCTTGCTGATAATAGCAAAAATACTCTTTTTTTAAACTTGAGGAAACTCTCTTGTGCTACCTTAAATTGCCGTGAAAGTAATACACCGGATTATGGAGCTGTTAACTGTTACTTGCCGTATATCTTCACTATCCTGTTTTCGAAACCTTTGGTGGCATAGGTTTTATAGTTCCCCGTAACGGTATCCGACCAAATAAAAAAGGCTTCGAGTGAGGTGTCGTTTCTTACAAAGTCGAGGGCTTTTTTGTAACCCATTACCATAAATGCCGTGGCATATGCGTCGGCAACAGCAGTATTGCCGGCTATTACCGAAACACTTAACAAAGAGTGTCGTACCGGATAACCCGTTTTCGGATCTATAGTATGTGAATAGCGTACTCCGTTCTCTTCAAAATATTTGCGGTAGCTTCCCGACGTGGCTATCGATTTGTTTTTAAGGGTTATTACAGCTTTTAGCGAACGTGATGCATTCTTATCGGCTGCAGGTTTTTCTATCCCTATTTTCCACGGTTTACCTCCCGCTTTTTCGCCTTTTGCTTTCACCTCGCCGCCGATGTCTATAAGGTAGTTTTTTATCCCTTTTGTTTCAAGAAAGTTCCCGATTACATCAACCGAATAACCCTGGGCAATAGCGTTAAAATCTATTTTCATACGCGGGTCCGATTTTACTACCTTTCCCTTTACTATTTTAATGTTTTTGTAATTTATCAAAGGCAACAGACTATCGACAATGTGTTTGTCAACATGTTTTCTGCTTTCGTACCCGAACCCCCAAACTTCAACCAAAGGCGATACCGTAATATCGAAAGCGCCGTCGGTCTTTTCACTTATTTTTTGCGAGAGGTTAAAGTTTCCCGTAAAAAATCCGTCGAGGACAACGGTAGTGTCGTTGCGGTTTACTCTCGACAGAACCGAACCCGGAACCCACAACGATACCGATTGGTCGAAACGTTTTAGTATGGAGTCTATTTCGGGATGAAAATCTCGGTTCAGCGAATCGAAATACAATATGGAGTAATAGGTGCCTTGCGCTTCGCCCGTTATGTGGACGGGTTCTGCTTTTTTGCATGAATTTATTCCGGCGGCAAGAATTATTGCCAATAATACTTGTAGAAATCTCATTTGCCGGTTTTATAATTTATGTTCTGCATACTTTGTAACTTATATTCGTTGTGTATCAAGCCCGTGACGGTTTAATACCGGTACGGTGTGTCGTGTTAAACGAAATTGTTTCGGCGGTTTCCGGTTGGTTGTCTGGTTCGTGGTCGTCGAATTTTATTTTTCCGTTGTTAATTAGCAATTTCGCGTAAAAACGGTTATAAATTTTCGTCATTGGTTGTGGATTTCCATTCTCATCTTTTTCGTGCCAATGTACATCATATTCAACCACACCCGCCTGTAATTCCTCACCGAAAAAATAACGCCTTTTTCCTTGTCCGGTAGGGTAAATATTTAAATAAACCCCACTGTAAAACAAATTGTTAAAATCCCGGTTTTTTCCGTATCCTATCGAAACGGGTATCTGCAGTTCCACGGTGCCGTTTTTAAACAGGTGTTCGTACGATAACGTAAATTCGTTTATAATCAAATCGAAAAGATGATAGCTTATTAAGTTTTTATTAAAATTGAAAGTTTGTGAAATTTCCGGCACGTCTTTTAAAAAATTTACTTTACCGTTCTCATATGCTATCAACAACACTTCCGCTTTATTTACGAAATAGTTTGTGGTATCGTTGCTGCAATATTTGTTATATAAAACCTTTTTATAGTTTACTTTTTTAATTTTCGATTTTATACGGTTTCCGTCACGGAGATAAATAAAGTCCTGTGTGTTTATTGCCGGTATTGCAAGCAACAATATTGCTGTGAAAGCAATTCTTCTCATGATTTATGGTTGTTATAAAAACAGGCAACTAACTTTATACAAAAGTACTATAAATATACCACACAGAATAAATTTAAAAAAGAATTTCTTTTTTTAAATTTAACTAACTTCCAAAGTCGTCGAACATAATCATCTCTTCGGGAACGCCCAGGTCGTCGAGCATTTTTTGCACTGCCGAAATCATTAAGGGTGGTCCGCAGAGGTAATACTCTATCTCTTCGGGTTCGGGATGGTTTTTCAAATAATTATCGTAAATCACCTGGTGAATAAATCCGGTTTTTCCTTTCCAATTGTCTTCGGGCAACGGTTCGGAGAGTGCCACTTCGAAACGGAAATTGTCGTTTTCTTTTTCTATTTGTTTGAATTGGTCCACATAGAAGAGTTCTTTCAATGAGCGTCCACCGTACCAGAATGTGGCTTTACGTTTGGTATGAACCGTTTTGAAAAGATGAAAGATATGCGAACGCATGGGAGCCATTCCGGCGCCGCCACCTATGAACATCATTTCGCGGTCGGTATCTTTTATGAAAAATTCGCCGTAAGGTCCCGATATGGTAACTTTGTCGCCGGGTTTCCTCGAAAAGATATATGACGAACAAATTCCGGGATTTACATTCATAAATGCGTTTTTCTTTCTGTCCCACGGCGGGGTGGCAATACGTACATTAAGCATTATGATATTGTTTTCGGCGGGGTGGTTTGCCATGGAGTAAGCCCTGAATATGGGTTCCGGATTTTTCATTTTCAAATCCCACATTTTGAACTTATCCCAGTCGCTGCGGTATTCTTCTTCAACATCTATGTCTTTAAAATCGACTTCAATTTTGGGTACGTCTATTTGTATGTATCCTCCCGAACGGAAATCGAGGGTTTCGCCTTCGGGAAGTTTAACAACAAATTCTTTGATAAATGTTGCCACATTATGGTTCGATACCACCTCACACTCCCATTTTTTAATGCCGAAAATCTCTTTGGGGACGGCAATTTCCATATCTTGTCTCACTTTTACCTGACATCCGAGGCGCCAGTGGTTCATCTGCTCTTTACGAGTAAAAAATCCTTTCTCGGTAGGCAAAATGGAGCCTCCGCCCGAATAGACCTGCAAACGGCACATGCCGCAGGTGCCTCCGCCACCGCACGCCGACGGCAAAAAGATTTTTTCGTTTGCCAATGTGGTCAACAAACTGTTGCCGGGGTCGGTTTCTATCTCTTTTTCTTCGTTTATGGTAATTTTTACTTTACCCTGAGGCATAAGTTTTTTACGGGCGTAAAGCAAAATTGCAACAAGCAGTAAAATTATCAACAAAAATACTGCAACCCCGACAAGTATTACGGTAGTTGTGCCAACTGATAATAACGACATATTATTAATTGTTTGTTTTTTTATAATTTAATTCCGAGAAAGCTCATAAAAGCTATTCCCATTAATCCTGTTATAATAAATGTTATTCCTATTCCGCGTAATGCCGGAGGAACATTCGAATAACGTATCTTTTCGCGAATTGCCGCAATGGCAACGATGGCGAGCAACCAGCCTATTCCCGAGCCTAAACCGAAGGCGGTGGCTTGTCCCAAACTTTGATATTCGCGTTGCTGCATAAAAAGCGAGCCCCCCAAAATAGCACAGTTAACAGCTATTAGAGGAAGGAAAATACCCAGCGAGTTGTAAAGAGCCGGCGAAAATTTTTCCACTACCATCTCCACAAGTTGTACCATGCTCGCAATTACTGCAATAAAAATTATAAAACTGAGAAAACTCAGGTCGAGGTCTTTGAAACCGGGGTCTATCCAACTCATTGCTCCCGGCTTAAGTATATACTCGTTTAGCAGGTAATCTACGGGTACGGTTATCCCCAGTACAAATACTACGGCAATGCCGAGTCCTACCGAGGTCTTTACGGTTTTGGAGACAGCAAGGTATGAACACATGCCCAAAAAATAGGCAAATACCATGTTGTCAACAAAGATGGATTTTATAAATATGTTAAATATCTCTTGCATGGCGATAATTTTTTCTGTTATTTGTTTTCAATTAACTCGCGGTTGTAATATCGTTGTACCCATATTATTACACCCACCGTTATCAAGGCCATGGGCGGCAAAATCATCAATCCGTTATTCTCGTAACCGAAGTTATAAAATGCTTCGGGGACAATACGGTAATCGAACAGGGTGCCCGATCCGAACAACTCTCTGAAAAAAGCTACTGTAATTAGAATAAGTCCGTAGCCCAAACCGTTTCCTATTCCGTCGAGCAACGCAGGCCAAGGTTTATTTGCCATGGCGAAAGCTTCAAGACGTCCCATGATGATACAATTGGTGATAATTAATCCCACAAAAACCGATAATTGTTTACTTACGTCGTAAACGAAAGCTTTTAAAATTTGGTCGACCAAAATTACCATAGTGGCAATAACCACCAATTGCACTATAATTCTTATTCGCGGTGGTATTCCGTTTCGCAAAAGCGAAATTACCAAATTCGAAATGCCGGTGACGGCGATAACCGCCAGTGTCATTACCAGTGCCGGTTTTAGCTTTACCGTTACGGCAAGTGCCGAACAGATACCCAACACCTGAACGGTAATGGGATTGTTTAGGTTAAGCGGCTTGGTAAGCAACTTTACGTTAGCCGGCGAAAACAAAGGTTCTTTTTCTTTCTTTTCCGTGCTCATATCTATTTA
The DNA here is from genome assembly GCA_964549335.1 of uncultured Lentimicrobiaceae bacterium. Classification (GTDB taxonomy): domain Bacteria; phylum Bacteroidota; class Bacteroidia; order Bacteroidales; family F082; genus Sulfidibacterium. The sequence goes on along the minus strand of CAZJUQ010000038.1, from coordinate 5,777 downwards.
TCTTTGTTGTGTTTCTTAATAAACGGCAAATAACTTTTTAGCGTGGTGTTTATCATTGCTTCTACGCCTTTACTGGTGATTGTACCTCCCGAAATGGCATCAACACCGTGAATTTGTTCTTGAGGGGGCAATTTTTTTATGCCGCCTTTTACCACTTTTATCGAGGTAAAATTTCCTTTATCGTCAAAAATCTTTTTACCGGTAAACTGTTTTTGGAAATTCTCGGTTGTTATTTCGGCACCAAGTCCGGGGGTTTCGCCTTCGTGGTCGAAAAAGACACCTACCACGGTATTAAAATCGTCGGACAGGGCGATATTTCCCCATATGGGTCCCCACAATCCCGTTCCTCTCATGGGTATGATGTAAATCTTCTTTCCCTCCACATTGGCAATATACAAAGGCAATTTGTAAGGTTTGCCTTTCGATTTGTTATAGTTCTCTTTTTTCAAATCCACATGAAAAGCTTCACCCTCCTCTTTCGGGGATTTTGTGTAAGAGGTGACGATATCTCCTTCGGGATTTATAATGTCCTCTTCCACTATGTATTTGTTGAAAAGCGAAATTGCTTTTCCCGCTTCAATATTATGCAATCCCGACGACGAAAGAATGCCTTGCATTTTGTCAATGGCTCTGTTCCTGTCTTGAAAAGGTTTAAGCAGCATTGCGGCAAGCGAGAGCAACGAAGCCGTAATTATTACCAAAATTGCCGCATATCTGAATATATATCCGTTTGAGTACATATCTGTAAATTTTCTTTAATTATTAACCAAGGCTTTTGCACGTTTTAAACGCTTTTTGATATTTGCTTCCACAACGTAATGGTCAATGAGCGGGGCAAAAACGTTCATAAGCAAGATGGCAAGCATCATGCCCTCGGGGTAGCCGGGGTTGACAACGCGTATGAGTACCGCGACAACACCTATCAGAAATCCGTAGTAATACATTCCCTTGTGTGTTTGTGCCGCCGTTACGGGGTCGGTAGCCATAAATACAGCACCGAAAGCAAATCCTCCCATTATAAGGTGTTCCCAAGCAGGAACCTGCGTCATGTAATCGTTGGCTCCTACCCAGTTAAAGATAAGACCCATTACAAAACCTCCTGCAAATACCGATAAGATTATTCGCCAGTTGGCAATACCTACAGCCAATAAGAAGAGACCTCCGAGCAAAATCATCAGAGTTGATGTTTCGCCAACCGAACCGGGAATAAAACCCATAAACATATCGTAAGCCGAAGGAATTTGGTCGAACTTGCCTACAAGGGCATCGCCGAGGGGAGTGGCACCCGAAAAAGTGTCGAGTTTGTCGGCAATCCATACCTTTTCGCCCGACATGTTTGCCGGATATGCAAAAAACAAAAAGGCACGTGCAGTAAGGGCGGGATTTAAAATGTTCATCCCTGTGCCGCCGAAAACCTCTTTTCCGAATATTACGGCAAAAGCCACGGCCAAAGCCAACTGCCATAACGGTATATCGGGAGGCACTATTAACGGTATGAGCAATCCTGACACGAGAAATCCCTCGTTTATTTCGTGGTGCCTTATCTGTGCAAACAAAAATTCTATTCCCAACCCCACCACATACGATACTATTATCAAAGGCAAAACCTTAAGAAATCCGTATGTGAAGTTGCCCCAAAATGCCATTGAGCCGCCATGCGAAATATAGTGTTGATATCCCACGTTCCACATCCCGAAAATCATGGCGGGTATGAGGGCTATTACCACCAGTATCATGGTGCGTTTCATGTCGTTGGCATCACGAATATGTGCACCTTTTGGAGGAGTAACGGTATTCGGAACAAAAAGAAAAGTTTCAAATCCTTCAAAGGTGGATTGAAGTTTCTCAAACTTGCCTCCTTTTTGAAAATGGGGTTTCTGTTTATCAATAAATTTTCTTAATGCTTTCATGTATTAAATTGTTACATGTTTAATTTTATTAACTCATCTCTTTTCTAATCATTTCAAGACCTTTGCGTACAATTTTTTGTACTTCGGTTTTTGATACGTCTATCACTTCGCAAAGGGCAAAATCTTCGGCATCAATTTCGTAAATTCCCAAATTTTCCATCAAATCGATATCTTCAACCAGTATTGCTTTTATCAAATAGAGCGGGTAAATATCAAAGGGAAAAACTTTGTTGAACTGGTCGGGGATAACATATGCCCTCTCGCCCCCGTGCATATTGGTGTCAACTTTGAATTTTTTCTTGGGAAAAAGAAATGCGGGAAACGAATGCGAAACACTGAATTTGTTAAATCCCGGTGATGCCCACCCGAAAAATTCGTAATAATCGCCCTCGGGAATAACGGTCACCTGTGAATGGTAAAAACCAATAAATCCCTCCTTATCTATTTTATCGCCCGTTAATACATTGCCGCTGATATAACGGTTGTTTCCGCCGGTAACATTTCCGTCAACCATCTTTTTTATGGATGCACCTGCAAAAGTTTTGTAATATTTCGGGTGCAAAATTTCAGAACCCGTAAGGGCTACTATTTGGGAGGTGTCGTATTTGCCAGTGAGAAAGAGGTTGCCGAGTATTAAAATGTCTTTCGGATAAATATACCATACCGTTTCGCCTTTGTTTATGGGGTCGAGGCGGCTGATATGAACGCTTACGTTTCCGGCCGGGTGGGGACCTTTAAAACTGTTTATCTCAACGTTTTTCGAATTTAGAAACACTTTCGACAAGGTTTTCTGCGCATTTACATTAAGATAAACTTTGCCTTTTGTCAGCTTTGTCAATACATCGAGACCGGCTTGAAATACTTCCCCTTTACCGTGTACCATCAAATCGAAATCGGGTGCAAGAGGCGATGTGTCGAATGCAGGTACAAATATTGATTTGGGTTCGGTGGCGGGGTCGGCAATAACGGAGTAGGGACGCTGGCGCAGTGCAGGCCATATTCCGCTGTCAAGCATTGTTTTTATGACCTCTTCGCGCGACAACGAACTGATATCTTTCTTGCCGAAATCAATGCTCTCGTTTTTGCCGTCGGATTCGATTACGACTTCCAAAATCTTACGCTTGGCACCTCTTCGTATTTCCGATACCTTTCCGCTTACCGGCGATGTAAATATAATGTCGGGACGGTACTTGTCGAAAAATATCCGGCTCCCCGCCTTAACTTCATCACCTTCTTTTACGGTCATTTTGGGAAAACATCCGATAAAATCGGGAGGTTTTATGGCAAAACGTTCTGCGTTTAAGTCAACGACTGTTTTTTCGGCTTCGCCTATCAGTCTGATATCTAAGCCTTTTTTAATGGAATAAACTGTTGACATATATATATAAATTCATATTAAATTAAAAATGCGAATTTAAAATTTCGGGGCAATTTACTACAAAAAATCCAACTTTTTTTTACATTTTTTTCATTTTTATTTTCAATCTAAAAAATTTTTAGTTTTACAAACCGTTAGAAAGCAAATAAAATCAATAGAATAAATGGTTATTTATAGTAGTTTTAAATTAACAGGGAAAACGGGGTTTGCTGTTCTTATGTTAATTGTCATTCTCTTTTGTTTCAGTAGTCTATTTGGTCAGAAAATTGAAAACAGAGATGCAATATACGACGGAAATATTGTAACGGTATTGTGTTATGCCAACAACGATCAGCTTTCCGACCCCGTAATGAAATTAAACGAACCTGACCGTATAACCGTTGAGTTTGACGATTTGAGCAATAAGCATTATCCTTTTAAATATACCATAGTGCATTGTACTTCCGATTGGCAAACATCAAATCTTGAACAAATGGATTATATAGACGGGTATTTTGAAGATGATTTGACCGAGTATGATTTTTCGTTCAATGCCAAATTGCCTTACATACATTATTACATTACTATACCTAACGATAATATGCGTCCAAAAATTTCGGGCAATTACCTTTTGGTGGTTTACCTGGACGAGCCTGTGGAAGGAAATATTTTGTTTACAAAAAGGTTTTACGTGTTGGAACCTTTTACAACCATAAAAACCGAGATACCCTATTACCCGAAAAATTTAAGTTTTACCCGTAAAAAACAACAAATTGATTTGAGTATAATAACTCCCGACAATTTTGCCCTTGACCCGTCGCGCCGTTTTTCGATAACGATACGACAAAACGGAAGGTGGGACAATGCAATTGAAAATCTCAAACCCACCTCCGTTAATCAATTCGTTTTGAACTTTGATTTTCCCGACGGAATTGTATTTGACGGGGGAAACGAGCCCAGATATTTCGATATGAAAAGTTTTTGGTACCAGTCGCAATATATACGCCGACTGACCCCAACGTCGGACGGCTACGATGTTGTTCTTTATACCGATTATTCAAGAAGAAGAAAAGAGTACGAAACTTACGGAAATATTCACGGGAGAAAGTTGATAAAAGCCCGTAACGACCAAAACAGCGCCCTCGAAGGCGAATATGCCAATGTGAAATTTACTCTAAAACAGAATAAAATAGAGAATGCCGACGTGTACATAATAGGTGCAATTACCGACTGGCAATTTGACGATAACAGTAAAATGATGTATAATGCCGCTTTGAGACAATATGAGGCAACACTGTTCTTAAAACAGGGTTATTACGAATATTATTATGTGGTACTGAAAAACGGCGAAAAAAAGGGAGATATTACCTTTGTTGAAGGTGACCATTGGGAGACACACAATCAGTACACTGTGGCGGTTTATTATCGTAACCGGATGCCCGAGTACGACAGACTTGTAGGTTGGAAGCAGTTTACGGCACACGAAAAATAAGGATTGCCACTCACTAAGGGACTTTTATTAACGGTTATGTAGAGTGTCCGGTTAAACGGTTGGTTTACGGGAATACCGTAAACAAAGTGCCCGAAGGTATAAGTTATAAACAGTTTGGTTAAAATATTTTGACCTGTTTCGATATGAATTAAATTTATGCTGCATGAAAACCAAGATTGTTTTATTGATTGCCAATTTGGTATTAATGTCATGTTCTGTTATGAACAATAAAAAAGCCGAAAACATTAAATATCGCGATTTGGATTTATCCGCAATTGACACTAATGATTTTTTGATTGTTAAGTCGCAGGATGTTTCGGGTTACGAGACAGGAAGTCCTTTTGCTTTTGTGAACAGGAAAGGCGATACCGTTATACCGCCTGGAAGATATTATGCTACATGGACTGATACGTTGAAAACTTTTGCAATTGTTTCGGATAAAAATTTGGGGTTGATAGGGATAGATAAAGAGGGAAATGTTTTATACAAAGTTTTTAGCTTTGATAACGGTCCCGATTTTATTAATGAGGGTTTGTTCAGAGTAGTAAGATATGGTAAAATAGGGTATGCCGACAGGCGTGGAAAAATAGTAATACCTTGTCAATTTGATTGTGCCTATTACTTTGAAAACGGAAAGGCGAAAGTTTCGAAAAATTGCAAGAAGATAAAAGATTTTGACCATGTTAAATGGGAAAGCGATTCGTGGTATTTTATTGATAAAACGGGAAAAAAAACGGAGTAAAATGATAGTGTCTCATTTTCTACCCAAGTAAAATACAAATAATTATCGTCTTATAAATATATTTTACAATACTGAAATCCTGTTTTATGTTACTTAATAAAAACATTTTGGTTATTCTCCGCAAATTCTATTCAATTTATATATGTTGGCTCTAAAATGTTTTTGCTTTTTTATTCATTTGTTTGTAAAATTCCCTATCTTTAACTCCTCAATGAAAAGTGTAAGTTCACCGACGGGTGATAAATAAACATAAGGCATTGAAACCCAAATTTATAT
>CAZJUQ010000037.1:0-11591 GCA_964549335.1 uncultured Lentimicrobiaceae bacterium | reverse complement strand
CCGGAAACGGCGAGCCCGCGTTGGCGTGAATGGCAAATTGCGTAGAAATAAACAAAAGGCGCTTGCGTTTGTGCCGGTAACGGCACACTACTTTTGTATTATTTCAAGCAATTTGACAGAGCGCGCCGAAGCATACGTTTCCGGGCGTTTTCTTTGTTTCGTTTCTTTGTCGCCACAAAGAAATGAAAAGAGAAGAGAGAAATGTTTGAAGTTGAGCGTTAAGCATTGAGAGCTCAGCGATGAGCATTTCAGGTTTTGCACTTTTCTTTATTTCGCCACAAAGAAATGAAATGAGAAAGATTATTCTCAAAACACTATCAAAACAACAAACCCTATCATAAGCAAGAACACCGGGAGGAACACTAATCCTACAAAAAACATTCTTTATTATAAGCATCAAACAAATAATCATCCTGAGGATTACCACCGGAATAATCACAACCATTAATTAAAGAACCGGCAAAACCCTCATCACAAGCACTATGTTTTTTCAACATGTTTCCATACCTAACCAAATTTTCTTTACTTTCATCGCTAAAATAAAAAACAGGCAATAAAAATTAAACACCCTATTAAGATGCTTTTTTTTAAACATAGTGTTTTACAAGTTTCTTTATTACTCTTTGCATACATACTATCGCCCGATGCTACAGCCGCCCAAACCGGCTCCCGGGCGGAAGACAGCCTGTTAAACCATTTAAGCAACACCTATGTACGAAACCCGCGCAGGGCAGTTTCCATTGCCGACAGCCTACTCCGTTCGGGTACCATAACAAACAACGAAACTCTTGCCCGCCTTTCGCTTTACATGGGAGCCTCTTACTATTTTTTAAGCAAAACCGACAGTTGCATCGTCTATCTTGACACGGCACTTGCCCTTAGTAAAAAAACCGGTAACAGCAGGCTTATCGCCAACAGTTACAATGCGGAAGCCATCATCCATGTTTTTTTGGGAAACTACAACAAGGCGCTCCAAATGAACAAAGCGGCTCTTAATATTTACCGGAAGCTTAAAGACACCACGGCAATGGTAAACAGTCTGAAAGGAATTTCCAACGCCTTTTTCCGGATGGAGCAAAACGACAGTGCCATTCGAACGAATATTCAGGCACTTAAAATTCTTAAAAACAGATCCGACACAACCGGATTAAATTACAAAGCCGGAGTGATGATGAGCATCGGGAATATACTTATGGACAAACAACCTCAAAGTTCTATTTCATACTATTTGGATGCCGAACGTCTTTTTAATAAAACCGGTAACGAACGTGAACTTGCACGTCTTTATCACAACCTCGGTTCCCTGTATTTCGATTTGAAAAAACCCGATACCGCGCTTACCTTTTTATTGCAGTCGGTGAAATTGAAAAAAAGTTATAAGTTATTGCGAAATTTAAGTTCTTCACTTTTATTACTCGGCGAAACTTATAAGATGCTAAACAAACCCGAAAAAGCAACAAAATATTTGAAAGAGGCGGTTAACACGGCTCAACAGGTTGACGACGGCTATTACCTGACATTATCAATGGTTACTCTTTCCGGAATTTATCTTGACCGTAATGATATTGATTCGGCAAAAATGTATATCGGGAAGATTAACAAACTCAAGGTGGAATCGCCATATCTTATTTCCGAAATTCATCGTATTAATTCCGGTTATTATCAACATCGACACAACTACAAAGAGGCACTGGCACAATACAAGCTCTATAAAGCTTTTGACGATACCGTGACGGATGAAAAAGTGACAAAAACAACCCTTGAACTTGAAAAAAAATATCAAACCCAGCTTAAAGAGAAAAAAAACCAACAGTTAAAAAACCAGTTACTTATTAAGCAACACAAAGAGAATCAGCAAAAACAATATCTCATTATTTTGGTTTCCGGTTTTTTGGTGTTGATAATGGTTGTTTTGTTGCTTATTAAACTCTTACGCACCCGTTCAAAATCCATTAAGTGGCTCAAACAGCTGCAAAAAACCGAGAAAGAAAAAGCACGCCTCGAAAAACTTAAGCACGAGCAACAGATAGCTTCCGAAAAAACCATAAGAAAATTACAGGAAGAAAAACACCGTCAGGAGATAGAGTTAAGCAACCGCAAACTTGCAACACTTGCCATGCAAATTATGAATAAAAACCAAATATTGCGCGAAATCGAAACCAAACTAAAAACCGCTGACAACCAAAACAGTTTGAGAAACATCAACAACCTTATTAAAACAAGTTTCAATTTCGATAAAAACTGGGATATGCTAAAAAAACACTTCGAAAAAGTACATCCCGGATTTTTCACCTCGCTTAAAAACAAATATCCCAACCTCACCGACTACGATTTGCGTCTTGCCGCTTATCTGAAAATAAACCTTACCACCAAAGAAATTGCACAAATAATAAACGTTACTCCGGCTGCAATAAACAAAAGCCGGCAGCGATTGCGTAAAAAAATGAACCTTCCGGGACAGGTGGATTTCAGAGAATATTTCAGTAATATAGATTAAACATAAGTTGCTCTCCTGACCCTGCTTTGACATCTCATCTCCGTCATTCAAACCATCATGTCCCCGATTATTTTTGTAATTATTTTGTAAAAAGCAGCTATACAGCCGTTTAACATTTTTGCCTGTCCTACTATTGTCCTATCTGATTTTTTGCTTTACCAAAAAGTAATACGCTCCTTTGTATTGGTTTTTTTAACAAACAATTACCGTTATGAAAAAAAGTATAATGCTGTTTTTATCAGTAACCATTTTTACGGTTACAAATCTCTTTTCACAAATTCAGGTCGGAGACGGAAGTGAAATTAACAAAGGTCTTCCCATCGAACCCGGAATGAGTTATACCTACTCACAGGTTATTTACCTCGCATCCGAAATTAACGACGGCGACGGCGGAACCATAACTCAACTGAAATGGTATTTTAACGGAACCGGTTTAAGCAACAGTAATAACTGGGCAATTTATCTGGGACACACTACCAAAACCACCTTTAATTCAACTACCGACTGGATACCGGTGTCGGCCATGACACAGGTTTGGAACGGCACCTTCCCCGACCCGGGAGGTGCGGGGTGGATTACCATTGATATTACGGACTGGAATTACAACGGTACCGACAACATTGTTGTTGCCGTTGACGAAAACAGCCCCGGTTGGGATGATTATAACAACGATTTTTATTGTACAGGAACAACCGGCAACCGTTCCATTCAATATTTACATATTTACAATCCCGATCCTGCATCACCTCCCGAAGCAACCGCTCTGAGTGAATTTATTGCCAACATAATATTCGACGGACTTTCGGTGTGCTGCCCCACACCCGACAATCTTTCGGAAAGCAACATCACCTCCACTGCTGCTGACCTCGACTGGACTGAAAACGGAACCGCTACCACCTGGGATATACAATACGGCCCCGAAGGTTTTACACCGGGAACGGGAACAGTGGTCAATGTCACCTCAAAACCCTATACGCTTACCGGATTGAATCCCGATACGCCCTACGACTGGTACGTTAAAGCCCATTGTACAAATTGCAACAGCAGCTACAGCGACTGGTCCACTTTCAGAACCGAATGCAGCGCAAAATCCGCACCCTATTTCGACGACTTTGAAGCACACACTGCCACCACCTCGGCCATATGGGGAAACTGCTGGAGTACCGACCCTTTTAACACCATTACCGACTATTCGTGGAATTTAACCGATAACGGTACCACACCCTCCAACAACACGGGCGCACCCTCCGCCTATAGCGGTTCAAAATACGGCTACACCGAAGCCGAAGGCGGCACCTCCGGTGACATAGCCGAATTGTATTCCCCCTATATCGACCTGACGGGATTGACGCACCCTTCACTAACATTTTTTTATCATATGTACGGGTCGGCAATGGGAAACCTGCACATTGACATCAATGACGGCTCCTCGTGGAACAACGACGAAGCAACCATAAACGGACAACAACAAACCGTGCAAAGTGACCCCTGGTATCAAAAAACCGTCGATCTCGCCTCCTATTCGGGAGTTATCCGTGTAAGGTTCAGAGCAGAGAGAGGAAGCAGCTATCCCGGAGATATATGTATTGACGATTTTAAAATCGATGAGTACTCATGTCCGGCACCGTCAAACCTTGAAACCCCCGTTATAACATCAACTTCCGCACGGTTGGGATGGACCGAAAACGGTTCGGCTTCGTCGTGGCAAATAGAATACGGCCCCAAAGGATTTACACCCGGAAACGGAACTACCGTTACCACAAACAGCAACCCGTACATTTTAACGGGACTTTCCTCGTCAACCGACTACGACTGGTACATACGTTCCTCTTGCGGTACCGGTTCGTACAGCACCCGTATAGGTCCCGCCTCATTTAAAACAGCATACGGAGCACACACTTTTCCCCTGACCGAAAACTTTGAAAGCGGATTCAGTTATTTTAATAATGCTTCCGGAAACAGTGTTGATTATGCTTTGGAGTCAAACCTCAAGCATGGCGGTACCTATTGTGCACATAACGCTTATACCGACAACAACACAAACATACTGGCCGAAACGGGCTACCTTGATTTGTCGTCAACCGTTAATCCCGTGCTGGAATTTTGGCATATTGCCAAAACCGAAGGTGGTTACGACAAGTGTTACGTGCAGGTTTCCACCGACGGCGGTTCCACTTTTGTTACGCTGCCGGCATCAACCTATTTTGGAAACGCATCCGGTTGTGCCTCAAACGAATGTTTTTACGAAACCGGCTATTCAATATGGGGAACGGGAAACGAAACCCCCGGAAATTCGTGGTGGAAAAAAGAAATATTCGAACTTAAAAATTACAAAAACTCCAATGTGCAAATCCGCTTCCGGCTTACCTCCGACGGATCTGTTACCAAAAACGGCTGGTATATCGACGACATTCACATTTACGATTATCAATGCGCCACCCCAACGGCACAAAACGAAACGGACATAGATTTACTAAAGGCAACACTGAACTGGACGGACAATGTTGCCGACAGCTGGAATTTGCGTGTGGTTACGGCGGGAACCGACACTACCGGAAAATCGTATGCCGTCACAAGCTCCAAAACGGTTAATCCCGACACACTGCAAATGGCAACCTCTTACGACTGGTACGTACGTTCGGTATGCTACAACGGATCGCACACCGGCTGGACAGGCAAACGTACTTTTCAAACCGAAAATGTCCCCGATACCGTTTCATCTTTTCCCTATACCGAAAGCTTTGAAACAGGTACCGCTGATTGGCATCAATTTGTCAGCGACGGATTGGACTTTACAAAACAGAGCGGACCGACACCTACCGCCAATACAGGTCCGTCATCGGCTTACGACGGTTCCTGCTATCTATTTCTCGAATCGACAAATAATTTTGAAAAAGAGGCAAGCCTTGTTTTAAGATTTGATTTTACCGGAATTACAACCCCTCAATTTTCGTTTTATTACAATATGTACGGATATTATATGGGTACGTTGCAGGTATTGGCCACCACCGACAACGGTGCCAACTGGACGGAACTTTGGAGCAAAACCGGTAACCGCGGTAACGGTTGGCTCCAAAAAACACTCTATCTAACCAATTACGGTGGTAATAACAATGTAATTATTAAAATAAAAGGTACCACCGGCTACGAAACATCCGACATGGCCGTTGATTTGGTTGACGTTAGGGAGTCTCCCGCCTGCTTACCCCCCGAAGCACAAAACGAAAGCAACTATACAACCTCGTCGGCAGATTTAAACTGGACCGAAAACGGTACCACCACCGCCTGGGATATTGAGTATGGCAGCGAAGGGTTTGCACAAGGGCAGGGAACAACCGTTAACACAAGCTCTAAACCGTATGCGTTAAGCGGCTTGGCAGCAACAACGCACTACGACTGGTATTTACGTGCCGATTGCGGCAGTGGCGGCAAAAGTGCATGGACGGGTCCCCATACCTTTTATACCTCGTCGCCTCCGGTGAGCACTCCCTATTTCGAAAGTTTCGATACCGAAACAACACCCGGTCTGCCTCAGGGTACAAGAACGGAAAATAACAACGACGACCCGGTTACCTGGGAAACAAACGCTTCATCGTTGTTTTCGGGTACAAACACACTGCGCATAGAAGCGAACGGTATGATTGACATGGACGACTGGTTTTTTACTAACGGTATTCAACTTACAGGTGGTACCGAGTACGAACTCGGATTTATGTACGAATCGGGTTGGGATGAAGATTTAGCTGTGAAATACGGTACCGAAGCCATGGCAGCATCTATGACCAATACCATAATCCTTTCGGTGGAAGAAGCATCATCGGGGATGGAATTTATTAACGAAACTTTCACGCCCTCCTCTTCCGGCACTTACTTTATAGGTTTTCACGGAAAAAGCAGCAGCGACGGCGACACCATGCACATCGACGACCTTTATGTAACGGTAAAAACCGACGGCTCCGTTTCGTGGAACGGCAGTACTGACGATGATTGGTGGAAAGGGAACAACTGGAACGGCGGAAATCCTCCGACGAGTTATGCCGATGTGATAATCCCCGCCGGAATGCCCCGTTACCCTGTAGTGTCGAATTTGGCTCCCGCCAACACTTTTGAAGTACAAACCACCACAACGGCTACCGGCTCCATCATATTCGACGACAGCAAATATTTACAGCTCTTCCCCGGTGAAAACCCCGTTTTTAAACGGTATATCGCATCGTGGACCAACGCCCTGCACGGAGGGCATTTTATAGCCTCGCCGGTAAAAAATCAAAATATCCGGCCCGGATTTGTATCGAATCCCCCTTCGGCAAACGAAGACTTCTACGGATGGGATGAAACCACCAGCCTGTGGGAAAATTGCAAAAACAGTCAGGGAGGCTGGAACTCCTCGTTTGAAACAACTTTCCAAACGGGAAAGGGATATCTTGTTGCTTACGGTACAAATCAAACGAAATCGTTTATGGGCGAACCCAATTTTGAAGATTATGCCGTTACGGACCTTACTTATACAACCTCACAATCGGCACCGGGCTGGCACCTGCTCGGCAATCCATACCCCTCAGCATTGTACTGGAACAAAACCGACTGGTCTTTAACAAATATTGATGCCACGGCGAAAATCTGGAAAGAGGAGAGTGCCAGCTATGTGGATATTCCGGCGGGAACGGGAATTATACCCGCCATGCAGGGGTTTATGGTTCATGTAAATACGGCTCCGGGTTCACTTGTTATCGATGCTTCCGACCGCACTAACAATTCGACAAACTGGTTAAAAGAGGCTCCGTGCAATACCCTTAAACTCACGGTTTTCGACACCGAACAAAATACGGCTCAGGAGAGCATTATAAAAATCGTACCGGAGGCCGGTACCGGTTTCGATACCGAATATGATGCCGTATTTTTACCCGGATACGCACCCATGTTTTACTCAATTTCCGACGGAATAAAACTTTCGACGAATGCTTTACCCTCATTGACAGTAACAACATCCATCCCCCTGGGCTTTGTTAAAAACAATGCTTCAAACTATTACCTTAAGGCGGAAAATATTTCCGGTTTAATACCCGAAACCAAAATCTACCTTACAGACAATAAAACGGGTAAAACACAACTTTTAAACGACCATCCGGTTTATTATTTCACTTCCTGCGAGGGAGATGCACCGCAAAGGTTCTCACTGCATTTCGCCCCCACAGGTATCAACGAAACGGAATACGACAACCCGGTACACGCATTCAACAACGGGGAAAACATTGTTATTAACACCAAAAATCCCGTTACGGCCGGAATATTTGTTTACAATGTTAACGGTCAGCTGATACTTATGACAACCATGCATCACACAACCACAAAAACCGTTAACATAAAAGGCTTTAAAGGACTTGCCATTGTAAAAGTTGTAGATGCCGAACAGGTTTATACCAATAAATTAATCATTCAATAAAAACATATTAACCATGAAAACATTAGCAATAATCGTATTAAGTATATCCATGTTAATTACTGTTTCTCCCGCTTTTAGCCAGGGTCCGCCACCTCCCCCGTCGGGAGGACACGGTCAAACAGGCAATCAAACCGGCGGCAGTGCTCCCCTGGGCGGAGGAATGTTTATTATGCTTACCCTGGGTGCAGTTTATGGCGGAATAAAAATCAGAAACAAATTTGTCAATAGCCCGGATAATAAATCGAATTAAATGAATGCCAAAACAATGCTTGCGCTATGTCTGACCGCTTTCTTTTTGTCGAAAGCACCGGCTCAAAATACCGGCAGCAGTTTTAAAACATTATCACCTGTTGTTTCGGTTTCCTATTACGGAAATATTTTGATAAAACCCGGAATAAAGGCGGGAGTTGAGATGGCATTGTTACAAAAAAGCGTTAACCGGAAAGAGAGCCGGCATTTAAACCGAAAAGTCAGGATAAAGCAGCTAACCGCTTCGGTGGATTTGGGAATGCTCTTGTTTCCGGGAAGTCATTCGGCATTGTTTAACTACTATACCGTTAATTATAAAAACATTAAAACCGAAACAGGAAAATTCAACACCGTTGGCATAGGCCCGGGTATTTACCGTTCGTTTTACTCCCAAACCTACGAAGTGGACGCATCGGGCAATGTAACACCCGAAGGCACGGAGGGAAGAAGCTATTTTGCGCCGGTTTTGGTTTTCGGTACGGGAAAATATCTGTCGCACGGAATCCTGCAGTCGTGGCATTTCAACACAAGTATCATTTTCCTTTTCGATTATAACACGGGAATTGTACCCCTGCTCAATTTCGAAATAGGAACAACCCTTAACTTTTTTAAAAGAAAATAATGAAACAAACAGCCCTGTTTAAACAACGGTTTTTTGCGGCATATTGTTTTCTGCTACTGCAAATTGTACTGTTTTCAGCCGCATGTAAAAAGGATGCCGGCACCATGCTTTCCGACATCATTTATGTAAGGCATGCCGGTGCCGATATGCCGGCATACATTTACGGCAACGTTAACAAAAAGGTGTTTATTGTTGTTTTGCACGGAGGCCCCGGCGATAACGGACTGGATTACAGACACGGCAGGGCGGCGGCGGAGCTGGAAAAAGAGTATGTTATGGTTTATTGGGACCAGCGCGGACAAGGGCTCTCGGAAGGGAAGTTTTCAAAACAGGATGTTACCATAAACCTTTTGGCCGACGACCTTTTTGCTTTGCTGAAAGTACTCAAATATAAATATGGTAACGATGTTAAAATATTTTTGCTGGGACACAGCTGGGGAGGCGAATTGGGAACAGCCTTCTTATTAAACGCCCATTACCAAAAAGAAGTTAAGGGCTGGATTGAAGTGGACGGTGCCCACGACATACCGAAAGTAAACATCGAAACGGCAAAAATGATTTTAAAAACGGCCAACGAACAAATAGCCCTCGGAAACAGCAAAAAAGAGTGGCAAAAAATGGTTTCGGAAGTGGAACAAACGGATACCTGTAACATCACCGTAAAACAGGGCAGAGAACTGAACAAAAAAGCCCGTATTGCCGAAAAACTTATGCTCAATGACGGTTTTATCAACAAACCCGAATCCGTCTCCCTGAGCGATGCCGCCGTTTGGTACCGTCAGGATTTTCTTACCGGCAGCTTGTCGGCCGTGAATTTTTACCTGCTCAATTCAGCATTTTTTAACCAAATAGAAACCACCTCTTATACAAATCAACTGCATAAAATAACGCTGCCCACGCTTCTTTTGTGGGGCAAATACGATTTTATAGTACCGCCTGCCCTGGGATACAGCGCCTTTAATCATATACAATCATCCGAAAAAAAGATTGTAATTTTTGCCGAAAGCGGTCATTCACCCATGCTAAACCAACCCGGTGAATTTGTCGAATCGGTTACGGAATTTATTGAGAAATTTCGATAACCGGATACCGATGTTTCTTTTCAAATTTTGTAGGTATTTAAAACTTTTCTTTAAAAAAACGAATGCTTCAATATATGGAAGCTATTAACGAATCTTATCTTTTCGAAAACTTATAACTAAATTTTTAGTTGTTTTTCTTGTTTATGTTAAAATATTTATTTCCTTTGCAATAATTAACTAAATATTTAGTTATAAAAGAAACATAAGATTATTTTATGAAACAGTTAACCCGTGCCGAAGAACAAATAATGCAAATTCTTTGGAAACTTGACAAAGCATTCGTAAAAGAGATAATTGCAGAACTGCCCCTTCCAAAGCCGGCATACAATACCGTTTCGACCATTGTCCGGATATTGGAGACAAAGGGGTTTGTGGGTCATAACTCTTTTGGGAAAAAGCATCAATACTTTCCGTTGATAGACAAGGCTGAATACAGAAAAAGCCGCTTCAGTGATTTTGTGAACAACTATTTCGGAAATTCATACAGGTCGGTGGCATCCTTTTTTACACGTGAAGAGGATCTTACTTTGGAAGAGCTGGAAGAAATACAACGGCTTATTGCCAAAGAGATTAAAAAGAAAAAGAACGGTTAAACAGATAGGGTCATGGAAGAATTAATAAACTACTTAATCCGGTCGTCACTAAGCATTGCCATATTGGTTACGGCGTACAAAATTTTATTTTCAAATTCCGCAAATTTTAACTTGAACAGAATAATCCTTATCACCATTGTTCTTTTCGGATTTGCAGGCTCCATTGCTTCAGCACTTATATTCCGGCATTTACTTACCGGCGACAACAGCATTTCCATATTGATGATTTCCGACAAAATTATTACCGTTAAACTAAATGAATTAACCATTTCGCCCCAATCAATCGGTAAATCTTTTGTTTCGGCAACATTAATATACAATCTTTTTTACATCATCTATTTTGGAGGTGTTCTCATTATGGCATTGCGGCTCATTCATAATATCATAAAAATTATCAGGCTTTATTACATCTCCGAAAAAATTAAAACAGATACCTGTACCATTGTTTTACTAAACGGCAACAAATCCGTTTTCTCCTTCTTCAATATGCTTTTTATAAGTAAAGAATTATATACCGAACCCAAAGCCTCCGCTTCTATTATAAAACACGAAGAGATACATATTACTCAATATCATTCCATTGATATCCTACTGGTAGAATTACTAAAAACAATACAATGGTTCAATCCTTTTGTTTACGGGCTGAAAAAAGTAATTGCCGAAAACCACGAGTACCTTGCCGACCGCGGAACCATTGCCACAACTCAAAACATATCAGAATACAAGATATTGGTTTTGACTCACTCCATTCAACAATCAACAAGCATGCTTACCAATAAATTCAGTTATTTAAAAATCAAAAAACGTATTAAAATGATGGAAAAACAAAAGTCAAAAATCAAAGCCGCTGTTTCGCTTGCAGCGTTTATCACGATTATTTCGTTGGTATCTTTCTCCTGTTCAAATCATGAAGATTCCGTTTCCGACAAAATAAAACAAGAACCGGAAATAACTCAGCAAGAGCTCCCAAAAGCTCCTGAAGTAAATAAAACAGAGCCATTGGTATCCGACACAATATTTGCAGTAGTTGAAAAAATGCCTGAATTTCCCGGAGGTAAAAAGGCTTTAATGAATTATTTGAAAGAAAACATTCATTATCCCGAAC
>CAZJUQ010000036.1:0-119673 GCA_964549335.1 uncultured Lentimicrobiaceae bacterium | reverse complement strand
CCTTGTCAGCAAATTAACGCCATCAACGAAATGAATAAGAAGAAAAAGAAAAATTAACTCAATTTTATTTTTTTACCTTGGGCAGGGTATTTCCGTAATTATTTATTTTATTGCGTTTTCGTATTGAATTTTGCCGGTTTTCATTTTTATAATCAATTGTTGTGCAAAAGCAATAACGATTATTGCAATGACTTTTGGTTATAACTTTTGGTCATTATGATAATTTGTCTGTTTTTTTTCAGAAAAAAGAAATGTAACAAAGAACATTAAAAAATCTTGTGAGTAGTTATTCATGCCGTTATATTTTAGCCTTTTGGGA
This sequence comes from uncultured Lentimicrobiaceae bacterium, assembly GCA_964549335.1. GTDB lineage: Bacteria > Bacteroidota > Bacteroidia > Bacteroidales > F082 > Sulfidibacterium. The sequence goes on along the minus strand of CAZJUQ010000036.1, from coordinate 119,354 downwards.
AATAGGAAAACCTGAAATTTCGGATAATTTTTTATTAGCACTTGCCTTGCAGAAACCCTTTGGGAAAACTTTCTCATTCCGGAAAGAAAAAAACAAAACATTTGGGGAGAGACATTTGCAAAAACATATAATACAGGAACAAAAACAGCTGACAGAAAGGGTTTTAGAGAACTTGTAGCGATAAAATAGCCGGAACGGTAACCCTGAAAACCGATTGATTTCGGCTAAGGTGCAAATGCCGGGATAAAGCACAAAAAAACCGTTAAACAAACGTTTGTTGAAACAAGAAACGGCAAGCGGGTTTTGTTAACGGTAAAAATAAATTGCCGGGAAAGCAGGTTATGTTTTTCACCTTTTGTTTTCACCTATTTTTGTAAAAAAATTATATTGATTTATTATGACAAAGCAACTATCACTCTTGATTACCATATTGTTTTTTACGGTATTCCGAATACAAGCCCAATTGATAACCGCCAATCCGCCTTTTCCTACCGAAGACGACTCGGTAACAATAACTTTTGATGCTTCGTTGGGAAGCGGAGGTTTGGCAGGATACAGCGGCGATGTATATGCCCATACCGGTGTGATAACCACCGAGAGCTCGTCGGGTTCTGACTGGAAACACGTGAAAGCCGGCTGGACACAAAATATACCCGAATGTAAAATGGTTAAAATAGGTGACGATTTATGGCAACTGAGAATAGTCCCCGATATAAAACAATATTACAATATAAATGAGGGCGAGACGGTATTGAAACTGGCTTTTGTCTTTCGCAGTTCCGACGGTTCGCTTACGGGCAAGACCGAAACCGGAGGCGATATTTTTTATGATGTTTACACTCAGGGATTGAATGTACAAATTACACTTCCCGAACAGCGCCCCTGTATTGTCGAACACAATGATACTCTTCTTATTAACGGTAGCAGCAGTTATGCCGATTCCACCGTTTTGTATATCGATAACATACCGGTTTTGACAACGTCAAACGGCAACTTTTCGTACAGTTACACGGCAAACGAATACGGTAAGCATCTGATTGTTGCCGCTGCATACGATAATGAAGGTGAGGCGCACGATTCCGTAAGCTTTTTTGTCAGATATCCTCCCGTGACGGCCCAACTGCCCGCGGGTATCAGAGACGGAATAAATTACACAAGCGATACAACCGTTGTGTTAAGTCTTTATGCTCCCGGCAAGAATTATGTTTTTGCCATTGGTGATTTTAACGGTTGGGATGTTGATACGAATAGCTACTTTAACGTAACTCCCGACGGAAAACATTTCTGGAAAGAGATAGACGGACTTATACCCGGCAAGGAGTATGTTTTTCAATATCTTGTTGACGGTGATATCCGCATTGGCGACCCGTATGCCGACAAGATTAGCGACCCGTGGAACGATAAATATATCAGCAGTTCCACATATCCCGGACTTATTCAATATCCTCAGGGAAAAACCACGGGAATAGCTGCCGTTTTGCAAACTTCGCAAGAGCCGTACATTTGGCAGACGGAAAATTTTACGCCTCCCGCTCCAGACAAATTGGTGGTGTACGAATTGTTGGTCAGGGATTTTACCGCTGCACACACTTTTGACGGTGTATTAAACAAACTGGAATATTTAAAAGAGTTGGGAATTACCGCAATAGAGCTTATGCCCGTGAGCGAATTTGAGGGCAATATAAGTTGGGGATACAATCCTAATTATTATTTTGCTCCCGATAAATATTACGGACCCAAAAACGAATTGAAAAAGTTAATTGATGAATGCCACAAGCAAGGAATTGCCGTAATTATGGATATGGTTTTGAACCATGCTTACGGCACATGTCCTTTGGCAATGCTTTACTGGGACGCTGAACACAATCGTCCCGCACCCGGTAATCCCTGGTTTAATGTCACATCGCCCAATCCCACATACAGTTGGGGAAACGATTTTAATCACGAAAGCAGCGATACGAAACGGTTTGTCGATTCCGTTAACCGCTACTGGATGTCGGAATATAAAATCGACGGTTTCCGTTTCGATTTTACAAAGGGGTTTACCAATACTCCTGGCGACGGCAACGGTTACGACCAATCAAGAATAGATATTTTAAAACGTATGGCCGACTCCATTTGGGCGTTCAAACCTGACGCATATGTCATTTTAGAGCATTTTACCGCCAATTCGGAAGAGAAAGTTTTGGCAAATTACGGTATGATGATTTGGGGAAACTCAAACTACAACTACAACGAAGCCACAATGGGCTGGAATACCAATTCCGATTTCTCATGGATATCGTACAAAAAAAGAGGTTGGGCATATCCGAATGTTATGGGTTATATGGAGAGCCACGACGAGGAGCGGTTGATGTATAAAAATCTTAAATACGGGAATTCGAACGGAAACTACAACATAAAAGACTTGAATACGGCATTGAAACGAAACGAAATGGCTGCCGCCTTTTTTATTCCCGTACCCGGTCCCAAGATGATTTGGCAGTTCGGCGAACTGGGATACGATTACAGCATAAACCGTTGCGAAAACGGAACAATTAGCGATGAGTGCCGGACATCGCCTAAACCTGTTAGGTGGGATTATTACAATACCGGAAACCGCAGGCATCTGCACGACATTTATGCAATTTTAAATTGGCTTAAACAAAACGAGCCTGTTTTCAATACCTCCGATTTTTCAATGTCGGTTTCAGGACCTGCAAAAACAATACACCTGAACAGCCCTGACATGTACGTTACAATAGTGGGAAATTTCGATGTGAAAACAACCGAAGTAACTCCCGGTTTTCAAACTACGGGTACATGGTACGATTTGCTCAACAACGACTCTATTGAGGTAACCGGTGTTGGTCAGGGGTTAACGCTATTTCCGGGCGAATACCACATTTATACCACCGCAAAGATTGATATGCCGTGGGTTGGTGTGAACGAGCACGTCAATTATAATGATGAGGAGATGAAAATATTTCCCAACCCCACCGGCGGGACGGTAAATATCCTGGTGACACTTCCCGAGAGGCAAGATATAGAGGTGTCGGTTTACTCTTTGATGGGAATTAAAACGAGAACACTTTTCAAAGGGAATATGAGAGGCGGAAAAAATCTATTGAAATATAACCTGAACGGCTTAAACGAAGGGGTCTGTTTTGTGTTGCTGAAAACGGCAAACGGGAAAACTATTTCAAGAAAACTTGTCGTAAAACAGATGTAAAAACAAAAAACCCCGCTAAAAATAACGGGATTTTTTGAATGGACAATTACAGCTTATCTCAATAAGTGAAAATTACCTCACTTGTTTGAGAGATTACACTCCGTTTTGTTGCGGGGTGTTTTTATTTCACACGGTAAAAGTCGATATTTTTGATATACCCCAAACACATTCGGCAATAAAAAGGGTCATGAGGTAAAAAAACGGGGTGTTATTTATTTGAAACTTAAATTTAAAACGTTTGCATTGGGAAGAGCCCTGAACAAAAAAAGGGATAAATCAGGTTGTGCCTCTCGGAATAAGTTGTGTTTTTATTACAATATGTTCGGGTTCGTAATTGAAATTGTTACCGTTTATCCTTTTCATGAGGAGTTGTGCCGCACTTTTTCCCAGTTCAAACCCGAACTGGTCAACAGTAGTCAATTCGGGGTCGCACAGGTAAGAGCTGATGCTGTTTTCGAAACCTACCAGTTTAAATTCCGCGGGGATTGATATTCCGAGACCTTTTGCAACTTTCATGGCACCGAGGGCACTGATGTCGTTAACGGCAAAAATGGCGTCGGGTCTGTCTTTTTTCTTAAGGACGCTTCGCGAAATTTTTATGGAATCTTCGAACGAGTCGCAGGCGTAAACAAGATCATTGGTGTAGGGTATTCCGTGTGCTTCCAGGGCATCTTTGTATCCTTTAAGTCTGTTTTTGCCTATTATAAGATGTTGGGGAGCCGAATATATAGCTATTCTTTTACACCCTTTTTCTATCAAATGGCTTACCGCCTGGTATGCCCCACGGTAGTCGTCCACCGAAACGGTATCGGCGCCGAAATCTTTTAATATCCTGTCGAAAAAAACAAGTGGAATCTCATTTTCAAGAATTTGTTTGAAATGGGAGAAATCATGCGTGTCTTTAGAAAATGATGCCAGAATGCCGTCAACACGGTTTGATATTAGCGATTGCGTATTTAACACTTCACGCATATAAGATTCGTTCGACTGAAAAACCATTACGTTGTAATCGTTTTCGTAACAAACCTCTTCTATACCGTTTATTATTGTCGAAAAAAAATTGTGTTGTGTTTCGGGAATTAGCAAACCTATTGTGTTTGTTTTACTGTTTTTAAGGTTTAAGGCAATTCTGTTAGGTTTGTATCCCAGCAATTTGGCAAGTTCTTTAACGGCTTCCCTGGTTTTTAGACTTATGTCGGGATGGTCTTTCAATGCCCTTGAAACCGTTGAAACCGAAATGTTTAATTTTTCGGCAATATCTTTTATGGTAATTTGTTTCTTCATGTGCGGCGCTAAAATAAAAAAAAATAAGATGTGCGATAAAAAAACCTTTTATTCAATCGTTTGCAAAGAACAATAAAAGATAATTTAATGCTACTTTTTGATGCGGAAAAACAAAACGTATGTAAATAACAATAAAATTACCAATCCTACGGCAGCGGTAAAAATAAGGCGGTAATTTTCCAGCTTTTTCTCTTTTGCCTCTTTTTCTTTACGTATATTGTAATTCTCTTTGATGAGCTCGTTAACTTTATATTTAGCCTCTATTTCGGATATTTGAGCTTTTTGCAATTTCTCGTTCAGGCTGTCTTGGCTTAACGAAAACATGTCGTAATATTTTTCGAAGTTTTCGGTGTCGTGCAATGCGGCGTAACATCTGAAAAGTCCTTCGTAATTATTTGTAATATATTCCGACAGTCCTATTCTTTCGGCGTAATCCAAACTTTGTTTGTAATATTCTATCGCCTTTTTATATCTTTTTTGTTTTTGGTATATCTTTCCGAAATTGTGCAAAACCATTGCAAGCCCTCTTTTGTTGTTTAATTCGGAATATATTTCGTAGCTTTTTTTGAAATATTTCATTGCCCCTTGAATGTTTTCCATATTTCCTTCAAGCGAGCCTATGTCGTTATAAACAAGTGCAATACCCTCTTTGTCGTCGAGTTTGCGTTTTAAGTCAAGGGCTTTTTTATAATAAAAGAGGGACTTTTTGTATTCTTTGTATATGTTGTTGTAAATTTCCGCCATATTGATGTAAACGCGAGACAATCCCCTGTATTCTTTTACCGAAGAGTAAATCGAGTCGGCTTCTTTAAAATATTTCAATGCTTTTCCGGGTTGGTCCCAATACCAGTAAATTATTCCGAGGCTGTTAAATGTCATCGCTTCACCCTTTACATCGCCCGTTTCTTTGAAAAGCAGCATTGCACGGTAATAGTTGTCAAGAGCTTTTTTGAAATTTTTACGGTAATAGTTGATATTTCCCATGTTGATTAACGACAGTGCCATCCCCTGTTTGTTATTTAGTTTTTCTTCGAGCAAAAGCGATTTGTTGTAGTAGTAATATGCCGAATCGTATTTCGACCAGGTATCGTAAAGAAGTCCGATGTTGTTAATGCAATCGGACATCCCTTTCAGGTTGCCGGCAATTTTGTAGTATTTAAGCCCCGATTTGTAATAATCGAAGGCACGGTGCAAATCGCCGGCATAATAGCAACTTACCCCTAGCGATTTGTATCCTTTACCTGCAATATCGTAATTTTTCTCATTCAGGGCAATGTTTACGGCTTCCAAACCGTAATTTATGCAATCGGAAAACGATATGTTACGTGTTACTTCCGATAATTCTATCAAAATTTCGGCTTTTTCAATTCCCTTTACATTCGACAGTTTTTTTTGCAAACTGTCGAGCTTAACCAGCGAATCGGCAAACAGAACCGAAGGTAACAAAAACAAAACAAAATATGCCTGAAAACGTTTCATAATGGCAAAAGTATTGTAATATTTCCTGTTTTCAAAATATTGAGTTAATAAAGTTTTAAAAAAGCCTGTTTAACCGTGTTTTAGTTTTTTTATTTTTGAACAATAATATTAATTGAGTTTTTATTATGATAAAATCGATGACGGGATACGGAAAATCCGTTGAGGAGAGTCAAGGGAAATCGGTGTCGGTTGAAATACGTACCTTAAACGGAAAGCAAACCGACATCAATTTGCGAACCCCTTCCTTCTTAAAAGAAAAAGAACCCGAAATAAGAAGTTTTCTGACGGGGCTTCTCGTCAGGGGAAAAATAGACGTGTTTGTTTTGTATAACGACCAAAATTACAAAGAGATACCCGAAATAGACAAAGAGGCTGCAAAACAATTTTATTTGCAAATACGCAATCTGGGCAAAGAATTAAATATTGACGGCAATACCGATTACCTTTCGCTATTGATGAAGGTGCCCGAAATTTTCGTAACCAAAGAGAAGGAGATTGATGATGAGGTTTGGAAATTTATTTTATCGAATATTGAAAATGCCGCACAAAAGGTTGATGCTTTCCGCAAGCATGAAGGCGAAGTTCTAAAAGGCGATTTGAAAAAACGTATTTTAAAAATAGTTGAATTGTTACGGCGTGTTGACGGTTACGAAAAAGAGAGAATTGTGCGCATTAAAGAGAGAATACAAAAACATATATCCGAATTTTTGGAAGGAACGGGTGTGAACCCTGAAAGGCTTGAGCAAGAGATGATATATTACATGGAAAAGTTGGATATTACCGAAGAGAAAATACGCCTGAAGAAACATTGCGACTATTTTTTGGAGATAATGGAGAGTGAGGAGAACAGCGGTAAAAAACTGAATTTTGTGGCCCAGGAGATAGGACGCGAAATAAATACCCTCGGTTCCAAAGCAAACGATGCCGATTTGCAACGGATTGTAGTATTGATGAAAGATGAATTGGAAAAAATTAAAGAGCAGTTGTATAACATATTGTAAAAATTAGTTGTTAGTGAAGAGAAAAGCAAAAGTTGTCATATTTTCGGCGCCGTCGGGAGCGGGCAAAACCACATTGGTTCACCGCTTGATGGAAAAAGTTCCGGGTTTGTCGTTTTCGGTGTCGGCAACGAGCCGTGCTCCGCGCAAAGGCGAAAAAAACGGTGTGGATTACTATTTTTTAACCGTTGAAGAATTTAAGAAAAAAATTGATGAAGGTGCATTTATTGAATGGGAAGAGGTCTATCCCGGACAGTATTACGGTACGCTGGCAAGCGAAGTGGAAAGACTTGCAAACGAGGGAAAAACGGTGGTTTTTGATGTGGATGTGCTTGGAGGTATAAATATCAAAAGGATTTTCGGCGACAATGCGCTTGCAATTTTTGTTAAACCTCCTTCACCTGAAGTGCTGGAGCAACGCCTTAAAAAAAGAAGTACCGAAGATGAAGAGAGCTTGAAAAAAAGATTGGCGCGGGCAAAAAAGGAGTTGGAGTACGAAAAGGAATTTGATAAGGTGATAATAAACGATGATTTGGAATGTGCCGTGAAAGAGGTTGTTGAAACGGTAACCGGTTTTCTGGAGAAGTGACCTCGTACCGATATCTCTTTTTGTCGCTTTTTGAAATAACGGAAAAACTGTAGTGTAATCCGTTACAACGATTAACGTAAACGAAATAAATTATTATTTCTGTACGGTATTAACGAACGAATAAAAATAAAAATCCATGAAAAAGACCAAAGCGGTAATACTTCGGCAGTATAACAAAAACATAATAAGGGCATTGCTTGGTTTGAAAAGTGCTGAAACCGTGTTGCCCGGATTGTCGGAAGAGGATTTGTTGATAAAGGTTTTTGCTGCACCGTGCAATCCGTCTGATATAGCCTTTTTGCAAGGCGGATACAATATTGTAAAACCTTTGCCTGCGATACCGGGATTTGAAGGAGCCGGAATTGTTGAAGATACGGGGTCGGACAAAACAAAACACCTCATAGGAAAGAAGGTGAGTTTTTTTATTCAGAATGATAGTGTGGGAAGTTGGTCGCAATATACTGTTGTCAACAAGGATGATATTATTCTTTTGAACGATAAAATGGATATAAAACAGGCAGCATGTTTTGCCGTAAATCCGTTAACGGCATATGCACTGGTGGAAACGGCGGTAAAACACGATGCAAAAGCCATTGTTCAAAATGCCTCGGGAGGGCAGGTGGCGGCTTTTGTACGGAAAATGGCTCGCGAAAATGGTATGGAGGTAATCGACATTGTGAGGAAAGAGGAGAGTGTAAAAAAGTTGATTTCAACAGGAGTAAAATATGTGCTGAATGAAAATTCCCCCGGTTTTGAGTCGGAGCTTAAAGAGTTGTGCAATAAAACGGGAGCCACCGTCGCCTTTGACGCCGTGGGAGGGAAACTGGGCGGAACAATGTTTAATGCTTTGCCGCCAAATTCCAAATTGGTGGTATTTGGCGGGTTGTCAAACAAATGGCTGTCCGATTTCGATACAATGGATGTTATTTTCAAAAATAAGGTTGTTACGGGTTTCAATTTACCCATGTGGAAAAGCAATTTGAACAGAAGGGAGTTTGACAAAATTACGGACAAACTACAGAAAAAGTTCATATCGGGAGATTATTTTACGGAAATTCAGGGCGAAACAGGCATGGACAGTATAGTGCGCGGATTGCGTGATTATATTACAAATATGTCGGCAGGAAAAATACTGATTGTTCCGTAGAGCCTCTTTTGTTTGTTAAAAAACGGTTTTGTTATTGAAACGGGAAATCGACACTGACAAACCGGCGCTGTCTTTTGGCTTTTACATGTTATTGCTTAACAATTTTTATTGTTTGAAATTGGTTGCCGTTGTCTATTTTCAGCATATATATTCCTACCGGCAATTTTGATACCTGAGGATTGTTTACATTAAACACACCGTATCGGGCGGAATTAAATTTTTGTTTGTAAACGGTTTTTCCCGTCATGCTTATCAATTCAAAAGAGAAAGAGCCTTCCTTTTTTACCTTTATCGAAAAAAAGTCAGTAAAAGGGTTGGGATAAATTGTTGCAAGGCCCTTTATCTCCGTATGGTTTTTTCTGTCGTGTAATATTTTGTTGGCTTTTACATAGTCGGGGATTCCGTAACCTGTCATGTTATCGGGAGTTTCATGGTGCGAAGCGCTCTCTATAATGGCATCTATTATTTCCATGTTGTTGAGCTCCTTGTGGTTTTGCCACAAGCAGGCTGTCATTCCCGCTATTATCGGAGACGAAAACGATGTCCCCGACGCTGTGGTGGTGCCGCCGTTTAAGTTTGCTACCGTTGCTTTAGCTCCTTGAGCCATTATTACGGGTTTTATCCTGCCGTCGTATGTGGGGCCTTTCGAACTGAAACTTGCACGTCTTCCCGAAGAGTCAACGGCACCTACCGTCAAGATGCTGTCGGCATCGGCGGGGGCGCCAATCCATGGGAAATTGTGATTGTTACCGCTGTTTCCGGCACTGTTTACAACAATAATACCTTTGCTTGCGGCAATATCGGCGGCAACGGTTGAGATACAGGTGTTGCCGTCCATGTCTTTGTAGGTATGCGAAAAGTTTTGATTGTTGAAAGTGATATAACCCAGCGAACTGTTAATGATGTCGGCACCAACGCTGTCGGCAAATTCGGCTCCTGAAAGCCAGTTGTACTCTTCAATAACATTTTCGTAATATCCGTTTTCTGTTTTCAAAAGCCAGTAAGATGCTTGCGGTGCCGTTCCTGTCATCAATCCGGGGATGTTCGCTCCCATGGTTGATAATACTTCCATTCCGTGAGTCATTACGTTAAAGACGCTGCCGCCGGGATTAACAAAATCTTTGGTGCCCAAAATACGGTTATTTGCCCAAAGTGAGTCGAACATGCTCATGGTATCGGCACCGATAAACCCGGCATCGAGAATGGCAATGACCATTCCTTGTCCTTTGAGATTAATGTCGTGCAGTCCTATTCCGTTAATCTGTTTTATTTGATTATATGCAAATCCGTAATCAAAAGAGTTGCCGTTTTTAAGGTTCTTTTCTGCCGTAGGAGCACCTCTGTTTTCAACGCTTTCGTTTTCGAAATATTCTTTCTTTATTTTTGTTTTGGGATGAGGTAAAAAGAGAGTGCTTTTTACGTAAGGCAAAGCTCTTATTGCATTCAGTACATTGCTGTCGGTAGTGTAAACGGTTACTCCGTTTAGCCAACGTGTTGGGTTTATAATTTTAGCTCCTGTTTCCGCAACGCCTTGAATATATTGCGGGTTTACCGGCAAATCGTTTTCGGTTACGGGAATATTTTGCTTTTGACGTCTCTCTATTGCCCTTTGTGTTAAAAACATTTGGGGTTGTTCAACGGAGTATGGAGAATTGTTTTTGTCGGTAAACTGTACGTAGTAGCAGTAAGGTGCTATCTGTGCAGGTAAAATCCTGAAAACAAAAAATAATATTAATGTGGCAACTGTTTGTTTCATCACTTTTTTTAATGGATTTTAAAACACTATTATTTAACCTAAACCGATATCATGGTTCCAGTTCAAATCTGTTATTCGATTTGTTTATGTCGGGAATGTCGCCGCTGCCCACATATGCCGAAATTATTGTTTTAGAGCTGTCGGCTTGGATGACAACGGCCTTGTAACCCTGTTTCCACACCGATACCGGTTTGTAAAATGTATCGTTTGAGCCGTCGGTATAAATGCATGTAACTTTTACCGGGAGCGGTAATCCACCCCTGTTTTCAATCACAATTTGCCCTTTGTTTGTAACCTTTTTGATGCTTAGGTCGGCGGTGGCTTTGTCAAAAAACCATGGATTGATGAACCAAGACAAGTCGTCGTGTGATACCGAGTTAAAGATATTGAAAAAGTCGTACGGTCCGGGATGTTTGCCGTGCCAAATTGTTATGTAATCGTTCAGGGCTTTTTTGAAAAGGCTGTCGCCCATGGCTTTATGTAAAAACATGTATGCCAGTGCAGAGCGTCCGTAGGCGTGAGTACGGTAGTATGGAAAATCGGCAATAAGATTTGAGGGATACATCAAGGGTACCTCCATCTCGTTTCCGTTCGATTTGGAAAACGATTTTGCCCTTCTGCCGAAATAATCGTATTCGGGAATCGATTCCGTAACAAACATTCCGGTAAGATATGTTGCCCAACCTTCGTCCATCCATGCATATTTTTTTTCGTTGGTTCCCATGAAAAATGGAAAATAGGAGTGAGATATTTCATGAAAAATGAGTCCCAGCAGCGATGCCGTATCTTTGGGGTCGCCGTCGTTTGCCATCATGGGGGTTTCCATACCACCGTACGGGGTTCCGTTGCTTACCGATGTCATATGTTCGAAAGGGTAGGGGTATCCCGGTAATTTGTGCGACATGAATATTATGCTGTTTCTGGCGTAGAGGGCGGCTTTTTCAAATGTGTTAGATGAGTCGGGGTAAACGGCACTTACAATAACACGCCTGCGGGAAGAGGAATCCACCATCACCGATGAGGCGTCCCAGTTGTACATTGGCATGGCGGCAAAAGAAAAATCACTGATATTTTTTGCTTTGAAATGCCATGTGTTATCAGAGTTGTTTTTTAATACCCGTCTGTTTTTCCAGTCTTGCCGTGTTATAATATTAACTATTTCGTCCGATTTTCCGGCCATATTTATCCTGCGTACAATTTCCGGTGAAAAGAGTTCCCTCTCATTTGTAAGGTGCCCCGTAGCCCAAACGGTGTAGCCGTCAGGAACAGTTATATTTACGTCGTAATTGTTAAAATCGTTATAAAATTCCACAATGCCCTCAAACTCAATGTTGTCCCAACCCGACACGTCGTCGTAAACGGCAATCTGCGGGTACCAGTAGGCAATAAAATACCTTCCTTTGCCGTAATTTCCCATTCTGTTGCGCGTGATTTGCGGGACATGAAATTTCCATTTAAATGTGAGTATCACCGAGTCGGAAGGGAGCAAAGGCGTTTTTAACCTAACCATATGGTTTGTGCCGTAATGGTATCTGCCGAAAGTTTGAGGAAATTTCTCCTTTTTTCCGTTAATGGTAAAATCCGTTATTTTCATGCCGTCCGTTATGTCGTCGGGACCTATCGACCACGAACGTGCCGACCCTTTTTTGTAAAAATCCTGATAAAGGCGTATAACCAGTTTGCGTAGAGTGTCGGGGCTGTTGTTGAAATATACCACCCTCTCTTCACCTTCCAGGGCGCTTTCGCCGGTTATTAAACGGGCTTTGATGCTGTAATCGGCATGGTTTTGCCAATATTTTTGTCCAGGTAACCCGTTTCCCGTGCGAGTCCCGTTTTTAACCGCTCTTACTATTTCGTTTGGTACCCATCTGTAATTTTGTGAATATGACGGTAAAATCGAAATGGTAAATATTACCGTGTATAAGATATATTTATTCATCATTCTTTATTGTTTTGTTACATTTAACATTCCTGTGTACTTCAACGGGTATTTTGCTTATTGTCATTCTTTACGGGCAATCCGTTGTTAAATCTCTCCCTCTTTATTATTTTTCCGTTTTCGTCGTATGTAATCCACATCCCCGACTGGTTTCCGTTTTTATATTGGCCTTCTATTTGCGGTTTACCGTCGGGAAATCTGACAATGAATTTTCCGTTTAGCGTATCGTTAACATATGTCTCCAGCGAAAAAGGCGTTCCGTCGGTATAAAATTTTTCCGAAATACCGTTTTTCATACCGTTTTTATATTCGGTAATTTCGGAAGGGATATCTTTACCGGGGAAAAATATTATGCTTTTACCGTCGAGTTTCCCGTTTTTATACTCTTTTTTCGTTATGATTTTGCCGTCGGTTTCGCTATAAAAAAGCCATGTGCTGTCGCGTTTTTTTTCGATGTATTTTCCTTCGGCGAGCAAATTTCCGTTCAACCTGTAAGTTTTTGCATAAGAGCTTTTCCCGTCGGTACTGTATTTTATTACGGCTTTAATCTCGCCTGAGGGGTAGTAATATTTAAATTCACCGGTTGGTTTGCCGTTTTTAAAAGTGCCTTGATACCGCAGTGCACCGTTCGAATAAGTTTTTTGCCATTTGCCCTGTTTTAGTCCGTTGGAATCCGTCCTGTTGATGTCTTGCGCAGATGCCGCAAACGTATAGGATATCAATATTGTCAATGTCAAAAAAATATTACTTAAAAAACTTTTTGTGTTCATTACTTTAAACTTGGTATTTTTGCAAAGGTAACCATATTGTAAAATATAAATTTACTTAATTGAACGAATATTCATCGAAATTATTGGAAAATGCGGTAAATGAACTGTCGCGCCTGCCGGGAATAGGTAAGCGTACGGCATTGAGACTTGCCCTGCATCTGCTCAAGGATGATGAAATTAATGTTGAGAGACTTGCCGGCTCGTTGATTACGATGCGAAAAGAGATAAAATTTTGTAAACGTTGCAACAATATTTCCGATAATGAAATATGTGATATTTGCGCCAATCCCAAACGTGATGAAAATACACTATGTGTTGTTGAAGATACGCGGGATGTTCTGGCTATAGAAAATACGGCGCAATTTAACGGTTTGTACCATGTTTTGGGAGGTATAATAAACCCCATTGAGGGAATCGGACCGGAGGATTTGAGCATTTCGATGCTAATGAAACGTTTTGCCGCCGAAGAGATAAACGAGGTGATATTTGCTTTGCCAGCCACCGTTGAAGGTGATACCACCTCCTATTATCTTTACAAATTGATTAAAAATTTCGGTGTAAAAATTACAACAATTGCCCGTGGTGTGGCGGTAGGCAACGATTTGGAGTTTACCGACGAAATAACGCTGGGACGTTCAATAATAAACAGACTGCCGTTCGAAAACAATGAGGGACGGTGAACGGCGGGCAGTGTACAACGACCTGTCTGTTTCCGAAAAAACGGAAACGATGATTTTCGCAAAATTATTCCAATCCTTTTCTTTTCAAATAAGCATCGGGCAGGGGCTCCCTTCCCCTGAAATTAACAAATAGTTTCATAGCATCCTCGGTACCGCCTTTGGATAATATTTCGCGGCGAAAACGTTGTGCCGTATTTTTATCGAAAACAGAGGTCTCTTTAAAAGCTTGGAATACATCGGCATCCAAAATTTCCGCCCAGACGTAACTGTAATAACCTGCCGCATAGCCTCCAGAGAAAATGTGTTGGAAATATGTGCTGCGGTAACGGGGAACTATTTCGGGGATTAATCCGATGCGTTGCATCGATTTGTTTTCAAAATCGTTTACCTTTCCTTCAAAGCTCTTTTCTATGGTGTGCCAATCCATATCAAGGACAGATGCGGCAAGATATTCGGTAAGTGCAAAGCCCTGGTTAAACCTTTTTCCGGCTTCCATTTTGTCTATCAGCTCTTTTGGTATAACTTTTCCCGTTTTATAATGGTGAGCAAAATGTTTTAACACTTCCGGCTCGGCAGCCCAGTTTTCCATAACTTGCGATGGCATTTCCACAAAATCGCGCGGCACCGATGTTCCCGAGAGGCTTTCGTAACGGCAATCGCTCAACAATCCGTGCATGGCATGACCGCTTTCGTGAAAAAGTGTTGCTACCTCGTCGAAACTCAATAAAGCGGGTTTGTTTTTTGTGGGTTTTGTAAAGTTGGTGGTAATTGATATTACGGGAATAACGTTTTTTCCGTTTTCGTAATGCTGTTTTCTGAATGCAGTCATCCATGCCCCGCCTCTTTTTGAAGCGCGCGGAAAGAAGTCGAGATACAATATTCCCGTGAGTTTGCCGTCGGCTTCGCGAACCTCGTACGCCTCCACATCTTTTTGGTAAACTGGTATATTGTCGTTTTTGATGAATTTAAGTCCGTACAGTTGATTATAAACAAAAAAGAGACCCTTCTTGACACTGTCGAGTGCAAAATAGGGGCGTAAAATTTCATCGTCGAAATCGTATTTTTGTTTTCGCAGTTTTTCGGTATAGTACCACCAATCCCAAGGCTCTATCTTTATTCCTGCTTTTTCGGTATCGGCTAATTTTTGCAATCCGGCAAGCTCTTTCTTAGCTTTTTCTATGGAAGGCGGTGTTATTTTGTTTAAAAGTTTATAAACATTTGCCGGGTTCTTTGCCATACTCTCTTCCAAAATATATGCGGCTGCCGTTTTGAAACCAAGGAGGTTTGCTTTCTGCAAACGAAGGTTAACCATTTGCTTTACAATATTTTTGTTGTCGTTGCCGTTATTGTTGTCGCCTCTCGTTATATAGCCTTTAAACATTTTTTCGCGCAACGAACGGTTGTCGGCATATTGTAAAAACGGTATGAGACTGGGCTTGTCGAGTGTAAAGACCCATTTACCCTCTTTACCTCTCTCTTTGGCGGTTTGTGCTGCCGCCTGTATCACCGACCGGGGAAGTCCCGAAAGCTCTTTTTTGTCGCTAATGACGAGTTCGAAAGAGTTATTATCGGCCAAAACATTGTCGCCGAAACGTAACGCCAGAACACTCAATTCCGAATTTATCGATTTGAGTTTTTCCTTGTCGGCCTCCGGTAAAAGTGCACCACCCCTTACAAAACGTTTGTAGGTTTTATCGAGCAACATTTTTTGTTCGGCGGTTAAATCGAATTTTTCCTTGTTGTCGTAAACACTTTTTATTCTTTTGAAAAGTCCCGGGTTCATTAAAATTTCGTCGTAATGACTTGATATGGCAGGGGCTATCTCTTTTGCCAGTTTTTGCATTTCGTCGTTGGTATTTGCCGAAAGCAGATTCTCGAAAATGGTATTTGTACGGTTCAAAAGTTTACCGCTAAATTCAAGTTGTTCAATGGTATTGGAAAATGTGGGGGCTTCGGTGTTCGAAACAATATCTGCAATTTCCCTGTTGTGGATTTCCATTGCTTTTTCAAAAGCATCTTTATAATCCTTGATTTTAATTTTATCGAATGGCGGAACACCGAAAGGGGTGTCGAAATTTTTCAATAGAATGTTGTTCTCCATCTTTTCGCTACTGTTATTTTTACACGAAATTAAAAACAATGCAATTAAAATTGCCGTTGTGATAAAATATTTGTTCATCTGTTTTCTCTTTAATAAATATTAATGTCAAATACATATTTCTTTGTTAAAAGAAAGAATTTTAGTTAAATTGGTTGCAAATGTACATTAACCTGAATATAACCGAAACGGTTTGGTATCTCTTTTTGGGAAAAACGAGGAGTATGTTACGGTTTTAACCTCTGGGCTCATATTTTGAATTTATCAGGGTGGGGATTAGAGAAAAAGAGCCCGGATTTAATAAATAAAATACGGGCTCAAAATTGCTTGGTAATGAAAACACGTTAAATCTCGGCTTTTTTATTTTTAAGACTCTCTTTTTGCATTTTTGTGAGTGAATAGGCAATAGCGGCACCGAGAAGGAAATATATTCCGTCACCTACGGGTGCTCCTCCGCCGACAGGGGTACCGCCACCGGACGCCGGGTCAACGCCCGGGTCCGGCGGGTTGTTACTCCCTGCATTCACCTCGAGACTTATGGTAAATAATATAAGAACTACGATTATGTATTTTTTTGCAAAATGGATGATTTTGAGGTGAATTGATTGTTTCATTTTATTTTTGTTTGTTGATTATTATCCGGTTAACGGTTGTTTTTCCCATTGAAGTTACTTTGACGATATATGTGCCTGCAGGCAGGTTCAGTTTTTGTTTTACAACATTGTTTCCGTTGAGTAATATGCCGGTGTATTCGCGTCCCAATATGTCGTAAATTGTTGCTTTGCCATTGAGAAAAGTTCCGCCGGCAGGTTTAATGTTCAAAATGTTGTTTCCGTCAACGAATATTTGTATGCGCTTTGTGTTTTCGATATTGGTGTTTGTACCTACCGATGTGGCATCGAAGTACAATACAAAGCGGGCCGGATTGTCGTACGAAACGGCATCAAAGGTGTACAGCGAGTCGGTTGCCAGGTTTGTTATCTCCCCTGTTTTTTTGTCTTCGAGAGAGATAATCATATCTTCGGGAAAATTTCCGGTACCTTCGCACCAAATGGTAAAGTTTCCGTTTGTATCCGTTTTGAAATACAAGGGAATACTTTCCAATGTACCGTCGAAGGGTTGAACATTCATTGATGTTTCGATGTTTCCGCTCATGGTATAAAGTTGCGGAGCTTGTTCAATGCCGAAGAGTTTGTAAGCATCAAAATCGTGGTCAAATCCGTTGGTGGCATCGTCTCTGAAAATGATGATTGTTTCGTCTTTATATCCGTTTCCTCGAACGTGCAGCCTGAGCATGTTGTCCACACGGTAAGGTATATTTAAGAACTGTTGTTCCGAATGTGTCCTTGAATTTTGAGTTATGGTAATTGCCGGGTTGGCGTCGTAAGCATGGATAAAGAAACCTTGTTGTTGGGGGACGTATTGCGAAATCCCCGTTGAACCCACGTGGGTTGTCCCGTTGTATGTCAGGTATTGTTCTCCGTTCCAATAATAGACGGTATTATCGATGTTTGTTTTAACAAGTGAAGGGTCGTCCCAATCGAATGCCGAAGGGAATGCGTTTCCTATGAGATTCCAACCGTAGTTGGCTGCCGTGTCGCCGCTTAGAGTAATTGCGGGGGAATAGTCGCCGCTGTTTAAAGTGCCGTGGTACGTCAATGTCGTATTGCCGGTTGTGCCGCTACTCGACCACGATGCATAGCCTTTTCCGGCCAACAACGGTTCGCCCGTGCTGGTAATATATGTCCATTTGTTGTTTTCTTCGTCCCAATATTTAAGGTATAAACCCGTAAAAACTTCTGCCGTGGCATTTGAAACGGGAGGGGTCAGATAATGCCATTTTTGTTGTGAAATATATCTTTCGACGGTAATATTCCCCGACACCGAAAATGTTCCTTCATCAATAAACGAAGCATCGCTTTTTTCGTTTGAATGCAATGTAAAATCACCGTTTATCGAAACGTTTTTGGAACTGTTAATTGTCATTGCCGCTCCTGCATTTATTTCGAGGTTATAAACCTCGCCGTCGATATCCACGTTAACCTGTCCGGTATCTATAACGGCATTGCAAATGTTGTACGGAACACCGTTTGTCCATTTTGATGCGTCCGACCAATCGCCTGTTCCCCTCCAAATTGTTGTGACACTTCCCGGTTCTTCCGAGAGTTTGTACAATCCTGTGGAAGTACCCAAAAGTACGGAGCCATATTCCAAATCGGGGACAAATTCGCCGGGCATACCTTCAAACACCAGTGTTGATGAGTTTATTACGGTATTGTAACGCCACAAATCCCTTCGTGCCGCCACCGAAACAATATCGGGATTATCGGGGTGTATCATTACCGACGAGAATGCCCCCTCGGGAGTCATCAGGTTGATGTAAGAGTAAGTGTTTCCTCCGTCTGTTGAGTATGCAAAAGCGTAATCGAGGTTTTGACCTGCGGCAAAGAACAAAGTGTCTTCCGATCCCGGATATATGTCGAGGTCGTAAATCGGCAGACTGTCAACGGTGGAGCCTGAGGCTTGGCTTTCGGGTCCCCAGTTAACAAAACTCCATGTTGTTCCCATGTCGGTTGATTTCCAGATTGTTCCGGGTACTTTGGGGAATGAGTGGTCCCAATATCCTGTCCCGATGTATATTACCGTGTCGGAATATCCGTAAGAGACGGCAATGGAGTTGCCCTGCTCGAAATCTACACCGGCATCCGAAGGGTGGAGTTTTGACCAGTTAAATCCCCCGTCGGTGGAAACCCATATGTTTCCGTAGTCAACCGATGTGCTCGGCCATACATTAGACCCTGTCCCCGTAACGGCAATTACGGTATCGGGAGTGATAAACTGTATATCGGTAACCGTAAAATCTTGATGTATTCCGCTGTTCCAGCCGGTTGGCGAAATATGCGAAAATCCCGAATGACCCGTGGTGGTAACGTAAAAACCGTTACTTCCTCCCGCAATAACATGCAAACTGTCCGACGGGTCAATGTCGACCGCTGTAACGCCCGAGGGTACCCCGCTGACGGGAAACTCGCCGAAAGGGGGACGCCATTTCTGAACTCCGGTTACAGTAGTGTCGTGATAGGCTATGGTGTAACCCAAACCCGCTTTTGTGGCAACATAATATGTTTTTCGTCTTAATTGTGCTATTTTCGATATTGACACGGCAGCATGCCCGTCATTATCAGGGGTGATGAACGTCGAACCTCCGTTAAAACTTATTTCAGGTCCGGTGTTTTCGGAGCATACAATAATGTTTGTGTTGAAAGGGGGTGTTGCCGTGGCGTTGTCCGAAGCATATTTGCTTGACCATGTGTTTCCCAAATCGTCGGAAAAGCTGCCTCCCGGAAACGATAGCCTCAACCCGTTGCTCGAAGGCATGGACGATACCCATGCCGGGCTGTAATCGGCATTTTGCAGTGGCCAATTGGTGCCGCCCGCCGGTGTTATGTCGCTCCATGTTGTCCCCCCGTTTAACGATCTGAAAACCTTTATTGTTTGTGTTACGGGCTGTATGCACGAAACAATTATTGTATCTTGTGTGGTATCGACGGGATGTGTAAACACCTTCTTAAAATAGTAGTTGTACGACCCCGATACGGGGTTTGTAATTTCAGTGAATGTGGTTCCGTCGTAGCTCAAAAGCCTTCCGTAGTTCATGTCGTCGGCTCTTATAACCATCAACAAGGGGAATCCCGAGGGTGTATTTGCCACGCTTAACCATTCAATATTTTCAGAGGTGTCTGCCAATGTTACGGTATCCATTTCAACCACTATGTTATGGGTTCCGAGAGTGGCGGTATCATTTGTACGTAACAAATATTTTCCCATAGCCACATAAAACCAGTGGTCGGTGATGTCGATAGCCGAAACGGAAGCCATCGGGGTGCTTCCCCCTTTAATAAGTTTGAGCAAATAGTAATCGAATGCGGTTTTGAAAGTGCCGCTGTCGCCGTCGTTGTACGATATTACCGATGAGTTGAGTGTGCCGCCGGCTTCAGCCGTTTGCACTCCTATCCACCCTATGCGGTTCGAAATAACACGTCTTCCCCCGCTCCAACCCCTGTCGTTTGTTGTTCCGTATTCCAGCGAATCGACGGGAAAAGCTTGTGTCCATGTTTTGCATGTGTCGTCGGAATAGAACAACGAACCCGGCGATTCAACAGTGGAGAATATACGGTAATTGGTGTCGTAGGCAAAATCGGTGCTGGCACCGCCGTATAATCCGAGATTTATACGTTCGCCCGTTGACGATTGACAAAGTAAAAATCCCGGCAAAAACAATAAAAATAATAATATTTGAATGGTGCCCGCACTTTTAAGCAACTTTTGACTTATTTGGTATCTGTTTTTCATAATTTCTTTTTGTTAAATTGTATTTTATTAATATTTATTTAAATTTGTAAAAACAAGGTTATTGGTTTTTCAAAAAAATCCGTTGCTAAAATAGTGTTTGGAAAGGGGGTGTGTCAAGGGGTATTAATGCAACGGCGGAAACAAATGAGTAAACGGCTTGTATATGTATGTTAACGGGAGGTAAATCGGTAAACAAAATGATGTCGGTATTTTTAAAATATGTTTCGGTGGTATGTCTGTTGCTGCTGCCCGCAAGGATTTTATACTCACAAAGCAGGGAGGTGATAGACAGTTTAAAAAAAAACCTTTCCGATACATCGTTTGTAAGCAAACATCCCGACAAACAAATTATCAAAGATGCCATTGTGGTGTCCGATTATTATTCACGTATCAGATTAGACTCGGCAAAATACTACGCCTACCTTGCATTTGAATTTTCCAAGCGCTTGAATAACGAAACCGGAAAAGCCATATCGCTTAATGCCATCGGCATGTCATACACTTCAGCGGGATATTACGACAGTGCTTCCCCCTTTCTCGACTCGTCACTCGCCATATTTGAAAAACTGAAAGACACAACGGGAATAACTTTTGTTAAAAACAATCTTGCAGTGGTAAACATGAGACGCGGCAATTATGTAAAGGCGGTGGAGTTGTACCAAAAAAATCTTGAATACGCGCAAAAACAAAACAATTTTGAGAATATGCTGCTTGCATATAATAATTTGGGAATTGTTTTTTACGATTGGCAAAAATACGACGAAGCTCTCGAAAACTACAATAAAGCATTGGAAGTTCTTAACCTCAAAGGCGAAGAAGACAGAAAAGGAAGCGTTTATAACAACATAGGTGAGATTTACCGTAAAAAAGGGGAATTGTCACAGGCAAAAAAATATTTTGAAAAGTCGTTGGAAATAAACAGTAAATACGGTAAAAAGCGTTCCATCTTAATTTCTATTAGTAATCTCGGCGAGATATATTTTCAACAAAAAAAGTATGAAAAAGCTCTTGAAAATTTTAAGAAAGCCCTTGCCATTAGTTATCAGATACCCGATAATTACAATGTGGCAATTATGAATGTGGATGTGGGAAAAACATTGAACAAACTCGGAAAACCCGGGCAAGCCGGGCGTTACTTGCAGGAGGGAATAAAAGTGGCGCAGACATTGGGATTGAAAAATATATTGATAGATGCGTATAAAGCGCTGATGGAAAATGCAAAACTTGAAAACAATGCAACACTTTTGTATGAATACACTAAAAAATATATAGCTCTGAAAGACAGTGTTTTTAATGAAAAATCGATGAAAACCTTAAACGAACTCGAAACCCGCTTTAAAACTGCGCAAAAAGAGAAAGAGATAGCCGAACTTACAGCCGACCAAAAGGCAAAAGCATTGGAAATTCAGGTTCAGCGCAATCAGAAATATTTTCTTGCCATAACACTTTTGGTTATACTTTTTGTAACATACCTGCTGTTTAACCGGTACAGGATAAAGCAGATAAAAATAAAGACAGGATTGGAAAAGGCAAGAATATCTATAGAACAACGTCTTTTCCGCTCACAAATGAATCCGCATTTTATCTTTAATTCGCTAAACTCCATAAGTAGTTTCATCGGTTCGAACAACAGTTCCGAAGCACAACTATACCTTGCCAAATTTGCAAAACTTATGCGTTTAATATTGGAAAATTCGAGGAAATCGAGCATTGCCCTCGAAGATGAAATACAAGCCTTGCAACTTAATTTGGAACTGGAGAAACTGCGTTTCGACAACAGGTTCGATTTTAAAATTTCAGTGGCAGACGATATTGATCCCGAAAACATGTACATCTCTCCCATGCTTATTCAACCCTTTATAGAAAACTCAATAAAACACGGGTTTAAAAACAAAAAAGAGAAAGGTTTTATAAAAATTGATTTTGTAAAAGAAAACGGAATGCTGGTATGTACCGTTGAAGATAACGGAATAGGCAGAAAAGCGGCAGCGAAAAACATGGAAGCGAAAAACAAAAGACATGTATCGCTCGGAACAGAAGTTACCAAAGACAGGTTCTCCATTTTGAAAAATATTAACGTGCAAGCAGGCTTCGAAATTATAGACCTTACCGACGAAGAAGGAAATCCCACGGGCACCAAAGTAATTATTAAAATTCCATTCGAAGAGGAATGATAATTGAAAAATGCTCTTAACTTTGCATAGGGATATTTGGGTATTAAAAATTTAAGATGAGAGCAATTGTTGTTGACGACGAACAGAAAGCACGCACATCGCTTGTGGGTTTGATTAAGGGTAACTTTGAGGATATCGAGATAATAGGTGAAGCAGACGGCGTGGAGAGCGGTAAAAAATTGATTGTTGAAAAAAAACCCGATTTGCTTTTTCTCGATGTGCAAATGCAAGACGGTACCGGTTTCGACATACTTTCGGACATAGACCGTTCCGGACTCCAGGTTATTTTTGTTTCGGCATACGACTATTTTGCAATTACGGCGATAAAGTTCAGCGCTGTGGATTATCTGGTGAAACCTGTTGACATTGTCGATTTGAAAAAAGCCGTCGACAAAATAAGACAACAAAAGTCGCTTGTTGAGGTTCAAAAAAAACTCGACTTGTTGCTGAACAATCTTAACAAGATAGAAAAGATTGCTTTGCCTTCGGTAAGCGGCATAGAGTTCGTAAAGATAGACGAGATTGTCAGGTGCGAAGCGGAAAGCAATTATACAACCTTTTATTTGATAAACGGGGAAAAGATATTGGTTTCGAAGACCCTTAAAGAGTACGATGAGATTTTGAGCGGAAAAGGATTTTTCCGTATTCACAAGTCGGTGATAATAAATATGAAATATTTGAAAAAATATGTAAAAGGTGAAGGAGGAACGGTAATTATGGAAGACGGCTCGGAACTTTTGGTGTCGCGCCGGCGCAAAGAGGATTTTCTTGCTGCACTCTCATCGTTTTAAAACTATCATCATATTATCGACTGTTGACATGGAAACACCGCAAAAAAACCAACCTATAAAACAATGGGCGGAAGATGACCGCCCCCGCGAAAAATTACTTTTGAAGGGAAAGTCGGCACTCAGCACGGCCGAGCTAATGGCCATTTTGATAGGAAGCGGAAACAGTAAAAAGTCGGCGTTGCAACTGGCACAAGAGATACTGGACAGCGCCGACAACAGCCTTATCGAACTCTCGAAAATGAGTGTGAAAGAGCTTATGAGGTTCAAAGGCATGGGACCCGCAAAAGCCGTTAGCATAGTTGCCGGTTTGGAGCTGGGAAAAAGGCGCCTTTCGGAAAAAGCCAAAAGAAAAAAGACCATAAAATCGGGGGAAGATGTTTATAAATACCTGATATCGGAACTTACCGACAGCTACTACGAAAAATTTTATGTCCTTATGCTCGATGTAAAAAATACGGTTTTGAAAAAGATGCTTGTCAGCAGCGGAGGACTTACCCAATCGGTTGTTGATGTGAAGAAGATTTTCAAAGAGGCAATTGCTTTTAACGCAACATCGATAATCTTGGCGCACAATCACCCTTCCAATAATAAAAATCCGAGCGAGAACGATATAAACCTGACACATAAACTTGTGAAAGCCGGCGAATTGTTAAATATAAGGGTGTTGGACCATGTTATTTTCGGAAACGACGGCTATTACAGTTTTGTGGATAACGGAATAATGAAAGAGACATTATAAAAGTTCGGGATTAGCAGAGTTGAAAATTAGAAAAAAGTATCACAATGAAAAAAACAGTTGTACTTGGCGGCGGGTTGGTCGGAAGACCCATTGCACTTGATTTGGCAAAAAGGAGGGAGTTTGACGTAACCGTTGCCGACATTGATGAAAACAGACTGATGCGGATAGGGCAAGAGGGAGTAAATACCTTTAAGCTGGATTTGAAAAACCGTAAAGAGACCTTGAAATTTTTAACGGGTTTTGACATCGCCGTGAATGCCGTTCCGGGATTTATGGGCTTCGAAGTTTTAAAAACTTGTATAGATGCCGGTAAAGATACCGTAGATATAGCCTTTTATCCTGAAAATCCTTTGGAACTGGATGAACTTGCAAAAGAGAGGGGTGTGCGGGTTATATGCGATATGGGTGTTGCTCCGGGGATGAGCAATTTGCTTGCGGGTTATGCCGCGTCAAAGATGGAAAAGGTGAACGACATTAAAATATATGTGGGCGGGTTACCGGTAGTACGTACACTTCCTTGGGAATACAAAGCCGTCTTTTCGCCTTCGGATGTTATTGAAGAATATACCCGCATTGCAAGGGTGGTCGAAAACGGTAAAATTGTGGAAAAAGAGCCGCTTAGCGGTGTGGAATTGCTACATTTTGATACTCTGGGAACACTGGAGGCTTTCAATAGCGACGGATTACGCAGTTTGATGTTTACAATGAAAGCGGAAAATATGGTCGAAAAGACACTCCGCTATCCGGGTTATGCCGAAAAGATAAAGCTATTATCTCAAAACGGATTTTTCGACAAAGAGAAAATCTTTGTTAACGGTGTACTTGTATCGCCCCTGGATTTGACCTCGAAACTGCTTTTCGACAAGTGGAAGTTGAATGAAAACGAGGCTGATATTACAGTAATGAGGATAATTGTTGAAGGCGTTAACGGCAAAAAAAAGGTGAAATACGAGTTTAACCTTGACGATAGATACGATCCCGTTTCGGGAATACACAGTATGGCCCGCACAACAGGTTATGCCGCCTCAATGGCTGTGCGGCTGATTGCTTCGGGAATGTACGGAGGCAAGGGGATAACAATGCCCGAAAAATTGGGGAAAAATCCGGATATTGTAAACTTTATGCTGTCGGGGCTTTCGGAAAAGGGCATTGAATATAAAATAAATATCACGGAATATTAGATTTTTTCTTATTTGGGCGCCGTTACCAGCAGATATACCGCTATTATGGAATATAAAATATTGGGTATCCATGCTCCTATGGAGGGCGGCAAGTCGCCGTATGTTGAAAAAACGGTAGATATTTGCATAAACAGAATGTAAGAGAATGTCAGAGCTATTCCAATACCCAAATGTAAACCTATTCCACCTCTGACCTTACGGCTCGACAATGCCATGCCGATAAACGTTAAAATGATTGTTGCAGCCGGACTTGCAAGCCGTTTGTATTTTTCAACTTCATATTTTTTGTACGACAGCGATCCTTTTAATTTCTCTTTTTTAATGTAATCGTCCAATTGATACATATTCATCTCTTCGTAATACTCTTTTATTTTGTAAAAGTCCGAAGGTTTCATGTTTAACGCCGTATCTATTATGTTTCCCTTTTCCAAGGTCTCTTTGCCGTCCGAAAATTTTCTGATGAAATAATCTTTAATTTTCCATTTGTCGGTTGTGTCGTTATAATAGATTTTTTTTGCCGAAAGTTTGTACACCAGTTTTTGTCCGTCGAACTTTTCGAGCGAAAAACGGAATCCGCTGTTTCTGTCTTTATTGTAAGATTCAACATATGCAAAAACTCCGGGTTCGAGTTGCAGGTGTTTGTTTTTTTCGCCTTTGGAGGTTAGTTTGGTCATATATTTGTCTTTGAAGAGGCGGCGTGTATGATTGGCTTTGGGGATTAAGAAATTTCCGAGGTAGAATGACAAAGCCGACAACAATACCGCCGATATTATGTAAGGAACGAGCAACCTCCAAAAACTTATTCCGCTGCTCAATATGGCGATAATTTCGCTGTTTCCTGCAAGTTTCGATGTGAAAAAGATTACCGATATGAAAGTGAACAGATAAATAAACAGATTTATAAAGTAGGGGATAAAGTTAAGATAATTATCAAAAATTATTGCCGAGAGGGGAGCGTTGTGTTTAATGAATTTGTCAAGATTTTCAGAAAGGTCGAAAACAATAACGATAAGTATTAGAAGGGCAATTGAATAAAAAAAGGTGCCGAGGAATTTTCTTATTATATACCAATCAATTGTTTTCATTTTATAGTTTCAAAATGGATATACTTGTAATAAAACGCAAATTAGTTAAAAATGCATATTGCCTGACGTTTTTTTTTACAATCTCTGTTTTATATTGGGAATTATAGCAGCTTTCCACCGGGTAAAATCGCCTTCGATAATATGTTTTCGTGCTTCGCGCACCAGCCAAAGGTAGAAGTTCAGATTGTGCAAACTTGCAATCATGCCGCCGAGCATTTCGCGAGCCGAGAACAGGTGGCGCAAATATGCCCTTGAATATTGGGAGTCAACAAAAGAGTTGCCGTCGGGGTCAACGGGCGAAAAATCGTTTTCCCACTTTTTGTTTTTGATGTTGATGATACCCTTTTTTGTAAACAACATGCCGTTTCTGCCGTTTCGTGTGGGCATTACACAGTCGAACATGTCAACGCCGAGGGCAATACTTTCCAGAATATTTTCAGGGGTACCCACCCCCATCAAATAACGGGGTTTATCCTTTGGCAATATGTTGCAAACTTGGGCTGTAATGTCGTACATTATGTCGTGAGGTTCGCCCACCGAGAGACCGCCTATGGCATTGCCGTCGGCATTGTACGATGCTATTGTTTCGGCCGATTTTTTTCTCAAATCCTTGTAAACGCTACCTTGAACGATAGGGAACAGACTTTGCGAGTAGTTGTATTTGGGTTCGGTTTCATTAAAACGTGTTACACAACGTTTCAGCCATTTGTGGGTTATGTCGAGAGAATTTTCGGCATATTTGTAATCGCACGGATATGGAGTGCACTCGTCAAAAGCCATCATGATGTCGGCGCCTATACTGCGTTGGATATCAATAACATTTTCGGGAGTAAAATGGTGTCTTGAGCCGTCGATATGCGATTGGAACATAACTCCCGTTTCGTCGAGTTTCCGGCGGTGGGTAAGCGAATACACCTGATATCCGCCGCTGTCGGTAAGTATTGAGCCGTTCCACCCGTTAAATTTATGCAGACCTCCCGCCTGTTCTATTACGGATGTGCCGGGACGTAAATAGAGATGATAAGTGTTTCCGAGAATTACAGGAGCTTTTACATCTTCCGTCAAATCTTTAAAATGTACACCTTTTACCGAACCAACGGTTCCTACCGGCATAAATACCGGAGTTTCTATGGTGCCGTGGTCGTTTGTAATATACCCGGCTCTTGCCGAGCTTTTACCGTCGGTTTTGATTATCTTGAATTTCACTGCTAACAAAAAATTTGGGCAAAGATAGTTTAATTGTCGGTTTTGCCAATACCTCTTATGTGTTGGCGGGCGGGCAAAAGAGGAGATGCTCAAAGGTGCCGTAGTAAAGTTTTTTAATTGCAGTGGTGTTTATTGCTGTTTTTTTAAATAGAAATTCAATCCTATTTGGAAAAGTGTTGCGTTTACGTTGACGCGAGTGGCATAAACCGTTTGTCCCGTACCGGAATAGTGAGTGATGTTTTCGTAATAGAGTGGACGGAAATATGCCGAATAGCTCCACTTTATGTATATGTCAATCCGTTTTTTTATTCTGTAACCTGCCGCAATACTTGTTTCGAGTGCAAAATTCCAAAACGATGTGTAGTAGCCTTTGGCGATTGTAGAGTCGCCGGTTGTATTATGTGATAAACTGCCCGGAAGTTCCAAATTTTCGCCCCAACCCATAGAGGATTTGCCTTTGGTATAATCGGGTGAATAAATTGTATTAAACGAGACTTGCGGTTTTACAAATAATTTTCCTTTTGCAAAAAGGAACTCTTTGCCTACTCTCAAAGGCACCATAAAATATGCGTCGCCGCTTCCCATTCCGTTACTTTTGCTTACCTCTCCGGTGTTGTAGTTGTAATCTACAAAAGGAACGGCCGGATAAAGTCCGTAAAAACCTGTTTCGACACTATAACCTTCAATTTTGTATCCTGCATATCCGCCCAAAATACCGCCTATTGATGTTTGCCAAAGGGTGTTTCCTTTGTCGTTGACGTATTGAAATTTATCGAAAAGTCCTCCGTTTTCGTAACCGGCATAAAAACCGCCTTGCGAAAATGAAGAGAAAGCAAAAAGCAACACGGCAATTGTTAAAATTGATTTTTTCATAAAAACAGCGTTTAAAATTTGTATTGACAATAATTAAAAGGGTTTTTTATTTCTGACAAATTGTGCTCATTGTATTTATGTTGTTTTTTACAAAAAATAAAAATGCACATTCGGACAATAAGATAACAGAGGTAATGCATGATATATTGTGTAATATGTTTATTTTTATACGTACTTTCCTGTTTAATCTGTTTGTTAACCGGAAATTGATACACTTTTGTTTTGCGGGCATGATATTTCCCGGAAATTTCTGATGCTTAAATATTAATAAAAAGGGAAGAGGATTATGTTTTTTACATTTTTGTGCGAATTGGCTCATACTCCAATAAAAACCGTAATATATACCGGTGTGTGTGACAACAATAACCGGCAAATTTTTTCTGTAGTATAGTTGGGAAATGGCAGTTTGTTTAGTGCGTAGGGCTGCGGCAGGGATGGGAGCGGCAGCCCGGAGGCGGCGGCGGTAGTGAGGCGGGCGGAGGCAGGGCTGACGTGAGGAAGCCCCTGAAAACGCCCTTGCCGAACAGCGCCGCCGCCGAGGACTATTAGCGGACAGCCCGTTTGCCGCCCAAAACATAATAATAACGGAATTTATTGTCATTCGGGTTGTCAGACCATTTTTAGAGCGGGAGAATGTCCATTGGAACAGGCATGTAACGTTAAGATGCTCTGATTAATTGTTTTTTAATGCTTCGAAAGTTACCGAGGCGGTGGTGTGGTATGTGCTGTCGTACGAATTGTATTGATAAAGTTTGGCGACACCGGAAAGTTTGTAGTCGCCCCCGTCGTTTTTATACAGGTTCAGGATTAGTGATTGGGATGAGCCGGCTATGTTTATGTAATAGTCGTTATCTTGTTTTTGACCTGTAAATTGCCAGGAAAATTCCTGCGGTGAGCTGACCGATATGTCAAGTGTTTGGTTAAAAGGGTTTTCGATGTTGATGAGGAGAGGGATATCTTTAATTATTCCTTCGTTGTGGATACTGTCGTAGTATTTTCCGTTGCCGGAGAATGTTCCCGTCCAGGCTTCGATTGTGCAGCCCGAACAGAATTTCCAGTCGTCGGTCTCTTTGTTGCAAGAGACAATAATAAAAAGCGCCAAAGTGAACAGTGTTGTGATTGTCTGTTTCATTTGTATTGGGTTTTAACTTTTTTGTAATAATAGATAGAAAAATTAGCTGTCATGGTTAGCTGATATGTTAGCCGGGTGGTTTTTGTTACAAATTTATTAAAAGTCTGTTTGGTTATCCACAATTTGTTTCAAAATAAATTCCGAGGCGTGTCCGTCGCCGAAGATTGGGGGATAGAAAAGGTTGTCTGCATTTTGAAAACGGTTGAAAGCGTTGACGATGTTTCCGGTATCGGCATTGCTGACTATGCCGCATCCTGCGTCGATAATCTCTTTCCATTCGGTTTCGGAGCGCATAACCACGACGGGTTTTTTAAAGAAATATGCCTCTTTTTGTACCCCTCCCGAGTCGGTAAAAATCATGTTGCAGTTGCTTTCGAGGGTAATCATGTCGAAGAAGGAAACCGGGGGGATAAGTTTAATTAAGTGGTTGGAGATTATCCGGGTGTAAACTTCGGGTTTCAGATTTATGGGCAGCAGTTTTTTTGTTCGCGGGTGGAGAGGCAGCACCACGGTTTTGCCCGATTTTCGCGAAATAATGTCAAATGCTTCGAACAGGGCGTTTAGTCTATGGGGTTGGTCGGTATTGTCGTTTCGGTGCACTGTTGCGAGGAAGAAATTGTTTTCGGAGAGCCCGAGTTTTTTTAGTATTGTGCTTTTCTCTTTGGCTTGTTTTTCGAAAAAGAGGCTGTTGTCGTACATTACATCTCCGCAGTGGAATATGCCGGGGTTGTCGGCTGTAAACGGGGCTTTGTTATGGGTGCTGAACCCTTCTTTTATCAGGTTTGAGAATCCTGTTTGTGTCGGAGTAAAAAGCAGCGTGGAAGCATGGTCGCACATTATGCGGTTTATCTCTTCGGGCATTTTTTTGTTAAAGGAGCGCAGTCCGGCTTCGATATGCACTATGGGCACATGTAGTTTTGATGCTGCTACGGCACCTGCCAAAGTGGAATTGGTGTCGCCGTATAAAATCAGATAATGGGGTTTTTCGTTGACAAGTATCTCTTCGATGCCGGTAATCATTTTCGCCGTTTGAACGCCATGCGAACCGCTGCCTACATTTAAATTTATGTCGGGGCGGGGGATATTCATCTCTTCAAAAAAGATTTGCGACATATTTTCGTCGTAATGTTGTCCGGTATGTATTATTATTTCGTTTATTTTGTCGCTAAAATGGTTTTTTACCGCTCTGCTTACGGCTGCCGCTTTTATTATTTGGGGACGTGCTCCAATAATGGTTATTACTTTTATCATAAATGTTTATATGTTTTTGAATTGGTATTACAATTTAAACCGATACCGTCTGTTTTTGAATATTTTTAACCCGGTTTTTTTGTTGCCGTTTTTGCCGTCTCTTTAACATTTCCGTATTCCGAAAGTATCAAGCCCGATATTACCGTAATCATGCCTAAAATTTTGACAAAAGTAAAAATTTCGTTGAGCAGGTAAAAGGAGAATAGAGCGGTAAATACGGGGATAAGATTTGTGTACAGGCTCGATTTAATTATCCCTATGTGTTTTAATGCGTAAGTGTAAAGCACGTAGGCCAACGACGAAGAGAATATGCCGAGCATCAAAAGGGAGATTATAACGTTTGTTCCGGGTTTGGTTTCCAAAACGCCGTCAAGGTCGAAAAAGAGAAAAAAGGGCAAAAAATAGACTGCTCCCAAAAGGTTTTGCCACATAATTACCTTCACCGGCGAATAGTTATCGCTCAGTTTTTTAAGAATAACCATGTAAAATAGTGCCGACACCACGGCAAGCGACAAAAGCAGAAGTCCCAAAGGGTCGGCATTCAACGAGAAATCTTTTTTCAGAATGATGAGAAGTAATCCCGCAAACGAAATTAAGAGACCGACAGTATTCATAATTTTAAGTTTCTCTTTGTAATAGTACCAAGCTATGAAGGGAGCAAACAGCGGTATGGTGGCTACGATAATAGCACTAAGCGAAGCCGAGACAAGTTGGAGTCCGAAGTTTTCGCCGATGAAATAGAGAAACGGGTTAAACAGTGCCGAAAGTGCCAGAAGGGGAAAGTCTTTGCGCCCTATTTTAAAATCGTTTGTTGTGGCATAAATGAAAACCGCAAGGGAGACAAAAGAGATGACGAGCCGGAAAAAGATTGTTGTAAGTGGTGAATATAACTCAAAAACGTATTTTGACCAAATGTACGATAATCCCCAAAAGAACATAGAGATTACCGCTATGATATGTACAAACCATTTTTTCACCCTCTATTATTATTATGAGCGTCCTTCCTCTTTTAAAATACCGGTGTAATGTTTAAGCGAACGCAATGTTAGTGCCGCAACAAGAGCAACAATCAGAATGTAGTGTGCCGTGGTATCGGGTTTTATGGTGCCTGTATGAAAATATTGACGTAAATCGTAAACAAAAACAAAACTGACAACCGTTGCAAGCATTCCCGAATATTCGCGTCGCAATATGCTTTTGAACGAAAAAGGGATGTCCCCTTTTACATATTTCCTGAAGCATGGTACAAAAGCCGGTGTTTTATTAGCCCACTCCATGTATTGGTCGCCGAATTTACGTTCCAAGAACCGTTCTTCGGCAAACATGATGCGTTCGTAATATATCCAAAACAAAAGAGTTATCACAATCACAAATATCCAGTTAAATGTAAATGTTACAATTCCCAGCCACATAAAGTAGTTGCCGAGATATAACGGGTGCCTTACAATGGAGTATATTCCTTTTGTGTTTAGCGATTCGGCGATTTGCCCTTTTTTTGTATTTCGTCCCGAAGTTCCTTTTGGTGTTGTAGCTATGGCAATAGCTCTAATGACAAAACCCAAAGTGCTGAGAAAAATTGATAATACCGTTATTGTCTTGACTATCCGGGGCGACATGTTTTCCACGGGAGTAAGATATATTACAGGAATTGCCAAAATAAAAAGAACCAAAGGAATTTGGCCTCTGTGCTTAAAGAGGAAATTGCCGCTTTTTTCTAAAGAATTTATTAATGCCATAAACTGTCTCTATTTGGCTGCAAATGTAAATAAATATGGCAATTATGATTTGTAAAATATAATCGGCCGTTATAATATTAAAATGTTAATTTGAACTGTAATAGCAAAGCCTTGACCTGAGAGGTGAAAATTTAAAATTTTAAGACAAGGTTTATCCTTCCCCATTTAAAATCCAATGCACCTTTAAACTCGGGAGTTTGGTAAAAGTTTTCCAGTTCCAGTCCGATGGAGTAGTAGTAAAAAGCCAAACCCGCCGAAGCGGTAAATACCAGCCTGTTTATTTGGTTTCCGGGGATTGTGTAAGGGCTGTTGCTGAACATTCCACCCTGAAGAGTTGCGTCATAAATCACTCCTTTCAAGTTGCTTTTTATAAAAAACCAATATCTGAGTTTATTGTTTTTGGACAAAGGCATTCCCCTGTAAACGGGGATAAACGACCCCGTTCTCATAAATAATCCCGCCGAAAGGTCGTCGAAGAGGGTTCCGGCGTTTATTTTTGTTGTGGCGTTAATCTCGAAATTTTTGTTGGATATCAGGCTTTTTTCCACTTTCAGGGCATAATTGACAATTATGTCGTTGTTTATTTGATAATCCCAACCGGCGGGATATTTTTCGTGTACTCCCCTTTGAATGCTGGCAGCCAACGATGCAGGACCTATAACCCCGAGGCTGATTTCGCTAAAAACCGATACCCTGTTTTCGAAATTGACGGTTTGTAAAAATTGACCGAAAACGAGATAACCGGCAAAAGGATGATCGCCTTTTAATATTACGGGGGTTTCGGGGTTAGTAGCTGTGTACATGTTTTGCCTGAGCGAAAATCCCGCCAGGACAACGGAGGAGTTTCTGTTGCCGATAAGCGTTTTGTTTAACAGTGTCCGGCGTGCCACAGGCGTTATAAGCGAAAAACGTATTCCGTTTGTATAGTAGTAGTCGGTTTCGTCGAAAATGTCGTTGTCGAAGGTTATGCTGAAAATAACAGGATTGGGAGCTGATTTGCCGGGTTTGTTAACGGTAAAACCGATTTTGTCTTTACCAAATGTGGAAACATCATGTTTTTTTCCCTTTTGCGGTAATTTCGCGATGTCAAAGTTTACCCTGTCCGGCTCACAAATTGAAACCACCGCTTTTTTGTATTGAAAATCACAACTTTTAATTTCCGGTTTGGCGCTGTCTTGTACTATTGAAGTTTTTTGCTTTTTTGCGAAATCTGAAACGGGTTTTACAAGGGGATATCTATCTTTATGTTGTTTGTTGTTGAAGACAAACAGCAATAAAGCAGTTAAAAACAAGGCTGTCAATGATATTATTTTGCCTTTTTTTGTCAATGGGTTTCCGTTATTATTTTTTACAAAAATAGCGAATAATGGAAATAAAAAACAATATGAGATAATTTCAAGCCGGTTATTCTATGGTGTAAGTTACCGACGGCGATTAAAAATCGACAATGTCGGGGGTAATGATGTTTTGATTCCGGTAATTTTGCTCCGTTTTTTCCTTAATGGTTTTATGTTTATATCCCGGTATTTTAATGTTCAATCCCATGCTGATTTGAAAAAAACGTTGACGTTTGGGTAATACGAACTGAAAAATATTATCCGCCAAAAGATAAAACTGAAACGGTTTAAAGTGGAATACCATTCCCGCCCCGAAAGTAAGAGGGGCGTATTTCAGATAAGTATAGGTAAATTTGTACGTAAATTTTTCGGAAACTTTCCTGTCGTAACTCAGCGAAGCAAAAGGTTCGAACCCGTTTTTTTCGAAACGTCCGGCAAAAAGGAACGAAAGCCTGTCGCGTAGGTTGAAGCTGTAATATTCGCCCGAAATCATCATAAGAGGGTTTAACGATGTGGTGTAGATGAGGGTGTCGGTTTTTAGTTTGAGCAAATTTTTGATTGTGTCGGCATAACGTTCCATAATGTTGGTATCGTTTAAAATGTCAACGGCAATCCCGGCAAAGTTAATGCTGTCGGCAGTGCTTATTTGGTTATTTACGTCATTGCGCCACGACACCGAACCCAAATCCGACACCGAGGCGGTAAGACGTATCTGTTCGGATATTTTCATGTCGATACCGAAATCGAGAGCAAAACCGAAATTTTTAAAATCGAAAAAGTATGACGTTCCGGAAAATGTAACAGAGTCGCTCAAAAACGACAAACCCGATGTATGCAGATTAAAATCGGTATTTCCCGTAATCCGGTAAACGTTATTTGCGTCGTAAAATGTTTTCAGGTTGAGCGTATTGTTTTCCAGTGAAATATTCGATAACCCTTGTAAAAGGTGTATTCTGAAACCTATATTCAGAGCCTGACCGGCGGTTATCGACATGCCGAAATGGTAATCGAAAAGGTGTAACTCGTTTATGTAAGAGTTGCTGAAATCGAGATTGCTGTTTTCACCGATATTATTTCCTTGCCACAAAAACTTTAATAAATCGTCGGAATATATTGCTCCGGCGGCAAATCTTTGTTTCATTCCGAAAGTGATGAAAGTGCCGCCCGTTTGAAACCCGAACATAAACAAATCGTGTTCAAAGCCCGCTACCGACTTGTTGATGCCGGCATTTTTATTGATTATGGGGTCGAGGTTCAGGTAGAGCGAGTCATATTCGCCGTTTTTGTCGAAAAGTTCGTCGAACGAAAAGGCGGTATTGTAAATTCCCGTTGAAATGCCCGAAATGGCGGGAATGCTCATCACAAATTTTGTCTCTACGGGGAAAAAAGCAGGATTTTGATAACTGCTTTGCGGTATTGTGCGTAAGCCGTACAGAGTTGTACTTGTTTGTCCTGAGGCAAACAAACCGGCTGTTACAATCGATAACAAAATCAGATATTTTTTTATCCCTCTTTTCAAGTTAATAAGGTTTTTATGGTTTGACGACGGCGGCGGTAAAACCCACTGCAACTTTAATTTTGTAATCGGAATAGAGCCCTACCGCCACGTTGTTATTATGGGCGGTTGACAATTTTGCAAGAAAAATACCTCTGTCGGCAATTTTCAAATCGTCGATAAAAGTTTTGTCAATATTTACCGTCAAACTGTCAATATGCGGTGAAACCACTCTGCCGGTATTTTCGTTTATTACGGCAGGAAGAACCGTACCCAAGTCCAAAGTATTTAATATCTCTCCGTTTAACGAATCGCCGAGTTGCAGAAAAAGATGCGTTTCAAAAGGAAACCCGTTTGTTACCAGTACTTTGAGAGCAGCTTTGTTCAAAGGGATATCGCTGTTTGAAGCATCAAGGGGAAGTGTGTCCGAAAGGTTTAAATTGCTGGCAACGAATTTCAGAGGAATGATTACGTCGAGAGCAGCATTTAATGACGAGGTGTCGTAAACAAAGTTAAGAGTATCGTTGTTGTAATTGATATATCCTCCTCCCGAAAAACTTATTATATCGGGACGTATTGCCATGAAGTCAACTATTTGCGAGTTGGTTTTGTCGATTTGCACTGTTGAATATTCGACGTTTCCCGGAGTTTCGGGATAAACGAACCGGATGGAGTCCATGTCGAGAGAAACAATGTCGTTAGTTGAGGAATTAACGGCTTTAAAATCGGTTTTTAATATTATCGGAATACCGAAACCGTTATAATAGCTCAGTTTGAAAACCGGGTTGTCAAGAATGATTTCGCCTTGCAACTGTTGTAAAAAATCCATTTCCACCGCAATGGTATCGGTATCGATATCAATTTCTTGTTTGCCGAAAAAGCCTTCGGCATAAGAGGGTTTAACGTTTTTTGACGAAAATAGAGTATGCACTTTGTTTGCGGAGTCAAATTCAATCATTTCTCCCGAGGGCATAACCACTATATTGATTTCAATGGGAAATTTGTTGAAAGGGTGGGTTGTGTCCGACGACAAATCCAGTCTCATGTTTTCAAGGTTCCACGAGCCGTTGTAGGTGTCAAATGCCGGAATAACAATATCCGCCGTAGGAATAACACCATTGACGAGAGCCGACGGTAATTTCAGTTCGGCATAAATTCGTACGGGAAGTTCCGAGTTGAAATCATACTGAAAATTACCACCCGAAAATATTACATTGTACAGTTTCTCGTTGTTTACGGTGGAAAAATTGACGGCTAATATTTCGCTGTACATTATTTGTTGCGGCAATATTGCAGTACCTCCGATAACCCTTAAATTTTTTGCCGAGAACGAAAAATCGAGCCCCTTTTCAAGGTCGATAAAAACCGAATCGGGGAAACTCCCTTCCGAGTTAAAGTTGGTTACTTGAAACGAAAAGCGGTTGCTTAACGAAAGACCTCTTAAAAAGAGTGTATCCGAAAAGTTTTCTCCTGCATCAAGAGACTCTATGTTTATTGTTTTAAGAGTAATATTGTTGCCCATGTCTTTTAAGGAAAACCGGATATCGTTTACCTTAACGGGCAAACCGTTGTTTACGGTAATTATTAAAAATCCGTTGGAAAAGGTAAGGTTACGGTACAAATCAATGGGTTGCAACTCTATTGTAATGGGGGTGGAAAAACTGAAAGGCGGAAAGATGTTTTCCGTTTTGTCGTAAGCCAAGAGGGTATCGCGCACGGCTTGATCCAAATATGGGAGCGCATCGCTCATGGAGTATGTGGCTTGAATGTCGAATGTGTCTATTGATAATTCACCGAGAGAAAAGTTGTATGATGTGTCGAAGTCGTTATCAAACATGTCGATGAGACTGTCGGCGGCGAAAGAGAAAACCGAGTCTTGATGATATGCAAAGTACAACAGACTGTCGGGACGAGTGTTAATACTACTGTCATCGGGAATAATGTCGCGCAGTTGTATTTCGGTTTGAATAAATGGGAGTGTTATCTCAGGATTCCAACGCGATGTGGAAATCTTTTCGAAATCTTTGCGGCAAGCCGAAATACCTAATATCAAAATCAGGATAACTATTATGTCCTTTCTTAAGGAGTTTCCCATGCCGCATTGCCTTTTCGTCAAAAATACAAATTATTTACCGGCGGCAAAAGAGACTGTAAAACGATTTACAAACAATAAAATGTGAATTAGTTGCGGTTTTTTTTCGTTTGATTTGCAAAACTGTTTTTCAAGGGTATGCAGAAGTTACGAATAAAATGTTTGAATGACACATTTGTTTTCGCTAACAAACGGCAAGAGCGATTTTATACCCCTTCCATAGATTTTTCAAGTTCGCGAGCCTGTTTTAAGAAAGTTTCCGTATCCATCATTTTAAAGAAAATCAATCCGTGTGCGGCTCTTATTCTCGGAGATGCATTTTCGTAAAAGAAATCTTTACCGAGCAAAAGTTGTACCTGTTTCATCTGTTCTATCCAAATTTGTTGCGACAGTGTGCTGAATTTTCCGTCGAGCATATAGCTGGGGAAAGGGGCATCAACCTGGCTGAGATAACAATCGGTAAAAGCCTCGTCGAGTATGGCGAGGGAATTTAACGACACGGGGACAATGACATCGGCTTCGGCGGGGTGAAAACGGTACCACACATTTCTGTATCCCAATATGCGTAGGTTTGAAAGGTCCTCTTCCTTGCCCCAGAGCCGTACAGCTTCGGCAATAGCTTGCAATACTTTGTAATGGGTGTCGGGGCCGCTTCCTTCGGGGTCGAGAGCCAGACTTATGATTGTGGGTTTAATTTCGCGCAATTGATTTAAAATAGGAATAACATCACGGCTTCTTTCGGGTTGTTCGGTAAAAATATCTCCGGTATAAAATCCCAATCTCAAATGATGGACGTTTTTTACTCTTACGCCGAAATGAGCCCATACCAACTCCTCTTCAAATTCGCGCAACATTCCTTTTAGTTTTTGAATGTCGGGTGGGTTTTTTTCGCCGTCGTACGAATTTTCTAAAATGTTGATATTCTCTTTTATTCTCTCTTTCAGTTCGTTTGTGTTTGATATTTTGTAAATTTCGACGATAGCTCTTACCAGTCTGTGGCTCAATCCTCTGCGGCGTTCTCTGGGTTCGCCGGCAGCAACCTTTTGCAAATAGTGATGAACATCTTTGTCACGTTTAAGTTTGTATCCTTTTTCGTAAAAATCGGGATAATGTATCATTTGAATTTCATCCCGGTACAGAAATTCCAAAAGATCTTTCAGCGCGTTAATGATAAATTTGTTTGTTACGGCTGTAAACCCTGAGGTTAATATGCTGAAATCAAACGTATTGGTTGGTTGTCTTAACTGGTGTGCCACATAAGGAAGAATGCCGAGCATAATGTCGTCGTGGTGTGGACCTGTATGGTAGAAACGCTGGTCTTCCTCTTTTTTCATTCCCAAATCTATCTTCCTTTTAATAATTTCGGACACCTCGTCTATTGTATTTTCGTTCAAATCGGGTATTTTGCTGCACCATTTATCTTTTTTCAAGTCCGAAAGAGTAACCTTGTCGCCGTATTTTTCTATTTTGTGGAGAAATTCGAAAACGGCTCTTTGGGTTTTTTCGCTGTTCCATTCTCCTGAATAATAGGTTTCAATACTGTCGCTCAATTTAACCGCTGCACCTTTGGTAAGATAAAACCGGCTGTTTTTAAGTTTTTGCAGTGCTGTAGCGGGATACATGTTTGAGGGTTCGTTTTCCAGGGCATTTTTTACCACGCCGGCTTTTGCTTCGCCTGCTGCAAAAATTATGGCAACGGTATCGGGATTGTGGGTAATGGTATCAAGACCGATTGTTATGACGAGCCGGTTTCGTGAAATGTCGATACCTCCCAAATCGCCGGCGGCTACGGCCTGGGTTTCGAAATTGGTTTCCATTAATCTTGTTGTGGAATAGTGGTCAGAGCCTTTTATGTTAAAAGCAATGTGCCCGTCTGGTCCAATCCCTCCCAAAAAGAAGCCTATTCCACCTTTTTCCCTTATTTTTTTTTCATAGTCGGCGCACCAGTTGTCAATCATGAAAATAGATTCTTTTTGATGACGTTCCTGGCGGCTTTTGGCTTCGCGGTAACGGAGTGTTAAATCGACTTTCAAATCGGGGAATATCTCTTTGTAATTTTTGCCTTTGTACAAGGGTATTTCATCGCAATTGATAAGTTGGGCACGTGCAGGGTCAAGCCCGAAACCTTTAATGTAGAATTGGTTCACATAATTGTAAAAGCTGTTTCGTTGATTGGGGTTTATGGGGTAAAATTCGTCTATTTGCACAAAACGGAGCCCTTTCAAGTCGGGTTTGCGAGTATTGTTTAATCCGTATTCTTCAAGTATTTTAACTCCTTTGGTGCTATTCCAATTATCCAAAAGGAATTTTGTCCATTTAATAAAATATTCGGGTGTTTTTCCCGTAGGCAGGCTAATAACACCTTCGGGGTTTTCTTGAACCCATTCCAAAAACCGTAATGCCGTAATTTTCCCTAACATGGGAAAGTTGTCCACAAGCAGATAAGGGATTTTCGATTTTTGGGTGGTAATACCGTTCTTTTTTAAAAATTCGGATTCAACCTTGGAAAAAAGCTCCATTTTCATTTTAAAATATTTTTTTGTTAATTTTTAAAAGGTGTTTTACTTGTGTTTTTTCTGTTAAAATTTATTGCTTACGAAAAAAACAGTCTGTAAAACACCTTTTAAGAGAAAAATTACAATGGGCGGGAATGGAACAGGTTATTAATCATATTTCATTCCCGCACATGGAAAAGGTATTAGTTTACATCCCACCACAGCGGTGTACCGCCGGTATCGGGGCCGTTCAAGCAGTTGGTTATTGCATTTTGAACTCCTTGCGGGTTGGCTTGATATTCGCCTTCAACAAAGTTTATTCTTTTGATGAATCCCGTAATTGTTCCACCGCTGTTATTTATAATATTGGGGAACAATTTGGGGTAACCCGTTCTGCGGAATTCCGACCATGCTTCTTGCCCGTCGGGATACATGGCAATCCATTTTTGTGTGATGATACGTTCGAGTTTGGTTTCAAAGTCGTCACCGTCATTCCATTTTATGGTGATATTCGAAGCGGCTTCGATATTGTTTTCGGGATTAAACGGATCGTCGTAATCTGCCGGCGTGTCGGTATCGTCGTTAATATATGCCGATGCATCACCCAAGCCGTATTGGTCGAAGGATTTTTGGATACCCGTTTCGTAAAATTCCTGGGCGGTTCCGCCGTTGTCCCAACCTCTCAAAGCACCTTCGGCACGGAGGAAATAGGCTTCGGCGCAAACCATAAGTTGAACAGGACCCATTTCGGCAAGTTTCGAGAATGGTTGATAATCGGCTTTGGCTTTTATATCGATACCTTCTCTAATGCCTACATATTCGCCGGGAACAATTTCCGAAGGTTGGAAATATTTCGGCATGCGTGGGTCGTTGTATCCGTTTAAATAGGAGTCCATGGGAGCCCCCATACGAATGTCGTTCCAAGCATTGTTAATGGTGTTTAAGGGGTGGCTTAATCCGGCTTCGCTTTTTACAATAAAGTTGTCGCTGTTATCTACCAACACTCCGTATTTTTGATTGACGGCAGCTTTGTACTCTGCTTCAGCTTTTTCAGGGTCAACCATAGCTATACGAATTGCCAAACGCATACGCAAAGTATTGGCGAATTTTATCCATTTTGCGTAATCGCCGCCGTAAACCAAATCGAATGAGGCAAACATCTGCACCGAATCGCCGTCGGCATACGGAGTCAATGTTTTAATGGCGTCGTCCAAATCTTGGAAAAAGGCATAATAAACATCTTTTTGACAATCGTAGTCAAAACTTCCGTCGTCGTTTGGTTTTCCGTATTTTGTATAGATTATGGGTCCGTAAATATCGCTTACGCGGTGCATAGCTTCAACGCGTACTATTTTTGCCCAGGCTTTAAAATTGGGGAAACCGTCGCCGGCTTTTCTTTCCACCATAGCCAATGGAGCCATAACGTCCTTGTATGCTACACTCCACGGAAAGCCGTTCCATCCGTCAACCAGGGCATAGGTCATGTTGTTTACATTACCCCTGAAAGGAGTAGGAGGCATCATATATCCAGAATAAACATCGCCAATGAGGTTCTGTTGTAATTGGGTAACCCAAACGGGTGTATATGCATAGATGTTCTGTAATGCCTGTTTAAAAGGCTCTCCAACCAGTTTGTAATCGGCTTTCAGTTGTTCATCGGAAATTCCGTAATCGTCGGTGTTAATTTCCTCGAAATTTTTGGTACAACTCTGAAAGAATAAACCGGCTACAACGAACATCAAAGCTAATCCGAATATGTATTTTTTGTTATTTTTCATAATTTATAAATTTTAAATGTTCATAATAGCTTTATTAAAACGAAAGTGAAAGGTTAAGACCGAAACTTCTTGTGGAAGGCGGACTGAAAACATCAACACCTTGATACGAGGTTCCCGTGGACATTGTTATGTCGGGATCAAACGGGGCATTATTCATAAAGAAGAAGAGATTGCGAGCCACGAAAGCAAGTTTCAGGTTTTTTATCACATTGGAGTTGATTTTAAAGTTATATCCCACATTAAATTCACGTAAACGGATATTGGTGGCATCGTAAACATAATATTCGGTGATGCCGGCACGTCCGCCTACCGTTGTATAGAATTGGTGGGCATCCAATTTGCCGTTGAAAGGGGTGCCGTCGGCATATTGGGCTGCAATATCCACGCCGCCGTTATCTCTGGCGTCGGCAGTGACTTGGGTTACGCCGTACAAATCGGCCATTGCTTGTGTCAGCGACATTACTTCACCGCCGAAACGTCCGTCAATCAACAGCCGGAAAGTAAAGCGTTTATAGGTTATTATGTTGTTCATGCTGAGTCTGAAATCGGGTTCGGGATTTCCTACAAGTTTTAATCCGCCTTCGGTAGGCAGGGGTTTCCCGTTTTCGTCAACGATAATATTGCCATTGTCAGCCCTTTGGAAAGTTTTTCCGTAAATATCGCCGAACGAGCCACCTTCGGTTAAAGCCATACCGTAGTTATTAACTCCGGGTGCGGTAAGGTAAAAGATACCGTTTGGCAGGTCGTCGCTAAGGCTGATAACTTTGTTTACGTTTCTTGTGAAATTGAAGTCGGCATCCCATTTTACGGTGTTTGTTTTAACGGGGGTAAGTCCGAGCATGATTTCAACACCTTTGTTTTGAACATCACCAGCATTAATCAAATATTGAGTATAACCGCTTCCCATGGGAGCAGCAATTTTAATGAATTGATTTTCGGTGTGTGTGTTATAATAGGTAAAGTTGAAACGTAATTTATCTTTTAATATACGCATTTCGAATCCCGTTTCGAACGATTTTGATTTTTCGGGAACAAGTTCTTTTCCGGGAAGTAATCCCAAGGTATTTGTAACAAGACCTTGAACGGGATCGATGGAGTTAATCATATTGGCTACATAGGGGTCAACATCATTACCCACTACTGCATAAGAGATGCGTGCTTTTAAATAATCCATCCAGTCAACGTCAACCATTTCGGAGATAACGGCCGAAAGACCTACCGAGGGATAAAAATAGGATTGTGTAGGCAATGTTGACGACCAATCGTTACGTCCGGTAATATCGAGGTAGAGATAATTGTTGTAACCTATTTGTGCGCTTCCGTAAACCGACTGTAACTGTTTTCTTTGTTCGCCTTGTTTTATGGTGGCACCGGGTTGTTTGAAATTTTGCAGACTGAATATATTAGCAAATTTCAAATCGGCATGAAACGAATCGAAAAATTCGTTATAGATACGAGTGTCGCGGATACTTCCGCCCATGTTTGCCGTAACCGAAATGTTAGAGAAGTTGTGGTGGTAATTAACAAGAACATCACCGTAAAGTTGTGTTCCTTCGGTTTTGTTCAGCAAGTACCTTCCGTTGTGGTCGGCTAAAGTTGCTTGGGTTGTGGCATACGACCTTTGGTCGAATATGTCGAAAGTTTTGTCCAAATTACCGCGGGCAATAATGTCGATATCTTTATTAAGGTGGATTTTTAAATTAATGTTGGTAAAAAATCTGTCGCGTTTTGCAAAGTTGGGGTCGCGAT
The DNA here is from genome assembly GCA_964549335.1 of uncultured Lentimicrobiaceae bacterium. GTDB lineage: Bacteria > Bacteroidota > Bacteroidia > Bacteroidales > F082 > Sulfidibacterium. The sequence goes on along the minus strand of CAZJUQ010000036.1, from coordinate 75,936 downwards.
AAGCAATCCAATAAGGGTTTTGCTGGTCGTCTTTGTCGGCAAACCAATTTTGAACCATCATATTCCTTTCGGGCGAAAATACTTCGAAATGGTTTTTATAATCGTCGAAGTTCAATCCCCTCGGGAAGAAATAGAGCCCGGTAAGCGGGTTGTAGTACAAACCGAGAGCAGGGTCGTTATCGATTCTTTGATGCAAATAGTTCACCGAGGCGTCAAGTTCAATCAAATTATCGAAAAATTGAGCATGTTGGTTCAAATTGAAATTGTGCCTGTCGAGTTTGTTGTCGGGCATAATTCCATTGGAATGTGTATTTGCATACGAAATGTATGTTTGGGCGTTTTCTGTTCCTGCCGAAAAGCTCAAAGTGTTCATGGCAACGCTACCGTTTTGGAAAAACCCCGTAACATGGTCGGGAGCCGGAGTTCCCAACAGGTCGCCCCAACTGTCTAACGAGCCGTTTGAGGTTTGTCCGTACTTGTATTGCATATCGGGGATATTGTACGGACTGTTAATCATAAAATTGGAAGAAAAGTTGATAGTACCTTTTCCCTTTTTTCCTTTTTTTGTGGTAATCATAATGGCGCCGTTGGCAGCTTGGCTACCGTAAAGTGCTGCTGCCGATGCACCTTTAAGTACGGTTATGCTTTCGATATCGTCGGGGTTGATACTTGATAAAGCATCGCCACCGTCAACGCCGATAGCTCCGCTGGCATTGCCGCCTCCCCAAGGGTCGTTGGGCTGTTGGGGAGTGTAGTTCATCATGGGAACCCCGTCAATAACGTAAAGAGGTTGATTGTTACGTGTCGATTTGTTACCCCTGAGAGTTACACGTACCGAACCTCCCACACCCGAGCCGCTCTGGTTAATTACCATACCTGTAACCTTTCCGCTCAAACTGTTTATTATTGCAGGGTCTTTTACGGCGGTAACTTCGTCGCCATCCACCTGGTCGGCGGAATATGCTAACGATTTTTTCTCTTTGGAAATACCGAGGGCGGTTACCACCACTTCGTTAAGGGCGATGTTGGATGGTGCCAAAACAACATTAATTGTCGATTTGTTTCCTATCTCAACAACCTTTTTTTGGTAACCTACAAAGGAAAATACCAACGCTTTGGCATTGTCGGCAACCGAAATGGAATACTTTCCGTCCAAATCGGTTGTTGTTCCTTGTGTGGTACCTTCAACAACAACGTTAACTCCGGGTATTGCCGAACCGTCGCTTTTGTCGGTAACGGTACCGGTAATTACCCTTTGAGCAAACAGGCTTCCTATTCCTCCGAAGAAGAGTAATAGTGCCAAAAGTAATTTGCTTTTCATAAACTCTGAATTTTGGTTAAACATATAATTAATTATCACTGTTATTAATTTTCAAACAAAGTTTCCATTACGTTAATAGTGTTTCCCAATAAATTAGCTTCGTCGCCAAGTTCGCTGATTGTAATTTCCATTCCTTCCCTGATAATTGAAAAAGTATATTGATGAAGAGCTTGTTCGATTGATGTGGTAAGATATGAGCCTGCTTTTGCGAGCGGACCGCCTAAAATTATCATTTCGGGATTTAATATTTGTACCAGCGAAGAGATACCTTTACCCAAATCGAAACCTATTTTCGATATTATGCTGATGGCAAATTGGTCGCCTTCCGAAGCGGCTTTCAGTATCAAATCGGGATTTATATTTTTGACATTGCCTCCCGACATCTCTTTTATTAAAGTCATCTCTCCCTCTTCTATTGCCTCTACCGCCAAACGTGTCAATGCCGCACCCGATGTTACCGTTTCGAGGCACCCTCTTTTGCCGCATTTACACAGTAAACCGCGCTGGTCGGTCATGGGTATGTGGGCAAATTCGCCTGAAAATCCGTTGGCACCATTGTACGGTTTTCCGTTCAATATCATTCCTAATCCGATACCCCAGCCCAAATGCAGCACCAGAACATGACGTTTGCCTATAGCTTTGCCGAAACGGAATTCCGCAAGTGTTTTTGCTTTTGCATCGTTAATAATAACAACAGGCTTTTTAAACTTTTCTTCAAAAAGTTCACGTACGGGTTTGTCGCAATTCAATACGGAGTGGTTTCTCCCCTCTTCCGAATTTATCAGTCCGGGCATATCGATACCAACTCCAAGTATCCTCGACTCGTCAATCCCCGATTTTTTTATCAATTCCAATGCGTTGTTGTAAATAATATCTATTATGGTGATGTCGTTTTTAAGTTCAATGGTTATCTTTTTTACGGGAGAGGCTTTTTTGTTTGTTATGTCGAAAAGGGTCATCCGTGTTACATACAAGCCAATATCAATCGACAAAACATACAGGGCATTCCTCTTTAATCCGTATAAATTCGGTCTTCTGCCTCCCTTTGACGAACCCGGTCCGGAAACAACAATTATTCTCTCGTTTATCAGTTCGTCCAGCAAATTCTGAAGTGTCGGAGCACTCACTTCAACATAACCCATTATTTCCGATTGCGACAGATTCCCGTGTAAGTATAAAGAACGCACTATCTTCTTCTTTTGATAATGCTTCTTAAGCTCTACTCTTGTGAGCTTTTCCAAGAAACCATCACTGCTAAATAATGACATTATTTTAAATTAAGCCAGCAAATTTAACAATAATTTAATACGAATTACAAAACTTTCATAAAAATTTTATAAATGTTTTGTGTTCATTTATAAATTTTTAAAAAAATATGGGTTGATAAATTTTTTATTTTTTTAGCCCTGTAAAAATTCAAAGTGGTTTATTATTAGTTTTGCGGTTTTTTAATATTTAAGCGTTTCCATAAAAACAAATTCTTGTACTATCTGTCATTTCTGTAAAAACTATGTTATTTGGTGTGTATGTTTTTTTTGCGGAACGATTTTGTGAACAAATAACAAAAAAGTGATGAAAAGCGGTTTTAAAACAGCAATGGCCGTATTTGCCCTGGTATTATTCATGACGGCTTGCGATAACCGGCAGAGCGGGCGGAATGACGTTAAGAAAATTGACAAAGCGGAATACATTGAAGATACGGTGGTTCATAAAATATTGTACGGTATAAATACCGACAGTCTGAAGGTTATTAACGGTACGGTAAAAAAGAACCAGTTTTTGTCGGATATTTTGCTCAAATACGGTGTTAGTTATGCCACAATAGATTACATAGCCAGACATACCAAAGATACGTTTGATGTAAGAAAAATACGACGCGGCAACAAGTATGTGATAATAACGACCAACGATTCGGCAGCAAAACCTCTCTATTTTGTTTACGAGCTTTCGCCTTCGAGGTATCTGCTTTATCATTTGGGAGATACCGTATTTGTGAGGCGGGGAACAAAGCAAATTGTTGCAAAAGACACGGTTGCCTCGGGGGTTATAAAAACATCCTTATGGAATTCCATGGTTGATGCCGGAAACGATCCCAACCTGGCGAACGAATTGTCGGAGATATATGCCTGGACCATAGATTTTTTCGGTTTGCAAAAGGGTGATGCCTACAAAATATTTTATACCAAACTATATGTTGACAACCGTTATGTGGGTTTGGGAAAAATCAAGGCTGCCGATTTCATTCATCAGAAAAATGATTTTTACGCTTTCTATTTTGAACAAAATGGCGAAGGCGATTATTTCGACGAAAACGGAAACAGTCTGGAGCGTACCTTTTTAAAAGCACCGTTAAAATACCGCCGGATAAGTTCTCGTTTTTCAAACAGCCGGTATCATCCCATTTTAAAGATCAGGCGGCCGCACCACGGTGTCGATTATGCCGCTGCCGAGGGAACACCGGTACATTCTATAGGAGACGGTATTGTTATAAAGAAAGGTTACCAAAGAGGTGGTGCCGGCAGATACGTAAAGATAAAACATAACGGCACTTATACTACGCAGTATGCACATTTGAGGGCTTTTGCCCGGGGGCTGAAAACGGGTATGAAGGTAAAACAGGGGCAACTGATAGGATATGTGGGACACACCGGTTTGGCAACGGGTCCCCATCTCGATTTCCGTTTTTTTAAAAACGGCAGAGCCATTGACCCCTTAAAAGTAAAGTCGCCGCCTGCAAAACCCGTGGATAAAAGATACAGACAGGAGTTCGATTCCATTGTTAGGCAATACAAAGGTGTTTTGGATACTATCCCCTTTTAGTACGTTCTTTTTTCTCGGTTTGAAACAAAAAGTTTCGTAAAAGATTCAATTTGCCGGTGGGAGTATTCTCAAAATCCAGATTAGTTAATATTTCGTCGATACTGTTGGGCATATCTTTATGGTAAAAAGAGTAAATGAATTTTTTCAAATTTTCTTCGTCACTGTCTGTTTTTGTGGTTTCCAAACGAAAACGCAAATACTGCAATATTCTCAATCCGTCGATTTTGTTTATGCAGGCTTTTACAAAATTGTCCAAGTCTTTATAATTGTCTCTTAGGGGTTGCCAAATGGCGGCATTGCCGAATTGCTTTTTCAGAAAAGTATCAACAGGTAAAGGAGTATCGCGATAATAGAGTCTGTTGAACAGTTGATAAGTCTCTGCAATCTCGTCGAAAAAATGGTGCGGATAAATGGGGTAAGAATTCCAGTCGCCCGAAGCCCCTTTTATGAGGGCGGGGCCTGTACCGAAGTTAACTCTTGACGAAAAACGTGCCGACGGAAAGACAACCGTATCAGCGGTATAACCGATTTTTCCCGATTTGACAAGTTTTTGCAAAAAATAGAAATCTTCGCCGGCTTGCACGGGTGTGAGTCCGCCGGTTTTTTTATATGCCCAAACCGGAAATGCCATTGCCGATCCCAATGCCGTAAATCTGTAAGGATTATTAATACGAATCATGTTAAGAGCATAATGGCGCATATAAATTTCGTAACGCAAAATCAACCTTGCCTGTTTTTCATCTTCCGGTAAAGGATGATAATATGGTAACGACAATCCCGATACCTTTATGTTTTCGTTGAAATAGGATACAATTTCGGCAATCCAGTTTTCGGGATATATTGTATCGGCGTCGGCACTAACAATGATGTCGTTGCCGTTTGCCTTTGCAGCAATATAATCCATTGCCGTTTTACGTGCAAAACCTACCCCTCCCTTTTTATCTTTCCAACCTTTCCCTTTTGAACTTCTGTCCAGTACGGTGATTCTATTATCGTTCAAATTTTTTAAAAAATCAATACTTTTACTATTGTCGATACAAGCTTTTTTGTTCTCTTTGCCGTTCCACCAGCTATCGTATTGATTTACGCACACAGTAAGTTCCCAGTTTGCAAAACTCTGTTTTCTCAGGTTTTTGATAAAAAGGTTAAGGTTTTTGTATTCGTTAAGTACGGGCAGGGCAATATGTGCAACAATGTTGTTTTTCATCTTTAAACAGGAAAATTATTCCACTCTCCAATCTATTTCGCCCATTCCGTTATTTTTAAGTATGGCATTAGTTTTTGAAAAGTGCCGGCAACCGAAAAAGCCGTTATATGCCGATAATGGGGATGGATGTGCTGCTTTGAGTACATAATGTTTTGAAGTGTCTATCAGGTTCTCTTTAGCCTGTGCATATTTTCCCCACAACAGGAATACCACACCTGCCCGCAGTTCCGATACGGCTTTAATGGCGCTGTCGGTAAACTCTTCCCAACCTTTACCCTGGTGGGAGCCTGCCATGCCGGCACGTACGCTCAATGTGGCATTGAGTAACAATACCCCTTGGCGTGCCCACTTTTCCAAATTGCCCGTTTTGGCTACAGGGATACCCAGGTCGTCGTGCAGCTCTTTGTAAATGTTTTTCAATGACGGAGGCAACGGTACGCCGTCGGGTACCGAAAAACACAATCCGTGTGCTTGTCCTGCCCCGTGATACGGATCTTGCCCCAAAATCACCACCCTTACAGCCGTAAGAGGAGTAAGATTAAAAGCATTGAACATTAATTTGCCGGGGGGGTAAACTTTATGTTTTTTTATCTCATCTTTTAAAAATAGTTTCAATTGTTTAAAACTGCCGGCTTTAAAGGCATCTTCGAGTGCAAATGCCCAACTTTCTTCTATTGCTGGTGCAACTTCGGTCATAATATTTCGGTCGGTTTAATAATAAAAATAAGTTTTGTTTGTTAATTTAATAAATTCTGTTTTTCTTTGCGTAAAGAAAACAAAAATAATTCTTTGTAAAGTTATGAAAAAATTGGCTGTCTTAATATCGGTAATTATTTTTATTGCAATGACGGTAAGTTCTTGTAAATCATCCAACAAGTGCGCTGCATACGGAGAAAGCTACAAGTACCAAAAGGAGATTAAATATTAATCCCGGCTTTTTTTACGGCACAATCATTGCTGTTTTTTTCACACTCCTTACACTCAAGGTTAGTGTTTGTTGTCTATGAAGGTTTTTAAAAAAATATTGTTAATATCGCTTTTGTCGTTAACGGCAGTAAGCGGTTTTGCTCAATTTTCGACCGAAGAACAATTTGACAGCATTGAAAATCTTATTCTATACAACAAAATACAAACTTTCGGAATTGTAATACACAACCTTGGAATGGGGTTTAACTTTAGAAAAGGTAAAAGGCTTTCCATTTTTAAAACAAGGCTTTGGGAGGTAGAGGGAGTTTATGTTTCGTCGTACAAACAGAAAAAGATGCAAAATCCTTATTTTGCAAATTCGCGCCGTTATATTTACGGCAAGCTTAACGATTTATTCTTTTTACGCGGAGGAATTGCATGGAAAAAGTTGCTGAACGACAAACCCGAGTGGATGAATGGTGTTGAAGTGAGGTTTCATTACGGTTTCGGTGCAACACTCGGCATTACAAAGCCCTATTACCTGTACGTGATTTACTTTTTTGAAACGACACCGGGATATTACGATTATGAGATAAAAACCGAAAGGTTTGACCCTTCGAAACTTTCGTGGGACGATATTTACGGTCGTGCTCCTTTTACAAAAGGTATCGACGAAATAAGTCTCCACCCCGGGGCATATGTTAAAGCTTCGTTGAATTTCGAATTTGGAAACCGCGATACCAAAGTTAAAGCTCTTGAGGTGGGAGCCATCATAGATTTTACTCCCACGGGACCGCAAATAATGTCGGAACAGGTTAATAAGTACGTTTATCCGACACTCTATATCAGTTACCAATTCGGAAAAAGGTTTAATGAATATTAGTGATTCGTTTTTTTCTTTTTTTTACTTCCGCTGTATATGTCGAATTTCAGAAAACGGCTCTCCAACTGACCGTTATAAAGAATTATCTTTTTAGAGGCATGGAGTCCTATTGATTTTGCCGCTTGAGGATTAGCGGTTATTATCCATGCTTTATATCCCGGAAATTTGTTTTTAAGCACATCACCAATCATCTTGTAAAGTTCTGTAATCTCTTTGTCTTTCAGGCGTTCGCCGTAAGGGGGATTGAAAACCAAAATACCACTGCCTGTTTCGGGGTTTATTTTATCGAAAGGTTTGTTTAAAAGGGTAATATCTTTGTGCAGACCTGCAAATTTTATGTTTGTCCGGGCAATGCCGAAAGCACGGAACGATTTATCGGAAGCAATTACGGGGAAGTCGTGTTCGGTAATTTTGGCGTCGGCTCCGGATTTTATCTCTTTCCACAATTTTTCGTCGAAATCGTTCCAATGCATAAATGAATAATCGTTGCGGTAATAACCCGCCGGGATATTCATGGCATACATAGCGGCTTCGATGGCAATAGTTCCGGAGCCGCACATGGGATCGATGAAATCGCCCGTTTTGTCCCATTCCGTAAGTTGAATCATGCCGGCTGCAAGTACTTCGTTAATGGGAGCTTTGTCGCTTGCAACACGATAGCGCCGTTTGTTGAGAGTGTGTCCCGAACCGTCGAGCGATACGGTACATCTGTTTTTATTTATATGCAAGTCGATGACAATATCGGGGTCATCTTTGGCAACATCAGGTCTCTTGCGTCTCTTCTCCCTGAAAAAGTCAACTATTGCATCTTTGGCTTTTAACGAGGCAAAATGTGAATGTGTTATATTTGAATGGAAAAGGTTGGTTTTTATCAAAATCGATTTTTTTTCGTTAAAATGCAGTGTCCAATCGATTTTTTTCAGTTTGTCGTAAAGCTCGTTTTCGTTGTTGACGGTAAATATTCCTATGGGTTTAAGTATTCTCAGAGCTGTACGGCATTCGTAATTGCACCTGTACATAAGTTTTTGGTCGCCTCTGAAATATACCGCCCGTCTTGTGGTTTCAATATCTTTTGCTCCGAGCGATTTCAATTCGGCGGCAAGTACCTCTTCGAGTCCCGCAAAAGTTTTTGCAGTGAAATCGTATCCCGGCTCAAATTCTTTAAAATGTTTCATATTAACGGCAAAAATAGGTTTTTTTTAAGATTCTTTTTTTAAAACGCAAGCCGTGCCGGAATGCTTCCGTTATCAACGTGTAATATTATTCCGTTTAACGTTGTCAAGTTCGTCAAAGAGAGATTTTGGGCAATCAACGCTAAATTTATCTACTTTTGTGATGTGGAACGTAAAACCTTTTTTGTCGATATATTGTTGCCTTTGCCTGTGCCGGGTATGTTTACCTATCGTGTGCCTTATGCCATGAATGATGATATTAAGCGTGGTCAACGCGTTACGGTTCAGTTCGGGAAAAAAAGGGTTTATGCCGGTGTGGTCTATAAAATCCATGAAAAACCACCAGGGAAAGGGTTGCCGAAATATATACTTGATATTCTTGACGACACGCCTTTGGTAAATGACATACAGTTCGAGTTTTGGGATTGGATTTCGGATTATTACATGAGTTATTACGGTGATGTTTTAAACGCCGCTTTACCTTCGTCGTTTAAGCTTGCAAGCGAGTCGAAAATAATGCTTGCCGATGGTTTTGTTCCCGATAATAAATATTTGACCGATACGGAATACAAGATTACCGAAGCTTTATTGCAAAAAAAGAGACTTACCATAGACGAAGTGTCGAAAATTGTGGGTTTTAAAAAGGTGTTGCCCATTCTTAAAAGTATGATAGAGAACCGTGCTCTGGTGATGGAAGAGGAGTTGAAAGAGGGATACAAGCCCAAAAGACAAAAATTTGTGCGTCTTGCAGGGGAATATCTCCATGAGGAAAAATTGCAACAACTTATGGATGAGCTTGGAAAGAGAGCCCATAAGCAGTTGGAAGTTGTTATGAATTTTATTTCGTTGACGGGGTTCCCTCTCGACGAAACCAAAAATGTGAAGAGTTCGGAACTTTTAATAAAATCGGGAGCTTCGCAGGGCGTTTTGAAAGTGTTGGAAGAGAAAGGGGTTTTTGTTACATTTGAGAAAAATGTCAGCCGTTTTGAAACCGCCGCTTCGCGCGGAAATGTTTCGGATATTGTACTGAGTGAGATGCAAACGGAGGCTTTACGCCGGATAGAAATCAGTATGAAAAGCCATTTGACGGTGTTGTTACACGGGGTAACCTCGAGCGGTAAAACGGAATTGTATATTAAATTAATTGACAAAACCCTTAAAGAGGGGAGGCAGGTTCTTTACCTGTTGCCCGAAATAGCGTTAACTTCACAAATAATAGGGCGTTTGCAAAAATATTTCGGAGACGAAGTGGGTATTTATCATTCGCGATACAATGCCAACGAACGTGCCGAAGTGTGGTACAATCTGTTGGGGAAAACCGAAAAAACCGGCCACAGGCAATACAAAATAATCTTAGGTCCGCGCTCGGCAATGTTTTTGCCTTTTTCTAACCTGGGACTTATAATTGTAGACGAAGAACACGACAGCTCTTACAAGCAGTTTGACCCTGCACCGCGGTACAACGCCCGCGACTCGGCAATTTACCTTGCCACCTTGCACAATGCCAAAGTTATTTTAGGATCGGCAACACCTTCGATAGAGAGTTTTTATAACGCAAAAAGGGGTAAATACGGACTTGTTACTCTTAACGAAAGGTTCGGAGGCATAAAAATGCCCGAAATTATCGTTGTTAACATGAAAGAGCAGCAACGCCGCCGAATGATTAAGTCGCACTTTTCATCAGTTTTGTTAGATCATGTTAAAGCGGCTTTAAAAGACGGAAAACAGGTGATACTTTTCCAAAACCGGCGGGGTTTTTCATCGCGAATTGAGTGTGAACAGTGCAACTGGATACCGGGATGCAAATATTGCGACGTTACCCTTACATACCACAAAAACAGCGAGTTGCTAAAATGTCATTATTGCGGATATTCCATGCGTGTTCCTGCTGTTTGTCACAATTGCGGAAGTCCTGGTCTTGTCATGAAAGGTTTCGGTACCGAAAAGGTGGAAGAGGAACTGGGATTATTGTTGCCCGATGCAAAAATCGACCGTATGGATTTGGACTCCACAAGGACCAAAAATGCTTTTCACCGTATTTTGCACGATTTTGAAACGGGAAAAACAAATGTTTTGACCGGAACCCAAATGGTTACAAAGGGTCTGGATTTTGGCAATGTACGGGTGGTAGGAATTTTGAATGCCGACAATATGTTAAGTTTTCCCGATTTCAGAGCGCATGAGCGTAGTTTTCAAATGATGGAACAGGTTAGCGGCAGAGCCGGACGCAAAGAAAAACGGGGTACGGTTATTATTCAAACCTGGCAAATAGATCATCCCGTAATCCGGCAAGTTGTAAGTCATGATTATGAGGGTATGTACAACGACCAACTTGCAGAGCGTAAAAAATTTTTCTACCCTCCCTTTTACCGTTTGATAAATATTAAGTTAAAGCATGCTCGACCTGAGATTGTTAACGAAGGCGCCACTATACTTGCAAAAGATATGAGAACAGTATTCGGCAAACTGGTTTACGGCCCCGAATATCCTATGGTATCGCGTATTAAAAACAAATATATAAAACAGATACTGCTGAAAATTCCGCGCAATGCCAATCTGAAAAAACAGAAAGATATGCTTTCGGAGGTTATTTTGCGCTTTCAAAGTATTCCGGAATACAAGTCGTTGCGCATTCAAGTAGATGTTGACCCGCAATAAACGGAGTGGTTTGCCGGTATTACTCTTCCTTTTGTTCTTTCTTTTCCTCTTTTTCTGTTTTGTCTCTCAATCCGAGGTCTCCGTATTGATCGGTATATCCGTAAATATGGTCGAGTTTTATTTTGTACAGTTTTTTCAAATAGTTACGTTTCAGTTTGAGGGTAGGGGAGAGTTCACCGGTTTCGGGTGTCCATTCGCGACAGGTTAGTTCGAACTTTTTAATTTGTTGATGACGTCCCAGGGTTTTATTGATTTTGTCCACCTCTTTTTGGTAGCGTTCCAAAACTTTGGGATTTCTTATCAAGTCGGTATTGTCGCGGAATTTAATCTTGTTTTTGAAACACCATCCGTGGAGGTACTCAAAAGCAGGGCTGATAATGGCGGCGGCAAATTTTTCACCTTCGCCAACCACAAGAATTTGTTCTATCAGTGGCGATTCTTTAAACCTGTTTTCCACCAGTTGCGGAGCCACATATTTTCCGGTTGTAAGTTTGAAAATCTCCTTTTTTCTGTCGGTAATTTTCAAAATATTATATTCTCCCAGTTCTCCGATATCGCCGGTATGGAACCAGCCTTCATCATCAATAGCCTCTTTTGTCCGCTCGGGGTCTTTGTAATAACCCTTCATAAGGCTAGGCCCGCGCATTAATATTTCGCCGTCGTCGGCAATTTTCACCTCCACATTGTCGAGCACAGGACCTACGGAACCGAATTGCAAGAGAGGGTATTCGGGGTGGTTTACGGCTATTACCGGAGAGGTTTCCGTAAGTCCGTAACCTTCGGTAAGGGGTATTCGTGCCGCATTGAATATTCGTGCAAGTCGGGGTTGCAGAGCCGCACCGCCCGAAACTATGACTTTAATGTTTCCACCCAGCGCTTCGCGCCATTTGCTGAAAACAAGTTTGTTTGCAATTTTTAATTGGAGTTCGTACCATGCTCCGTTAGCCCGGTTGAGTTCGTATCTTAATCCCAGGTTAACAGCCCAATCGAAAAGGGTTCTCTTTATTCCTTTCAAATCTTTTCCTTTAAGCTGAATTTTGTCGTAAAGTTTTTCGAGAACCCGCGGGACGGTTGCAAAACCGTTGGGGTGAACCTCTTGCAAATTTTCGCCTATGGTATCTATGCTTTCGACGTAATATACCGCAAGGCCTTTTGATTGTACAAGGTAGTTAACCATACGCTCGAAAACGTGGCACATGGGTAAAAAACTCAGGAATGTATCACCGTGATAAACGGGAATTATGGGTTGTGTAGCCGTTACGTTACTCATAAAGTTATAATGCGAGAGCATTACCCCTTTTGGGCGTCCCGTGGTTCCCGATGTGTAAATGATAGATAGCAAATCGTCTTTATCGATGCCGGACTTTATTTTTTCCAAATCGTACTTAGAGCGGTTTTTCCTTCCCAGTTCCACTATCTCCATCCAGTTGGGAACTCCTTTTACATCGTCGTAGGTAAAAATCTTTTCAATGGCGGGTAATTGTTTGGCAAGGGGAGCAATTTTATCGTAATACTCTTTCGACGAAACAATGACCATCCGTGCATCGGAGTGTTCCAGAACATATCTGTGGTCAGAGTCGCTTATGTTGGGATATACCGGTACGTGTACAACCCCTATTTGCCCCATCCCCATATCGGCAAAGTTCCATTCGGGACGGTTGTTGGAAACCGTTAGTATTTTGTCTCCTTTTTTAAATCCCATTTCCAGCAATCCGCAACTGAAGTCTTCGGCAAATTGTTTGTATTCGTCGGTACTGAAATTCACCCATTTACCGTCTCTTTTTACCGACAATGCCACATCCATATTGTATTTTTCGACCGATTGGTCGAGAATGTCAAAGTTTCTTTCAAGTTTCATAGCTCTATTTTTTTAGTGATTTTGCTTTAAATGTCCAGGTAAAATGAAAAACAGAAACCACATCTCCTTCGCTGTCGGTTCCTGTTGAGGTTACCGTAACGGTTTGTCCTTCGCCTGTTTCAATTGCCTTTTTTACCGCCTTTTTTATTGCCGTTCCGTCGTTGCATGTAAATACGGTTTTGCTTTTCGCCTTTTTGGTAAATTGTGCATCCATATTAAAAACCAGCATGGAAACAGGCATACGGGCGTTCATAACTTCATTTATTGCAATTACACCCGAGGAGAGTTCGGCTGCCATGCTTTGTACCGCAAAATAAACCGATTTGAAGGGGTTTTTTGTTATGTAATTGTAAGGGACGGAAACGGTGGCGTGTTTGTCGTCGAAACTCTCAACCCGCATACCGGCAATAAATCCCAGAGGCATCTTTTTCAAGAAGAACCAATTCAATTTCCAAGGGCTAAGTGCCAAATTTTTAAAACCGGTTTTTTGCGACATACTATATTAGATTTTATCTTAAGAAATTACACTATCGAAAAAGGGGAGGGGTTGCAACGGAGCAATAACCGTTGCAACTCTCTCTCCGCAGTCAGACATTAACCCTAAACGTTAAAAACAGTATTTGTTGGCATCAATAAGTTTGGCTGCAATGCGGCGTCTTGCTTCAACAACGTTAACAGGGGCCGCTTTTGTAAACCGTTTCATTCCCATTAGCATTGCCGATTGTTCATCTCCCTCGGCAAAAGAGTTAACGGTATCGACACCTGTTTTGTTAATGCGGCTTGCCGTATCGTACATGTAAACGTCAAGAATATCCTTGTAAATAGCCAACCTGTCCTCGTCGTACATTTTGCTCAGTTTTTCTACACGCAATAATGTCGATTCGGCGGCATATGTGTACATTAGCATATCGGCAACGTTCATCAGTATCTCCTGTTCGTTTTGAATTTTGTCGGTAAATTTTTGCAATGCGGCACCGGCAACCATTAATATCGATTTTTTGAAATTGACCAGAAGTTTGTGTTTTTCTTCGAAATAATCCACGGTTGTACTTCCGAAGTCGGGGATAGCCATAAGTTCGCCTGCAACAGCTTTAGCCGGAGTAAGCAAGTCGAGTTCGCCTTTCATTCCGCGTTTTAGAAGTTCGCCAATTGCCACCATTCTGTTAATTTCGTTGGTTCCTTCAAAAATGCGGTTGATGCGTGAGTCGCGATAGGCACGTTCAACAAGGGTTTCGGCGGAATAACCCATCCCCCCGTGAATTTGAACTCCTTCATCAACAACATAGTCGAGAGCTTCGGAGCCGAAAACTTTGGCTATAGATGCTTCAATGGCATATTGCCTGATACCTTCAATTGCCGCACGTCCTTTGTCCATGCCTTCGGCAATAAGTGCTTCGATGGCATCATCGATATTTTGGCTGGCGCGGTATGTCAGCGATTCGTTAACAAAGGTCCGGATAGCCATTTCGGCGAGTTTATGTTTTATGGCTCCGAAATTGGCTATGGCAGTGCCGAACTGTTTACGTTCGTTGGCATATTGAACACTGAGGTCTATTGTTGCTTTTGAAGCTCCCACGGAGGCTCCCGCAAGTTTAATGCGTCCCAAATTTAATATGTACAAAGCTATTTTGAAGCCGTCGTTTCGTTTTCCCAGGAGATTTTCAACGGGAATTTTTGCATTATCGAAGAAAATTTGAATTGTTGACGAACCTCTTATTCCCATTTTGTGCTCTTCGGCACCGAAAGTAAATCCCGGGGTATTGCGTTCAACGATAAAAGCGCTGAGATTTTTGTCGTCTTCTATTTTGGCGTAAACGATAAATAGGTCGGCAATACCGCCGTTGGTAATCCACATTTTGCTGCCGTTAAGGATGTAATGTTTGCCGTCATCGCTCAAAACGGCTTTTGTTTTGCCGTTGTTGGGGTCGGAGCCGGCATCGGGTTCGGTAAGAGCATAAGCGCCGATATATTCGCCCGAAGCGAGTTTGGGCAAATATTTTTGTTTTTGTTCTTCGTTGCCGAAATAGAGAATGGGAAGAGTGCCGATACCGGTGTGAGCCGAATAAGCCACGGCAAAGCTGAAACCTTTTCCCATCTCTTCCACGGTAAGCATAGAAGTGACAAATTTTTGTCCGAAACCTTCGTATTCTTCGGGCACCGAAATTCCCAGCAACCCCAGTTCACCTGCTTCTTTCAAAAGTTTGGTCAACAGTTCGTTGTCGTGTTCTTCGAGTTTGTCCATAGCGGGTAAAACCCGGCTTTCGGTGAAGTCGCGGCACGTTTGTGCCATCATTTTTTGTTCTTCGTCAAATTCTTCGGGAATAAATACATCTGCGGCATCAGTTTCCCTGATAAGAAATTCACCGCCTTTTAAAGCTTTTTTTTCTGACATGATTTATATTTTTTAATGTTAATACTCTTTGAAAATTTATTGCAACATTTCGTATATGCCTGCGGCACCCTGTCCGGTTCCTATACACATGGTAACCATACCGTATTTTTTATTGCGCCGTTTCAATTCGTTAAGAATTTGAACGGTAAGTTTGGCGCCGGTAGCTCCGAGTGGGTGTCCGAGGGCAATAGCCCCTCCGTTAACGTTAACAATTTCGGGATTCAGACCGGTTTCTTTTATTACCACCAACGACTGAGTGGCAAAAGCTTCATTTAGTTCGATGAGGTCTATGTCGTGGAGTTTCATTCCCGAATGTTTCAAAACTTTAGGTATTGCAGCCATGGGGCCTATTCCCATTTTGTAAGGTTCGACACCGGCAACCTGATAATCGACAAGACGTGCCAAGGGTGTAAGGTTGTACTCTTTAAGTATTTTTTCGGAAACCACAAGGACAAATGCTGCTCCGTCGGACATTTGGGATGAGTTTCCTGCTGTTGAAACGCCGTCTTGCGCAAATGCCGGTTTCAATTTTGCGAGCACCTCGGGAGTTGTTCCTCGGCGCGGACCTTCGTCGGTATCGAATATTTTTTCACGTGTCTTCATTTTACCATCTTCAAAGTAGTTTTCTTTGACGGTAACGGGTACGATTTGATCTTTGAAATACCCTTTGTCTATTGCGTTGATGGCTTTTTGGTACGAACCGGCGGCAAAGATGTCCAAATCTTCGCGTTTCAAATTATATTCGCGTGCCACCATTTCGGATGTAAGTCCCATGCTCAGGTACCAGTCGGGGTTGTTTTTTGCCACGTCGGGATTCGGGACAAGCCTCCAGCCTCCCATGTTTATCATCGACATGGTTTCGGCGCCTCCGGCAATAATAATGTCGGCAATACCTGCGCTTATTTTTGCTGATGCTATGGCTATGGATTCTATTCCCGAAGAGCAAAACCTGTTAATCGTGGAGCCGGGGACATCCACGGTGTCCATTGACATTAGCGAGAGCATACGTCCCATATTCATACCCGATTCGGCTTCGGGGAAAGCATTTCCCACAATTATATCGTCAATTCTAGATTTTTCTATTTGCGGAAAATCGTTCATCAAGTGTTTTATTACGGTAACGGCAATATCGTCGGGACGTGTAAAGCGTAACGTTCCTCTTGGGGCTTTACCTATTGCCGACCTGTAACCACCTACTATATATGCATTCATAATTCAAATATTTTTTCTGTTAAACAAAATTTAATTAGTATTAATTTCTCAAGATTTTACCTTTTGTAATAAGACTTTGCATTCTTTCGAGCGTTTTGCGTTGCATACAAAGTTCCATAAAGGCTTGTCGTTCGAGGTCGAGCAAATATTGTTCTGTAACTTCAGTTAATGCTTGCGAGATTTCGCCGCCGGCCATTACCCAGCCGAGTTTTTCGGCAATAAGTTTGTCGTGTTCCGACATGTAGTGACCTTTTGTGAAACCGTCGGCACCAACATAAACAATACCGAGGGCTTCGCGTCCCAACACTTTGATGTCGTTGCGCGGTGCAGGTTGCGAATAACCTTTTTCCGCCATTTGGAGAGCCACCTTTTTGGCATAAGCCAGTTGATATGCCCGGCTGATTATCACTTCGTCGGTACCCGGTCTTAAATATCCCAAATCGAATGCCTCGTAAGCAGAGGTTGATACTTTGGCTTGACCGATACTGAGATACCTGTTCATAAAAGCGTTGGTACGGATGTCGCCGTTTTTAAGTTCGTCGCCGAGGCGAACAACAAACTCTTTTGTGCCTCCTCCTCCAGGAATAAGACCCACACCGAACTCAACGAGCCCCATGTAGGTTTCGGCGTGAGCAATAACTTTGTCGCTGTGCATACAAACTTCGCATCCGCCGCCGAGAGTCATGCCATGTGGTGCGGCTATAACGGGTATCGGTGAGTAGCGCAGTCGCATGGTGGTTTTTTGAAACCATTGGACGGCCAAATTCAACTCTTCCCACTCTTGCTCTACGGCAAGCATATATATCATGCCCACATTGGCACCTGCCGAAAAGTGGTCGCCTTCGTTTGAGATTATAAGGGCTTTGTATTCAGCTTCGGCCATGTCGAGTGCTTTGTTTAATCCTACCAGCACATCCTGTCCTATTGTGTTCATTTTGGTATGAAATTCCACATTCAAAACACCGTCGCCCAGGTCGAAAACAGATACCCCTTTATTTTCCCAAATAATGTTTGTGTGGCGCAAAATGTCGAGCGAGAGTCGTCCCTCTTGCCCCGGAATGACTTTGTACGATTTTGATGTTAAATCGTAATAATATTTCATTCCGTTTTCCACCTTATAAAACGAGGTAATACCGGCATCAATCATATCGTAAACCCACTGTGCAGGTTTAATTCCGGCCTCTTCCATTGCTTTAACGGTATCGGGAACACCGAGAGCATCCCAACTTTCGAACGGCCCGAGTTTCCAACCGAATCCCGCATTCATGGCATCGTCAACTTTGTAAATTTCGCCTGAAATTTCAGGGATTCTCTTGGAAGAGTAGGCAAACAGCCGGTAAAAGGAGTCTCTGTAAAATTCACCTGCTTTGCCTTTATCGGCAAGAAGTACAGGTAACCGTTTCCTGAGGTCGTCAATAGGTTTGGTCTTTTCGAAGACTCCGAATTTAGGTTTCGGGTCTTCTTTGTATTCCAAAGTGTCGAAATCTATTGTGAGGAACTTTTTCTTTCCGTTATCCACCACTTTTTTGAAAAATCCCTGTTTTGTTTTGGAGCCGAGCCACTTGTTTTCAATCATTTTTTGGAGATATTCCGGTATTTTGAAGGCGTCGTTGCATTCGTCGTTGGTGGTTTCCCTGATGTAGTCGGCAACATGAACAAGGGTGTCCAGTCCTACAACATCGGCGGTACGGAATGTGGCTGATTTTGCACGTCCGATTACGGGACCAGTTAACTTGTCGATTTCAGAAATGGTTAGGCCGTATTTTTTTACGTTGTTGAAAAGTGCCATAATGGAGTATGTTCCTATGCGGTTGGCAATAAATGCAGGAGTATCTTTGGCCAAAACAGGAGTTTTGCCGAGAAACCTTGAAGCGTAATCACTTAGAAATTCCAGAACTTCGGGGTCGGTTTTCGACGAAGGTATAATTTCGAAAAGTTGTAAATACCTTGGCGGATTAAAGAAGTGAGTTCCGCAAAAATGTCTTTGAAAATCCTCGCTTTTCCCTTCGCGCATCTTTTCAATTGAAATTCCCGAAGTGTTTGAGGTTACAAGAGTACCCGGACGTCTGTATTTGTCAACTTTTTCGAAAACCTGCTGTTTTATGTCGAGACGTTCGATAACCACTTCAATTACCCAGTCGTAATCTTTAATTTTGTGCAAATCGTCATCAAAGTTTCCTGTGGTGATGCGTTTGGCAAACGACTGTTTGTAAATGGGTGACGGTTTTGATTTTAGGGCTGCTTTTAACGAATTGTTGACAATTCTGTTTCGAACAACCTTGTCGTTGAGGGTAAGCCCTTTTGCTTTTTCCTCGTCGGTAAGCTCGCGCGGCACAATATCAATAAGGAGAACCTCAATACCGATATTGGCAAAATGACAAGCAATGCCGGAACCCATTACTCCCGAGCCCAACACCGCTACTTTTTTAATTCTTCGTACCATGGTTTTATTTTTAGGTTATAACTTTTGTTAATGTTTTTTTTGTAAAATTTCACAACCTTTCGTTGTTGCTAATCTCCTCTTCAACCTGATTTCTTATTATGTCGAATACTTTATAAAAAGTGTCAAGTTCCTCTTTGGTGACTTTGTTTAAAAGTTTTTCGTTGAAACTTAATACCGCCTCTTTGGCAATTTTTCGTTTGCGAACACCCTCTTGAGTTAAAAAAATACGTACTATGCGTTTGTCTTTTTCATCCACTTTTCTGTGAATGCAACCTGATTTTTCCATGTTTTTCAACAAACGTGTCAAACTCGAATTTTTCATTCCGAGAAGTTGTGCCAAACGTGTGGAAGGTGTTCCCTCACGTTCTACAAATACCAAAATGTAACCTATCGTCTGTGTTATTCCGTAACGCTCGGCTATTTTGTTATACATTCGCGACAGCGCTAACGACGTGGTTTTGATGTGAAATTCAATGGTTTCGTTTAACTTCATATTTCTATAATATTACGCATGCGTACAAATATACAACAAATTTAGTTCGCATGCGTAATATTTGTTAAAAAAAATTTAAAAAAGTGATAACCGCTGTCTGAAACGCTATTTTAAATGGAAAAAGAGATAAAAAAGACCGGTGTTATAAATAAGGTATAAACGAAAGTGAAACGTAATGTGATTGGGTGGCTTATTCCGGCGCAGATACCGGTTTGTTAATCTTGATATAAGGTCCTGTATTTGGTTATGTTTGCCGTAAAAGAAAAAGCCCCTGCAACCATAGAAGTTACAAGGGCTTTTTGTTGTTTTAGCGGTCCGGACGGGACTCGAACCCGCGACCCCATGCGTGACAGGCATGTATTCTAACCAAACTGAACTACCGGACCACTCTTTTTATGAACTTTCCTCAAAAAAGGAGTGCAAAAATACATCCTTTTTTTTAATGTCCAAATAATAAGCCGAAATTTTTTGGAAATTTTTTTTGTTACCTGTTTTAACTTTATGACTGTACTATTTTATTAATCCCGATAATATTTACGAAATTAAGGATAACAGTAGTACATAAGGGTAAGAAACAATGTTACAGTTTGCGTACTCTGCCGTTTTCGAGTATATATTTTTCGTTACTTTCGGGGCAAACGGCAAAACCGTTTTCGTCGAAGTTAAGGCGGTGTCCGTATTCGCTCATCCAGCCTGTTTGACGTGCAGGGTTGCCTACTACAAGAGCATAAGGCAACACCTCTTTTGTAACAACGGCACCTGCACCAATAAAAGCGAATTCGCCTATATCGTGTCCGCAGACAATTGTTGCATTTGCGCCAATGCTTGCGCCCCGTTTTACCACGGTTTTGGTATATTGTCCCCGGCGGTTTACATTACTTCGCGGATTAATAACATTGGTAAATACCATTGAGGGACCCAAAAACACATCGTCTTCGCAAATGACACCCGTATATATTGAAACGTTATTTTGTACCTTAACGTTTTTGCCGAGGACAACCTGGGGAGAGACCACCACATTTTGTCCTATATTGCAATTTTCGCCTATTGTACAGCCTGACATTATATGAGAGAAATGCCATATTTTGGTTCCTTTGCCTATTTTACAATTATCGTCGATAACTGCTGTGGGGTGTGCAAAATAATTTTTGTCCATAAATTCCGGTTATTTATTTGTTTAAATATTCGTTTACTGCGTCAACAATGTATTGTTGTATGCTGGGGGTCAATTCGGTATGAATAGGTAAAGAGAGTACGGTGCCGGATAGATTTTCGGCAACGGGGAAATCGTTGAGTGAGTAACGCGGGTCGCTATAAGCTTTTTGCAAGTGTAAAGGTACGGGATAGTACACCGCCGAGGCAATACCTTTTCCTGCAAGATGTTTCATTAACCCGTCGCGGTTGATACTTTTATCCAAAACGAGTGTGTATTGGTGAAAGACATGTGTTGTGAATTGGGCCGTTTCGGGGGTTTTGAGTTTTTTGTTTCCGTCAAATGCATTGTTGTAAAATTGGGCTGCTTTTTGGCGGGCTGCCGCATATTGGTCGAGGTATTTCAGCTTTATGTCGAGTATTGCCGCCTGAATGGTGTCGAGGCGGGAGTTTATTCCTACGTAATCGTGATAATATCTTACTTTCATTCCGTGGTTTGCCATTGCACGAATTTTTTCGGCCAGTTCGTCGTTATCGGTAAAGAGTGCCCCACCGTCGCCAAAGGCGCCGAGGTTTTTTGACGGAAAAAAGGATGTACATCCTATATCGCCGAAAGTCCCCGCTTTTTTGGTTTTACCGCTTTCGGGACAGGTAAATTCAGCGCCAAGTGCTTGTGCCGTATCTTCAACAACATAGAGATTGTATTTTTGAGCTATTTTCAGAATGGCGTGGATATCTGCGGTTTGCCCGAAAAGGTGTACCGGAATTATTGCTTTGGTTTTGCCGGTAACGGCTTTTTCAACTGCTTCGGGGTCGATGTTGAATGTGTCCGGCAAAACATCGACAAGTACAGGTTTGAGTTTAAGTAAGGCAATCACTTCGGCGGTGGCAATAAATGTGAATGTTGTAGTAATTACCTCGTCGCCGGGCTGTAAACCGAGAGCCATTAATGCCAGTTGAAGTGCGTCGGTACCGTTTCCGCAGGTAATGACATGTTTTACGTTTAGATACTTTTCCAAATCAGATTGGAAATTACTTACCGCCGGACCTTTGATAAATGCCGCGGAATCAATAACATCGAGAACGGCTTTGTCTATTTCGGGTTTTATTTTTTTATATTGACCTTTAAGGTCAACCATTGGATACTTTATCATGATTATGTGTTAAGATTGTTTTTAAAGAATACAGGAGCAAAAATAGTTAAAAGATTTTAGAATTCCGGCTATTTAAGCGGGAGTTTAAAAGAAAAAGAGACGCCGCCGTTGCTATTTTTCGATATGTTTATTTTCGAACGCAATATTTCCAAAAATCTTTTTACAACCACAAGTCCCAGTCCTGTACCCCTTTCGTATTGCGAGCCGCTTATGAGAACCAAATCCATGGTTCTTTTGTTAATGGCTTTTAAAATGTTATCGGGAATTTGAGTGGTTTGATTCGAAATTTCGATATTTGCTTTTTTATTTTCTTTTTTGTACGAAACGGTGACCGTGTCATTTTCGGACGAAAATTTAATTGCGTTGGAAATAAGGTTTCTGAGAACAATATCGAGCATGTAAAAGTCGGTTAAAACCTCTATGGATTTATCGCCTGTGCATACTAACTTTATGTTTTTCTTTTTGGCGTTATAACTGAAAAATTCGATGTTTTGTTTGATTATTTTGTGCAGGTTGTATGCATATATCGAAGGGACAACCTTGTTGCGCATCAAACGTGACCACGACAAGAGGTTGTCGAGCAGGCAATTGGTGCTGTCGATTATGGGTTTCATAACCGACACGTGCGAAACAATCTGTTCTGTCGAAAAGTTTTTTATGTTATTTACAAGAACATCCAGCAGGTCTTTGTATTGGCTGACGGGGTTAACCAAATCGTTGGCCAAGATTTCAAAAAGCTTGTTTTTTGTTTCAACTGTTTCTTTGAGTATTAGCTGCCGTTGTATTCTATTTGTAATATCCCTTAACACACCTACGGTACCCATATAGTTTCCCGATTCGTCGAAAAAGGGACTTGCCGTGAGCGAGCAAGTAATTTTGTTACCGTCCTTTTTAATAAGGGTGATTATGCCGTCTTTCAATTCGCCGTTGGCCAATATGGAGGTGGTTAAATATCTGCGTTCTTCGATTTTGTCGTAAAATATTATTGCCTTTTTTCCCAATACTTCCGAAGGAGAGTATCCCAGGATTTTTTCTACCGACGGGCTTATCTCCAAAATTTCTCCGGTTTTGCTCTCTTTGTAATAGATGTCGGGAAAGCTTTCGTAAATATCGCGGTATCTTTTTTCGCTTTTTTTGAGCAACATTTCTGTTTTGTGCTGTTTGGTGATATCCCAAAAGTTCATTAAAACCCCGTTTAATATTTTGTCGTTTTTTTTGTTTGTTATAATACCGGTAATGTATTTTTTTTCGTTTTTGATATTTTTTACCCAAACGGAAAATCTTGCCGAGAAGAGTGTCTCCTCTTTAATGTTTTTTAAAATATTTTTGAATTGAACCTTGTTCTTTTCGGAAATCAGCAAATCAAAAAGCCTGTTTATGGATGTTTTTTTGTTTTCCCCTCCGAAATCTTCCAGGAAGGTTGGATTTGCATATGTTATTTTCAACAGGTCGGTCGAAATTATTAAGAAATAGTCTTCGGTATTTTCAATCAGTTCGTTAAAAAATTGTTGTTGATCGAGCAGTTTTTTACTTTTTATTTTCCGTATTTTAAACGAGGATAGCAGAATTAAAAACAGCAGCAGCAGTGCCAGTGAGAAAATTACAGAATACAGTTTCCACCGTTTGGCGTCGCTTTCGGCTTTGGCCAACTCTTTTAGCTTGCGTTCGGTTTCGTATCTTGCATTTATTTCCAACAGCTGTTTTTCGTTTTGTTTTGAGTGAACCTTTTGATGAAGTTTTTCCATTTCGAGTACTGTTTTGTATGCTTTGTAATATTTTCCTTCGTAGGCATACACTTGCTGCAAAATGTTTAAAAAGTCGAATTTATCGTCTTTGCGATTTAGTTTTTCCGACAGTATAATTCCTTTTTTTAAATAATATTTTGCCGAATCGAGGTTTAATATTCCCGATGTGTCGGCATATAATTCACCCAAATTGTAATATATTAACAATATCAGCTGTTCGAAATTGTATTTTTTTGCGAAGCCGAGAGAGGTATGGTAAAATTTAAGAGCCTTTTGCAGGCTGTCAAGATTGCAATAGATAACACCGACATTATTGTACGACAGGGTTATGTTGTACAGCGATCCTGTCTTTTTGTCGTCTTCCAGGTTTCTCAATGCTATTTCCAGGCTGTTGTAAGTGGTGTCGTTATGGTTGTTTAAATTGTAACTTGCCGCCGAAACAATCTCTTTATAGTTGTATTTTTTACCTATTTCGCGTGCTTTGTTGTAATATTGAATTGCTTTGTTTTGATCGCCGGAGAAGTCGTAAATTATACCTATATTTAAAAGTTCGGATGCTTCCAAACGTTTGTCGTTCAGCTTTTTTGCGCTTTTGTACGAAAGGAAATAGTATTGCAATGCCGAGGCCCAATCCTCTTTCAATTCGTAATACGATCCTATGTTTTCGTACACTGCCTGGAGGTAGTAATCTTTGTTGTCGACACCCCGGATTACCCTGTTGAACAGTTGTTTTGTTATTGAGAATATACTGTCGGTATTGTTCAGGTAATAGTAATCCATGCTAATGTTTATCAATATATTGAGATATACCTTTTGTTTTTTGGGGTTGTTTTTGTAAAATTTAAGCGCTTTGTAATAGTTTTCCAACGATTTTGTGTACAGTTGATAGTCTAAGTAGTAGTCGCCTTTTATTTTAAAAACCTGAGCGGTTAAATATTCATCGCCTGTTTTTTTCGACAGGATAAGTGCACTGTCGAGCAGTTTTTCCAGTGAGTCGTTCGGGAGGTTATGGTCTTCGAATGATTTTAAAATGTTTACAACAATTAACGAGTCGTTGGTGTGATTTGCAGATGATTTGATTACAGGAAAAAAAAGAATGAGCGAAAAGGCAATGATATTTACTATCCTTAGTGTTGCCTTGTATTTTCTTTTTATATCCATATAGAATTTTATAAACAAAAGAGAGTTTATCTTGTTTTCCGGGCTTATTCGGCATCCAAATAAAACGAAAATATGCTGCCTTTACCCTCTTCGCTTTCAATTTTCAGCCGGCTTTTGTGGAGGGCTATGAATTCTTTGGCTACAATGAGGCCTATACCTGTCCCTTTTTCGTTTTCGGTACCTATTTTCGAAACCGAAGTATGTTTCTCTTTATTAAGGTTTTCGAGAATGTCTTTTGACATACCGATACCTCTGTCGATTATCGAAATTTTAACTTTTTTATTGTCCGGAGTTGCCGACACCGTCACCGACGAGCCTTTAAGTGAAAATTTAATGGCGTTTGTTATCAGGTTACGCAAAACTATTTCTATCATATTTTTGTCGAAAACGGCATAAAGTTCCTTATCGCCTTGGTATTCCAATTTGATATTCTTTTTGGAGGCTTGAAAATTGAGGAATTCGAAAATCCGGTTAACAATTTCGAATATATTGCTTTTTTGCATAAAAGGTTTAATGCTTTTGTGCATTATGCGAGCCCACGAAAGCAGGTTTTCAATCATAAAGAACGTTGCGTCGAGTGCGGGTTTCATACTTTCAACGAAGGGAACAATTTCTTCTTTCGACATTTCATTTATATCCGACACGAGGAGGTCAATCATGTTTTTTTGCATTCCTATGGGACCGACAAGGTCGTGAGCTATTATCGAAAAAAGTTTGTCTTTTGTTTCGCTTGCCTCTTTCAGTTCCTCTTCCTGTTTAACCCTGTCGGTAATGTCTCTTACTACGCCTATTACGTCGATAATGTTGCCCTTTTCGTCGAAATTCATTTTGGCGGTAAGCGAGGCGATAAACGAATCACCGTTTTTGTTTATGAAATATACCGAATAATCGTTAATCTCTTTTTCCGCCATCAATTTTTCCTGTACTTTTTGAAAATCTTCTCTGTTTTTATAGAATATTAATATGTTTTTGCCTATTGCTTCGGAAGGTTTGTAACCCGAAATTTTTTCCACCGACGGACTTACTTCGGTAATAATGCCGTTTTTATCGTAATTGAAATATATGTCGGGGAAGGCCTCGAAAATGGTTTTGTATTTGCGTTCGCTTTCTATAATGGCATTTTCGTACTCTTTTTGCCGGGTTATATCCCAAAAATTTATTAAATAACCGTTAAGTATTTTGTTGTTAATTTTGTTGCTTATTACTCCAATAATATATCTGTACTTGCCGTTGTTGTTTTTTACCCTGCATTCGAATTGAATTTTTTGTAAGGTTTCGGCAACCACTTTTTTCAAAGTTTCCGACATTTTATTAACGTCGTCGGGGTGAATGAACGAGAAGAAATCGTCTTTGTGTTTCAGGTCGGCAAAATCTCTGAAAAATGTGGGACTTTTGTATGTTACATTACCATCTTTGGCAACCACACAAACGTAACTGGAGGCATTTTCGAGAAGCGAATCGACAAACTGTTGTCTTTCTCTGAGTTTTTTATTGTTCAAAAACCGTATTCTCAACATAAAGAACATAATGCCGAGAGCCACAAGTAGCGATAACACTATTATTATGGCGATAAGACGTATTCTGTCCACTTTTTGACGTGCTATAATCAGCTCTTTCTCCTTTTTTTCGGTTTCGTGTTTGGTTTTTATCTCGAGCAATTGTTTGTTTTTTTCTTTATTGAAAATGGAGTCGGAGGTTTTTTGAAATTCGAGAGCCATCTCGTATGCCTTTTTATAATCTCCCTTTTTTGCATATAAATTTTGCAAAACGTCCAGCGTTGTGTAAATGTCGTCTTGTTTTTGGCGTTTTTTTGACAAAGAGAGAGCCTTTTCGTAATACTTTAATGCCGAGTCTATGTTGTGTTTTTTATAGGTCGAATCGTTGAACATTGAACCCAAGTTTATGTATGCCAGAGTTTGCAATTCGCTGTAATTATTTTGCGCTGCAATTTTCATTGCTTTTTTAAATCTTTCGAAAGCTTTATCTTTATTGTTGATATCTATTTCGACGGCTCCGAGGTTAATGAGTGAGGCGGTGTAATTAAACATGTCGTTTTTAAGAATGTCCATTTCGAGCGATTTTTCCATAAAATAGTTGGCGCTGTCGAATTTTTGCTCTTTGAAATATACTGCACCGAGATTAGAATTTACGGCCGACATTATATCAGGGTCGTTTAATTTTTTGCCTATTTCCAGTGCTTCGAAATAGTAACGTTTTGCTTTATCCAATTCGTCGGTTTGGTAATAGACTATACCAATGCTGATTTTTTCGCGTGCTGTTTCAAACAGATTGCCGGTTTTTTTTATCGTTTCGAGTGATTTGAGGTAATATTCGAGAGCCTTTGCGGTATAGTTGGTATAATCGTAATAGTCGCCTATGTTATTGTAAAACTTTGCTTGATAGACGGCATTTCCCGATTCATTGGATTTTTGCAAACCTATTTTCGAGTAAAACAGAAGACTGTCGGGCATATTTAAATAGTAGTAACACGACGACATATAATGAATGTCTTTTAAAAACAGTTCCGAATCGTCGTAATTGTTTTTAAGTATATCGTATGCCCATTTGTAATTTACCAGTGCGTTTTCGAAGTTTCCTTTTTTATAAAACAACCTTCCCCTCAACATGTAAATTTTTGAAAGAAGCAGTTTGTCGTTCCGTTTTTTTGCTATTACCGACGATTTTTTCAGGATATTCAAAGCCGAATCAAAAGGGATTTTCTTTAAATATTCCAAATCAATAAGTTTATGTAATCCGGTGGTGTCGCTACCATTGAAATCGAATGCCGCCGATGCGTCTGAATGCAATGCAGGGCATAAAAAAAGGAGAGCAATCAAAAGGAAAGAAGCAAACCTCCCCCGCAAAATATTTTCTCTCCTTTTAAACGATTTCATAAGCTTTTGAGTAAAAATTTCCAAATAATAAAAGTGCTAGTATATAGAATGTAAAAGTATAAAAAAAATTATAACGGATAAAATAAAGAGAAAAAATCACTCGGTATGTTGTAAATTTAAGGTGTCGAGCTTTGGTATCCATTCCAGGTACTCCTCTTTTTTAATATGGTTTTTCCAGTTTCCGGTAACCATTGCAGCACCTGTAAACAGAAGAAAAATACCCACAATTATGGCGGCATACAATTTTGCGGGAATCTCTTTTTTCGATTTTTTACTTAGGCGCATTTTTAAAGTGTCTGTTTCGGGGCAGGCTAATACGCATTGATAACATGCCATACATTCGTCGGAACGGATACGGATTTTGCTGTGAACCTGAATGTTTTGCGGACATGCCTTAGTGCAATGTCTGCAATCGGTACATGTTTCGGGATTTCGGGTTATTTTCAAAGGGCTGAATATGCTGAAAAAACCGAGAAAAGCACCGTAAGGACAGAGATATCTGCACCAAAAGTTTTTGATAAACAACGACAACAGGGCAAGAACAATAATTACACCGAGGGAGAATGCCGAAATATTTACAAAAAACATCAACATCATAACATCGGCGAATTTATTGTAGTTACCGTAAATAAAAGCTTTTAAGTCTTCGGCACTCATGGTTATTATGGCCCAAACAAAAAAGAGCATCAACAGATACTTTAACGAACGCAAAGGGTAGTCGAGCCAACGCGGAAGATTAAATGTGTGCCCGAAAATTTTATCGCCGAGTTTGCCGAGGTATTCCGACAAAAAACCTATGGGACAAATCCACCCGCAAAACCCTTTTTTTAAGAATAGGGCAATGATGAAGAAGGTAAAAAACAACACCATGCCGGCAGGATGAATAGTGTTGAAGTCGCCCGACAGTAAAAAATATTTTATTCCCATTAAAGAGCTGATTGGTAAAAATCCTTCAACTCCGGGCGGGCGTTCAAAATAGGGAGTTGTTCCTCCGCTTTGGTAATAACGCACAAAACCGTAAAATTCGTATCCTATCAGCAATATTAACAAAAGAAATGCCGATTGCACAAAAAGGCGTATGTTCCGTTCGTTTAAAAACCCGCCAAATTTCTTTTTCCTTTTCGTAGAGTGCATGAGCGCCGGTAATGTTTAACAATTATTTCAGTGTAATTTCTATTTCTTTTTTTAGTGCAAATATATGTATTAATCTTCCAGGTTTCCATTAATAAAACTTTGGTTTTAGCTGTTAATAAATTGAGTTGTGCGGCTTTTTTGTTAACAGGATGAAAAAAATATTGACAAATCGGATTTTCATATGCCGGATAGAGGCGTCTTTTACGGGGGGTGTCTATTTTATTATTGTTACCGAGCCTTGCAGTTTTTCGCGTTGGAGACCGTTGGTGGTAATAACATATACATAGCATGTGTAGTAATATACACCTTCGGGACAATCGCGGTTGTTTTTTTGATTTTTGCCGTCCCAGTTTATCATGGGGTCGTTGGTTTCGAAAACGATGTTCCCCCAACGGTTAAAGATAACCATATCTATATGGTCGACATTGGCTTTGGGGTTGTTGTTTTTTGAATAAAAGGGTACCAGAACATCGTTAATCCCGTCGCCGTTAGGAGTGAAAACGTTGGGTATGTCATATTGCGGGCAAGCGTTCCAGTTTACACAAAAGAGATGTCCCATGTCGCTTACGTTTCCTACCGAGTCAACAGCTTTTGCGGAGTAGCAACCCACAATGCTTTCGAGACCTTTATGCAGGTAATACACCGTGTCGGCATGGTTTCCCCAAACCGAGTCAATAAGTTGCAATTCGCCGCCGGGTTTGGCAAAATATATAAGGTACTTTTCCAAATCGTAAAAACAGCTGTCGGTTGGCGGCATCCACAGTTTGAGTGTGTTTTCCAGTGTTTGGCAATTTGTAGTTGCAGTGTCCGACGGTGGACATGGAGGTACATAGTCGTTGGGCACTCCGCATGCTATTTGCGAATAGTTTATCAACGGCGAAGGCAATCCCGGTAATGAATATGCTCCGATACTTTTTATATAATAACAATATTCGGCATCGTTATCAAGGTTTCTGTCGAAATAGAAGTTTGCCGGTGTTGTTCCTATGGAGTCGAAGGTGTTGTTGCCGGGCATTTTGCGGTAAATAACGAAACTGCTGTTTATCCACGGAACTTCGGGAGCCCAAAAAAGTTTAAGGGTTTTGTCGAAAGGTTGAATTTGCAGATAAATTGATGATGCTTTATGCGAACCGGCAATGTAACCGACTTTGCCGCTTTCCAAATCGATACGGTAGCTGAAAGGGGCGTCGTTGTTGTTAAGGTTAATTTCGTTGTCGTGATATACGGTATTGTCAAGTCCCTGAAGTGTGGCTATTTTTTCGGGTGCATTCCATGTTAATCCGTTGTTCCGGTATATAACGTATTTGTAAGGTCCCGGATATTGTATGGTATCGAGTTCGGTTGGTTTTGCCCAGTCGATAAAAACGTGTCCCGATGTCAAATCGGAAGCGATGTTGCTAACGTGTGTAATGATGGGTACATCGCGTTTCAATGAAGCACAAGCCTCGTTGGAGGCATAACTTTCGGCATCGTCAACAAACCAAGCGGTAACCCTGTAGCAGTATTTTATGCCGTGTACCAAGCCGTCGCCCCCGTTTTCGTCGCGGTATGTTGTATCATCCCTTCCTTCGGTTTTTTCAATAAGTTTATAACCTGTGTAAGCCGGCACACCCGTTTCGCAATAACCGGGTTCCCAACCCGAGACATCACTTTTTCTGTAAATTAAATATCCTTGTGCGTTTTCGCATTTTGTTTTTTTCCACGACAGGTTAATACCGTTTCCCAAGGGTTCGGCGGTAAGATTTTCGGGAGCGGGAGCATTGACGGTAATATTTACCGTTTTAAAATTTACAAGATTTACGGGGAATCCGCTATCGCGTGCTTTAAAGGTAACGGAATAACTCTTTTTGCGTATATGTGTACATTTGGTAATCCAGAGAAATTGTGTGGTGACAGTATCGTCGCCTGTGGCCGGGTCGGGATATATCATTGCCGGGCTGACTGATTGTTCAAAAGGGCCTCCGAATGCCGAGAGTGTAACATTTGTTCCTTCGGGGTCCCAAGCACGTGCGAAAAAATCGAGAGTGTCGCCGGCGGTAACGCATGTGTCGTCAATTGTCTCTATGGCGGGCGGGTCGTGGTCGCACGTTACAATATTTATCTGCATGTCGCGACGCACATATCCTATCAGAGTGCCGGCACGCCATTCGCTTACCACAAAAGCCACGTTATATTCGCCTTGCAATACCGGATTTTTCCAAATCATATCGCCCGATACCGAATCTATTTTAAAAAAACGGGATGCCAGAGGAAATGTGTATCCCGGAATATCTTGTCCGCCGGCACCTTTGCAAATAACCAACTTATAACTGAGGCTGTCGCCGTCGGGGTCGTATGCAGCCGGATTGTGAATAAATGTTTTTCCGACGCACCCGGCATCTATTGGCGGGTTCAACAGTTGTACCGAATTGTTGTATCCCAAAAAAGGGTTAATGACGAGGTATGATTCGATATACATTGGAACGTTAACGGAGTTGGGAATATTCACCACGCCGTTGTTGCGGTTGGGGTCTTCCACCGAAATGACATACGAGCCCGGAGCAGGAAAGGTATGCCTGCCCACATACCTGTTGAATGAAATGTCGTCTCCTATATCGTAAAAGTCGATGCGCGGAATTTCATCCGAAGTGCCGTCTCCCCAAATTATGGGCATTACCGTGCGGGTGTCGTCAGCGGGGCTGGATGTCCGTGTAAACATTATTATCGTAAATTCGTATGTAAGCCCTTCAATATGCTTATAGGTGATTTCGGCTGCTCTTTGGTGTGTGGCAAAGGTGTTTTGTGCCGAAAATATCAAAAGGGTCAATATGTAAAGAAGTCTCCTCATTAATTTCTGTCAACGGGTTTCAAAAGTAGTAAATATCTGCAATTTCCATGCCTTCATTATTTGAACATTTTCAGTGGAAAAGGTAAGTTGTTCAGGTAAAAGCGGTAGTATGTTACTTCGTGAGCACCGAAACCGTGATAAAATCTTGCCAGGTTGTCGTTATTAGATCCTTCAAAATCAAGAATATATTGCGATTCGGAAAATTGTTTTATTACATTGTCAATTAAAAAAGTCATGGCCCGGCTTTGGCGCCCCCTATTGCTGGTACCCGAAAAGAGAAATATTAAACGGTTGTTCCCTTTGAGAAAGAATGCGCTAGCACAAAGTTCGTTATCGGGTGTGTAAACACCGTAAATAACACCTTTTCCCTTATGTATTGCCATGTACATCAAATGTTGTAAGCGCAAATAGTGGAAGTTTTTCCAGTGTGTTACGGTCTTACCTTTGTTGTTTCTGAATAGCTCCACCAGATTTTCGGGTTTAACGCTTTTGCTGATAAAGAGATTGTTTTTTAATGCCCTTTTTAAGTTACGTTTGGTATTGCTATTGTATTTTCGCGATATTTTAGGGTATTGATTTATCAAATCCAAAAGATAATTTCTGTTGGGAACAAGGTTAAACCTCTTTTTATCGGGTTGGTTGTACAGGTTGAGATTGTATTCGGCAAATTTGTAATACCGTGGAATAACATTTAAAAAATCGGCAATAATATCCGGTGTTAATACCGACTTGGAGAAGACTCCCAACTGCTGAACGAAAAAAGGGGTGAAAAGATAGTTTATGCCCCACTTTTTTTTCCCGGTAAGAGGCATCACACGTTCGTAATCGTTCTCTATCAAAGCTTCCCAACCGGGATGTACGATGTCGAGATACCAACTGCAAGCATAGGCATTGCCGTTAAAGGCCGAAGCGATACATTCGTCCCATTTTTTTTTGTCTATTTGGGTATGGCTTAGTTTGAGTATCATTTTGCCGGGAGGTTATTTTTGAGCCGATTCGAGCATGGATTCGTAAACTTTGCGCCATCCTTTCCAACGTTTTTCGTCGCTTAAAGCTTCGTTGTGCCACAGCGAAATAAAAGTGCCGTTAACCTTTTTCACTTCATTCATAAGTTGTTCTATCTTTTTTATAGCGCCGTCCGGCGAGAGTTTCAGATAGTCGTTCAATGTTCCGTCCATCACCGCAAAGGGGTGAATACGAAGTTTGGTCTCGGTTTCCAAATCGAGGTTGTAAAAGTTGTAAGTATCGCAAATTCCGGCTCTGAAACCTGGTAAAGCCGCATAACCCATTGTAAAATCATCTTCTATGTCGTTTTCTATTAAATTTTGGTAAGTGTCGGGTAATACCAGCCTTAAGAAGTGTTGCCGGCTGCGGTGGATGTCAACATTCAGCACCTTTTCCAGATTTTCTATTTCCGTTTTTAACAAATCGGGATTTTCAACGGTGTAATATGAGGGGTGAATTCCCATTTTTCCATAATCGGCTATCCATTTTATCAAAAATTTAAATTTACGGTTTCTGATGTTAATGTTTTTATCGTAAGTGCCGTAACGTGCAAAAAGTATAAAATATATTGGTTTAAGGTTATATTTCTTTTGATAAGAAATTTGAAGGTCGAAAGTGTCGAATGGGTCTTTTCTCAATCCGAGCAATACCCGTGTTCTGAGTGCTACCTCTTTGAAGTCAAGTTTTTTAAGCGATAAATAATAACCTCCTAAAGTGCGTACAAGACCTTTTTGCAGATATGCATATGCCGAATCGATATCGTATGTCGGTATAAATCTGAAGTTTTTTACAGGAAATTTAAAGTCCGGATATTTTTTTAATAAAATCTCCTTTATTTGCAGAGCCCATATGTTAACCACCGGTTTTTCGAGTATTCCCAATTGGTGGCTTATGCTGAGGCGGGCGGTGAACCTGCCGTGTTTGTCTTTTACAAAGGGTAGATACTCTTCGTAACGTGTAATAAGGAAAAATATGGCAGAGAAGACATCAAAGGGCATTGCCGAATTCTTGTCGTGCACCTGAAAAAAGAGTTTTTCGCCGTTATGTTCAAAAAAACCCATCTCTTGGCTGCGAATACCTCTCTCGAACAGCAGTCCGGTTGAGCGGAAAAATATATCGTCGGTATATTGTTTGTCGCTGTAAATGAATTTGGGGTTGTCGGCCGACTGAAATTCGTCGAGATTTTGGGTAAGCGAAAAGTTCACCCGTAAAAGTTCATTAAATACCAGGCGGAAAACGTAACGTACTCTGCCGGTGATTTTTGGTGTGTATATTAAAAAGCTGTCCATGGATTTCAAAAATAGACAAAAAATCAAATTAACCGACATCAAGTGCGTCGCGAAGCGAATTTCCGAGAGTCATAAAAGCGAGTACCATTATAACTATTGCAACACCGGGTAGTGCAAGGTATCCCGAATCCAAAACAATATAACTGTAATACTCTTTAATCATGTTTCCCCACGAAGGTACCGGAGGTTGTACTCCTATACCGAGAAAACTCAATCCTGCCTCTATTAATATTGCCGCGGCAAAATTTGCCGCCGATATTACTATTACGGGGCTAATGATGTTTGGCAAAATGTGTTTTACGATAATTCTCAATTTGGAATAACCCAAAGCAAATCCTGCTTCTACAAACTCTTTTTCGCGGATACTCATCATTTGTCCGCGCACCACTCGTGCTACTTCCACCCACATGGTTAGTCCCACGGCAACGAAAATTTGCCAAAAACCTTTTCCGAGCGCAAAAGTTATTGCAATGACAAGAAGCAGCGTGGGAATTGACCAAACGACATTTATAAACCACATGATAATATCGTCGGTACGTCCTCTGAAAAATCCTGCTGCCGAACCGAGGGATATACCCACCAGTAACGAAATGGCAACGGCAATAAAACCCACCGCAAGGCTTATTCTGGTACCTATTAACAGCCTGCTCAACATATCGCGTCCGAATTGGTCGGTGCCGAGCAGGTATTTTTTATGCGTTAACGATTCTTTTTTTATTTGCTTAATCATTTGAGCGGTATCTTTTTCCGGTCTTCTCCCGTTTATCAATGTAAATTTTACTTTTCCGTTGTTGCCGTTTTCTTTTCCTTTTAGAGGATAGAGTACGTCTGCCAAACCGAATTTTTTAATCAATCCCTTATTGTCTGCATCGAAGAGTTTAACTTTAACGTTATAACCGTCAAACCAAAGAGAGTCGTAAGGAACGTAACGGTAGTCGTCTTTGGCGCCGTACAACATTTTTTTTAACAGGGTTGATTTTTGCTTTGCGGCGTTTTTCCTTACTTTTAACATATTTACCGAAAATCCGGGTTTTTGCATTCCGATTTCCAATATCTGCCGGTTGGCAAATGGTGTTTTGTCGGGAGTAACGAGATATCCCGCCACAGCGATAATTACCGAAAAGAGTATCACGTATAACGATATCATTCCTTCGGTATGTTTTTTGAAACGTTGCCACGAAAGTGTCCCCGGCGATAAAATTTCCCTATTTTTTCTTTTGAAAAACATGGAACCAAAAGTACTAAAAGATTATTCCAAACGGCTCGATAAATCCATTATTTCTTCCGTTTCGTTTTGTGTGCATCCGGATTAATAGACAAACGGGTAATAGCGTTTACATTATTCCTATTTTTGCGCATTAAAATATTTAGATGACAAACAATAGGGGAGAAGCTGCAAAAGGTTCGGCGGCAATAGGGTTTGCCGCTATATTGTGGGGGTTCGACGGTGTTGTACTAACCCCGCGTTTGTGGGGTCTGGATGTGGGGTATGTGGTATTTATGCTTCACTTTATCCCTTTTGTCTTAATGAATATATTCCTTTTCAGGCAATACCGCCAATTGAAAAATTTTGTGAGGCAAGATTACATTTCCGTTTTTCTTGTTTCGTTGTTCGGAGGTGCCGTCGGTACCATAGCAATTGTAAAAGCGCTGTTTTTGGTCAATTTTCAGAACCTTTCGGTTGTGGTTTTATTGCAAAAATTACAGCCCATATTTGCAATATTGTTGGCGGCGGTATTGTTAAAGGAAAAACCGGGTAAAAATTTTGTTTTATGGGCAACGGTGGCCATTGTGGCGAGCTATTTTCTTACTTTCGGGTTTCATTTGCCCGATGTTTCGCGTGAAAAAAATACGGTATATGCCGCTTTGCTTGCCCTGTTGGCGGCTTTCTCGTTTGGCAGTTCCACGGTGTTTTCAAAGCAGGTTTTGTTAAATCATAATTTTGTTACGGCAACATTCTTCCGCTACGGATTTACCACGCTAATAATGCTGGTTTATGTTATTGTGTCGGGGAAATTGACGCAGCTTGCCGTAACCGACGGAAAACATTGGCTCTATTTTGTTATAATAGGATTTACAACCGGCTCGGGGGCAATATTTATCTACTATTACGGTTTGAGGCGTGTTAAGGCAATGGTGGCAACCATAAGCGAACTGCTATTCCCTGTATCTGCGATTTTTTTCGATTACATTGTAAACGGTAATATTCTGTCCCCCGTTCAACTCGCCAGTGCCGTAGTTATGATTTTTGCTCTTATAAAATTAAACTGACCCTTTGCCGGAAAAAGGGCGAATGAAGTTAAGTGCATTTTGAACGGTTACTTTTTCAAAAAGAATTTCGTCGTAATCACCGGTTTGTTTTCTCCGGTTGCTCTGACGATGTATGTTCCGCCGCTCATATTTTGAGTGTTAATTGTAATTTTATTGCCGTTAAATCTTTTATTGGCAACTACTTTACCGCTGATATTTAGAATCTCTATTGATGTTAGCTTTCCGTTGGAAACAATATTTACAAAACTTCCGGCAGGATTGGGAAATACCTTTAACTCTTTGCTTTTCATCTCGTTGATACCGACGAAAATGTCAACGCTTTGCGAAGTTGTGTCCCAACTTGTAAGCCCGTTTATTACAAATTGTGTTATATGATATGTCCCGCTGTTGTTATATTCGTGTACCGGATTTTGTTCGGTGCTGTAATATCCGTCGCCAAAATCCCAATACCAAGCTGTGGCATTTTTCGACGAATCGTAAATAACGACAACATTTTCGAAACCTGTAAGCCAGAAGTTCGCTTCCGGTTTGTGAATATTGTAAAAAAAATCGACGGTTTTATTGAATACCGTGTCCCAGTAGGCGTTAGGTTGAACGTTCCAATTACCGTTTGAAGTTCCGTAAAATTCGTGTCCTGCTCCGGCAACAAAATAGTTTTCGGCGGAGTTGCCGTAATATGACAACTGTAAATCGATGAGTCTGCTGCCGTAAGTAGGGGGGAAGTAACTGTTGCCGAAAGGACTTCCGTAGTCGAAAGGTACGGTGGCATCGGCGGTACCGTGAACAAGAAACACCGGAAGGGTATCTGTCGATACAATTATGTTGGTGTCGTTCAGCGCTCCCCATAGCGATACAATCCCGTTTGATTTACCATTGTGATTGAAGCTGTTTCCCGAACAGTCGAGACACCCCAAATCGGGAGAGGAGTAAGTTTCGGGCGGACGCTCCTCTTCGCAGTCCAAAAACATATTGTGCAGTGCTATGAATGCTCCTGCACTGCTCCCCAAAAAATAGATGTTGTTTGTATCGATTCCGTAAGTATCCCTGTTCTCTTTTAAAAACCTCACGGCGGCACGCCCGTCTTGAATGCCGCGGTAAACGGCCCTTACGGAACTTGAAGAACTTAGTACGTTCATTCCCAGTCTGTAGTCGATGCTTACGGCTACATATCCCCTGTGCGATAACGAATCGCAAAACGCAACCATGTCGTCGGCTGTTTTTGACCCCGAAACAAAAGCTCCCGAATGGGCGCATACTATCGCCGGGCGGTATTGTAACGTGTCGTTGTCAGGCAAATATATATCCATTAACAAATCTTGTGGCGATGTATCCCCTTCGTTAATGTACGGAAAGTTCAGAGCGGGCGCATTGCCGTAAACAACATCGCTAATAACCGATGTGGTAGAAAAAACTTCGCTTTTGTAACGTTGGTTGTATGGGATTTGCGAATATATTTGAGTTGCGGCAAACAGTAAAGCAATAATGTAAATGGTAAAAAGTCTCATTTGTTTAAGTTTTTGTTTTAACAAATATATTCTTTTTTGTGTGAAATACCGGCTTAATATGTAAATAAATCATAATAATGGGAACAACATATTTTGAGATACTCTATCTATTATTACCTTTGCCGTTTAAAAACGAGAAGATATGGAAGATGTATTCGGAAAGATTAGAGCATTATCGGAAAAATACAGGGATTACACTGCCCGCAATTTGTCCGAATTGGTAAAGATAAAATCATTGAGCAGAGAGGAAAAGGATGTGCAGTTGGAATTAAAACGTCAAATGGAAGAGGCGGGATTCGACGAAGTTTTCATCGACGGATTGGGAAACGTAATAGGGCGTATCGGAAAAGGGCGGAATATTCTCGCCATAGACGGGCATATGGATACCGTTGATTTCGGGAACTTGCAAGATTGGGAATTTGACCCTTTGAGCGGTGAAATAAAAGAGGGGTATGTACACGGCAGGGGTTCGGTCGACCAGGAAGGCGGACCTGCATCGTTTGTTACTTCGGGGAGAATACTGAAAGAGACAGGTGTGCCCGATGATGTTACCGTTTATTTTGTGGGTAGTGTCATGGAAGAGGATTGCGACGGATTGCCTTGGAAATACATTGTGGAGGAGGACGGAATACGTCCCGATTTTGCCATAAGTACCGAACCTACCAATTTGAATATTTACAGGGGGCACCGCGGGCGTATGGAAATAAGGGTAAGTTTTTACGGATTGTCGGCACACGGCTCGGCACCCGAACGCGGCAAAAATGCCATATATATGGCTTCGCGTGCTGCACTTGAGGTTGAAAAACTTAACGAACGGCTGGCTTACGACGAATTTTTGGGTAAGGGCAGTATTACAATATCGCAAATGGTTACGGGTGCGCCCTCGTTATGCGCTGTTGCCGATTTTGCCGAAATTCACCTCGACAGACGCCTTACCTGGGGCGAAACCAAAGAGTCGGCGGTGAGAGAGATAGAAGAAATTGTAAAGGGAATGAACGCGGAAGTTAAGGTTTTGCAGTATAAAGAAAAAGCATATACGGGTCTTGAATACGGTATGGAAAAGTATTACCCTACCTGGAAAATGGACGAAAATCATCCCGTTGTTGTTACGGGAGTAAATACCTTTGAAAAACTTTTTGACAAAAAACCGCTTGTGGACAAATGGACATTCTCGACAAACGGAGTGGTAATTAACGGCGTTTACGGCATACCCACAATAGGTTTCGGTCCTGGAAACGAAGTGATGGCTCATGCTCCCAACGAAAAAGTGCCAGTTGACCATCTTGTTAAGGCTTCGGCATTTTATGCAGGATTTGTGTACGAGTTCTCCAAGTTGAATTTTAAAAAGTGACATTTATGAAAATTGAAGAGATTTTAAGAGAGACAGAAAATCTTGATACCGCTTTGAAAGGCAAAGACTTTTTGTTGACCTGGGAAAAAACAATGGCGGAATTAAAATCCGTTATGAATATAGCGTTGGCACTTAAAAAGATGCGCGATAACAACATATCCCCAAGGGTGTTCGATTCGGGACTTGCCATATCGGTATTCAGGGATAATTCCACGCGTACACGCTTTTCGTTTGCGTCGGCGGCAAATTTGCTCGGCCTTGCCGTTCAGGATCTGGATGAAAAGAAATCGCAAATAGCACATGGCGAAACGGTCCGCGAAACGGCAAATATGATATCCTTTTTGTCTGATTTTATAGGCATACGCGATGATATGTTCCTCGGCGAAGGACATAAATATATGCTTGAGGTGGGCAAAGCCCTTGACGACGGCTACCAAAACGGTGTTTTGCCCCAACGTCCTGGAATTATCAACTTACAGTGCGACCAAGACCACCCTACGCAATCAATGGCGGATTTGCTTCATCTGAAAGAATATTTCGGCTCGTTGGAAGCTCTGAAAGGGAAAAAAATTGTGATGAGTTGGGCATATTCGCCGTCGTACGGAAAACCCATGTCGGTGCCGCAAGGGATTATCGCTCTGATGACCCGTTTCGGTATGAATGTGCATTTGGCTTACCCCGAGGGTTACGAGCTTATTCCCGAAATAGTTGACATTGCACGTGCCAATGCCGAACGCTCGGGAGGAGGTTTCCATATTTCCAACTCTATGGAGGATGCTCTTAAGGACGCAGACATCGTTTATCCCAAAAGCTGGGCGCCATTCTCTATTATGCAACAACGTACAAAACTGCTGAAAAACGGTGATACTAAGGGCCTGGACGAACTTGAAAAAGTTGCACTTGCCAACAATGCCAAATTCAAAAACTGGGAATACAATGAGGAAAAAATGAAAATTACCAAAAAGGGTAATGCGCTTTATATGCATTGCCTGCCCGCCGATATTACGGGAGTGTCGTGCAAAGAGGGTGAAGTTAGCAAAGATGTTTTCGAAAAGTTCAGAATACCTACATATTCCGAAGCGGGTTATAAACCTTATGTTATTGCGGCCATGATGTTTGCCAACAAATTTGAAAATCCCGCAATGGTGCTTTCGCAGTTGTTGAAACGTAACAGTCCGAGGATTTTCCGTTAATGGTAAAATGTTCTAAACATATTTTTACTGCTTTTTGATAATTTTTTTTGGTATTATGACAACCCCGGAAATAAACTACTACATAGAAAATCATACTACCGCCGAAGACGACTTTTTATACGAACTAAACCGGCTTACACATTTGCGAACATTCTACCCCAATATGCTTTCGGGAAGAGTTCAGGGGAAGTTTTTGGAAATGTTGATGCATATGCTGAAGCCCGGGAGAGTACTCGAAATAGGCACTTTTACCGGATACTCCGCCGTTGCAATGGCCAAAGCACTTGACAGCGGAGCTTTGCTCTATACTTTGGAGAACAACGAAGAACTTGAGAGTTTTTTAACGGAGACTTTGTCGAAATCGGGACAGGGAGATAAGATAAAATTGATTATGGGTGATGCTTTGCAAATAATTCCCCGGTTGAATGAAACATTCGATTTCGTATTTATCGATGCCGACAAAGAGCAATATCTCGATTATTACAATGCCGTTTTCCCGAAAGTGAAAAACGGCGGTTTCATTCTTGCCGACAATGTTTTGTGGGGAGGAAAAGCTGCCGCGGAAATAAAAAATCCCGATAAGGAGACAAAAGGAATACGGGCGTTCAACGATTTTGTGATGAATGACGACCGTGTTGAACAGGTAATGTTGACTATTCGCGACGGACTTCTTTTGATGAGAAAAGTAAAAGGTTAGAATAATTTTTTGTGCTGAAAAACAAAGGTTCATTGTAAGGTGAAAATATTGTATATGTCGTGCATATTCCGGTTATTTTCTTTAAGCATACAAAAAGGGGGTTCACTTAATTAATATGAGTTGAAAACCCTAAAAGGTGTTGCAATAATATGGATTTTTAATAGTCTGACTTTACCATTGTGAAAATAAAAAAACTGCCGTCCCATATTCGAAACGGCAGTTTTAATAGTTTGATAATACTGCTTTTATTTATTTAATATCGCTGAAATATTTCATAAATTGAACACGCTCGTAAACGTCGGGGTTATTTGTATTGCTTTGGCTCAACAGTCCTCTGAACTGGTCGATATAATTAAACCCTTTGGTTTCCATCCAGTCGCTCACAAATTTGCTCATATCCAAAAGATAAGAGGCTCCGTGTTTGTAAAGTGTCGAGGCTACCTGAACCGTATTGGCGCCTGCGAGGAGTTGTTTTACCACAGCTTCGCCGTCATGAATTCCCGTTGACGCCGAGAGGCTTATATTTACTCTTTTTGCCATAATGGCAATCCATCTCAGTGTATTAAACATTTCGCTTTTATCGCTGAAAACTTCGGCATGAGTCACTTTCATGTCATGAATATTGATGTCGGGACGCGAAAATCGGTTAAACATAACCACGCCGTCAGCGCCGTATGTTTCAAGATTTTTTATTACTCTGCCGAGGTTGGAAAAGAACGGACTTATTTTTACCGATACGGGAATATTGACAAGGCTTTTAACCTTTTTAAGAATGTCGTAATAAACCCTTTCGTTTTCCTCGCAATTTTTTTCCAGGTTAAAAGGCATTACAAATATGTTCAACTCCAGAGCATCGGCACCGGCGCCTTCAATCTGTTTGGCAAACGACGTCCATTCCAAAGGGGTAATGGCGTTTACACTTGCAATGATAGGTATGTCGGTTTTGCTTTTTGCTTCGTGGACAAGGTTCAGGTAATTCCCCAACTCTTTGTCTTTAATATGAACATCTATGTAATCGAGGGTTTCGGAGTAATCGGAATACATCATTCCGTCCTGTTGTATCTGTTTAAGGTTGTTTTCGGCTTCAAGCATTATCTGTTCTTCGAAAATCGATTTCAGGACTATTGCTCCTGCGCCGTTTTTGTTGAGTTCCACAATTTCTTTAACCGAATTTGTCAATCCCGAACTTGCAACTATAATAGGGTTGCGCAGTTCAAGGCCGAGATATTTTGTGCTGAGATCTGTCATGATAAATGTTTTAAAGTTGTTTCGATTAATTGGCTTTAACTTTTTCTTGCAAATATTTGTGGATACCTGCAGCGGCTTTACGTCCGTCGCCCATGGCAAGTATAACGGTGGCACCACCTCTTACGATGTCGCCTCCGGCAAATATGTCGGGTATGGAACTTTGCATGCTGTCTTTGTCCACCACAATTGTTCCCCAACTTGTCATTTTAAGGTCTTTCAGGCTGCTTGGCACGATAGGGTTGGGCGAAACTCCCACGGCAACCACAACAAGGTCAACATCGATATCAAATTCCGAACCTTCTATGGGTATGGGACGCCGGCGTCCCGAGGCATCGGGTTCGCCGAGTTTCATTTTTTGAACTCTCATTTTGTTTACCCGTCCGTTTTCGTCGGCAAAATATTCCACGGGGTTGTGAAGATTCAAAAATTCTATGTCCTCTTCCTGGGCATGGTGCACCTCCTCAATACGTGCCGGCATCTCTTCGAGCGAACGGCGGTAAACTATCATAGCTCTTTCGGCACCGAGGCGTTTGGCGGTACGTACAGAGTCCATGGCTGTATTTCCTCCGCCGATAACTGCAACATTTTTGCCGAATAATACCGGGGTGTCGTATTCGCTGTCGGCTGCTTTCATGAGGTTAACACGGGTAAGGTATTCGTTCGAAGAGAATATGCCGTTGTAGTTTTCGCCGGGTATATTCATGAAACGGGGAAGACCGGCACCGCTGCCCACAAAGAAAGCTTGAAAACCTTGTTTCCTCAAATCTTCGAAAGAGGCTGTTTTGCCCACAATGAAATCGGTGCGGAATTTAACGCCCATTTTGCGCATATTGTCGATTTCAACATCTACAATATCGTTGGGAAGCCTGAATTCGGGAATACCGTATTTAAGTACTCCTCCTATTTCGTGCAGTGCTTCGAAAACGGTGACATCATAACCGAATTTTGCCAGGTCGCCGGCTGCGGCAAGACCTGCCGGTCCCGATCCTACAACAGC
Organism: uncultured Lentimicrobiaceae bacterium; assembly: GCA_964549335.1. Classification (GTDB taxonomy): domain Bacteria; phylum Bacteroidota; class Bacteroidia; order Bacteroidales; family F082; genus Sulfidibacterium. The sequence continues at coordinate 32,948 of CAZJUQ010000036.1, read as the reverse complement.
CACTTTAATACCGTTTGGTTCGGCTATTTCGGGTATCGACATTTTACCGCTGTTCCTTTCGTAGTCGGCGGCAAAACGTTCCAGGTTACCTATTGCTATTGCCGGTTTTTTCAGTTTTTGAGTGTAAAAACAATTCAATTCGCACTGTTTTTCCTGAGGACATACACGTCCGCAAACTGCCGGAAGGGCGTTAGTCTCTTTAATTACCGCTGCTGCTCCGAGAAAATCTTTTGTCTCTATCTTTTTGATGAATTTGGGAATATTAATGCCTACGGGACAACCTATGGTGCACGTGGGTTCGGGGCAGTCGAGACAACGGTGTGCTTCGGCAACGGCAAGCTCTTCGCTGATGCCGAGGTTCACTTCAATGCTGTTTTTGTTTCGTACATGAGGGTCTTGTTCGGGCATTTTTACACGTTCGAGACTTGTACGTTCTTTGGCTTTCATCGATTTTCTCAGTTCGGCGCGCCATGCTTCCGATCTGCCTTCTTTTATATATTCAGCTATATTTTCCATTATGATACAGTTTCAACGGTTTTTAAATATCTTTCATAAGCTTCGTGTTCCTGGGTTTTGTACGCTCCCATACGCATCATCATCTCTTCCCAGTTAACCAAAGAGGCGTCAAATTCGGGACCGTCAACACATACGAACTTTGTTTTTCCTCCAACGCTTACACGGCAGGCACCACACATGCCTGTGCCGTCAACCATAATAGTATTAAGACTCACAACAGTGGGAATGTTATATTTTTGGGTTGTAAGCGAACCGAATTTCATCATAATGGCCGGACCAATCACAACAGCCATATCCACCTTTTCGCTTTTAATAACCTCTTCCATGCCTGCCGTAACCAGACCTTTTTTGCCGTACGAACCGTCATCCGTCATTATTACCACTTCATCCGAAAATTCGCGCATTTCGTCTTCAAGGATTATCAACTCTTTTGTACGACCTGCAAGGACGGTGATAATTCTGTTGCCGGCTTCTTTCAGGGCTTTTACTATCGGCATCAACGGTGCAATACCCACGCCTCCGCCCGCACAAAGTACGGTGCCTACTTTTTCGATGTGCGTTGCATGTCCGAGAGGGCCTACAACATCAAGAATTTCATCTCCCACTTTTTTCGCAAGAAGTTTTGCCGATGTTACACCAACACGTTGTACCACCAGGGTGATGGTTCCTTTTTCGGGGTCGCCGTCGGCAATGGTAAGCGGAATACGCTCGCCTTTTTCGTCAATCCTGATGATTACGAAATGTCCGGCTTTTCGCGATTTGGCAATGTCGGGAGCTTCGAGAACGATTTTTGCAACGTTCTCGGAAAAAAACTCCATTTCAACTATTTTGTTCATTTTATCTTTTTTGGTTCTTTAAAATTCTAATAATGAGGCGCAAATTTAGATAATATGCAACAGTCTGTTTTTGGAAAAAAATAATTATTTTCTTATTGCCTAATTTTCAGTAATATAAAATATAAATTTATATTCAATCTAATTCAATATGTTTGTTTTCCTGTTTGGTTTTTCAAAATGGCCTACCGGTCTGATTTTTTGTTGCTTTTTGCATGCAGGTTATCCCTTTTATGTTTTTTGAAAAAACAGGGCTTTTTCCTGTATTAGAAAACGGTAAGATTTTTTTTGAATTAAAATCAAAACAGAGGATATTGTTTTAGTACTCAAATTGTGCCTTGTCTGTTTTGTGCCGGAATGTAACCCGGGGTATTACGGTTTTTTATGGAGAAAGATATTTTTATGATTTTAAGGCTTCGTACCGCTTTGCCCTCTTTAATTCCCGGTCTCCATTTTATACCCTCGATTATTGAGACGGCTTCGTCGCTGCAACCGCCTCCAACCGCGTCAATAACATGAATGTTGGATGGTAGCCCGTTGACCTCAATAATAAACGAAAGTTTTACGGTCCCCGAAATATTCTGTTTTAGTGCATCTTCAGGATATTCCAATTTCGAATATATAAGCTCTTCAATGTTTTTGTACGGTTGTGTAAATGCTTCAGGTTGTTTGTCCAACGATTTCGGTTTGTATATTCTGTAACTTTTATCAACCGGGCGGTACGGAATATCAATATGGCGGTATCCGCGTCTTTTTGCAAGTTTTTCGAATTTTGATATTTTGAATTTCAATGTAAAAACACTCTCCCCTTTGCCGCTGACTCCGCTGTAATCGGCAGGCAACCATAAAATTTTGTTGAAAATATCAAGACCTATGCTGTCTATCCCCGATGATACCGATTGCAGAATGTTTTTTTGAATGACTTCACCTTTATCATTGGTTTTAAAGTAGAGGACAAACTTGCCTTGATTCCGTTTGCGTATATCCTGTTCGGGATAATCCATATGAATGTTTATAAAATCTTTAAATATTTTTTTTGTCATAAAAGGCTTCGGGGCATTCAATACCTGTGCTGACGAGTGCAACGGAACCGTCAGGAAAATCAGTAATATGATATGTTGAAGCCGTTTCATAAATATGCTTCGAAATTACTAATAGCTATGCAATTTTAAACTAATTTTACACAAAAAATTTTGTTATGTATTGGGTTTATCTGACAGTAGGTGCCGTAACAGGTTTTGTTATAGGCTATCTTATTGTAAATCAAAAACTGAAAGGCTTACAAATTGCTTCCGAACAGGAGAAAGAAAAAGCCGTTGAGGCGATGAAAAACGAAAAACTCTCTTTGGAAAAAGAGTTGGAAGTGATGAAAGAGCGTATTAACAATTTGAAAGAGGAAAACGAAAAGCTTAACGCGGAACTCAATAAAGAGACTTTGCGGCGCGAAAATGCCGAAAACAGTAATGCCGCATTGCGTTCCGATTATAAACATTTGAGTGAGAAGCTGGAAACACAAAAAGAGGAGATGGAACGCATGCAAGAGAGGTTTAAAACGGAATTTGAAAATATTGCCAATAAAATTCTAAAAGAGAATACAAAGGAATTTTCGGAAAGCAGCCATAAAAACATGAGCGAACTGCTTAACCCGTTGAAGGAGAAAATATCAGATTTTGAAAAAAAGGTGGAAGAGACCTATCAGAAAGGATTGCGTGATCAAACCGACTTGAAAGCAGAGTTGAAGAAATTGCACGAATTGAATACCAAGCTGGGTGAAGAGGCGGGTAATCTTACAAAAGCTCTAAAATCGGATACCAAACAACAGGGAAACTGGGGTGAGGTTGTTTTGGAACGAATCCTCGAACGTTCGGGATTGATAAAAGACGAGGAGTACTTTCTGCAATACAGTGTTAAAAACGAAGAGGGAAAAAACCTGCGTCCCGACGTGTTGATAAAACTTCCCGAGAATAAACATTTGATAATCGACTCCAAAGTGTCGTTAACGGCTTTTGAAGAGTATATAAGTGCCGGTGACGAAGCTGCCAGACAGAGGGCTTTGAAAAGACATCTCGACTCGGTGAAAAATCATGTTAAAGAGTTGTACGAAAAGAGTTACGACAAGTTAAAAGATTTGAAAACCCCCGATTTTGTATTGATGTTTATGCCTGTTGAACCTGCTTTTGCCGTTGCGGTTCAATCGGACAAGGGGCTTTTTAATTTTGCCTGGGAAAAACGTGTGGTTATAGTAAGTCCCACCACGCTGTTGGCAACTTTACGTACGGTGGCTTCCATTTGGCGTCACGAACGGCAAACCCGTAACGCTCTTGAAATATCGCGTCAGGGAGCTAAACTTTACGAAAAGTTTGTGGGTTTTCTTACCGACCTTGAAAAAGTGGGAGCAAACATCGATAAAGCAAGAGAAGCATTTGACGATGCAAAGAAAAAACTAAGCACGGGAAGAGGAAATTTGATTGGTCAGGTTGAAAAATTAAGGGAACTTGGCGTTAAACCTTCAAAACAGATTGATAAAAATTACCTTGAGGAATAAATAATGCAAAAAGAAGAACAACAGGAAAAAAAACAACAACTTATTTTCGGAATACGGCCACTGATAGAGGCTTTACAGTCGGGAAAGGAGATTGAAAAGGTTTTTATTCAAAAAGGATTGACGGGAAACACTTTCAAGGAATTGATGCCGCTATTGAAAATGAAGGGAGTGCCTTACCAGGTGGTGCCCAAAGAGAAACTTAACCGTATTTCGCGTAAAAATCATCAAGGGGTAATAGCGTCGGTTTCGCCCGTTTCGTTTTACGACATTGAACAGTTGCTTCCCGCAATTTACGAAAGGGGGGAAACCCCTTTTATTCTTGTTTTGGACAAAGTTACCGATGTGCGTAATTTCGGTGCCATATTGCGAACGGCGCACAGTTCGGGGGTGCATGCTGTCGTTATTCCCGATAAAAATTCGGCACAACTTAACTCGGGTACCGTTAAATCTTCTGCCGGCGCCATATTTAAATTGCCGTTGTGCAGGGTTCATAACCTTAAAGAGACTTTGGTTTATCTAAAAAACAGCGGATTAAAACTTTTTGCCGCTACCGAAAAAGCCGGAAAATACTATTTTGAAGAGAATTTTTCTTGCCCCCTTGCAATAATAATGGGGTCGGAAGGCGAAGGTATTTCGCCGGCATATCTCAAATTATCGGATACCGGCATAAAAATACCAATGCTCGGCGAAATAGCATCGCTCAATGTTTCGGCGGCAACTGCCGTAGTGCTTTACGAAGTGGTACGGCAACGTTTTGCGGTAAAATAATTTCGTTTAAATTCCCAGAATTTTGGCGTCAACCCAAAATACCGAATGAATTTTTATATCGGTATCTTGCGATATGAGTTCGCGGGTAACGGTTTTGGTGCGCAACCTGTATTTATCTTTTTTTATGTATTCTTGTAAATCGTCGTTCGAAGTTTCAAGGTCAATGCTTTTCAACCCCGTTTTCGGTATGTCGTCGAGCCAAGCTATCTTTTTCTCGTCAAGACCTTCGGCACTAATGTATATCTCAATGTTTTTCAGAAAATCGAAAGTTGCCGACTGGGGCGAAGTTATTTCAATTTTCAAGCTTTTCAGAGTGATATGTTCAATCAGATTTTTTGCCGTGTTGTTCGATTCAAATTCCGACTCCGAATTTGTCGGTATATCGGGCGTCCATATGTCAATGGGCAGATTTATCCCCAAAGTCGCCGGAATGGTGGCTTCCGAGTCGTTTGATATGGAAAACTGTGTTAGTTTGTCAATCTCTTTGCACGATTGCGAAAACAAAAGTGCTATAAGCAAAACCGTTAATGATAATCTATTCATAATAATTTTTTTTTGCAAAAATAAAACTTTTTGTTATTTATTACGTAATAACTTGTTATGGGGTTTCGAAACATACGAAAAAGGTTGCGGATTTGTTCATGTTTTATGTGCGATTCCGTTAATTAACATCTCTTATCGAAAAAACGGATATGAATTTTGGCAAAGAAATATCCCCTTGAATCCGTTAATAAGATTCGTATGTTGGCTGAACGTTTCAATATTTGTAGTATTTTTGAAACGTACTGTAATATAAACGGTTGTTAAATTAATAAGCATGATACCGGATTTCAAAAAAGAGATAAGCGTAAGGCGAATATTGTTTATAATATCATTTTCGCTATCTTTTGTTTCATTGCTTGTTTTAAGTTCCATTTGGATATTGTCCGAAATAGAGCAGACACGGAAAACCGAAAAAAGAGTGAAAAAGATAATCCTCGGCGTACAAAAAAACGAGGTTAGGAAATATGCCGAAATAACCGTCGATTACATAAATAACATGAAAAAATTGTCGGATGAAGTTCCCGAGGAAAAATTAAAAAGTAACATTCTGAAATTTATCGAAAAAATACGTTTCGGTTATAACGGATACGTATATGTGAACACCCTTGACGGAAAGTCGTTGGTGTACGAGGGTAAAGTTGTTAATGACGATTTCTATGTAAAAGATAAACTCGACCCCGACGGCAACAATATTTTCAGACTGGAATACGATGCGGCTCAAAAACCGGAGGGAGGTTTTATTAAATATAAGTTTAAAAAAATAAAAGGCAGTATCCCCGAATCGAAAATAGCATACGTTAAGAGTGTCCCCGGTTGGGGCTGGATTGTGGGAGCCGGAGATTATGTGGCCGATGCTCAAAAAACATCGAAAAAAGTAAATGACTCTTTACGCAAAAAGATGACAATAAGACTCCTGTTGATTTTTGCGGTTTTTGTTATCATTACAATAGTATTTTATTACATGTCGAATATGTTTTCAAAATTCGCCGTGTCGCAATTAAACATCTTGCTTTCCCATTTTAAAAATCCCTCCGGCGGCAATGATTATATAAACAAGTTGAAAATAAAAGAGATGAAGAGCCTGGCAAAAGAGGTCGAAAAAGTTGAACGCGATAAAAGATTAACCGGCGAACAATTAAGGGAAGCTTTGGCAAATATGGAACAAAAAATAGAAGAGAGGACAGCCGAACTCAAAAAGCAAAATGAAGAACTTCAGCGCTACAACAATCTGTTTGTAAACAGGGAATTCAGAATAAAAGAGCTGCGCGACGAAATAGCAAAACTTAAAAAACAATTGGAAAATAATAACGGACAACAATAGTTATGACGAGCATTTTGGATTTGAAAGCGGAAAACAACCGGCTGAAAAGGAAAATAGAAAAGCTGCAAGAAGAACTGGAATTCGTTAAAAGCATGCCGCTTGATTATGACGTATTTGTCAAATTGTTTGAAAAGACGGGTATTGGTGTTGTGATACACGACTTTGATGAGATTTTGTATGTTAACGAAACCGTAATGAAAAACTTTAACAATGTTCCGCCTGATTTTTTTATCGGCAAAAATCCCATGTTGTTTGTGCCGCCTGAATATCATGCCACCGTTTTGAAAAGATTTGAATTGTTAAAGAGCGGACAACCCGTCGAAGCTATTGAAGAGACCTACATTTTGCCTTCGGGACAGGTGATAGATGTAAATGTGGGAAGTTTTCCCATAATGCACAAAGGTAAAATTTGCGCTCTGCTTACAATATCCGACTTGACAAAACAAAAAAAGATAAGTGCCGAAAACGAGCTCTTGCTCGACGTAATGGAAAATGTCCCCTTGAGTTTGATTATTACCGACAAAAATTTGAAAATAGAATATGTAAACAGTTATTTCTTAAAAATATCCGGGTTTTCAAAAAAAGAGATTATCGGAAATACTCCCGCTTTTGCTTTGGGACAAAACTTCAGCAAAGAGTTTCTCTTTAATATTTATAAAAAGGTTTCGGGCGGGGGAGTTTGGACGGGAGTGCTGAAAAACAGAAAGAAAAACGGCGAAATATATTGGGACGACGTGAGGGTAAAGGCAAATTTCGATGTGAACGGTAACATTACAAACTACTTTTCGGTACATATGGATATTACCGAAAAAATGCACCTTAACGAAGAACTGAAACTGGCTAACGAAACTCTTGAAATGAAAGTGAAACAACGTACCGAAGAGTTGGAAGCGCAAACCGAATCGTTAAGAAAAATGCAAAAAGCATTGACATATGTGGTTGAAGATGTTAACAGTATAAGAGCTAACCTCGAACAGGCAAACAGTAGGCTGGAAGAGTCAAACAAAAATCTCGAGTCTTTTATTTACACGGTGTCGCACGATTTGAAAAACCCAATAATAAACATTCGCGATTTGGTTAAGTTTTTTGTGGTAATGTACGAAAATCAAGTTGACGAAAAAGGGAAAAAAATGCTTGAAGACATAAAAACCAGCAGCGAAAAGGTTGTCGATTTAATAACGCATCTCTTGAAATTTGTTCGAACGGGCATCGAAAAACCCGATATCGTCAATATTGATATGGAGCCTCTTGTGAAGTCGATTTTCAGTGAGGTTAAAAACAACCTCAATATGAATAATGCCAGGCTGGAAACCGGAAAGTTGTACTCTTTCGAAGCCGATTACCCGTTAATAAAGCAGGTTGTCGCCAATCTAATTTCAAATGCTCTCAAGTTTAGTGCCGGTGCCGCTGTACCTACGGTACATGTTGAGTCAAAAATTGAAAACGACAATGTAGTTTATACTTTTTCCGACAACGGAATAGGTTTTGACGATAATATTAAAGATAAAATATTCGGAATTTTTTACAGGTCTTCACAAGCCAAAGATTACAAAGGAACGGGAATAGGATTGGCGATTGTAAAAAAAATAATCGATAAGCACGGAGGTAAAATCACCGCACAAGGAACTCCCGGAAAAGGCGCTGCATTTACCTTTACACTGCCCGTAAAATCAAAAATTAAAATTTAACCCAAAAACGGTTTTTATGAAAAAGAATATCTCGATACTGTTTGTGGAAGATAACAAGATGGATGCTAAATTGATACTGCTTCATCTCGAAAAAGGAGGATTTTCAGCCGCCGGAATAGACATTGTGGAAACCGAACCCGAATACAGAAGAGCATTGAAAAAAAAGCCTGATGTTATCTTGTCCGATTTCAAACTTCCCGAGTTTAACGGATTGTTAGCCTTGAAAATCAGGAACGAAATTTGTCCCGACATCCCCTTTATTATTGTCACCGGCTCGGATAAAGAGGAGTCGGCAATAGAGTGCATGCTGAAAGGCGCCGACGATTACGTGTTGAAAAGCCATAGAGACCGCCTTGCCACGGCAATAAAAAATGCCGTGAAAAAGAAAAAAACCGAAAAGGTAAACGAAATTCTTATCGAAATAACCGATGTGGCGCTCGATTTGACAGATATCCATGTCGTATTGGAATTTTTTTACAACAAGGTTAACGAACTGTTGTATGCCGAAAACATGTATGTGGCCATTTACAATAAATACCTCGAAAAATACGATTTCCTTTTTTACAGGGATAGCGTTGACCCTCTAAATACCTTTTCAGGTGCCGACTCCGACAAAAGCTTTTCGGAATATGTAAGAAAAACAGGACATGCCTGTCTGCTCGACACTCAAAAACAGGAAGAGCTGTTATCGAAAAATTTGATTGAAATTGTGGGTACGCGTCCCAATGAGTGGATTGGAATACCTCTCAGATACAAAAGCGAAGTAATAGGGATTTTCAGTATTCAAAATTATTCTGAAAAAAATCTGTACGATAGCGAAGATTTGGATTACCTCGACAGATTGTCGAGTACATTGGCAATGATTTTGGCACGTTACATTTCGGATAGCGAAGCCGCAAAAAAGAATATTGCGATAGAGAACAGCCCTGCAATTACCATGATTACCGACGCACAAGGTAATGTTGAGTATATAAATCCCGTTTTTGAAAAACTGACCGGTTTCAAAATAGAATCGTTTTTATACAAGGATTTATCGGTTTTTAAAGTCGGTGGCGACGACGACGAACTTTATACCAGCATTAGCAATGCCATAAAAAACGGCGAAGGTTTTGTGGGAGTGTTCAAAACATACCGTAAAGACCGCAGCAGGTTTTGGGTTTCCATTAACATGTCGCCCGTGAAAGACGATAACGGAAAAATTACCAACTTCATTATCATCAGCCTCGACGTTACGGCTCAAAAAAATGTGGAACTTAAACTGTTGAATGCATTGAAAAAAGCCGAAGAGAGCGACAGACTTAAGGCAAATTTCCTTGCCGTGATGTCGCACGAAATACGAACACCGCTAAACCAAATTCTCGGATTCTCCGAACTTCTGGCATTGCAGCCCGATTTGAGCCCTGAAGAAAAAAAGGAATATGCCGATATGGTTTTGATGGGAGGACACAGATTCCTGATGCTTATGACCAATATCCTTGAAATGGCTAAGGTGGAGTCGGGTAATTACGAAATTAACGTTAACAAAGTGAATTTGATAAAAGCATTGTCGAAGTTGCATGCCGAATACAAAAGTATTATTAAACAAGAAAAAAAAGAGAACCTCTTTTTGGCTTTTATCCCCGATAAATCGGCACCCAAATATTGTATTACCGATGAGGAAAAACTTACCCTTATAATTTCGAACCTTCTTGACAATGCCGTTAAATTTACCGATGAAGGTAGTATAGCTTTCGGATATAACTATATCAAAACAGGTATTGATAACGGCTATTTTGAATTTTTCGTAAAAGATACCGGTATCGGCATCGATAAAAAATTTATGCACATAATTTTTGAAAAATTCAGACAGGCCGACGAAAGAAAGATTAGGAATTACGAAGGACAAGGTCTGGGACTGACCATTTGCGGTAGTTTTGCCAAAATTCTCGGCGGCGATATTTCATTCAAGTCCGAGAGGGGTAAAGGTGCGGAGTTTAAAGTGAAAATACCTGATAATATTGAAAACCACTCAATTCCGTTGAAAAAAGCAAAAAAGTTGGAGCAGATGTCGCTACAACAATTGAAGTCGGTGTTGCCGGCGTCGTTAACAAAAAAAATCGCCATATTTTGCAAAACCGTTAACGAAATAAAACAATTTGAACTTTGGGTGAAACTCCTCGAAATTCCCGCCGAAATAATTTGTGATAAAGAGAGTTTTATCTCTTTTGTTGAAAAAAACAGGGATATAGCTCTCGTAGCTATTGATATTGACAGTAATATCTCGGAAGGAAGAGAGATGATAAAAGAGATAAAGACAAAATTTCCCGACAAAAAAATCGTTGCAGTATTGGGGCACTCTTTAAGTGTGGATAACGAAATACTTGTCAAAGAGGGTGTGGACGATTTTCTGACCAAACCTATTAACATTTCAAACATCGAAAGGATAATCCTGAAATATTTTGTCTCGCGCTGATGTTTTTATAATGAGTTTTAAAAAATTATCCGGCCCCGGGTGGTGTTGTGTTTTCTCCGCAAACGTTTTAAAATCAAATGTCATTATCCGAAGCGAAAAACCCGTAATTTATAATTGTTATTAGTAAACTGACGGGTTAATCGGTTGTTTTATATCGGCTTTTTAATACTTTTGCAATCTATTTTTATAATTGACTAACCAAATAATATTTATTAATAAAATTTAATAAAAATGTCGAAAGCAAAGTATGTTTACCTTTTTGGCGACCGCAAAGCCGAGGGTAATGCAAAAATGAAGAACCTGTTAGGTGGCAAAGGAGCCAACCTCGCAGAGATGAACCTCATAGGCGTTCCCGTACCTCCGGGATTTACCATTACTACCGAGATATGTACCTTATACAATAAAAAGGGCAAAGATTATGTGGTTAACCTGATAAAAGACGATGTTACCGCTGCCGTTGCCCATATCGAAAATATCATGGGAACCAAATTCGGCGATCAGGAAAATCCCCTTCTTGTATCGGTTCGTTCGGGAGCCCGTGCTTCAATGCCCGGAATGATGGATACCGTTCTTAACCTCGGGCTTAACGATGTTGCTGTTGAAGGAATAGCAAAAAAATCGAATAACCCGCGTTTCGCTTGGGACTCGTACCGCCGTTTTGTACAAATGTACGGTGATGTGGTGCTCGGCATGAAACCCGAATCAAAAGAGGCTCAAGACCCGTTCGAAATTATTATCGAGTCGGTAAAAGAGAAAAAAGGCGTAAACCTCGATACCGAACTTTCCACCGACGATTTGAAAGAGCTTGTCAAGCTGTTTAAGGCTGCCGTAAAAGACCAAACAGGACACGATTTCCCCGATGACCCATGGGAACAACTCTGGGGAGCTATTATGGCGGTATTCGACAGCTGGATGAACGAACGCGCAATTTTATACCGTAAACTTAACAAAATTCCCGACGAATGGGGTACCGCAGTTAACGTGCAGGCAATGGTATTCGGCAATATGGGCGACACCTCCGCTACAGGTGTGGCTTTTACCCGCGATGCAGCTACCGGCGAAAATATCTTCAACGGCGAATATCTTGTAAATGCCCAGGGTGAAGATGTTGTAGCAGGTATCCGTACCCCGCAACAAATTACCCTTGAAGGTTCGAGGCGTTGGGCTAAACTTGCTAATATTTCGGAAGAGGAGCGTGCCGCAAAATACCCTTCACTCGAAGAGTATATGCCCGATGCTTACAAAGAACTTTACGACACACAAGAAAAACTCGAAAAACACTACCGCGATATGCAAGACCTCGAGTTTACCATTCAAGACGGTAAACTTTGGCTTTTGCAAACCCGTACAGGAAAGCGCACCGGTGCAGCTATGGTGAAAATTGCCATGGATATGCTTCGCGAAAAGATGATAACCAAAGACGAAGCCATTATGCGCGTGGAACCCGACAAACTCGACGAACTGTTACACCCCGTATTCGACAGGGATGCTTTGAAAAAAGCAAAAGTTGTCGCCAAAGGATTACCGGCTTCCCCTGGCGCCGCTACCGGACAAGTTGTTTTTCATGCCGATGATGCCGAAAAATGGGCGGCACAAGGAAAAAAAGTTGTCCTTGTACGTATTGAAACTTCACCCGAAGACCTTAAAGGTATGAACTCAGCCGAAGGTATTCTTACTGCCCGCGGTGGAATGACTTCGCATGCCGCTGTTGTTGCTCGCGGAATGGGTAAATGTTGTGTGTCGGGTGCCGGCAGCGTCAAAATTGATTATAAGAAGAGAATTATCGAGATGGACGGCAAAGTGTACAAAGAGGGTGATTACATTTCGCTGAACGGCTCTACGGGAGAGGTTTACGACGGCGCTCTGAAAACCGTTAACCCCGAAATGAGCGGCGATTTCGGTAAACTTATGGAACTTGCCGACAAAAAGGCTAAACTCCTTGTGCGTACCAACGCCGATACGCCTCACGATGCCTCGGTGGCTCGTGGTTTCGGCGCCAAAGGTATTGGCCTTTGCCGTACCGAACATATGTTTTTCGGAGGTGATAAAATAATCGCCATGCGCGAGATGATACTTGCCGAAGACGAACAAGGCAGACGCAAAGCTCTCGACAAACTGTTGCCAATACAGCGTAACGATTTCGAGGGTATTTTTGAAGCTATGAAAGGATTGCCTGTAACGGTTCGTCTGCTCGACCCTCCATTGCACGAGTTTGTTCCGCACGACGAAAAAGGACAAAAAGAGATGGCCGAAGTTATGGGCGTGTCGCTCGAAACCATTAAAGCTAAGGTGGAGTCGTTAAGCGAATTTAACCCCATGCTCGGACACCGCGGTTGCCGCCTCGGTAATACATATCCCGAAATAACCGAGATGCAAAGCCGTGCCATTATCGAAGCGGCTCTTAATCTGAAAAAACGTAAAATAAAAGCTTTTCCCGAAATTATGATTCCTCTTACGGGTACTCTTGCCGAAATGAAAATGCAGGAAAAAATTGTGAGGGATACCATCGAGAAAGTTTTTGAAGAGAGAGGCGAAAAAATAGATTACCTCGTGGGAACAATGATAGAGGTGCCACGTGCCGCTCTTACAGCCGACAAAATTGCCGAATCGGCGGAATTTTTCTCTTTCGGTACTAACGACCTTACACAAATGACCTTCGGATACTCGCGCGATGATGCCGGAAAATTTCTCCCCATATATATCGAAAAGGGTATCCTGAAAAACGATCCTTTCCAGGTTCTCGACCAGGAAGGCGTCGGACAACTTGTGGAAATGGCTGTTAAGAAAGGAAAGAAAACACGCCGTAAAATCAAACTCGGTATATGCGGAGAACATGGCGGAGAGCCAAGTTCCATAGAGTTTTGCCACCGCGCCGGTTTGCACTATGTGAGTTGCTCGCCTTACAGAGTGCCTATAGCACGTTTGGCAGCGGCACAAGCAAACATTATGAACAAAAGAAGCTGGAAAAGACAAAATAAATAGTCGTTTTTCAATACAGGTAAAAGAGGCTGTCTCGTCAAGTTATGAGACAGCCTCTTGTTTTTGCCGGCTCCATTCTTGTTACGGTTTTACATGTGGCTTTGAAAAAAAAGATATTTACTTTTGCTTAAAAAGAATATTGCCTGAACAGGAAATAATTTATACATATGAAAAAAAATCCTTTATTCCTTTTGACATTAATATTTATTGTAATGCTGGCAACCTCGTGTTCGTCGAAAAAAAAAGCCGACCTTGTTATTTACAATGCAAATATTTATACCGTTAACGCAAACTTCGACAAAGCAACGGCACTTGCCGTTAAAAATGGTAAAATAGCGGCTGTAGGTTCCGACAAAGATATCACGGAATGTTACAACGCACCTCTTAAACTGGATTTGAAAGGGAGACCCCTTTATCCTGGTTTTAACGACGGTCACAGCCATTTCCTGGGATATGGGATTTGGGTTAGCAGGTACGCAAACCTTGTGGGAACACGCTCTTTTGACGAAATTTTGGATATATTAAAGAGGTTTGCCGCAACGAATGACAATTTTTGGATTCTCGGTCGCGGATGGGACCAAAACGACTGGGAAAATAAAAGTTATCCGGTTAACGATGAGTTGAACAAAATGTTTCCGGACAGAGCCGTGGTTTTGACACGTATTGACGGCCATGCGGTACTGGCTAACAAAAAGGCATTGGAATTGGCGGGAATTACCGTCGAAACCGAGATGCAGGGAGGTGAAATTGTTAAGAAAAACGGCAAACTTACCGGAGTACTTATTGATAATGCCGCCGATTTAATGAAATCAAAAATTCCACCGTTGAGCGATGCCGAAAAGAGGGAGGCTTTGTTACGGGCTCAGAAAGATTGTTTTTCGGTGGGATTGACCACCGTTACCGATGCGGGACTTGACAAACACGACATTTTGCTAATAGACACTCTTCAGAATACGGGTGCTTTAATGATGCGTGTTTACGCAATGATGAACCCCACAAAAGAAAATTTCGAATATTTTTTTAATAAAAAACCACTTCATAAAGACCGCTTGACGGTAAGTGCGGTAAAACTTTATGCCGATGGAGCTCTCGGCTCAAGGGGGGCTTTATTGCTCAAACCATATTCCGACATGCCCGGACATACAGGATTGCAACTCCATCCCGCGGAATATTACGATTCCATTTGCCGCCTTGCATACAATGCAGGGTTTCAGGTAAATACACATGCCATTGGCGATTCGGCAAACCGTTTGATGTTGAAAACATATGCGCAGTATCTCGAAGAGAAAAACGATTTGCGTTGGCGTATAGAACATGCCCAGGTTATTGACCCGTCCGATTTTGTATATTTCGGTAAATATTCTATAATTCCTTCCATACAGTCAACTCATTGTACTTCGGATATGTATTGGGCTGAAAAACGTCTCGGAAAAAGCAGAATAAAATCTGCTTATGCCTACAAAAAACTTTTGCAACAAAACGGTTGGCTGGTAAACGGAACCGATTTCCCCATTGAGGACATAAGTCCTTTAAAGACTTTTTATGCCGCAGTAAGCCGTAAAGACTTAAACGGTTGGCCTCCCGGCGGTTTCCAATCCGAAAATGCAATATCGAGGGAAGATGCCTTACGATCAATTACCATATGGCCGGCAAAAGGCAGTTTCGATGAAACCCGAAAAGGTTCGCTTGAACCGGGAAAAGTTGCCGACTTTGTTGTTCTTGATACCGATATTATGACTTGTCCCGAACTTGATATTCCTAAAGCAAAAGTTTTACAAACATATTTGGACGGCAAGCCTGTTTTCAATGCAGAGCGATAAAAATGGTTTTGCCTGTTTTTCCCCGGGAAACTGTTTCCGGATATTAATAGATTACCGTTACCATGCCCCTTTTTTCCACGTTTTTATCTAAAAATGTGGTGTAATATACTTTATAAACGTAGGTTCCCCTCGGAACAAGTTTGCCGTTATATTTTCCGTCCCACTCATCTTCCAAATTGTTCGATTCAAAAAGTAATTCCCCCCATCTGTTATAAATCTCCAATTTGAATTTTTTTATTCCTACCCCCATTATCTTGAAAGTGTCGTTTAAGCCGTCGCCGTTGGGAGTAAACGAGTTTGGTGCAAAAGCCGAAAAATCGGGATTTACGGTTACCTCTTTCATTATGTTTGAGGTACAACCGAATGTTGTGGTAAGCGTTAGCCAAACCTGATAAATTCCCGTTTGGCTGTATGTGTGCACAGGGTTGTTAATGTTTGATGTGTCGCCGTCGCCGAAATCCCATAAAATACCGTATGGCTCGGTGCTGTTCGAGTTGTTTGTAAAACTTATTGTAGCATCTTCGAGGACAGTCTGTTGCGGGTCGGGAGTAAAGTCGGCATCAGGAACATCATGAACCTTGATAAAACCGTTATATGTTTTTGTATCGTGACAAAGACCGTAATTAACAACTTTTAAAGATACAGTATAGGTTCCTGCACTGTCGTAAGTGTATTGAGGGTTTTGTAAAGTGCTTTTGTCACCTGTTCCGAAATTCCATTCGTAAGCCGTTTGCTGGGTAATGTTTTGTGAAATATCATTGAAATTAACGGTCAAAGGTTCGCAATCTTCGGTTATGTCTGCCGTAAAGGCGGCTACCGGGGTAGGAAGGACGGAGACCGTTTTCGTGAACGGTTCGCTGATACATCCGTCTTCTTCCACGGTCATAGTAATGGTTTCGTTTCCTGCCGAGTCGAAAACAAAGGTGTAAGGTCCTTGTCCCGACCCCTGTAAGGTTCCGTTATTGCTCCAGTCGATGTTGTAAACGGCATTTACGCCTGCATTGCCTGTGTAATTTACCACAAGTTGTTCTCCTTGACATATTTGGTCGGAAACCGGCGTGAAAGTTGCGTGTAATTCGGGTTTTACGTAAACCGGCTGGTATAGTGTTGCCGGACAGTTAAATCCCGGAACATTTCCCGTCATTGTATAGAGGGTTGTGGTGTCGGGCGAAACCGATACCGTTTGATTATGTTCTTGTCCTTCCAGCGATTTGTCGTAAGGTGTCGAAGTCCATGTGTAATCGGCATCACCTACGATGGTGATTACGGCCGTATCGCCGAAGCATAACGAGTCGTTGTAAGCAATTAAACTCAACTCGGGAACGGGGTCAACGTATATTGTTACCGAATCTTCGTTACTGCATTGTCCGTCCGAAACATAAACTATGTAAGTTGTAGTTGTGTCGGGCATAACCGTGGGAGTTGGCGTTGTATCCTGACCGTTTGTATAAAGTGAAGCATCGTATGGCATTGATGTCCATACATAGCTTATACCTCCCGAAGCCGAAAGTTGATAAGGAAGTCCTTTGCAAACATGGTCGTTTTCTCCCGCATTTGCGTCGGGCAACGGTAAAACGGTTACGGTTACATCGTCCGACGCCGAATATCCGCACTCATTCGTAACCGATACCGTATATGTTGTTGTTTGTTGCGGTAATACGTGAACGGTGCGTAAGGTGTCTTGCGGTGTCAATGACGGGTCCGGCGGATTTGCAGTCCATTTGTATGCCGAACCTTGATTGCATGTTAAGGTTGCCGTATCGCCGATACAAATCTGAATGTCGTCGCCTGCATTTGCCACCGCTTCGTTCAGTAAGATAGCCGTAGTATCGCCGGCTTGGTGGGTACAATTGTCCGAAACAGTTAAATAATAGTCGGTGGTTACCGTAGGACTCACTACCGGTTCTTGCAGGTTTTCCTGTCCTGCAAGTGTGGGATCGGTGGGATTGCTGTCCCATAAAAAATGTTGAGCGCCGGGCGAAGAGCCGTGCAGGGTGTCGGAATCCTGATTACATAACGATTGGTCGGGACCGGCGTCGGCAACAAGCGGCGGTACAATTACAAAAGCCGAATCGGTAACCTGAAATCCGCATGTGTCGAAAACGATTACCGGGACCATAACCGAATCGGTGCCGCTCGGAACATAATTTACCGTTGGTGTTGTCAGTCCCAAAGTGTACCAATCGAAACTGTACGGCGGAACACCGTTTAACACCTGTGTAAAATCCAATACGGCGGTGTCTTCGCAATAGACGGGAAACCGTAATGTGGTATCGGTGAGTTCCGGACGGTCGGATATCAATACCGTTGCCGTGTCTTGCTGCGAGAAAACATTACACATTTGCGAGTTGTAAAGAATATAAACCGACTCTATTCCTTCCACCTCGTTATCGGCATACGGCATTATTATCAACGAGTCGTATGTCTCCCCTGCCGGAATGTATATGGTATCGCCAGGGTGTGTCGTGGTAAGTTTGTAATCCACATCCCTTGTTGCCGTACCGTCAACCTCGAAAGGGATAATATAGGGAAAACTCATGGGTTCTGCAATGCTGAAATACAATATGGCTTCGTGATTGTTGCATCCTTCGTAAACAAGAGAGTCAACCGTAGGGTGTGTGTAGTCGGTAACTTCGGTAACGTTTCCCGGATTAAAGCTCCCCTTTTCCAGCAATACACCGGAATCGAAAAGAGCATCGCCGATATCGCTTATTGCTATTTTAATATGGTACCACGAGCATTGGGTTACGGCGCTTTTTGCTTCCAGAACCGTGGTATATCCGTCGTAAACAAATTGATCAAAAGCGGGGTCGGTTGTTTGGCTGTTATCCACCATATATTGACAGTTGGTACAACCACCGGGTTTTCCTGTGCATGTTACGCCTCCCGCTCCGAAATTTATGTTGTTTATTGTAACCGGCAAGTTGGTGCCGGGAATAATGGCAATATTAATTCCGTTGTTTGTATAAGGTCCGTTTAATCCGTCGCCGGAAAGAAAAAAACCGAAAACGTCATTGAATTGGAATACATATTCGTGATACTCTTCGGAGGCAAAAAGGTAATTGAAACGTACGGTATCGGCGGTAGGTCTGAAATCAAATTCTATAATACAAGCATCATTAACACTGCCTCCCGATGCTTGTGCCAAATCGGGATCGTTGTTGGGACCGTTGTTGTTGGTGCTTGCATTTTGAGAAGAGTTGCAAATGTTGTTTTTGTCGGCATCATCGGCATGACCTGTAGTTAAGATTATTCCCTCGGGAACCTGAAAACCCGTAAAAAATGCTCTTTTGAAGTATCCCACGGCAGTAGGGTCGCCGGTGAATGTTAAGTTGTCTATTGCCTGCGGATTTACACCCGATAAAAATACAGTATCTATTAAAGCCAATACCTCTTCGTTGGTTTGGCACGGAATTACCTCTATTTCAAATTGTGATTTTACCTGTTTCGGTATTATTATCATTAATAACAGTACTGCCGTCAGAATATGTATATTGCGGAACATATATATTTTGTTTTGGTTTACCTTACAAAAATAATCGGTTTGATATTATCTTTCCTGATTTGTAAATGGAAATTTTTCCCTTGATATGACATATAAGTCGATTTATGGGTTGCAGTATGCCAATTTGACACCGGAAAATAATATTAACTGCCAGAATAACAGAAATTTACAAAAAATTTAATTTGGGTAAAACTTTTGATAATAAAAAAGACAAAAAAATTAAAAAGGAGGAAAAAGATATGAATTTTAATCAATTTACCATAAAATCGCAGGAGGCTATTCAAAAATCGCAAGAGGTTGCTTCCCAACACGGACAACAGGCCATAGAGAGCATTCACCTGTTGAAGGGAATACTGCTTGTTGATGAGAATGCCACTCCGTACATATTAAAAAAACTGAATGTCAATTTTCCTGTGTTTTCGCAGGCTGTTGACAAAATTATCGAGTCGTTGCCGAAAGTTTCGGGAGGAGAGCCCTATCTTTCCAACGATGCACGTGAAGTGTTGAATAAGGCACCCCGGTATTTGAAAGAGTTTGGCGACCAGTTTGTAGCCATTGAGCATCTTTTACTGGCATTGTTGGAGGTGAAAAGCAGTGCTTCGCAATTGCTTAAAGACAACGGGGTAACGGCAAAAGAGCTGATTGCCGCCATAAAAGATTTGCGAAAAGGGAGTACGGTAAACTCTCAATCGGCCGAGGATCAATACAATGCATTGGACCGTTACGCCAATAATTTGAACGAAATGGCTGCCAACGGCAAACTTGACCCTGTAATAGGGCGCGACGACGAGATAAGAAGGGTGTTGCAGATTTTGTCGAGAAGGACAAAAAACAATCCCATATTGATAGGAGAGCCCGGAGTGGGTAAAACGGCAATTGCCGAAGGTATTGCACACCGTATTGTGAATGGTGATGTTCCCGAAAATTTAAAAACGAAGAAGATTTATTCGCTCGATATGGGAGCGCTCATTGCAGGAGCAAAATACAAAGGCGAATTTGAAGAGCGTTTGAAGAGTGTTGTAAAAGAGGTGATACAATCCGAAGGTGAAATTATTCTCTTTATCGACGAAATACACACTTTGGTCGGAGCCGGAAAATCGGAAGGCGCTATGGATGCCGCCAACATTCTGAAACCTGCATTGGCAAGGGGAGAGTTGCGTGCCATTGGTGCCACCACACTCAAGGAGTATCAAAAATATTTCGAAAAAGACAAGGCTCTTGAGAGGAGGTTCCAAATTGTTATGGTTGACGAGCCCGACACAATGTCGGCAATATCCATATTGCGCGGATTGAAAGATAAATACGAATCGTATCATAAAGTAAGAATACTCGACGAAGCTATAGTAGCGGCGGTTGAACTTTCGCAGAGGTATATTACCGACAGGTTTTTGCCCGACAAAGCCATCGACCTTATCGACGAGGCCGCTTCAAAGTTGCGTCTGGAAATAAATTCGTTGCCCGAAGAACTGGAAGTAGTTGAACGGCGTATTCGTCAGCTGGAAATTGAAAAAGAGGCTATTAAAAGGGAAAACGATAAGCAGAAACTGCAACAAATAAACGAGGAACTTGCCAACTTGAACGAAAAACATAACGGATTGAAAGCAAAATGGCAAGCCGAAAAAGAGATTGTAGATAAAATCCAGGAGCGGAAAAAACTTATTGAGGAGTATAAACTGCAAGCCGAACAAGCTGAACGTGACGGTGATTTCGGAAAAGTTGCAGAATTGAGATACGGTAAAATAACCTCGTTAAACGAAGAGGTGGAACAGTTGAAAGAGAAGCTGAAAGAGGTGCAAGGCGATAAACCCATGATTAACGAAGAGGTTACCGCCGAAGAGGTTGCCGAAGTGGTATCGAAATGGACGGGAATACCGGTAAGCCGTATGTTGCAGAGCGAGAGGGAAAAATTGCTTCATCTCGAAGAGGAGTTGCACAAACGCGTGGTAGGACAAGACGATGCCATTAATGCCATTGCCGATGCCATAAGAAGAAGCCGTGCCGGATTGCAAGACGAAAAACGTCCGATAGGGTCGTTTATATTTCTCGGAACAACAGGAGTGGGAAAGACCGAACTTGCAAAAGCTCTTGCCGACTTTTTGTTTAACAACGAAAATGCCATGGTGCGTATAGATATGTCGGAATACCAGGAGCGACATTCGGTTTCGCGGCTTGTGGGAGCGCCTCCCGGATATGTGGGCTACGACGAAAGCGGTCAACTTACCGAAGCGGTACGCCGTAAACCATATTCCGTGGTGCTGCTCGACGAGATAGAAAAAGCCCACCCCGATGTGTTCAATATACTCCTTCAAGTACTTGACGACGGGCGCTTAACCGACAACAAAGGTCGTACGGTGAACTTTAAAAACACCATAATAATTATGACCTCAAATATCGGTTCGCACCTCATACAAGAGAATTTCTCGAAAATGTCGGCAGGTAATGAAGAGGAGATTATCGAAAAAACAAGAAGAGAGGTCTTCGAATTGCTCAAAAAGACAATACGACCAGAATTTCTCAACAGGGTTGACGAAATAATAATGTTTAAACCTCTGTCGAAAGATGAAATTCACGGTATTGTGAAATTGCAATTCGATTTGCTGCAGGCATTGTTGAAGAAAAATAACATTGAACTTAAAATTACGGATGCAGCTGTCGATTTGCTTGCCGAACGGGGTTACGACCCGCAATTCGGAGCACGGCCGCTAAAAAGGGTTATCCAACGTAATGTTATGAACGAATTGTCGAAGATGATTCTTGCAGGCAAAGTTGACAATACAAAACCCATAATAATTGATGTGGAAAATGGTGAATTTATTTTCAGGAACTAAAAAAAGCCGGTTTTAAGCCGGCTTTTTTTTTGCCGTTGTATTCCTTGCCGTTTCCTGGCGTTGTTGCAGCAATAAAGGTTATTATACGGCAGGTTTACATCTTAATGGCAATTACCCTGTTATCGAAAAAGGTGGGAATTAAAATAATTTTCCTGTCTGGTATGAAACCGAGATCGGCGGCATTAATTTTTGCATTGATGTTGTTTAATAATATTTCGGGTTTTTTCCCTTTTTGTAAAATTTCCACTTTACCTTCCCAGTCCGATACAATATATTTATCATTTCCGGCAGGTATCAATCCGTCAATCATTCCTTTGTGTTTTATAACGAGTGAGCGTTTTTTTGTGCGGATATCTATTTCCGCAATACCGTTGTAAGTTCCCACAAGCAATTTGTTGTTTTTAATGGCGAGTCCGTTAGCCCCGATAAGTATTTTATCCTTGCACCAAATAGACGGTCTGCCATTCGTGTCGAGTTTAAAAACAACCCCTTTGTCACTGTCGCTTATGAAAATGTTTCCCCTTTTGTCGCATACGATATCGTTGAGGAACGAGGCTCCATCAACATGATAAAATTTTGATATTTTGCCTTTTAAAATATCAATCTCGGCTACCCTGTCGATATCGGTAACGAAAAGTTTGTTGTTGTGTTTTGCAATACCTTTGGGAGCATTTAATCCGGTAACCCATTCGAGATTAACAATATTGCCTTTGGTATCCAATACCGAAACAAAACCGTTGTGGTCTTTTGCCGCCGGTTTGCCGTTGATATTGGAAACGTAAATCCTTTTTGAATGCGCATCGTAAAATGCCGATTCAGGAACTTTAAGCAAGGGTGGGGTTTCCCATACCGTTTTGTTACTTTGCGAACATGCTTCCAACAACAGCAACAAAGCCGTCAGTGATAAAAATATTTTATGTTTCATAATCTCTTTTTTTAATGTTTAAAAATCATTTTAAATATTTATAAAATTGAACCATGTTTAGCGGCACCGGTAAATGTCCGTATTGTGACAAAAATAACATTGTTTCCTCAAATTGTGCCGAAACAGAATTGAAATATTTTGGGTAAACAGGTCAGAAAGACAAAACCGTAAACGCTTTCCAGCTTAAATAATGACCGCCGGAAAATTCACCGGCTTGAGCATAAAAGGTTTAAAAATGTTTTATTTTTTCAAATAATTAATGCCGGTGTCACTTGATAAGTTATGTGCAATACTGAAAAAAATGTAAAATAATGTTTGTTTTTTACAAGAAAAACGAAAGAATTAAGTTATTACCTTTGTACAAAAAGATTATTATAAAATGGGGAAAAATAGATTTACCTTTCAATTTGTTTTATTGTCATTGATTTTATTGTTTTCCGTTACGTGTATATCAACTTTAAAAGCTCAAAAAAAGGTTAAATATACTCTTAATGAGGTTATTAAAATAGCCCAGAGGCAGTCGCCCGATGCTTTGATGGCAATACACCGTTTCAGGAGCGAATATTGGCGTTACCGTTCTTTCAAAGCCGACTATTTGCCCAATTTGAGTTTAAGCGCCACCTTGCCCGATGTAAACAGGAGTATAAATGCCATTTCGTCGCAAGACGGTACCATAAATTACACGCCGCAAAGCATAACAAACTACTCTTTGGACGTATCGCTGAGGCAAAAGATAGGACTTACGGGCGGTGAGGTTTTTATTAATTCGGGCATAGCGCAAATGGATAACTTTTTGCCCGACACTACCCGTCGTCAGTTTTTGTCGAATATTGTTAACATCGGAATCAGACAGCCCATTTTCAGTTATAATAAATACAAATGGGATAAAAAGATTAACCCTTTGGAATACGAACAGGCGAAAAGAAAATATTTGGAAAGCAGCGAGGATATTGCAATAAAAGCAATCGATTATTTTTTCGCCTTACTGTCGGCACAAATTGAGAAAGAGATTGCCGAAAAAAATTATCATAATTACGATACACTCTATCATATTGCGCAAGGACGTTACAATCTGGGGAAAATTGCCGAGAACGACCTTTTACAGTTGGAGCTGAACCTTTTAAAAGCCGATGCGTCCGTTGAAAATGCCGAATTGAATTACGATAACCGTCTCTTTCTTTTTAAATCGTTTTTGCGGCTTAAAGACACGTTGGACGTTGAGCTTATTCCTCCCGCCGTAACACCTTACTTTGATATCCCCGTTCAAAAGGCCATTGAACTGGCAAAGTTAAATACTTCGGAGGGGATGGATTTTCAAAAAAGAATTCTTCAAGCCGAAAGTCAACTTGATATGGCTAAAATGAACGGACGTTTCGATGCCAACTTTTTCGCCTCTTTCGGATTGACACAAACGGCGGCAACCATGCCCGACGCATATAAAAATCCCCTCGACGGTGAGAGGGTTTCGCTGGGAATTACCCTTCCCATTCTCGATTGGGGCAAGGCAAGAGGACAAATTAAAATGGCGGAATCAAATCTCGATTTGGTACAAACTGCCGTTCAACAGGATAAACTTGATTTCGAACAAAACATCTATTTGCAAATTATGCAGTTTAAAATGCAGAAAAAACAACTGTTTATTGCCGCCAAATCGGATACCGTTGCGCAAAAACGTTACGAAGTTACCCACAAACGATATATGATAGGAAAAATTAACAACGTCCTCGATTTGAACATGGCGCAAATAGATAACGACAATGCCCGTAAAAGCTATTTCAATTCGCTTAGTGTATATTGGAAAAATTATTATCGCATACGCAAAATGACACTTTTCGATTTTGAAAATAACCGTCCCTTGGTATTCGATACCGATTTGTTGATAAAATAAACCTCCATTTGAAAATAAAGGTAAAACATCTTTTTTGTACTCCGTATTCCTGAGGCAATAATCCCCTCTTTTATCAAAAAGCCGTAAAATGCGCAGCCCGGGCTAAAAATAACGGATAAAGGGTTTGTAAGTCCCGTTAATTATGTAGTTTTACGGCGTAAATAAATGTAAAAATTCATACCTATGAAAACAAAATATTTATTGTTGTCGGCTGCTTTCACTATTCTTTACGGAGCTGTTTTATCGCAAACGGTTAAGCACAATGTGGAATGCAGAATTGACCCCCGGGCTTCATACATTCATGTAAAAGATTCGCTGTTTTTCGATACCGAAAACGATTTTCTTTTCAGGCTTAATGCCGGCTTCAAAATAATAACACACTCAAAAAACGTTAAAATAGAGTTACTTTCAAAAGCGGTAAACTCTTCCGACATAGGTATGGACCGGGATGATGCCGGAGACGGAAAAGGGGTATTGACAAATCTTTGGTCGGTTGTGTTTAAAAGAAACCGTGGCGCTTTTTTTATTGAATACGAAGGTAAAGTGGATTCCGTACTTAAAAAAGACAAAAACGATTATCAGCGCGGTTTTACCGAGTCGCCGGGAATTATATGCGACAGCGGAGTCTATCTTGCAGGTTCTACCTATTGGTTGCCGACAATAAAAGACCACCTTACCACTTTTGTTGTAAGTATAGGTTTGCCCTCAGACTGGAAATCGGTCTCGCAAGGCGAGAGGCTGTTTTCGGGAAAGAAAGAGGGAAAACATGTTGATATTTGGAAGTGCGACAAACCGCAAGAGGAGGTATTTCTCATTGCGGCGAAATTTACCGAATACGGTTATACCATGAATAACGGAGTAAAGGCAATGGCGTTTTTGCGTATTCCCGACCGGGGACTTTCGAACAAGTACCTTGAAGCCACCGAACAATATATGAATATGTACGAAAAACTTATTGCAAAATATCCCTATTCGAAATTTGCACTGGTTGAAAATTTTTGGGAAACAGGCTACGGAATGCCTTCCTTTACATTGCTCGGTGAAAAGATAATCCGTTTCCCATTTATTTTGCACTCGTCGTATCCGCACGAACTTTTGCACAATTGGTGGGGAAACAGTGTTTATGTCGATTTTGACAAAGGAAACTGGTGCGAAGGAACCACTGCATACATGGCCGACCATATGATGAAAGAGCAAATGGGCAGGGGTGAAGAGTATCGCCGCTCCACATTGCAAAAATTTACCGATTTCGTTAATGATGAAAACGATTTTCCGTTGTCGGAATTTGCTTCGCGCTATAATGCGTCGAGCGAGGCTATAGGATATGGCAAAGCTTTGATGATGTGGCATATGTTGCGCCGGAAAGTGGGTGATGAAACTTTTAAAAAAGGGATGACCCTCTTTTATCAAACAAAACGGTTTGAGGTGGCATCGTACGACGATATAAGAAGGGCAATGGAGCAAGTATCGGCAATGGATTTAAAACCCTTTTTTAACCGGTGGGTGTTGCGGAAAGGTGCCCCCGAACTTGCAATATCGAAAATAGAGACCGACAGGTACAACAACGGGTATCGACTTTTTATTACCTTGAAACAGGTTCAGCCTGAGGATGTTTTCGTGCTTGATGTTCCGTTGGGAGTGGCAACGGAAAAGGGAGTGGAAATTCCCGTTGTGAAGATGACCCGCAGGGAACAGACTTTTGAATTGAATGTGGAGGGAAAACCTTTGAAATTGGCAGTTGACCCGCAATACGACCTCTTTAGAAGGTTAAATCCGAAAGAGGTGCCGCCTGCAATGTCAAAGGCGCTGGCATCGAAAAATAATGTTATTGTCTTGCCCTCGAAAACCCCAAAGAATAAAGCTGGAATATATAAATATTTTGCCGAAAAGTGGCAAGATGCCGATAACGATAAATATCAAGTGGTTTACGACAATAACCTGAAAAGTTTGCCGGAAGGTAAAACCCTCTGGATATTGGGTTTCGAAAACAGATTTGCAAAAATGGCTGACAAAGAACTTAAACATTATAACTCCTCGATACTGAACGATTCGGTTGTGCTGGAAGGTAAATCCTATAAGAAAAAGGGCAACGATTTTATTATCAATGTTCGCAATCCGGAAGATGAAACCCTGAATGTGGTTTTTATAGCGATAGATAATAAAAACGCCGTTGCCGGTCTTGTTCGCAAACTGCCCCATTACGGAAAATACGGTTACCTCGCTTTTGAAGGCGACGAACCGGTTAACATTGCCAAAGGGCAATGGCCAGTTTTAAATTCACCCCTTGTAAAGGTTTTTGACAAGAGGGCTCAAAATATAACAATAGAAGAGAAGAGAGAACCCCTTGCCGTTATGCAAACAATCTTTTCGAAGAAACGGATGATGGAAACGGTGAAATTCCTTTCGGGTGACGAGTTGAAGGGGAGAGGCTTGGGAACCGTTGAACTTGACAAAGCTGCATCATATATAGCCCAAAAGTTTAAAGAGGCGGGATTAAAGCCTTTGGGTGACAGCTATTTTCAGGAATTTGACGAAACTTTCCCCGGAAAGGGTAAATTACACCTGAAGAATGTTGTTGCCGTTATTCCCGGAACTTCTGAAAACCTGAAAGACTCTCCGGTTGTTATTTCGGCGCATTACGACCACCTCGGTCTGGGCTGGCCCGATGTTCATAAAGGCGACGAAGGAAAAATCCACCACGGCGCCGACGACAATGCCAGCGGGGTTTCAATAATGCTCGAACTGGCAAAAACCATGGGAAAGACACTGAAACCTAAGCGTACCATTATTTTTGTGGCGTTTACGGGCGAAGAGGCAGGTTTAAAGGGGTCGCGTTATTTTGTGAGCAAAATCAAAAATTATTTTAAAGGCGATATAATGGCTGACATCAACCTCGACACCGACGGACGTCTTTCGGACGGTAAACTGCTGGTGTTGAACGGAAACAGCGCTAAAGAGTGGAAATTTATTTTTATGGGAACCGATTACACCACCGGAGTTAAGAGTACTGTTGTGTTAAAACAACTGGACTCAAGCGATCAACTTGCCTTTATCGAAAAAGGGATTCCCGCCGTACAACTTTTTACGGGAGCTACCGCCGATTATCACCGTCCTTCCGACACATGGGATAAAATTGATGCTGACGGACTTGTTAAGGTTGCCACCGTAACCAAAGAGGTGTTGGAATATCTTGCCGACAGGGCTGAGCCTCTTGAATATAGGGGGGATTTGTCAAAGAGTGGAGCCGGCACTACCGTTAAGACGAAAAAGAGCCGTCGTGTTTCCACAGGTTCCATACCCGATTTTACCTTTCAGGGCAAAGGGGTAAAAATAGGTTCGGTTATTGAAGGCTCTCCGGCCGAAAAGGCAGGACTGAAAAAAGGTGATATTATTGTGAGTATCGACGGTAAAGAGGTGAAGACCCTTAAAGAGTATTCAGACACTTTAAAAACATACAAACCCGGAGATAAGATTGTGGTTGCCGTTGTGCGCAGCGGAAAAAAGATTATGCTGCCGGTTGTCCTCGGTGCACGTTAATTCCGACGGATGTTTGCCACGGATATAGAAAACGAAAAAGGCCGGAATTTTTAATTCCGACCTTTTTTTTACTCCGGTAAAAAACGGAATTTTATTTTAAAATGCTTTTTCCTATTACCAAACGTTGTATTTGGTTTGTGCCTTCGTAAATTTGACATAATTTGGCATCACGCATCATTTTTTCCACAAGGTAATCCGTGGAATAACCCTCACCTGCCATTACTTGAACGGCATCGGTGGTAACTTTCATGGCGATATCCGAAGCGTAAAGCTTTGCCATAGCCGAAAGCATATTTTTTTGTTTGTTTCCGGTATCGTAAGCCCAAGCGGCATACCATGTAACGAGGCGTGCCGCTTCAACTTCGGTTGCCATATCGGCAAGCATAAAGCTTACGCCCTGATTTGCCGCAACAGGTTTACCGAACTGGATACGGTTTTTGCTCCATTCGAGAGCGGTTTCGTATGCGGCGCGTGCGTTGCCGACACTTAAGGCCGCAACACCCGTACGTGTACGTTCAAAGGTTTTCATTGCCAATACGAAACCTTGACCTTCGCCTCCCACGAGATTCTCTTTGGGAACTTCCACATCTTCGAAAATAAATTCCGTTTGCATTGATGCGCGTTGTCCCATTTTTTTCAGATTGGAAACAATTTTTACGCCGGGAGAATTTGTCGGTACGACAAAAGCCGATAAACTGCGTGCACCTCTTTCGGGGTCCACAAGTGCGAAAACGGTTACAAATTCCGAAACTCCGCCGTTTGTGATAAAACGTTTGTGTCCGTTAAGAATATATTTGTCGCCGTGCAATATTGCCGTCGATTTGATACCCGCCACATCCGAACCGGCGTTGGGTTCGGTAAGTGCATATGCGGCAACCCCTTTTGTTTCGACAATTTGTCCGAAAAAGCGTTTTTTCTGTTCTTCGCTGGCACCAAGCAACAGTGGAGTTAATGCCAATGTATTTGCATCCATACATATACCTATTCCGACGCATCCGGCTCCCAACTCTTCCGACGCAATGGCACTTTCGAAAATGTTATGTCCGTTTCCACCGTATTGTTTCGGTACAGGACCGTTCATTAAACCTTCGTCGTACGCTTTTTTTACGATGTCCCAAGGAAATTCGGCCGATTCGTCGTACTTACGCGCATTGGGAATCATCTCCCTTTTTGCAAAATCCCTTACCTTTTCTTGTAACTCTTTCTGTTCTTTTGTTAATGAAAAATCTACCATTTTTTTAAAAATTTAGTTATATTATTAAATATTAATGTATTGTCTTGTTAATGGCGGACAACCCGGCTAACAAAATTAAACTTTCTTTTGTTGCAAAAGCCATTTTTTATGAAAAGATATGTAAATTGCCCCATAATAATTAAATCAGATGTCGTATTTTATATACAAAAAGGGTTTTAAAAGTTATATTCAACTCGAAAAAGCATTGTCGAAAAATAGTGTTGAGGCTTACCTGCACGATGTTGATTTGTTGTTTTATTTTTTGCGGGAAAAAGAGGGTTCGGTTCCCTTGAACAAAGTTGAGGTGAAACATTTGCGGAATTTTGTGGAGTATGTCAATGATTTGGGTTTGGGCGAATATACCCAATCGAGGGTAATTTCGGGAATACGCTCTTTTTTTTCTTATTTGCAATTGGAGAAAATAACGGAAGGGAATCCCGCATTAATGTTAAGTGCACCGCGTTTGGGACGCAAATTGCCTGAAGTGCTGAGCGAAGAAGAGGTAAAGAAAATATTGGAATCGGTTGATTTGTCGGAACCGGAAGGGCAACGAAACAGGGCAATACTGGAAACCCTGTACGGATGCGGTTTGCGTGTGTCCGAATTGATTAACCTGCAGATATCCGGAATTTTTGAAAAAGAGGGTATAATAAGCGTGATAGGAAAAGGCAACAAACAACGTCTTGTGCCGATAGGTAAACCGGCACTGAAACATATAAAAATTTACCTCAATCAGGTTAGAGTGCACATTGCCGTGAAAAAGGGAGCCGAAGCAATACTGTTTTTAAACCGCCGCGGAGGAAAACTGAGCAGACAAATGGTTTTTTTGATAGTAAAAAAGTATTCGGAAGTTGTAACCGGCAAAAAGGTAAGTCCTCACACTTTCAGACACTCATTTGCAACACATTTGGTTCAAAACGGTGCCGATTTGCGTGCCGTACAAGAACTGCTCGGACATTCGTCCATATCAACAACGGAAATATATACCCATCTGTCAACGGAAGATTTGCACAAAACAATTCTTAATTATCACCCGCGAAATCAATAAAATTGGTAATAAACTCGATATATTTTACTGCAAATTGAAATATTTTGTACTTTTGAAAAAGTTAAATTAACAAAAACCATCGCTTGGTAACTTTTTGTGTTTTGGAAATAAATTGGTAGCAAAAAAAAAGATATAAAGGTCGGAATATGCCGAACGAGACCTGTGTTAAACCGAAGTAGGCATAATAAAAAAATAGATTGCATTATGAAAAAATTTTTATCTGTTTTATTTATTGCTTTTGCAATGTCAACACTTCTTTCGTCGTGTTATTCCCACAAATTTGTAATAGGAGAGGGAGCTAAACAGGGTGTTGAAGTTAAAGCAAAAAATAATTTCTTTATTTACGGTTTAATACCCGGAAATGTATCCGATCCTCAAAAAATGGCCGGCGGTGCCAAAGATTTCGAAGTTACCGAAGTAATAACTTTTGTTGACGGCTTGCTGTCGGGTCTTACTTTTGGAATTTATACCCCTTCTACAACCATTGTTAGAAAATAATAAAAAAGGAAATTGTAATAAAGACAGGTGTTTGGATATTTCCGGATGCCTGTTTTTATTTTTTATAAAACATACCCCTGTAAAATGAAGACTTTTTTAATTGTTGTTGGAGCTATTATAATTTTGATATCGCTGCCTTACTTTTTCAGAATTGTATATCTGCTTTTTTACAACACCTACGAATTTACAAATTTTGGTTACGGCATACTTGCCGGCCGAATCATTATGTTGATAGCCGGATTTTTATTGTTGTATCTTGGAGTGAAATATAAAAAAAGAGGGTAAAACAGGAGATTGTAGCTTGCCTTACGGCTTAACGGTCAAGTATATGAGCGGTGCAGGTTTCAAAGTGCGTAGCTTTCAATTTATACCGGTGTTTGTTTATGGGTAATTCCTTTATACTTAACGCTTTGCTCCGTATTATAATTATGTATTGTTAGGCAAAGTAGTTAAATCCAATTCCGTTTTATATTCTATACTTGGTTCTCTTAATAAGTGCATTTCCAATTGCTTCGGTTCTTTAAATCCTTGTAATTTATTTCTGTATTTATTGAATATAATTTCATTTTCTATCTCTAACTTTCTACATCTGCTTATTTCCAAATAATCTGCTTCAATATCAATCCCCAGAAATTTTCTTTTAAGTAAGTTTGCAGCAATCCCGGTTGTGCTGCTTCCGGTAAATGGATCTAAAATCCAAGCACCTTGTTTTGTTGAAGCAAGAATTATTCTTGTTAATACTGATAGCGGTTTTTGTGTTGGGTGTTTACCACAAGATTTTTCCCATTTTGCAATTGCGGGTAAAGGCCAAACATCTTTCATTTGTTTTCCGTTATTAATTTCTTTCATCAATTCGTAGTTGAAATAATGCGGCACTTTTGCATTTTTTCTTGCCCAAATAATTTGTTCGGTTGAGTGTGTAAAATAACGACAGGAAAAATTTGGTGGCGGATTTGTCTTTTGCCAAGTGATAATGTTTAGAATTTTAAAATCTAATTCAGTTAAAATTTGTCCGATGCTGAAAATATTGTGCATTGTTCCGCTTATCCAAATAGTCGCATCTTCTTTCATTTTATCACGGACAAGCTTTAACCATCTTCGATTAAAATCATTGATAAACTCGAAACCTTTTGATTTATCCCATTCCCCTTTATTTACACTTGTGATTTTTCCGTTTTTTATCGTTAAACCGTCATTTGACAAAAAATAAGGCGGGTCGGCAAAAACCATATCAAATTTAAAATCGAATTCCGGCAACAACTCAAAAATATCTCCTTGTAGCAAGGTAAAATCTTTATCTTTTGATTTGTAGTAAGGTTTGATCATCTTCTATTATGAGTAGCAATTGAAACTATTTTAAAAATATCTTTTCCTTCTTTTAGTGCTTCTAAAAGATTTTTAAACATATATGCCGTATTTAAATTAGTTTTCTCTTGAAACATTAAAAGTTTAGCTATGAGTAATAGAAATTTAACACTATATTCTCCCTTCTCAACTAGTTCTGAATATTGTGTTGCTTCATTATTTACTTCACTTAACAGTTCATCGCTTAACAATGAATTTCTATCTTCTTCCGTTGTTAAAGGGGTAACATTGTTATCCCAATAATCTATTAAGAATTCTAAAAATTCTTTTGTTTTATTTTCTTCTAAACTCATTTTAATCAAAATATCAACAGCCCAATGGATGTGTTTAGGCGTTCTTATTTTTGACCATTTACCATTTTCTTTTTGTCGATACTTAATCAATAGGTCATATTCAGATAAACTACCTTGATATACAGCTAAAATATATTCTCCATTTATCCTAAATACTTTCAATGGTTGATATTCTTGTCCATTTCTTTTATAAATCATATTAGGCAAATTCATATCAATATCCTTTTTAATAATCCATTTCTTAACATTTCTAAATTCAGCAAATAATCAGCTTTATCAAAATATTCCCTTAATGGTTTCAAAGTGGATTTCCAACCTGCTCCGTCAGTTATCCAAATAAATTCTATATCTTGATTATTCCA
>CAZJUQ010000035.1:0-77542 GCA_964549335.1 uncultured Lentimicrobiaceae bacterium | reverse complement strand
CCGTTGGCGACTATGACGAATATTTGCACATAGAGACCAACGACCCCGACCACGAAGTTGACAGCATTTTGAACACCATGCATGTTTATACTCCCGCACAGTTGTACGGTACAGTAACCGACTGCAACACGGGTGCACCCATGGCAGGCGTTGACGTTACCGCCTCTGCGGCAAGCGACTTTACAACCACTACCGATGAGAACGGATATTACGAGATGTATGTTGACGAAGACACTTACGATGTAACCTTCGAGTTGTTAGGTTTCCAAACCCAAACCGTATCAGGAGTATTTGCTCCCGAGGGCGTAATGACCGAGGTAAGCACCACCATGTGCGAAATGCCTTATCCCGTACCGTTTGTATATGCCGATCCTAACCAGAACGACACCGAATGTTTGGTAACATGGAGTCTTCCCGAAGGACCTTATGAAATCATATACGACGACGGCACAGCCGAAGATTATGTTGTATGGACTGCACCCGGCAACGCCATAGCCGTTAAATTCACTCCGGCAGGTTATCCCGCCACCGTTACCGGCGGACGTCTGTTTGTTGGCGACGGCAGTTTCCCCGCCAATGCCAACTTCATAGGCAGCCAGTTTGCCATAGGCGTATTGGATGACGACGGTGCCAACGGCATGCCCGGAACAATTCTCGACTCCATAGTTGTTGATGTAACCAACTACAACTGGGTAGAATTCGAAGGATTGAACAGCACCTTCAACGACGGTGACTTCTACATCGTAATGTGGCAATTGGCATTCCCGCCCAATGCAGCACCCGTAGGAGTTGACAATCAAATACCCACCGTTTACCGTTCTTATGTAAAAGTAGGTAATAACGACTGGGCCGTAAGTCCTTATCAAGACTTTATGGTACGTGCCATAGTAAGCGGACCTAACGCAGGAGTAACCATGAATGCCTCTGCCGGCAACAAGATGATATATCCTCCCAAAACATACGGATATAAAGGATATCTTGCCACCGGAGCACCTAAGGGTATTCCCGGCACCGAGAAAACAGGTATTTTCCGTCCTGTTGTGAGCGAAGCCACCACAAGGGATTTGACCGACTACACCGTAGCACTTGTTGACGGTTTTGACCCCGACGCAGGCCAAACTCCCGAAGACGGAACAATTACCCCCATTACCAATACGGGAAACACCAGTTACAACCATACCGGTTGGGGCGGACTCGCCGAAGGCTGGTATGCATATGCCGTACGTGCCAACTACGACAGCGGAGACCAAAGCGATTGGACATACTCCAACGTTGTAGGCCACCTCAAAGATGTATCGGTGACAATAACCGTACAACTCTGTAACGGCGCCCAACCCAGTGATGCGGAAGTGACACTGGTAGGACACAACTATCCTTACAACACATACATGGGACTTACCGACACCAACGGTGTGATAGTATTCGACAGTGTTATCAAAGGAAACTACGACCTGTTCGTATCCAAAGTTGGATATCAGGACTTCGAACATTTGGGAAGAAGCATTTTTGTAGATTACTCTGAGAACGTAATGCTGCAAAAGAATGCATATCCCGTTCGCAATCTTTATGTAGATCCGTTGACAAGTCTTGCCACCTGGGATGAGCCATTGATCACCCAAATGGTAAATCAAGACTTCGAAGACGAGACCTTCCCGCCCGAAGGTTGGCAAAAATCCAGCAACGGAGCAGGCTGGATACGCAGTGACGACGGCGGAAGCCAATACTTCCCCGTTCCTCCCGGCGACGGTTTCTATGCCGTAACCAATGATGATTTGGCCGGAAGTTCGAATAACGGAGATATGGATTACCTCATCACACCAATGATGGATTTGAGGGAGAGCGATTCATACAAACTCTATTTCGACCACTTCTTCACGGGAGAATACAGTGAAACGGCAACCGTTGAATACAGTTTGGACGACGGAGCCACCTGGGAAGTATTGCAAACCATGAACCCCGTAACCGACTGGACACCCGTAGAGGTTGACCTTTCGTCACTCAGCGGTTTGAACGGAGCCAGCGCCGTTAGATTTGCCTTCCATGCCAACGACAACGGCGAGTGGGCATCAGGTTGGGCAGTTGACAATGTAGCCGTACACAACGGAGCAGCCCCCGTTGCCTCGTACATAGTATATCTTGACGATGTATTTGTTATCGAATTACCTGCTACACAACGCAGCTATGCATTCGAGAACCTGACATACGGAACCACTTACACGGCAGCGGTAGTAGCCACATACGGCACATTCTGCGAGCAGTCCGAAAAGGTATATTACACCTGGACATCGAGCTACCTCTATCCTCCGCGTAACCTGGGAGATGATTACCTGTACGGCACCAACGAGGTACCGTTGAAATGGAATCCTCCGATGACCGACGACGGCATACCGATGTCGGCAGCCCAAAGCACAGTGGTATATGAAGGTCCTCAAGAGCCGGTAGCCAATGCCGACCAGGCAACTACCGTAACACGCATAGAGTTTGACACCCCCGGCAGCAGCCGTGACACATGGGATCTTCAATTTGCATGGCCTACCTATCACAACGACGGAGAAGCCGGAGTTGAGAGCGACGGCATGTATATATACACTGCAAAATGGAACGGAGACAGATTTACCAAATACGGACTTGACGGAACCTTTGTAGAGGACTTCACCATTTCCGGAGTTAGCAACGTACGCGACATGGCTTACGACGGACAATACTTCTACGGAGGAGCAGCAAGCACCACCGTATTTGTTATGGACTTTGAGAACCAGGCATTGGTAAGCACCTTTGTAGCTCCCGTAGCCGTTAGAGCCATTGCATACAACGACGACGACGACGTATTCTATGCAAACAACTGGAGTGACAACATCACCATGTTCGATGCATCAGGAAACAACCTCGGATCGTTCTCGCCGGCAGGCTTAAGCGGAATTTACGGTATGGCATATGACAACTGGTCGGACGGCGGTCCGTTCTTGTGGGTATATGACCAAGGAGCAAACAACCTCACCCAGTTCCAGCTTCCCGCAGGAACACCTACAGGATTTACCGTTGACGTTCAAAGCATCACCGGAAGCACTTCGAGTGCAGGAGGTTTGTTTACCCAACCCGAAATTGTAAGCGGAACGGTAACCATCGGCGGTAATTCACAGAACGAACAAGTATGGGGAATGGAACTTGCACCCTTCTCCCCGGGACCTGTACCCGGTGTAGTACCCGACGGACTGGTATCGTTTAACGTTTACCGTGATGCCGACAGCATTGCCAATGTACCTTACAACGGCGAAGGCACCAACGACACCATCAGATATATCGATAACGGTTTGATGCCCGGCACCTACCTCTATGACGTAAGTGCTTTGTACGACCTCAGCGTATTCGGATTCCCTGGACAATTCGGCGAATCGGCTTGGGAAGGCACCGACACCGTTAACGTTATTTGGGGTATGGAGTTGCCCTTCTACGAAGATTGGACACAAGGAACCTTTGAGTTCAACAACTGGACTACCGACAGTGAAAACTGGGGTATCAGCAGTCAAGTTGGTAACGACGCACCTTCTGCCGAGTTCACCTGGGATCCTCAATTGCAAAACGGATACAGTTCCGCTTTGACGAGTGCCCCGATGAATGCCGACATGCTAACCGAAGGCAACATTTGGTTGGATTACGACATCAAACTTGACAGCAGGAACAACACCGGAGACGAGAAGATACTCGTTGAGGTTTATGACGGACAAAGCTGGACACAAGTTGCAGAGGTAAGCAATGCCAACGGCAGCTTCGGTTTTGAAGATGGTCACAATCATATCGACATTAGCAACCATGCCATGGGACGTGTATTCCAAGTACGTTTCAATGCCGTTGGAGAGAACTCCTTCGACATAATCAGCTGGTTTGTTGATAATATCAGTGTGTACAGGACATGTGCCGCACCTAAGAACCTTGTAGGTGATTACGTATGGAATGATGCACCTCCGGCACAAGATGACTTCGGAGCATACATTACCTGGGAAGCACCCGACTTGCCCGTACCCGTACAAGGCTGGATACATTGGGATGACGGCACAAACGCTTCGGCTATAGGTTTGACCGATGACGGTCCGTTCTCGGTAGCGGCACGCTGGGATGCAGGCATGTTGAGCGACTGGGAAGGTCAAAACTTTGACGGAACCTATATCACCAAAGTTCAGTACTTCATCAACGATGACGGCTACACCTCCGTTGAGTTGAAGATTTGGACGGGAGCAAATGCCTCCACCCTCATCTGGTCGCAAGATGTTACATCGAGCGTAGTAATAGGTATGTGGAACGAATATGAACTTGACACACCTATTCAAATAGATGCAAGTCTTGAGTACTGGGTAGGATACACCGTTAACGGTATAGGCGGCAAATTCCCCGCCGGAACCGACGCAGGTCCTGCAGTAGCCGGATACGGAGACATGGTATCTCTCGACGGAACAAGCTGGGATCTCTTGTCAGGCTTTGGTTTGGATTACAACTGGAATGTTGAATTCTACGCAGAGGAGATGGAAACCAATATTCCCGCTCCCGCACCTGTAATCGACAACACCGTATATACTGCACAAAGTGCAAGTCTGGCACAAGGAGCAGTTAAAGAAACCCGCATAGCTGCCAACCGTGACAGCGAAAGGGATTTCCAAAGCTTCAACTTGTACCGCAAAGCGGATGAGGAGACCGAATACACCTTGTACGCCAACATTCCGTATGTTGACGGACAGACATCGTACGAAT
Organism: uncultured Lentimicrobiaceae bacterium; assembly: GCA_964549335.1. Taxonomy (GTDB): domain Bacteria; phylum Bacteroidota; class Bacteroidia; order Bacteroidales; family F082; genus Sulfidibacterium. The sequence goes on along the minus strand of CAZJUQ010000035.1, from coordinate 72,799 downwards.
ACTACGACCAATACCCGAATGTAAGTATCCATGAGGGATACAGCTATAAGGTAACGGCAGTATGGTCGAGCGATATTGACAACTGTGAGTCGGAACCTGCACGTGCACAAGCAAATCCGATGTCGGATACTGTATATGTATATATAACCGGTATCGATAACCCGTTGGCAAAAGGATTAACCAATATATATCCCAATCCTGCCAAAGACAGGGTAACCGTTACCTCAAGCGAGGCAATGACCCACATTACTGTTGTTAACTACCTCGGACAAGTTGTTTACAATTCCGACGTTAACGATGCAACCACCCTCACCCTGAACACATCGTCGTATGAGTCGGGTGTATATGTGGTACGTATTGATACCGAAAACGGTCAAGTAACAAAACGAGTAACAATTGCCAGATAATGTCAGGCAATTGAGAAAGCATTCTCAATAAAAAAAGAGGCTGTTCTTAATTGAGCAGCCTCTTTTTTAATATATTTATGCCGCAATTCAGTAAAAAAATGTGCGGTAGATATCAATTGTCGGTAACGGGTAAACAGATATCCGAAAGGTATAATGTTGAGGTTTACGACGAGATGTACAGTCCCTCGTATAATTGTGCTCCGTATCAATATTTACCTGTTATTACGAACGAAAATCGGGGTAAAATAAGTTTTATGAGGTGGGGTTTGCTTCCGTCTTGGTCCGAAAACAATAAATCCGCAATTAAATTGATAAATGCAAGAGGGGAGACCTTAGGGGAAAAGCCCCTTTTTAAGCAAGCCTTTGAAAAACGGAGGTGTATAATTCCCGCCAACGGCTTTTACGAATGGAAGAGAGGTAAATACAGGACTCCGTACAGATTCTATCTAAAAAATGAGAAGATTTTTAGCATTGCCGGTATTTGGGAACGCCGGAAAAATCGGAATGGAGATATTTCGGAGACTTTTTTAATAATTACTACCGCTCCGAATGAATTGATTAAGCCTGTTCATAACAGAATGCCATTGATTTTGAACAGGGAGGCTGAAAAGATTTGGGTTTCGGAAAAAGACACCATAATTTTGAAAGAGTTAATAAAACCTTATCCCGCTAATGAAATGTCGGGATATGAAATATCGAATAGAATAAATTCGGTAAGAAGCGAGGGTGAAGTGTTGATAAAACCTGCCGGAGAGCAGGGTAAACTGTTTTAATATTTGTTATTTCCGTTTTTTGCCTTGTTAAAGCAGTATCGGCATAACGGTTCGTATGCATCTGTTTCGCCAAGCACCACAAGGTTATCATTTTTTATGATACGATGCGAATAGTTTGCCAGATTACCGCACCTTATGCATATGGCATGAACTTTTGTAACATATTCGGCGGTAGCCATTAACGGCGGTATGGGACCGAAAGGTTTCCCGAGGTAATCCATATCCAAACCGGCAACAATAACTCTTTTTCCGTTATCGGCAAGTTGGTTGCATACATCAACAAGTTCTTCTCCGAAAAATTGTGCTTCGTCAATACCTACTACTTCAAAATCTTCGGAATAAAATAATATTTGCGATGCATTTTCCACGGGAGTTGATGATATTGATTTCTCGTCGTGCGAAACAACATCGTTTTCGTCATATCTGGTGTCGATGGCAGGTTTAAAAATTTCCACCTTTTGCTTTGCTATTTTTGCACGGTTAAGTCTCCGTATAAGTTCTTCGGTTTTTCCCGAAAACATCGAACCACAGATGACCTCTATCCAACCTGCTCTTGCCGAATTGTTTCTATCTTTTTCGAGAAACATTAATTAGTTGTTAAATTCTTGTTATTTTTGAAAGTTCAAAGTTAAGGAAGTTTTCTCAACTTTTTTACGGCTTTTTTTTAAAAAAGAATTCCAAAAAAATAAAACGATGAACAAGCAACAATTGTTAATGGATATATCACTTGAAGTTGATACTTTTAATGCCCATCTTAAGCGATTAAGCAAATCCGGTTATCCGCTTCACACTCTTGATGTGGATTTTTTGCAGGAAAAAATCAGATTAATATATGAACGGATTCTTGATTTGGAACAATTTGTTGAAGTGAAAAAAAAGATTACGGAACAGCAAACTTCCGGCGATGAACAAAAAATAACGGTTGCGAAGCAAGAGAAGAGTTTTTTACACGATAGAAGCAACGGGGATAACAATGGTGATATGAAACCTTTAGAAACCGTTTCCGGCACTGCTGAGTTTACGGATAAAGAGCCTGTAAATGAAGACAAGGTGCAAAAGGAGAATGACGCCGGAGTATTTGAGACCGAAAGGGATGACAAAAACGCTTCGTATCGTGCCGAACAAGACCAAGTATCTGAAAAACAACACGAAAGCCCCAAAGTAGTAAAAACAACACTCGACCTTTTTTCGGATATGTCGTCCGAAACGTTAAGCGATAAAATATCAAAGGGAGAAGATGACCTTAGTGTTGCCGACAGGTTGCAAAAGAGTCAAATAGGTGATTTGCGCGAAGCTATCGGGATTAACGAAAAATTTCAATTTATTAACGAGCTCTTTAACGGTGATTTGACACGTTATAACAAAGCCATTGACGAACTGAACAGTTTTGCCGGTTTGGAAGGGGCAAAAACCTATTTATTCGAATTAAGCGTTGAGAATCAATGGAATGACGATTTGCCCGCTTTTCTTAAACTAAAAGAGTTGTTGGAACGAAAATTTTCATGATATGAGACGCCTGTTTCTTTTTGCAATAGCACTTCTTTATACGGGAATACTCTTATCGCAAGAGGTGAAGTATGCCAGGAAAATGTTAAATAAACTGGCGTCGGATAATTTTTACGGAAGAGGATATGTGAAAAGAGGAAACGAGAAAGCCGCCGCTTTTATAAAAAAGCAACTCGAGAAAACAGGTGCCGAAAGTTTTGACGGCGGTTATTTTCAGAAATTTTATTATCCCATGAACACATTTCCCGGAAAATTGTCTGTAAAAACAGGTGATAAAAAACTGGTTCCGGGAGAAGATTTTGTGGTTAGTTGTTCTTCTCCTTCGGTAAAAGGCGATTTTAGCCTGCTTTACCTTTCCGATACCGCAAAATCGGTAAAGACTCTTTTGACTTTCATAGCCGAACAGGAAAACCCCAATTACTTTTTGGTGGTACCCTCTTCGTTCAACAAAATATACGGCATCGACATACCTTATGTTAAAGGTGTTGTGTTGTTGTCTGAAAAACAACCATATTGGCATGTTTCTAACGGTTCGCAAGTTAAAAAAACCGTTTGGCTAAAGATAAAAAGCGATTTGTTGAAAAATAAACCGCCTGCAATCAATATAGAGATTGAAAACCGTTTTATCGAAAAGTTTCAAACGCAAAATATTGCCGCTTACGTAAAAGGAACTGTCGCACAAGATACATTTATAGTTTTTACTGCACATTACGATCATTTGGGAATGTTGGGGAAAAAAGCCATTTACCACGGCGCTAACGACAATGCAAGCGGAACATCCATGGTGCTTGATTTGGCAAGGTATTACTCCGAGCCTAAAAACAGGTTGCCATATTCCGTAGCTTTTATTTTTTTCAGCGGTGAAGAAGCCGGTTTAAAAGGTTCGGAATACTATGCCGGTAATCCGCTTTTCCCCTTAAATTCGATAAAACTACTTGTTAACCTTGATATGGTAGGTTCGGGAAGTGACGGTATTACTGTTGTTAACGGTAAAATTTATAAAGACCTCTTTAACGGTTTGACGGAATTGAATAATAAAAATCATTATCTGAAGAAGATAAAAAACAGGGGAGAGGCTTGCAATTCCGACCACTGTCCTTTTTATAAAAAAGGGGTAAAATCGATATTTATTTACACAATGGGTAAAGAACTCACAGCCTATCATGTGCCCGAAGATAATGCAACCGGTTTTCCGTTTACGGCATATGAAGGACTTTTCAGATTACTGACAACATACATGAAAACGCTGAAAAATTAAATCATGTCGAAACTTATTTTGGTACCGACACCAATAGGCAACCTCGAAGATATAACGCTAAGAGCAATACGTGTTCTTAAAGAGGCGGACAATATTTTGGCGGAAGATACCCGCACCACAAAAAAACTGTTGAAACATTACGGCATTGAAAATAACCTTAAATCGTATCACATTTTTAACGAGCACAAGATTGTTGACGGCATAGTCGATACGATAGTTTCGGGAAGCACCGTTGCTTTGGTTACCGATGCAGGCACGCCCGGGATTTCCGATCCAGGTTTTTTGCTGGTTAGGGCATGTATTAACAGGGGGGTTGAGGTTGAGAGTTTACCCGGAGCCACAGCTTTTGTGCCCGCACTTGTAAATTCGGGTTTCCCAACCGAAAGGTTCTTTTTCGAAGGGTTCTTACCCCATAAAAAAGGAAGAAAAACAAGACTTGAAGAGCTTTCGGACATGCCCTATACACTTGTTTTTTACGAATCGCCTTTCCGTTTGGTGAAAACATTAGAGCAATTTGCCGGATACTTCGGCAAAAACCGGAGAGTTTCCGTTTCGAGGGAATTGACAAAAATTCATGAGGAGACGGTACGGGGTACCATTACCGAAGTGATAGAATATTTCAAAGAAAAAAACATAAAAGGAGAAATAGTAATAGTGGTTGATAAGCCTTAAAAAAGAGTATTTTTGCAGGAAATATTAAAGAAATGGCATACTCTTTTTTGAAAAATTACAACGATCCCGTTGTATTAAGCAGCAAAACATATATCGAAATAATACGTAAACGTGTCGAAATAGAACCGGATACGGTAATCTTTAGATTTTTGGAAAACGGTGTTGACGAAAGCGAGTCGTTGAATTATCGCACTCTCGACATACGCTCGAAAGCCATAGGTGCGGCCATGCAATCGTTTGGCAAAAAGGGCGACAGGGTATTATTGCTGTTTCCTGCCGGGTTAAGGTATGTGGCTTCGTTGTTTGCATGTTTTTACAGCGGCATGATAGCCGTTCCTGCATATCCGCCGCGCCGTAACCGTAACCTTAACAGGTTGCTCTCCATAATTGAAGATTCCGGAGCAAAAATTGCCGTGGTAACGAGGCAGGTTTTTAAAGATATTGAGAGAAATTTTGCCGGCAATACTCTTTTGCGCGACATAAAATGGATAATATACGAAGATATAGACGACCAATATGCGAGCCGTTGGGTCGAAACGGAGATTTTTCCCGATGATGTTGCTCTTATTCAATATACATCGGGTTCAACGGGAAACCCGAAAGGGGTTATGTTAACGCAACTTAACCTTTTCTACAATTCGGAATATATTCATCAAACTTTTGAGTTTACGCGCGAAACCACCATAGGGATGAACTGGTTGCCCATTTTTCACGATATGGGTCTTATTGGCGGCATATTGCAAGCGGCTTACCTTGGGGGAGTCAATATAGGAATGCCTCCCGTAGAATTTCTGAAAAGTCCTTTCAAGTGGTTGAAAGCTATTACAAAGTATAAAGCCACGGTGGGCGGTGGTCCCAATTTCGGTTTTGATTATTGCATTGAAAAAATAAGCGAAGAAGAGAAAAAAGAACTCGACTTGAGCAGTATAAACACTTTCTATTGTGGTGCCGAGCCCGTCAGAAAATATACTATGGAGAAATTTCCCCGTGCATTTGCTTCGTGCGGTGCAAAACCTCAACAACTTTACCCCGTTTACGGAATGGCTGAAACTACTCTTATTGCCACTGGAGGTTATCAGAAAGACCCCCCGAAATTTTTAAAGGTAAAACAGGATAAATTGTGGGAAAACATTGTGGAGCCTGTCTCCGGTAACGGTGAAAAAACCGTTGACCTGGTAGGTTGCGGACATACCTGGCTTGAAACGGAATTGATTATTGTTAACCACAAAACTTTTGAAAAAGCCAAGGATATGGAGGTTGGCGAAATTTGGATTAAAGGTCCTACCGTGGCAAAAGGTTATTGGAACAAACCCGAAGAGACGAAACGTACTTTTGAGGCATATTTGAAAAACAACGGCGATGGCCCTTATTTGCGTACCGGTGACCTCGGCTTTGTTTACGAAAACGAGCTTTACATTACGGGCAGGTTAAAAGATTTGATAATAATACGCGGGGTAAATCATTATCCGTCCGATATTGAATATACGGTCGAAAGGTCGCATTCATCTTTGCGTTCAAATGCCGGAGCCGCTTTTTCGATTTTGAAAGAGGGCATCGAAAAACTTGTGGTTGTTCAGGAATTGGAACGTACAGCTTTGAGGAATGCCGACTACAATGATGTTTTTGATAAAATTCGAAGCGCAATTGCCGACGAACACGAACTTGAAGTTTATGCAGTTGTTTTGATACGTACAGGCAGTATCCCCTTAACATCGAGCGGCAAAATACAACGGCGACAAACCCGTTACGACTACTTAAACAATAATCTTAACGTTGTGGCAATTTGGGAAAAACAGGAAGAGCCGGAGCAAAACCCAAAACATGAAAACGGCAACAGCAGTGTTGTGCCAACCGAAGAAAATATAAAAGAGTGGCTGGTTGATTGGATAGTGCGCAATCAGCATTTCAAGAAAGAAGAGATAGACTTAAACAAAGAGATAATGGCATACGGCATAGACTCACTGTCGGCCGTTACTTTGGAACAAGAGATAAGCGAATATTTCGGTTTTCAATGGCATGTTTCATCCTTTATGCTCAATCCGACAATAAACGGACTGGCAAAAGAGGGAGTACAGTTATATAAAAGTGAAAAGGGAGACGCTTAAATATTCGGTTCGATGACGTCGTCGGGAGGCTCTTCGTCTTCGTTAAGATTTTCTATATCCGGATATTTGTCCTCGTAAGTTTCATGAATTTCACTTTTTAAAATGCCGTCGTCATCGTAGTCGTCGTCGTCTAAAATTATTGCTTCCGCCTCTTCAACGGTCATCTTTATCAAATAGTATTTGTCGGAAGTTTCAAATGGCAATGCCGTAACCAACTTGCCTTCTTTGTTGGTATAATACACAAGATGTTCGCTGAACCCTTCGGGATAGGTTAATTTTATCTTTTCTTGAAGTTCTTTGTCCAGTTTGTCGTAATCTTTTATTACTCTCGGTTTGTTATTGCTCATTGTTTTTCTGTTAATTTTCTTTTTTAAACTCCTTTTTACTTGTAATAGTTACAAAAAGTGAAAATATTTTTTTTGAGCCGCCAAATGTACATTAAATTTTTATTTGACAAGACATTGCTTAAAAATAGACCCCGAATACTTATAAGCGCTTTATATCCAGGCCGATACACTTGGTTGGCTTTTATTCGTTGAATGCTGTTTTAATTTGTTTTTTATTAAAAACCCAGAACAAAGCCGAGAAACAGACTCAAACTTACATATGTGTGGGTCATGTTATTTTGCCGCTTTCCTTGGAGGGCAAGATTTGTTTCGTTATCGAAAAGTTCAACGTCGGAGAAGTTAACAAACTGCAGATTTTTTTTGGAATGACCTGTTCCCAGTTGTAGTCCGACCAAGAATTTGGTTTTTTTGTATCTGAATTGTCCCCCGCCGGTAAAGTAATATGTGTTAACCGATGTTTTTATAAACTCGTTAAGAGAGTTTTCCGTCGTATTGTCGAAGATTTTTTTTCGCGGATTGAAATTGGTGCGAAATCCGAACAGGGCATCCACATTTTTCAACAGGTATGTTTGAAAACCGAGGGCAAAATTCACAACGGGCTTGGCCGAATAATAATATGATAAAAAATCGGTTGTTTTACCTTTGTTATTACACGAATAAAGGCATTTGGTGCCGTCAACCGTTTTATACTTTTTTATTCTGCCGAAATATTCGGCGGTAAAGTACCAACTCGAGATTTTCGAAGGGGTGGTATAAACCAATCCTATGGCTGCCGAAAAAGGGTCTTTAAATTGCGAAAGCATGTAATTCCCAACCTCGTAATAGTTTCTGTCGGGATATTTGGTTGTACTGTCGGCAATGCCGCTTTGCGAGAATGTTTTTTTTACATCGCCGTTTCCGAACAGCCTTAACGACGGCAGCGATATGTTCAGTCCGAAACTGAAATTGTTATAATTGTATCTTATTCCCAGTTTGCCGAGCAATCTTACGTCGTACATTTCAAGTTTTTGGTATATCGACCACGAAGCCGAATAATATGACAGGGTATCAGGAAATTTTTCCATGTCGGGATTAACCAGAATTTCAATGTTTTTGTAGTATGAAAAGTTTTTAACGCTGATAAACAGGCTGGCTCCCACCGAAAGGTTTTCGTTAATCTGAAAAGAGCTTCCCGCTCCTCCCCAAAAGTCGGAGTAATCGCTCTTAAAATCGATGCTGCCGAAATACATTTCGTCTATATCTTTGTTAATCAGTCTTATGGGATAGTTTACGCTTTCGTATGAATTAACAGTTAAATTGTTACGGTTTAAGATGACAAACTGGATACTCAACGTGGTATCCGATTTTAAGCGGTAAAGGTACGAGACAAAACGGGGTTGAACTCTGAACAGCAACGAAGAGATATCTTGATTGTCACCAATGGCGTTTTTATATTTTTCGTATTCCAAACTGAAAAGACTTGCGTTTAAGGCAAATTGTTTGTCTTTTATTTCGGAAATTCCGGCGGGATTATAATAAATGGAAGTAATTCCCGAATTTCCACCTACCACTGCACCCGAAAGCAAAGAGGCTTCGGTATTAAAGCTCACGCTCCAATAATTTTCGGGTTGTCCTTTTGCAAAAGAGAAAAAAAGGATAAAAGCGGAGGTAAAAACTATAAAAAAGCCGTTTTTGTACTTCATAATCATTGCAAATATAGTTCAACTTTTTATTTGTAAAATCAAATAGAGAAAATGGTATGCCGATTGAATGGTAAAAAATATTAATTTTGCACCTTATATCACGCATCATGCATTTAAGTCATATTAAATAAGAATATTTTGGACAAACAGCGAACAATAAAGAAACCTGTTACCATAACCGGACGCGGACTCCACACAGGTAAAACAGGGACAATGACTTTCCGCCCCGCCCCCGAAAACCACGGCATAAAATTCAAACGAACCGATTTGGAAGGAAGTCCTGAAATAGATGCCCGTATTACCAATGTTGTTAGTACCGACAGAGGGACGACCATAGGGGTTAACGGTGTGAAAATTTATACCATAGAACATGTCCTTGCGGCACTTGCGGGATTGGAGGTGGATAATGCACTTATTGATATCGATATGGAGGAGATACCCATTATGGACGGTTCGGCAAAATATTTTGTGGAAGCTTTGGAAAGTTCCGGTATAGTTGAACAAAACGCCGAAAGATCCTACATAGAAATAGACAGACACATAGAATGGGAACTGCCCGGAAAAAAAACAAAAATAGAGATAGAACCTTCGGATAACTTCTCAGTCACCGTTGTTATTGATTACGAATCGCAGGTTTTGGGCGAGCAGGTGGCACGTTTGCATCATATTAAGGATTTTAAAAATCAGATAGCTCCTTGCCGTACTTTTGTATTTTTGCACGAATTGGAATTTCTTTTGAAAAACAATTTGATAAAAGGGGGCGATTTGGATAATGCTATAATCTTTATTAACAGAAAGGTTACACAGGAAGAACTCGACGAATTGGCCGACCTGTTTAATAAGCCGAGGGTTGAGGTAAAAAAAGAGGGAATATTGAATAATATAGAACTCTATTTTGACAACGAGCCTGCACGGCACAAGCTTTTGGATATAATAGGTGATTTGACACTGCTCGGCAAACCCATAAAGGGACATGTTACGGCATACCGTCCCGGACACAAGGTGAATACCGAATTTGCAAAAGTGATATATGAAAAAATTAATATTTAATAAAAAATTGAGTTTATGATACTGGAACCGCCTTTTGACATTTACAAAGAACCCGTTTATGATGTAAATCAAATAAAAAAGACACTCCCTCACAGGAGTCCTTTTTTGTTGATTGATAAAGTTTTGGATGTGGGTGAAAAAAACATCGTGGCTTTGAAAAACGTTACGCTGGACGAGCCCTTTTTTCAAGGGCATTTTCCCGACGAGCCCATTATGCCGGGAGTGTTGCAAGTGGAAGCAATGGCACAAGCCGGCGGAATTTTCGTTTTGCATAATGTCCCCGATCCGGAAACATACTCTACATATTTTCTTAAGATAAATAACGTTCGTTTCCGTTCCAAAGTTGTTCCCGGAGATACAATAGTTTTTTCCATCGAACTCACAGCTCCCATAAAAAGAGGTATCAGCACATTGAAAGGAAAAGCATATGTGGGAAACAAAGTGGTTATGGAGGGCGAACTGACAGCCCAGGTGGTTAAAAATAAAGTAAACAAATAAACTTTTTTGTAATGAATCAGCCGTTAGCTTACGTCCATCCTCAAGCTAAGATAGCTCCCAATGTTGTAATCGAACCTTTTGTAAACATTGAAAAAAATGTTGAAATAGGCGAGGGAACCTGGATAGGTTCCAACGTGACAATAATGGAAGGGGCTATTATAGGGAAAAATTGCAGAATTTTTCCTGGTGCGGTTATTTCAGCCATACCGCAAGATTTGAAATTTGCCGGTGAAGATACCATTGTGAAAATCGGCGACAATGTTACCATTCGTGAGTTTGTTACCATTAATCGCGGTACCAAAGCAAGCTGGGAAACCGTTATCGGAAACAACTGTTTGCTTATGGCTTATGTACATATTGCCCACGACTGTATTATAGGAAATAATGTGATATTGGCAAATGCTTGTAATTTGGCCGGACATATCGAGGTTGACGATTGGGCGATAGTGGGCGGACTCAGTGCCGTGCACCAGTTTGTTCACATAGGTAAACATACCATGATTTCGGGAGGCAGTATGGTTAGCAAAGATGTCCCCCCATTTGCAAAAGCGGGACGTGAACCCCTCTCTTTTGTGGGTGTCAACTCAATAGGGCTTAGAAGAAGAGGGTTTACAAACGACAGAATAAATTTTATTCAAGATATTTACCGCCACCTTTATCTGAGAGGACGTAATGTTTCGCAGGCCGTCCGTTTTATCGAGGCCAATTTGGCCGCAACCCCCGACAGGGATGAAGTTATCAGCTTTATTGCACGGTCGCAGCGCGGTATTATGAAAGGTTATAACAGAACTAAAGAAGTTTAAAAAATTTTTTTTTATGGCAACAACAGCAGATTTTAGAAACGGATTGTGTATAGAACACAACGGCGAACTCTGGACAATAGTGGAATTTCAGCATGTTAAACCGGGCAAAGGTCCCGCCTTTGTGCGTACAAAACTGAAAAACGTAAAAACGGGAAGAGTAATCCCGAACACTTTTACATCGGGTGTTAAAATTAATGTTCAACGTGTTGAAAGACGTCAATACCAGTTTTTATATAACGACGGAAAAGATTATCATTTTATGAATGCCGAAACTTTCGAACAAACTTTTATCGACGAATCGATGATTTCGGCTCCCGATTTGCTCAAAGAGGGCGATATGGTTACCATAGGTTTTCATACCGAGACCGAAACACCGGTCTTTTGCGAGATGCCTCCGTATGTTACCCTGGAAGTTACATATACCGAACCGGGAGAGAGAGGTAATACGGCCACAAACACTTTTAAAGATGCCACGCTCGAAACAGGTGCCGTGGTTAAAGTACCGCTATTTATCAATACGGGCGACAAAATTAAAGTCGATACGCGCTCGCACGAGTATTCCGAACGCGTAAAACAATAACCCTTTTGTAATGGATTTTCCCTCCCCCATAGATGTTTTAAACCTTTCGGAAATTATCGGTGCCGAAGTGTCGGGAGATAAATCCGTTATTGTGTCGGGATTGAACGAAATTCACAGGGTGCGTAAAGGTGATGTGACCTTTGTGGATCATCCCAAATATTACGAAAAGGTTTTAAACTCAAAAGCTTCGGCAATAATCATTAATAAAAAGAGGAGGCCTCCAAAAGGAAAAGTGTTGCTTTACCACCCTGACCCTTTTAACGCCTTTCTTGTTTTGATAAAACGTTTTCGCCCGTTTGAAAAATCGGTAAAACCCGTTAGCGATAAAGCCGAGATTGGCGAAGGAACCGTAATTCAACCCGGAGTGTTTATTGGTAACAATGTGAAAATAGGGAAAAATTGCATTATCCATTCCAATGTATCCATAAACGACTATTGTCTGATAGGCGATAATGTCATTATAAATTCAAATTCGGTAATAGGCGGTGATGCATACTATTTTCAAAAACGCGAGGGGGGATACAAGAAATTTTTGTCGTGCGGACGGGTGATTGTGGAAGATAATGTCGAAATAGGGGCTTTATGTTCAATTGACAGGGGGGTCACTTCCGATACAATAATAGGAGCGGGAACCAAGTTCGATAATCATTGTCAGGTAGGGCACGATACCGTTATCGGAAAAAATTGTTTGATTGGAGCTTTTACTGCCATAGCCGGCGTTACCACTTTGGAGGATGAGGTGGTGACATGGGCCAATGTGCTCATAAATAAAGATGTGGTGGTGGGCAAACGGGCTGTGCTATTGGCAACCACCGGTGTTGACAAATCGCTTGAAGGCGGTAGAGTTTATATGGGTGCTCCCGCAATGGATGTACGCCAATATTGGCGCGAACACATTGCAAAAAGCAAGATGCCCGACGTTGTCAAGCATCTGAAATTATAAAAAAGTTATTTTATCTTATTGGAATTTGTTTCCATTGTGCCGCTAACCTCTGCCGGCACCTCAATGCCACCTTGACTAATGTTGATTTTAAGTTCCTGATCAATTTCGGAGTGTGTTATCCAACCGGTCTTTTTGTTTACCGTTAAATTACCTTTTTGTGTTCCGCTTATTTTTAAATCCGAATTATCGGGTGATGTTAAGGTGCTTTCGAAATTGATATATGCCTTTTTGCCTTTGATTTTGGTTATGGTGTATTTGGTGTGTATTTTCATGTCGGTATTGTTCAGCGGTTTGATGTCGGTTTCCCAACTTTCGCCTATGGCAATTTTGTGTGCCGGATAAACTGCAAATGATGAATTGTTGTTGATATTTTCTGAGATGTCTTTGTTCTCCGAAATTTCACCCATGTCAATGGCTTTAATATTGCCGTAACGATCTACCTCGACACTGTAACTTTTGCCGATTAGTTTGTTCATTTCATCGCCTATCTGTTTCCCCATTCCCGACGAAAATGTTGACGAGTCGTCCGAGTCGTACTTCAGTTCCATGCCGAAAATCTTTTGTTCCATGGCAATTCTGTCTATTGTGGAAACAATTTTGTAATCACCGGTATTTTCACCTTTCTCGATATTCATGGTAATATAGAAATTCATCAACTGGTTTAAAGATACCTCTTGACCGTTTGACTCGAAGTTTATGTCCTGGTCAAGTTTTGTAATATAGCTGTATTTGTCGCCTGCTTTCAGTTTATATTTTAACTCTATCTTTTTTTGAGCCGTCAATGAACCCGACAACAGCGGCAAAATAATTGCAATTGCGATAATTTTAATAAAAGATTTGTTTTTCATTGCTTAAAGGTTTTGTTGTTTATAAATTTTTTTGAATGGTAAATAAAAATGCTTTTGTTAATACGGCACATTTCTTTCGTCGTTTCCTGTAAAATCGTCATCATCATCATTATTCATACTCGACGGGATTGTAATGTTATTGTTAATCATACCTGTCGAAGGGTCGTTTTGAACAGGAAGGTTAAGCGGAATCAGGCTTTCGAATTTTGCAAATCTGTCGATAAATCTCAACCTTACTTCACCCACGGGACCGTTACGGTGTTTAGCCACAATAATTTCGGCAATACCCTTTGTGGGAGAGCCGTCTTCAAATTCGTCTATTTTGTAGTATTCAGCACGGTAAATAAACATAACGATATCGGCATCCTGTTCAATGGCTCCCGATTCGCGCAGGTCCGAAAGTATAGGTTTTTTCGATGTACTTCCCCCGCCTCTTGTTTCCACGGCACGGCTTAATTGCGAAAGAGCGAGTACGGGAATGTTGAGTTCTTTGGCAAGAGCTTTTAACGACCTGGAGATGTTGCTGATTTCATTTTCGCGGTTTCCGGTGGTTCCGTTGCGTGTATCCCCTTTCATCAATTGCAAATAATCCACAAACACCATTTGAATATCGTGTTGTTGTTTCAAACGGCGGCATTTTGCCCTCAGTTCGAATATCGAAAGGGCCGGCGTGTCGTCAATGAAAATATTTGCATTGACAAGACCGTTGATTTTGCTGTTTAGCTGTTGCCATTCGTAGTCGGCCAAATCTCCCCGTTTCAGCTTGTCGGCAGGAAGCTCCGACTCGCTCGAAATCAAACGTGTAACCAATTGTACGGCCGACATTTCGAGGCTGAATATTGCAACGGGCTTTTTTGTTATTACCGCAATATTTCGGGCCATGGATAGTGCAAAAGCCGTTTTACCCATTGCAGGACGTGCGGCAAGTATTATCAAGTCGGATTTTTGCCACCCCGAAGTTAACTTGTCCAAATCGGTAAATCCCGAAGGCAACCCGCTTATTCCGGTATCCGCATTCTTGGCGTTTTCTATATTTTCGATAGCCTGTTTTATTAACGATGGCATGGTGTCGAAGTTGCGTCTCAGATTAGATTCCGACACCTCAAAAAGATTTTGCTCTGCTTTGTCAAGCAAATCCAAAACATCGGTGGTGTCTTCGTATGCCTCTTTAATGATATTGGACGAGATACGTATGAGTTCGCGTTGAATGAACTTTTGAATAATGATACGCGTATGGAATTCAATATTTGCTGCCGACGAAACGCGGCTTGTCAGCATGGTGATATAATAGGGACCACCGACCATGTCGAGTTCCCCCATGTTTTTCAACTCGTTGGTTACCGTAAGAATATCTATCTGTTCGTTTTTGTCGAAAAGTCGTAATATGGCCGAAAAAATTCTTTGGTGGGCATCTTTGTAAAATACTTCGGGTTTTAGCAAATCGATAACCGCCGATACAGCATCGGCTTCGAGCATCAATGCACCCAAAACGGCTTCCTCCAAATCCAAAGCCTGAGGCGGAACTTTACCCAGTTCCATGTAGTTGTTTGTGAGTTTGTCGTGCGAGAAACCAACAGGCTTTTTTTGTTTTTTTATTTCTTGCTTTTCCATTTTCCAAAAATATGGAATGAAACAAAATGGTTTACAATTGTTGATAAATTATTTTTTGAAATACTATTTGTAAGTTATAAATTCTTCTTTTATAGGTTGTTCGCCTTGATATCTTCTAAAAAGCTGTATTGTCGTTATTACATCTTTTTGGCAATATTTTACAATGCGTTCCAAATCGTTGTCTTGCCAGTAAACTTTCCATACATCACTCCCGTTTATGTCGTCTTTGGGTGTGGGAATGTCAAAAATTGCGGCAAGTAATTCCAGCGAGGTGTAATGTTTGTAATCGCCGAATTTCCACAACTCCATAGTATCGAGGTGTTGAACTTCCCAGGGTTTTTTTCCTGCAAGATTCAATATTTCCGGAAGTTCTATTCCGTTTACCAGCATACGGCGTGCAATGTAAGGAAAATCGAACTCTTTGGCATTATGTCCGCAAAGCAAATATTCGTCACCGTTGTAATGTGTGTTTAACATTTCGGCAAACTCTTTCAAAAATATTTTTTCATCGTCGCCGTAAAACGATTTGATACGGATGCCGTTACCCGAAATAAAACCGCATGATATACACACTATTTTTCCAAATTCGGAATAGATGCCGGCAGAGTGGTAAAGTTCTCCGGGGGTTATGTTTTCGTTGTTACCTTTTAATTTTGCAGCTTTTTTATCCCATAATTTTTTAAAATTTCCGGGTACCGAATTGTAATCGGGATAGGCGGGAACGGTTTCTATATCAAGAAACAAAATTCTATCGATTCTGATATTTTCCAGCATAAAACCTCTATTTTTTATTTTGCCAAGATACAAATTATTTTATCACTAAATTTGTACAATGGTTAAAATGTACACAAAAAGGCATTTTGTCTTTCTTGCGGCTGTTTTTATATCTTTCCTTTTTTTGTCGTGCAAAAAAGAGAAGGTCGAAGAGGGAATTGTGATTTCCGTTGCAGAACCGGTTGAAAACGCTTTGTTTGCGGTTCCGGGACATTTAACCGTTCATGTTCGTGTGGTTTCGGACACTCCGCTTAAATTCTTGAAATTCAACATTACCGGTGAAAACTTTGTTCCATTTTTCGGAGATGTTACCGTACGCCCCGGCGTTAATGTTTTCGATAAAAAAATTGATTTTAAAATGGAGGCTAAAAATGTTGATAAAACGGCAGCCTATTATTTTCATGTTTTCGCACAAAACGAAAACGGAGAGAAAAACAGCTATGTGAGGATTTATTTAAAAAACCGCAACAAGGTTTTGAAGGGGGTTGTGCTGTTTGTGAAAAACGGCGACGGGAATACCGGTTTGATTTATCACCGTAGTGACGGGGACACGCTTTTGGCATATTTGCGGGGGGAGAACCTGTCGTCAGGATTTTTAACCGAATCGAACCTGCTTTTTGCATTGCAAACATCGAACCCCGTTTTGGCGGCTTACAAGCTTGACGGATTAATAAAACAATGGGATTATTCGCCTCAAACTGTGGAAAATCAGACCTGTACGGCTTATGATTTTGCTGCCGGCAGGGTTTTGACGGCAAGTACCGGAGGCGTTATCCGTAGTTTTGATATGATTTCGGGGGTTGAAAAATCGACAACCCGTTTTATGACGGATACCGTTCCCTTGAAAATGGGTGTAACCCGCGATTACATATTTGCAAGTTGTCGTACTAAACTTAACGGCACACTGTTGTGGACGGTGTTTTATAAAAATACCGGTATAAAACTTTTTCAACGGCAAGTGACGGGAAATGTTGTGGAAGTATTTGATAATTACGAAGCCAATATGGTTGTTTTGATTCAAAACAGGGATGGGAAATCGTTTCTGGTCAACTATGACGCTTCTGAAAATATTATTGTCTCGCAAAAGACTATTGTGCCCGAACCCTTGATTGCAGCCGTGAAAACAGATGCAGGCACTTATGTTGTTGCTACGGGAACATCTCTTTACCTTTATTCTGACGATTTTCTCAAAGTGTTGGATTTTGATAATACAGGCACCGTTTCGTCACTGGCTTTCGACGACAACGACAATTTACTTTTTGTATTGAAAAACAACGATATGACCGTTTTGAAACTGCCCTCGGCAACCGTTGTCGATTATGTTGGATTTGAAAATGAAATTTCGGGTATGCAACCGGTATATAATTATCAATATTGAGTTTTGCCATGAAAAAGGAAGTGATAAAGACCGCCGATGGCTCTTTCACCCTGTTTAGCCGGGATGTCGGCGAACATTATCATTCGGTGTTCGGTGCCGTGCAAGAGTCGGAACATATTTTTATTGATGCGGGGTTAAAATATGTATGCAGGTCCAAAAGCGCCGTTAGTGTGTTGGAAGTGGGATTCGGTACGGGGCTTAATTTTTTGCTTACGCTGAAATTCGCTTTGGAGAATGGAGTTAAAATAGATTATACGGGAATAGAACCACGTTTGCCCGAACAAAATCTTTTAAGAAAATTGAATTATCCCGAAATGTTGAATTTTAATAAAGATGTTTTTTTAAAAATACATGAAGAAAAAAGGGGTGAACTCAACGGTTTGGTGAAATACCGGATAATTACCGGCGGAATACAAAATGTGACTCTTGAAAAAGAGAGATACAACCTGGTCTATTTCGATGCTTTCTCGCCGGAAGTTCAACCCGAAATGTGGGAAGCCGCTATTTTCGGCAAAATATTCGAATCCATGCGGCACGAAGGTATCCTTACCACATATTCTTGTAAAGGCGACGTGAAAAGGGCTCTGAAAAAGGCCGGATTCGGTTTGGAAAAACTTCCGGGACCTCCCGGTAAAAGGGAGTTTTTAAGAGCCCTGAAATTTTAATAAAACATTAAATCAGGAACAAATATTTATCCGTAAAATCTGACGGCATGCAGCAAATATGTTTCCGCCATAAACGGATACGACATGCATTTGCCGTTATTTGTATGTCCTCGTGATTATTTTTAATAATTAACTTTCCCATATTTAAAACACTTTTCTACCTTTGCGGCGGATGAAAAAAAGAGGCATTATAGACAGAGTATTGCTTTACAGCCGCAAGATACCTTCAAAGCAGTTGATGATAGTGCTTAGTATTATTGTCGGTTTTTTGGTGGGTATGTTGGCGGTAATAATGAAGAATGCTGTTTTTTTCGTGCGGAAACTTCTTACCGGCGGTTTTGATGTCGAGTATTTTAATTATTGGTATGTGGTATATCCCGCCATTGGATTATTCTTGACCTTGATATTTATAAAATACATTTTGCGTAAGCCTGTACGCGACGGTATTCCAAATGTTTTGTATTCCATATCGAAAAATCACGGCATAATAGAACCCCACAATACATTTTCGTCTATAATAACAAGTACCCTCACGGTTGGTTTCGGAGGGTCGGTAGGGCTTGAAGGTCCTACGGTTGTTACCGGTGCCGCTTGGGGTTCGTTTTTGGCAAAAAAGTTGGGATTGAGCTACAAGCAGATTATTTCGGTACTGGGGTTCGCCTCGGCGGCTGCAATGTCGGCAATTTTCAAAGCCCCCATTGCCGCGGTGGTTTTTGCCCTCGAAGTAATACTTTTTGATATGACAATGTCGTCGCTTGTGCCTATTTTGATAGCGTCGATAACGGCTGCATTGACATCCTATTTCTTTCTCGGTTTCGATGTGCTGTACCCGTTTCAGGTACAATACAGTTTCAGCCTTAGCGAAACCGTTTATTATTTCGGTTTGGGTGTTTTTGCATCATTCGTTTCGGCTTATTACATAAAGACCTATGTGTTGATAGGCAAGGTTTTCGATAAATTCAAAGGTTGGGTGTCGAAACTAATAATAGGTTCAATATTACTCGGAATACTTATCTTTTTAATGCCGTCGCTGTACGGCGAAGGGTACGAGGCGATAAATGCCGCTTTGAAAGGAAACATGGAATTTATTTTCGACAACAGCATATTTTATTCGCTTAAAGACAACATTACCGTTTCGTTGGTTTTGCTTTTTGCAATCATACTGTTAAAGGTTATAGCCACATCGTTAACATTCAGAGCCGGAGGCATTGGCGGTGTGTTTGCGCCTACATTGTTTATCGGTGCCATGAGCGGACTCTTTTTCGCCAAAACCTTTAATATTTTGGGATTGGGCAGCTTGCCGGTAAACGATTTTGCTTTGGCGGGTATGGCGGGTTTGCTGGCAGGTGTTGTTCAGGCACCCCTTACGGCTATTTTTCTTATTGCCGAAATAACCGAAGGTTACAGCCTTTTTTTGCCCATAATGATTGTTTCAACGACATCGTATGCCATCTCAAAAACCATGTCGCCTCGTTCAATCTATACCATTCAACTCTCTAAGCGTGGCGATATGCTTACTCATCACAAAGACCAAACAGTGTTGGCAATGATGAGCATAAAACCTTTGATTGAAACAAATTTCAGTACTATTTCGCCCGATGCCAATCTGGGTGATCTTATAAAGGTTATTGCCGAGTCTAAACGCAATATCTTTCCCGTGGTTGACGACGAAAACAACTTTTACGGTATAATTATCCTCGACCAGATACGCCATATTATGTTTAAACCCGAGTTGTACGAAAAAACAAGTGTCAGAAGTCTTATGTTTAACCCCTCAACGGTTGTTCAAATAGATGACGATATGGAAACGGTGGCGCAAAAGTTCCAACACTCGGGAAAATACAACCTTGTGGTTCTCGACAACGGTAAATATGTCGGATTTGTGTCGCGGGCAAACGTTTTTTCAAAATACCGCCAATTGTTGAAAGAGTTTTCCGAAGAATAGTTTCCCGCATTTTTGTATTTTCGAAAAAAAATTGCCTTATGAAAAAAAGATTCTTTTCAATTGTTTTGTTGTTTTTTCCCGCAATCATTTTTGCATATACGGGACAGGTTACCGGTTCGGTAAATGCACCCGGCGATTATCCTTCGGGTTTGACTTGGGACGGAAAACATTTATGGGTAACCGATTTTAAAACAGATAAAATATATCAGATAGACAAAGACGGTAAAGTAATCAGGTATATCGAGTCGCCTGCCTATTGGCCTGTGGGTTTGGCTTTCGACGGAAAATATTTATGGAACTCCGATGCCAAAGGTCAAATACCGCAAGGCGACGAATACCATAACGGAAAAATTTACAAAATCGACCCCGAGGACGGAACGGTATTAAAAACCGTCCCGGCGCCGACACCTTCGCCCGCGGGTTTGACATGGGACGGAGAATATCTTTGGTGTGTCGACGACATACACCGCAAACTGATACGGTTCGACCCCAACGACGGTACAACCATAGACGAATACCCTTCGCCGGCGGGTTCACCGCAGGGTATTACTTTCGACGGCGAATACCTTTGGGTGTCCGACCGCTCAAAGGATGAAATTTATATGGTAAATCCACAAAACGGAAATGTTATAATTATTGCGGATGCACCGGGAAAGTATTCGCGCGATTTGTGTTACGACGGAAAAAACCTTTGGAACGTCGATTTTATCACAAAAAAAATATATAAGCTGAAAATTTACGACGATGAAAAGTTTATTAAAACCGGCAAATCGGAACAGGAGATTTTTTATAAACATTTAACCACCAATTTCGGACCGGGAATGATAAAAAGAATGGATGTCCAGATAGCTTTGCCCGTTGACCGTCCCAATCAGAAAGTGGAGTCGGAGTTTGATTTTACACCAGCCGTTGCCGGAATAGACGAAGATAAATGGGGACAAAAAACAGCACATTTCGTCTTCGAAAATATTCCCGCCGGACAAAAAAGGGAAGCCGTGGTACATTATAAAATAACCACCTGGAATGTGCGCTATTTTATATACCCCGATAAGGTGGGCGGCGAAGATATGATTCCCGAAAAGATAAAAAGCATCTATCTTGCCGATAATGTAAAATACGGGATAAATGACCCCGTAATAAAAAACGCCGTAACAAAAGCCGTTGGTAACGAAAAGAATTTGTATTGGAAGATGCGTAAAATTTTCAATTATATCATCGGACACATGTATTACGAGAGGGTGGGAGGTTGGAATACCGCACCTACGGTATTGGCGCGCGGCAACGGTTCGTGTTCCGAATATTCCTTCGTCTTTATCTCTATGTGCCGCTCGGCGGGAATACCGGCAAGGTATGTGGGCTCAATTGCCAAACGGGGCGACGACCGTACCCTCGACGATGTTTTCCACCGCTGGGTTGAAGTTTTTTTGCCCAATTACGGCTGGATTCCTGTTGACCCCAGCGGTGGCGACCAGCCCTCGCGAAGAGGACAAGCCTCGCGTATAGGTTTTGTGTCAAACAGATTTGTTATCACGACACAAAGCGGTGGCGGCTCCGAAACCATGGATTGGAACTATAATTCAAATGAATATTACTCTACCCAACCCAAAACTAATGTGGCTGTCGATTATTTCGGAGAGTGGAGGGAAATGTCCAACCCGGGAAAATCCACCAAATAGAACTACCTGAAAAACAGATGAAACCTATTGATTTTATTGAAAGTAAAATTCAGCTTTTACATCAAAAGCAAAAGCGACCTCTTTTTATCAAAACTTTTGCCGTTGCTTTTCTGCTTTTTTATGCTTCTGTTGCCGTTGCACAAATAAGTTACAGCCGCTTTTTAATGTTGGGGCAGTCGGAGTTGTCGCGCGAAAATTATACGGAAGCAATAAACAATTTCAATAAGGCTCTCGAGTCGAATAAAGAAGGTTTCAAAGCCTGGTTTCTGAGAGGAATAGCCAAATACAGCCTGGGCGACTACCAAGGCGCTGTCAACGACTTTTCCGAAACCGTAAAACTTCATCCCCTTTATACACGTGCATATCTCTACAGGGGTATATGTTACGGCAAAACCGGCGACTTTATGAAAGCCCTGAACGATTTTAACCACGCTTTGGAGTTGGATCCTTTTGATGTGGACGCTTATGAAGAACGGGGAAAAACAAAGACCGATTTGCATAAATACAAAAGTGCCGTTGACGACTTCTCGGCGGCATTGCAAATAAAACATAACGATCCCCTTTTGCTGTTAAACCGGGGAGTTGCAAACTACCTTGCAAACAACCCGGAAGCGGCGTTGTCGGATATTAACAAAGCAATTTCGATTAATGCTTATAACCCCGATGCATACATAAAAAGGGGGATGATATATTACGAACTTGACAGTCTGGAAAAGTCCTTGTCAGATTATAATAAAGCCATATCAATAAACGGTAAATATCCCTTTGTCTTTTTTCAGCGTGCACTTACATATCTGAAAATGAAAGATACGGCTGCCGTAATTGCCGATTACGACACCGTTTTGAAACTCGATAGCACGAATGCCCTCACATATTATAACCGCGCCCTAATAGAAGCAGCCCAAAAACATTGGGATAAAGCACTAAACGATATTGATGCGGCGTTGAAAATAAATCCCGAAAATTTATATGCCTGGTTCAACAGGGGGGCAATTCATATGGAGATGAAAGAATATGGTGATGCGGAATCGGACTTTACCAAAACGGTTTCCCTTTTTCCCGATTTTGCCGGCGGATACATTAACCGTGCATATGCAAGAGAACAACTGGGAAAACATAAAGAAGCCTTCCTTGACCGGCAACGTGCCCAAAGTATTATAACATCGGCAAACAGCGGACAAAACAATGCGGAATTGCTGTATAAAAGATATTCCGATTCGGTCTATTTCAGCAAGATAATCCGTTTCACGGGAGACTTTTTGAGTGGCGATATGAAAAGAGGCAGGGTGCAATTTGTACATATTGACATCGTTCCCAAACCCGATATCAGTGTGGTGTTTTTAAACGACGACGAATATTTGAAATCAAACGATAAAAAACATTACTATTTCGATAAAAATATTGTCCGTTTTAATGCCGATAATGTTTTCGGAATCAAACTTGTGTTTACAGCCGGAATTGATGACAGTCAGAAAAGTGCTGTGTATGACGCCGAAAAAAAGAACATAAAAGTTATTGAATCGGGCGACAGTGCGGGATACTGTTTTATCAAGGGTATTACCATGACTGTTTTGCAAAACTATGAAAAGGCAATAAGATGTTACGACAGCACGCTCTATTACAACAAAACCTTTGTCTATGCTTTGTTGAACAGAGGAGCCGCTCTTTTCGAAGAGGAAAACTTGAAGTGGGAAGAGTTGAAATATACAAGTGCAATTGGCATAAACAAAACAGGTTTCGGCACGGGTGCAAAAATAAAACCGCCAAGCTACAAAAAATCTCTTGCCGATTACAATAGACTTATAACCCTGTATCCCTCTTTGCCCTACGTTTATTATAACCGTGCCAATTTAAAAACCAATTTGAGAAAATTCCAACGTGCAATAGACGATTACTCGATGGCAATAAAATTAAATCCCGGGTTGGCTGAAGCCTATTTCAACAGGGCTTTGGTATTGTTATATCTGAAAGAGAATAAACTTGCCTGTAAAGATTTGAGCAAAGCGGGCGAACTCGGAATAGAAGAGGCTTATAACATTATAAAAAGGTATTGCGGAAAATGATAAAATTAATTACCGCGGGGTAACTGCCGCCCGTAATGCCGGCGTTTCCGATATTATCTTAAACTTGCACCGGCTTTGTTTTCAAAGGCTTTTAGTATCTTGTTCATGGTTTTGTCGATAACCTTGTCGGTGAGGGTTTTTTGTTTGTCTTGCAAAACAAAAGAGAGGGCATACGATTTTTTACCTTCCGGAATTTTATCCCCCTTGTAAATATCGAAAATACCTACCGATTTCAGTAGTTTTCGCTCCGTTTCGAAAGCTATCTTTTTAAGGGTTTCAAAACTCACGTTACTATCTACAATAAGAGCCAAATCGCGCCGTACCGAAGGAAACTTGGCAACGGGCTCATATTGTACGGGATGTACCGGTATAATTTTCAATAACAAATCCCAATTGACAATAGCGGCAAATACCTCTTGTTTTATATCGAAAGTTTTTAACAGCGATTTACTTACTTCAAACACCTCCGATAGCAGTTTGCCGTTATAGAGATAACGCAACGAATACTCTTTGTTAGCATCGGAATACTCTTCGGTTTTTATTTCGGAGCGGTCTGTTCCGGTTTTGTTAATTATACTTTCGATATGTGCTTTCAGAAAGTAAAAATCAACTTTTTCGTTTGAAGAGTTCCAGTTTTCGGGAGATATCCGTCCCGTGGCAAAGATGGCAAGATGTTTCTCTTCGAAATAGTTTTTGACCCCCCTCTCTTTTTCGTAGTTTTTGTTTTTCTGATAAACTTTTCCGAATTCGAATATTTTTAAATCGGATTGTTTTCGGTTTTTGTTATATGCAATAACTTCCAATCCTCCGAAGAGTAACGATTGTCTTAAAACATTCAAATCTTTGCTTAAAGGATTTAAAAGGGAGACGCTTCTGTTTTGGTCGAACTCTTTATTGTTTTCATATATTTCCGAAGCTGTCAGGGAGTTGTTCATTATTTCGGTAAAACCTTGTGCCACAAGATAGTCGGAAATCATGTTTTGAATTTTTTCCGCATCCGGTTTGGGACGTAGGCTTACCGACGAATGGATTTTATTGTCGGTAACTATGTTGTTATATCCGTATATGCGTAAAATTTCCTCGATAACGTCAACTTCACGTGTAACATCCACCTTAAACGTTGGGGTTAGCAATTTCAGTCCGGCGGAAGACTCTTCAAGGATTTCCATTTCCAAATCGGAAAGTATCTCTTTAATTATCTTTCTCTCTATTTTGTTTCCCGCGAGGCGGTCGATATTTGCATAACTTACCTCTATTTCCCATTTTTCTATGGGTTTTGGATAGAAATCTTTTATTTCGGACGAAATTTCTCCGCCGGCAATCTCTTTAATTAGCAATGCGGCACGTTTTAGAGCATAAACGGTAATATTGGGGTCGGCGCCTCTTTCGAACCTGAATGAGGCATCTGTTTGCAAAACATGACGTTTTGAGGTTTTGCGGATATGTTTGGGGTCGAAGTAGGCACTTTCGAGAAATACCGAGGTGCTCTTTTCTGTAATTCCCGATTCCGAACCGCCGAAAACACCTGCAATACACATACCCTCGTTTTCGTTGCAAATCATCAAGTCCGAAGCGTCGAGTTTTCTCGTAACTTCGTCAAGGGTGACAAAAGGGGTGTCTTGTTTTAGCTTTTTAACGATAACCTTGTTACCCGATATTTTTGCAGCGTCAAAAGCATGGAGCGGTTGTCCCGTTTCGTGAAGCACATAGTTTGTTATGTCAACTACGTTGTTTATGGGGCGGACGCCGATGGCATTCAAGCGGTTTTTTAACCATTGCGGCGATTCGCCAACGGTAATATTGTTAAGTGTTACGCCCGAATATCGCGGACAGGCTTCGCTGTCTTCCACAACAACTTCGATGTCCAAATCGTGGTTGTCCACTTTAAAGCCGTTGACATCCGGCTTTTTCAATGAATATTTTCCGGTGTTAAAGTAGCGGTTTAAACCGGCAACCAAGTCGCGAGCCGAGCCAATGTGCGATGCGGCATCGGCGCGGTTTGGTGTTAATCCTATTTCGTACACGTAATCTTCTTCAATGTCGAAAAATTCATTTGCGGGGGTTCCCGGTTTGACGTTTCCGGGAAGCACCATAATACCATCGTGTGAGTTTCCCAGTCCTATTTCGTCTTCGGCGCATATCATCCCTTCGGAAATTTCGCCGCGGATTTTAGCCTTTTTTATCTTAAATTCGTTTTCACCGTCGTACAATACCGTTCCCACTTTTGCCACGACAACTTTTTGGCCTTTTGCCACATTGGGAGCACCGCAAACTATGGGCAAAATTTCGCCGCCGACATCCACTGTGGTTACACTTAATTTGTCGGCATTGGGATGAGGCTCGCATGTTTTTACCTCTCCTATTACCAAACCTTCAAGTCCGCCTTTAACCGATTGAAATTTTTCAAAACCCTCAACTTCGAGACCTATATCGGTAAGTATCGGGGATAACTCTTGCGGCGACACGTCCAAATCGATGTATTGACCAAGCCAATTATACGACAGTTTCATCTTTTCTCTTTTTCCGTTAACAAATTTTTTTGCAAAAGTAAACAACATTTCGATTTTTGACGAAAAACCTGTTGTATAAATCAAATAACGGTACATATGTATCGTAAACGATTTATTAATTTATTTTTGCAGGTACAATGACAGTGACCATGAAAGAACCTCTTTTCGGCAAAACTTTGGAGCAGTTGACGGAGATAACCTCTGAGTTGGGGTTGCCTAAATATACCGCCGGGCAAATTTCCGGTTGGTTGTATAAAAAGGATATCACCTCCATAAATGAAATGACAAACTTGTCGAAAAGGGCGAGGCAAATGTTAAGCGACAAGTACCTTTTGGGGACAAGTTTGCCGGTAAGTGTTCAAGAGTCGAAGGACGGAACCAAAAAATACCTTTTTAAAGTTGGCGAAAACGGTTTTGTGGAGACGGCATACATCCCCGAAAAAAAGCGCAATACTCTTTGTGTATCCTCGCAAATAGGGTGTAAAATGGGTTGTATGTTTTGCATGACGGGAAAACAGGGTTTTCAGGCGAATCTTACTGCCGGCGAAATTCTAAACCAATTGAGGAGCATTCCCGAGTTTCAAAAGGTTACCAATGTGGTTTACATGGGTATGGGAGAGCCTTTGGACAATACGGAAGAGGTATTGAAAAGTTTGGAGATATTGACGTCGGAATGGGGTTTCGGGAAGAGTCCGCGAAAAATAACCGTTTCGACAATAGGTATTATTCCGGAGATGAAAGTTTTTCTGGAAAAAAGCGAATGTCACCTTGCGGTAAGTCTTCATTCGCCTTTCGATCAAGAGCGCAGCAAGCTGATGCCCGTTAATAAGATATACCCTGTAAAAGATGTAACGGAAGTGTTGCGCAATTACGGTTTCGGGCGTCAAAGAAGGGTTTCGTTCGAATATATTGTTTTTAAAAACCTGAACGACACTCCCAAACATGTAAAGGAACTTGCCCGTTTGTTAAACGGTATAAAGTGCCGTATAAATCTTATCCGTTTTCATAAAATTCCCGGTACTCCTTTGGAAACCACCGATGAGAAGCGCCTTGTGGAATTTAAAGATGCGCTGAATGAGAAAGGAATAACCACAACCATACGTGCATCGCGAGGACAGGATATTGACGCTGCATGCGGATTGTTGTCAACACGCGAATTGTTGAAAATAAAGAGACTTTAAATAACCGTTACAATGATATTTATTGCAGGAGCACAACCCAAAACCGAGCAATACCGTTTGGCGGAAACAAAATACTGTTTCCGTTGTCATAACGAAAGCAGGTGGATATTACAAAAACGGCGCTATTTCATTACCCTGTTTTTTCTGCCTGTTGTTCCCGTAAAGACGGAATACAGCTATTATTGCCCCATATGTTTAAATTCCGAAACCATTACCGGGGAAAAGTTTGAGGAACTGTTGCAAAGCGGTGCCGAAGCCATTTAAAGTCTATCCTGAAATAAATCCTGTAAGAAAAAAAGACAAAACCGCTATATTCCGTACCGTCCGACGGTTTTGCGGGATGTGGTCAGGTTTTAAAGTGATAAAAAGAAAAACCTTCCCTCTGTTTTTATCAACTTGATATTTTGTCGTTGTCCGGTTGGTAAAATATTGTAATTTTACGCTCTTAATATTCAAATGTTGTAATAAAAAAAATTAACAAGATGTTTAAAAAAGAGGTTTATATAGAGAGGCGAAACAATTTGAGAAAATCTCTCGGCACGGGTATAGCCCTGTTTTTGGGAAATGTTGACGCCGCATTTAACTATCCTGCCAACCAATATCATTTCAGGCAAGACAGCAGTTTTCTCTATTTTTTCGGACTTGACAAACCCGGATTTGCAGGAGTAATTGATGCTGACCAAGGCAAGGATTACATATTCGGAAACGACGTTGATATGGACGACATAATTTGGATGGGAGAACAGCCTTCGGTTAAGGATTTGGCGGCAGAGGCAGGTATAGACAATACGGCACCGTACGGTAGTTTGGCCGGGTTTATTGCGGCAGCCGTGGAAAAGGGGCGTAAAATACATTTTCTGCCCCCGTATCGCGGCGAAACTTATATAGAGTTGTCGCAACTTTTGGGTATCCCCGTAAAAGAGTTGAATAGTTCAGTGTCGGTAGATCTGATAAAAGCAGTTGTGGCGCTTCGCGAGATAAAAGACGAGTACGAAATTGCCGAGATTGAAAAGGCAATAGAGATAGCTTACGAGATGCACACAACTTCAATGCGGATGGCAATGCCGGGTGTTGTGGAACAAAAAATCGCCGGTACCATTGAGGGTATATCGCTGGCACTTGGCGGTCCCGTTTCGTTTCCGATAATATTGAGTGTAAACGGACAAACCCTCCACAATCATTATCACGGCAACGTGTTGGAAACGGGAAGAATGATGGTTACAGATGCAGGTGCCGAAACGGGGATGCATTATGCAAGCGACATAACACGTACTGTTCCCGTGGGCGGAAAATTCAACGGCAGACAAGCCGAAATTTACCAAATAGTTCTCGATGCCAACGTAAATGCCATTAATGCAATAAAACCTGGCGTAAAATATCGCGATATCCATTTTCTTGCTGCACGGACAATTGTTGACGGCCTGAAAAATGCCGGACTTATGAAAGGCGATACCGGCGATGCCGTTGCTGCGGGTGCGCATACGCTTTTTATGCCTCACGGATTGGGACATATGATGGGTCTCGATGTTCACGACATGGAGGGCCTTGGCGAAGACTTTGTAGGCTATGACGACAGTGTTAAACGTTCCACCCAATTCGGAACGGCTTATTTGAGACTTGCAAAGGCTCTGAAACCGGGATTTGTGCTAACCGTGGAACCGGGAATATATTTTATCCCCGCTCTGATAGATAAGTTCGCGAAGGAAGGTAAATTCAAAGATTTTGTTAATTACGACAAGCTTGAAGGTTATAAAGATTTCGGAGGCGTGCGTATTGAAGACGACATACTCGTTACCGCCTCAGGATTCAGGGTTTTGGGTAAGCCGATTCCGAAAACCATTGCCGAAGTGGAAGAGACCATGAGCAACCCTTTGGTATGATAGTTACATAAAATTGCACGAAGGGTGTATTGGAGAATTTGAAAGGTGAAATTCAAGCACAAGGGTGGAGTGCGGCAGGGATGGGAGCGGCAGCCCGGAGGCGGGGGCGGTAGTGAGGCAGGCGGAGGCAGGGCTGACGTGAGGAAGCCCCTGAAAACGCCGTTGCCGAACAGCGCCTCCGCCGAGGACTATTAGCGGACAGCCCGTTTGCCGCCCTGATAAGTTGAAAAATGATGATGCAACAAGATAATGAATGTGTAATGTTATGGCATTACAATTGAATATCTTTTTCCAGCCTGATATCGTTTGACGAAGCTCCCGCCATGATTTTGTATTTTCCTTTGGAGAGTATGTAGGTTTCCGATGATGAGTCCCAGTGCCGTAGATTTTTTAACGGCAGTTTTATGGTGACGATTTTACTTTCGCCGGTTTTCAAATGTACTCTTGTAAAACCTTTCAACTCTTTAATCGCCGGGGTGTAGTTGGCTGAGCGGGGGAGTTTTACATAAACCTGAGCCACCTCGTCGCCGTCGTATTTGCCGTTGTTTTCAAGGGTAAACCTGACGTTCAGAGTATCGTTTGCGAGCGAGAGGTTAAGGCTGTCGTATTTGAATGAGGTGTAGCTTAATCCGTAACCGAAACAGTAGAGCGGATTGCCTTTAAAATACCGGTAGGTTCTGTTTTCCATGCTGTAATTATCGAATGGGGGCAGGTCGTTTACCGACTTGTAGAAAGTGACGGGCAGACGTCCTGCGGGGTTGTAATCGCCGAAAATGACACCGGCGACGGCTTCGGCGCCCGCTTGTCCCGGATACCAGACATCTAATATTGCCGGTATATGTTTGTTAGCCCAATTTATGGAAATGGCGCTGCCGCCCGTTAATACCAAGACAACCGGTTTTCCGGTGGCATAAATCTTTTTTATGAGGTTTATTTGCGGTTTTGGGAGTCGCAACAGAGTACGGTCGCCGCGGTAAAAACCTTCGGTTTGGAGTTGCATTTGTTCTTCTTCGAGCAGTGTGCTCAATCCGAGGAAAAGTATTGTAACATCGGATTTTTGAGCCGCTTCTACTGCTTTGCGTGTTAAGTTGTCGCCGGGTACATACCACATAAGGTGCATTTGTCCTCTCGGGCTGTGGGCTGCGTATTCTATTTTCAAATTGTAAGTTTTGCCCTTTTGCATGTAAAAATCTAATTGTTGGTTGTAATCCCAGCCGTTATCGAAAACTATTACCGAGTCGCCGAGATGAAGGGTGTATTTATCTCTTCCTGTTACTACAATTTTGTACATTCCCGTTACCGGTGCCAAAATTTTTCCCGACCACCTGACAGAAAAGGTGTCCAGTGGACTGTGGTTCAAGGGACTTGCTGAGTACCAGGTAAAATCAACAGTGCTGTCGGTACGGATAAAAGCGGGGGCTCCATAACAACTGTCGTTGCTAAAATATTCCGCTTTAAGCCCGCCGGGTATGTTTTTTTCTCCCGACAGCAAATATTGCGGAGGAATATAATCTACCGGCGGCAGTCCGTCGCACAAATAGGTGCCGAAAGCGGCATGTATTTTTGTGCCGGGAAGTTTTTTTTGTAATGCTTGCAAAAGGTTAGTGCGTTTTCGAGGGTATCCGTGATAGTTTCCCAAATAGAGGTCGTAATCTTTTATGCCGGGACCGATTACCGCCAGCGATTTGATGTTTTTGTTCAGGGGCAAAAGGTTGTTTTCGTTTTTTAGCAAGACTATGGATTTTTGTGCCGCTTCGAGTGCTGTACGGTTATGTTTGGCGGAGCAAACCGTGGAGTAAGGGATTTTTGAATAGGGGACATTTTCGCTGTTGTCGAACATGCCCAGCATAAAACGTGCTTTTAGGACTTTGTATAAAGCGCTGTCGATATCTTCACGGGTGATATACCCTGCGTCGATTGCCTTTTGGAGGTATCTGTATGCGACGCCGCAGTTGAGGTCTGTACCCGATTTGAGAGCTATTGCCGCCGCCTCTTGCGGTGTTTTGACGATATTGTGAAAATTTTTGTTGTAAAAATCGCTTATTGCCCAGCAGTCGGAAACCACATAGCCTTTAAATTTCAGTTTTTTGTACAAAATATCTTTTAAAAGAATATTGTTTCCGCAACAAGGCATACCCCTGAAACTGTTATAAGCACACATTACCGACTGCACCTTTGCCTGTTCAACGGTCATGATAAAGGCGGGCAGGTAGGTTTCCCACAAATCCCTGTCCGAGGGGGTTACGTCTATTTGGTGGCGTGATGATTCGGGTCCGCTGTGTACGGCAAAATGTTTTGATGTGGCAATAGTTTTCAGATACCGGGGGTCATCTCCCTGAAGTCCTTTAATAAAACTCACGGCTAAACTTCCCGTCAGAAAGGGGTCTTCGCCGTAAGTTTCCTGTCCGCGTCCCCAGCGCGGGTCTCTGAAAATGTTGATGTTCGGCGACCAAAATGTCAAACCTTCATACCTGTGTCCGTATCTGCCGTTGGCTGTATAGTAATTGTATTTGGCGCGTGCTTCGTCTGATATTTGGGTGGCAAT
The DNA here is from genome assembly GCA_964549335.1 of uncultured Lentimicrobiaceae bacterium. Classification (GTDB taxonomy): domain Bacteria; phylum Bacteroidota; class Bacteroidia; order Bacteroidales; family F082; genus Sulfidibacterium. The sequence goes on along the minus strand of CAZJUQ010000035.1, from coordinate 41,099 downwards.
TCTGTGGATTAATCCGGTATCGAAAGTGGCGGCTAAACCGATGGCCTGCGGATATACCGTTGCTTCGCCCGAACGTGCAACACCGTGGAGGCATTCGTTCCACCAGTTATATGCCGGAATGTCGAGGCTGTCGTTTTTTATTGCCGGAGCATCGTATCGTAATTGAGATATCTTTTGTTGTAATGTCATCCGTGAAATAATATCGCGAATGCGGAGGTCCAAGCCGGCATTTTCGTTTTTGTAAAGCGGAATATCTTTGTGTTGCGCAGTGCAAATGCCAATCGACATAAACAAGAACAGTGTAATTAACGAAACCTTCATTTTACATTATTTTATTAAATTTTTACGTGTGGTTTTGATGTCTTCAGGGAGAAATGTTTGGTTCGTTTGACGGAATAAAGAATTTTTTATTAAGCAGGTTTGCCGTGAGGCACGAATGAACCGGTAAAATTCCTATGACATCACCCTGTTTTATTTTTCCCAATTCGTTTGCCGGCATGTGAACTATGCCGTGTTCCTGGGATATGCTTTTGACCCAAGCCCCGTTTAGGGGTTCGTTCCAGCAGAAATTTCCGTTATATTTTACTATATATCCGAATATCGAAAAATTATTGTCACCTGCGATAAACTCTTTCGAGAGGTGGACAGCACCACCGTAAACCGCAATTTCGCTTCTGTTTTTGTAAATGCCTGTTACGGGAGCCGCCACCGAAACGGCAATGTCGCTTAAATTGCATGAACCCAAATGGTATTGCATTACATCGTAATAGACAAAATTTCCGGGTCTAATTTCGTCGAAACCGTTGCAATTATCGGCAATGCTGCACGAAGGGGTGTCGCCGTACGAAACAATGATGTCAGGGAACCTTTGTTGCCACTTGTTTTTCAAAGCGGTCATCTTTTGTTTGGCATCGTTGAGAATTTCAATGATTTTCTCCTTGCCGTTAGCATTGTAGGTATGTCCGGCGTGTGTGAGGAAGCCTTTAAAATTCAGATTTTTCGTATTTGAAATTATATCTGTTATTTTTTCTATTTCATTCTCTTGTCCGGGCAACAATCCCGTGCGGTGGTAACCGGTGTCTATTTCTATGAAAACACCGATATTGTTTTTTGTATTTTTTGCAATTTCAGATGCTACGAACGGTGAGTCGAGCAAAATGTTGAGTTTTATCTTTCCGGCGAGATTGTCCGTTTTTTCGATTTCGAGCAGGTTTAGGGGGAAGGCGATGGTGATATCGTTCCAGCCGTATTTTGCAAAATACTCCGCCATTTGTACCGACGAAACGGTAATTTTTTCTACTCCTTTTTTGCGAAAAATTTCACCCGTCCTTGCCGATTGATGTGTTTTGAAATGCGGGCGTAATACCGCTTTTGATTTCGAGGCTTTTGAAAGCATTCTCTCGATATTCGATTCCACTTTGCCTGTATCTATTATTAATGCGGGAAAATCTGTTTTCATTTCAAAAAAAATTTTCAATCAAAGGTAATGAACTTTTGTGTTCCGTTGAAAAAAAGCGGGATGACGGAAAAACTGATTTGCAAACCCTTTAATACGTTAATATGACAACACGAACAAAAAAGAGGTTTGTCCTGTGGCTTATCTTTTTCAAAGGGCAACACCGGTATATGTTTGTTTGATAATACCCTGTTCAGTGATGTGCATTACCGTTATTGTAGTGTTGTTGTATAGGTTGAATTTTTGTTTTGATAGTCCTCTTTTCTTTTTTTTGCAATGAAAAAAATGTTTTGACAGAAAAAACATGAATTTTATTAATCGCAAAATGGAATAAGACCGGTTAACGGAATTCGTGTGGTGGCGAAGTTGTTTTGCAGGTTTTGATGCTTGTGAGCCGCTTCAAATTTCAAAAATTACAAAAATAAAGGCATATGAAAAAAAATTTATTAAAAATTATTTTGGGATTTGCGTTAACATTTGTTTCCTGCAATTTCCTTTCGGCACAAAACGGGGGAACAATCACGGGGACCGTTTTTCCGGCGGGTATGCAAACACCGGTAAAAGATGCCGTAATAACGGTAAAAGGCGGGGATTTATCTCCGGTTCATACCGATATTAACGGATTTTTTAAATTAAACGTGAAATCTTTTCCCGTTGTTATTGAGATATCCAAACCGGGTTACAAAAAAGAGAGTGTTACTGTTGAAAAAGAGAGTAATTTGACGGTTCATCTTTTCGGCAAGACGGTTAAAAACGATTACGGCAAGACGGTGGCTTTACGGGTTTCGTTAAATACCGAGTCGCGCGACGGAATTCTTATGTTTTCAACCCCCGACAACAGGTTCAAATATTGGTTCGATAACCGTGTCTATTTTGATGGTGCCGCATATTTCGGCGACAACGAGAATATCGGCAACGGCGTAAACATCAGGAGGATGAGGTTTGCCATGAAAACCATACTTTGGGGACATTGGGGCGGCGAGATAGATTTTGATTTTGCATACAACGAGGTTGACATCAAAGATGCATTTGTGCGCTACATTGGTGAAAACAACTGGCAAATAAAAGCCGGAAACTTCAAAGAGCCTTTTTCAATGGAAGAGACAACCACATCGCGTTACCTCACCTTTATTGAGAGACCCATGATAACCAAGTTAGCTCCTTCGCGACACCTCGGCGTATCGTTCAGGAAGTTCGGACACCGTTATTTTGTGGAAACGGGATTGTTTTCAAGCGAAATAGCGAACGATTTAATGCAAGACCAAAACAAAAAACAGGGAACTTCGGCGGGGTGGTCGGCAACAGGAAGGGTAGCTTATACTCCGGTAAAAACACACGATATGGTATTGCACTTGGGTGTTGCCGGTTCGTACAGAACGCCTAAAATTCCCGAACTCGGCGACCCCGTAAACAGTTTCCGTTTCTCGTCGCGTTCCGAAACTTCAATTAACAGAAAAAAATATGTTGATACCGACGACATAACCGATTCGAAATCGATGGTTCTTTACGGTTTTGAAACCGCTTTTGCTTATAAAAATTTTAAAATAGCCGGAGAATACATAGGCAGCCAAATTCAAAGAGACGAAACAAAAACCGCCGAGGGCGAAGACAAGGCATATGTTAAAGGGTTTTTCCTGTACGGCGGTTGGCTCATTACCAATGCCGATTATTATTACAATATGGCTGAAGCCGAGTTTTCGCAAATAAATTTCAGAAATTACAAAAAGGGTGTTTTGGAATTTGCTTTGCGTTACTCTTTCACCGATGCCAACAGTTTTAAGGAGGGTAGCGATATTCCCTACATTCAAGGGGGAGCATGCGAAATATACACGGCAGCGTTGAATTATTATTTTAATTACAATGTAAAAATGATGCTCGGTTATTCGTATGTAAATAACGACCGCTGGGCCGACGGCAAAGGTAAATACGATACCTATAAAGATTTACCCACCGGAAAAGCCGGTATTGATTTCGGTATGTTGCAAGCACGAATAGAGATTGATTTTTAATGTAATAAATTTAAATATTCAGCAAAAATGAAAAAGATATTATATTTGGTAATAATAACATTTGTAACCGTCCTGTTTTCCTCTTGTGTGAAAGACGAATTGCCTGCCCCTCAGCCGGCTCCCCCCGAAAACTACAGCGATATAGTTATTAACGAATTGATAACCAAAGATATTACAAGTCCCTATTTTACCGACGAAAGCGGCAGCAATGCCGATTGGGTTGAGCTTTACAATAAGGGTACCAAAGCCGTTGATATAGCGGGAATGTATATTACCGACAATCCCGGAACAGAGGATGATTATCAAAAAATACCTTCGGATAAAGGAACCGTAACAACCATACCTCCGAAAGGATTTTTGGTTTTGATTTTCGGTGCCGCCGACGCTTCGGGGAACGATATACCCACGGGAATAGCAAACGGCAAAATTTTTATCAATACGGGACTTAGCTCGTCGAAAGACCACCGGGTAGCCCTTTACGACCCCTCGAAAGTGCAGATAGATATTTCTGATGATTTTAACGGTTTGGAAGACGATAAATCTTTCGGAAGGAGCAGCGACGGTGCTGACGAATGGGTGGTACTTGCCTCGAAAACTCCGGGAATGCCCAACGACGGCAGTGCTCCCGTTGAAGGCACTCTTGTTATTAACGAATTTATGGCGAGCAACAACACCTTTTATCCCGGTCCCAACAATGATTATCCCGACTGGATTGAGATATACAACACGGGTGAAACCGACATAGACCTCGCCGGATGGTATTTGACCGACAAACTTGACGATATTCAGAAAAATCAAATTCCGGAAGGATTCCCCGAAAAAACGGTGGTTCCGGCTCACGGTTTTGTGGTTGTTATTTGCGACGGTACAGGTCCCGAAAGCGGACCTCTGTTTACTAATTTCAAACTTTCGAGTAGCGGTGAGTCGATAGGGCTGTCGAAAGACGGTGTTGTTTTTGCCGATTCGTTAACCTATGGAACGGGTGGCGATATTGATCCCGGGCCGGTTTCCGACTGGTCGGCAGGACGCGACGGCGATGGTGCGGCAACTTGGGTGCTTTTCGACCCCGATAGCGACAGACCCCCTACACCGGGGCAGAGTAATAACCGTTGACGTGAAAAAATATGAGAATATATTTCAAACCTCTGTTGTTTGTATTGTTTTTGTCGGCGATGACGGGATGTGAAAAAAACACTCCTCAACCCGCCGCCGGCGTGGAAACGGGTAAGCTGAAACTTGTCGCAAATTATCATCTTGACGTTAAGGAACCTTCGGGACTTACATTTAATGCAGACAAATCGGCGCTGTTTACGGTGAGCGATAACACTAACAATGTGTTTGAAATGGATTTGGAAGGTAATATTATTAAAAAGCTGCCTTTTAAAGGAGACGATTTGGAAGGCATATGTTTTAACCGTAAAACCGGTGAGTTGGCAATAGTGGAAGAACGTAAACGGGAAGTTGTGATTTTGAACGGTGACGGTAACGAAAAACAGAGATTTGTGATTGATATCCCGGCAAATGTTCAAAACAAAGGCCTTGAAGGTATTGCCTACAATTCCAACAACAGCAGTTATTATATTGTAAACGAAGCCAATCCCGGGCTTTTGTGTGTTTGGAACCCCGAAAGAGGGATATTGGAAGAAACCGGATTGAAGTTTGCCTCCGACTATTCGGGCATATATGTAGATGCCGGAATCTCAACGGTATGGGTGGTCAGCGACGAATCGAAAACGCTTTACAAGTGTAATTATAAAATGGAACCCGTTAAACAATACATGCTCGACGATTACAAGTACGAAGGGGTTGCGGTTGACGACGATAATAATTTGGTTTACCTTGTTAATGACGCTTCGTCGCAACTGGTAATTTACAAATTGGAAAATTAATATGATATGGAAAAGCATACTAAACCGAGATATGAGTTCAGAATATTCGGGATAGATTTGGAGCCTTACGAAAGTAAACTGAAAGAGGCGGCGGTATTTGAAAAAAGCCGTACCATGCAATCGGTTTACATATTGGCTGCAGGTAACCCCGACCATAACGTAAAAATCCGCAACGGCGTTATGGATATCAAAATTCTTCAAGATGAACACAAAGGTTTGGAACTTTGGAATCCTTTTCTTGTGGGGGCATTCCCTTTAAAGCGCGAAGTGATAAAATCGGTGGTCTTTCCTTCGCTTGGCATATCGTGTCCCGAAATGGATAAAGACGAGTATCCGCTTGACAGCTTTCTGCAAAATCTCATTGCTGTTGACCCCGATTTGTCGGTGGCTTGGGTAAACAAAAAAAGGTTCGGTTACAATTTGAACGGTTGCATAGCCGAAATTGCCGAAATTACCGTCAACGGGGCATTTATAAAAACCATTTGCATCGAATCGGAGATACCCGAAAAGGTATTGGAAACAAAGAATATTATCGGTATTAACCCGGAGATTAAAAACGTGAATTATCCGCTTGCCCTGAAACGCATTATGGGGTTGGTTGAGCTGCCCGACAACTGGAAAGGATAAAAATAGTGTGTGAAAAGATTCAGGATTATTTATAAAATAACAAATAATAAAAAGAGAAATAAAATGGCAAAAGAAAAATTAAATATCGGGGAAGCATCGAAGCCCCGCTATGAATTTAGAACGTTCGGAAGAGATTTTGAAGAGGCTGCATACCTTATGTCGCGCTTGTCGGTACCGGTGCCGCGTAAAGTTTGGGAACGGCATTCCGAGGAAATTTATATTCTTTCGCGTACCAATGACGTAAACAATACCAAAATCCGTGACGGCAAAATGGATATTAAAACTTTTGTCCGCGAAGAGGAGGGGCTGGAACAATGGAACCCGCTGATGAAGGGCGAATTTCCCATGAAAGCCAAAGTTTTGAAAGAGGAGGTGTTTCCGGCTTTCAAAGTGGATATTCCCAAATTTGACAAAGATGAATATTCGCTTGATGAGTTTTTGCAAATGGTAAAAAATCATCCCGATTTACAAGCGGTTAGGGTAGAAAAAGAGCGTTTCGGATACATGGTTAACGATACCATTTGCGAATATGCAAACGTCTGGATTAACGGTGCAATGGTAGTGACGGTAAATTCGGAATCGACGGAAATAGACGACATTAAAAAGACAATTTCCGACCTTGAACTCGAAGGTGTTGAAAACATAAACTATTTGCAAGCCGTAAAAAGGGTAATAGGTTGGATTGACAAACCTCTTGCCAACTAAAGAGGAAAATGTTGAAATTATTTTAATAACGGATATTACTTATTATAAACAGTTAAAAAATGGCAAAAGAGATAGAAAGAAAATTTTTGGTAAAAGGCGATTTTAAACCATACGCCGTAAAAGAGACGAGAATAACCCAAGGGTACCTGTCGTCGGTTCCCGAACGTACCGTAAGGGTACGGATAAAGGGTGACAAAGGATTTATTACGGTGAAGGGAATAGGAAATAAATCGGGTGCCAGCCGTTACGAGTGGGAAAAAGAGATTCCCGTTAACGAGGTTAAAGAACTGTTGGAGCTTTGCGAACCCGGAATAATAGATAAAACAAGATATATTGTTCCGGCGGGCAACGGACTGAATTTTGAAGTTGACGAATTTTACGGCGACAACGACGGACTTACCGTTGCCGAAATTGAACTCCCCTCTGAAGATTTTACATTTGAGAAACCGGCATGGCTCGGAGAAGAGGTTACCGGCGACCCCAAGTATTACAATTCGATGTTGATGAAAAATCCTTATAAAAACTGGAAAAAATAATTTAACTGTAAGAGTTTTAAATTAAAAAAACAGCCTTTTATGAGTAAGACCGCGGCAAGCAACGGATTCGACCCGTTGGACATGAAAAATTACCGTATCGAGAAACTTCCCAAGAGGAAAAAATCGCCGTTTGAACAAAAAGTGGCAATGGCGGGATGGCCCCTTGCCATTATTTCGTTTATTCTTATATATTTTCTGTTTCAACCGTCGTTTCTCTATAATATTGATCCGTCAACGTTGAGCGGCTATGCCAAAGCCAAATTCGAAGCTCTCGGAGCCGACGAATTTTCAAGGATAAACGTGGCGATGCTTGCCGTTTTTACCGTTAGTATCATTTTGTGGATAACGGAAGCCATACCCAATTATTTAACATCGCTGATATTGATAATAAGTTTGGTTCTTACCGGAGTTTTGTCGGAAAAAGAGGCGTATGCACAGCTCGGGCACAAAATAATGTGGCTTAATATAATGTCGTTTGTTTTGGCGAGCATGCTTGTGAAAACGGGGTTGGCAAAGCGTTTTGCACTTTGGTTTATAGTACATTTCGGAAAAAAATCATCGTCGATATTTTTAAGTTTTCTGTTTATCAATGTGGTGCTGTCGGCATTTATTTCGGCAACTACGGCCAAAGCGGCAATATTGTTGCCAATATTTATGGTAATAGCAGCAATATACGGTGCCCGCGGTGGCGATAAAAAGAATAATTTCGGAAGGAATATAGTATTACAAAACCTCTTTTACATAAACATTGGCGCCAGCGGTTTTCTTACCGGTTCGGGAGCCAATCTTTTGGCGGCATCACTCATTGCCGGAGCAACGGGTGCCGATATATTTTTTACCGATTGGATGAGGGCAAATTTTCCGGTGGCGATAGGGCTTATGTTGTTGGGATATATTATCGCCGTCAAAATATTCTTCCCGTTGAAAAAGGAAGAGCAGGTTCCGCAAATTGAAGGTGGAATGGAACGTTTGAAAAAGGAACTTGCCCAAATGGGAAAAATAAATTTCCAGGAAATAAAAGCCGCGGTTTTGTTTATAGGCATCCTTGCAATGTGGAGTACCGACAAGTATCACGGAATAAGTCCCACGGCGGTGGCATTTGTGGGAGCCATCATTGCCTTGCTTCCCAAGGTGGGTATTTTAAACTGGAATGAGGTTGATATTCCTTGGCATCTGATGATTTTTTCGGCGGGGGCATATACCCTCGGTGCGGGTTTTAAAGCTACCGACTTACCTTCAATATCGGTAAATGCATTTTTCAATAATATGGGTTTCGGTGAACATACACCTTTTTGGGTATTGTATCTGGTGCTTACCTTTACAATGGCATTCAGCGCATTGATATTTCAATCGAAAACCATGCGTACCATGATATTTATCCCCATAGCCATAGGAGTTGCCAACCGTTTCGGTTTCAGCGTTATCAGTCTTTCGTTGCCCGTGGCATTTTTAATAGAACATGTTTACGTGTTACCCTTTAACAGCAAACCCGCTGCGTTGCTTTACGAAACCGACCAATATTCTTATACCGACACGTTCCGTTACGGTTTTACCATGCTGGTAGCAGGCTGGTTTATTAACATTTTGATGGGTGAAACGTGGTATCACTGGTTGGGTATTACTCCCAACGGGGTATTCGGGTTGTTTTGATAAATAATTTTATTTTACGGGTATTAATACCGTAAATAAATTATTTTTGTTCCCGAAATTTTTAAAGCCTATCAAATAATGACACAAGCAGTTACAAAAACAGATTTTAATTTTCCGGGACAAAAAAGCGTTTACCACGGAAAGGTGCGCGATGTTTATAACATAAACGACGAATTGCTGGTAATGGTTGCCACAGATCGCATTTCTGCATTCGATGTTGTATTGCCCCGGGGCATTCCATACAAAGGACAGGTGTTAAACTCAATAGCCTCAAAATTTTTAGATGCCACCGCCGATATTGTTCCCAATTGGAAAATTGCGGTTCCCGATCCTATGGTTACCGCCGGACGTTATTGCAAGCCTTTTCCCGTAGAGATGATTATAAGGGGATATCTTACGGGCAGTTCGTGGCGAAGCTACAAAAAAGGTGCACGCCAAATTTGCGGAGTGCCTATCCCCGAGGGTATGCGGGAACATGAAAAGTTTAAAGAACCCATAATTACACCCACCACCAAAGCCGAAGAGGGACACGACGAAGATATATCAAAAGAGGAAATAATAAAACAGGGGCTCGTATCGGAAGCCGATTACGAAATGCTGGAAAATTATACCAAACTCCTTTTTAAAAGAGGAACCGAAATGGCTGCAAGACGTGGGCTGATACTGGTTGATACGAAATACGAATTCGGTAAAATCGGCGATAAAATTTATCTTATCGACGAAATACATACTCCCGACTCGTCGCGCTACTTCTATGCCGATACATACGAGGAGAATTTTGCCAAGGGTTTACCGCAGCGCCAACTATCCAAAGAGTTTGTCCGCGAATGGCTAATGGAAAAAGGATTTCAGGGAAAAGAGGGGCAAAAAGTGCCTGAAATGACGGACGAGTTTGTAGAGAGCGTTTCGAACCGGTATATTGAACTTTATGAAAAGGTTACCGGCGAGACATTTAGAAAAGCGGAAAATGAGAACATACTCCAACGTATTGAAAAAAATGTAATTGAATTTCTCGGATAACAAAGAAGCCGCCTTTCGGGCGGCTTTTTTGTTTTGTGTTTATCTTTTTATACGGTGATTGTTGTTGAATTTTTATTGCCGTCTCCTGCAGGCCCTACATATTTGGCATCGCCGAAAGCAAGAATGGGATAAAAGAATATGGGGAGAAATATTAATCCCAGCGTATAACCGACATCTTTGCCAAAACTCTTTGCCAACAAATTGGTTAACCAAATAGCTATTACAAAGTTTACAACCGGAATGAAAAACAGGATAAGCCACCAGCCGGGTTTGCCTACAATTTTCAGAAGTATATAAAGATTGTAAAAAGGAATAATAGATGCCCAGCCGGGTTGCCCCGCTTTTTTGTAAATTTTCCATTGCGAAACAATCATCAAAATAATTATCGCCAGATAAATAATGATGGTTGTTGTTCCGAATATACCCATAAAGTCTTGATTTTCCATAATCTATTTATTTTAGTTAATATTTGGCACTAAATTAATAAAAAATCGGTTGTACTGTGTTTTTGAAAAAAATAAAATTGTTTTTTTCCCGTTTATATTCTTAATCATAAAAGAAGTTATATATCTTTGCGCTTTTAATTTAAAAAAAGAGATTGTCATGGCTTTAGAATTCACAGATGCAAATTTCGATGCACTTGTTTTAAATTCCGATAAACCCGTTATTGTTGATTTTTGGGCTGTATGGTGCGGTCCTTGCCGTATTATCGGCCCTATTGTACAGGAAATAGGCGAAGAGTACAGCGACCAGGTTTTGGTAGGTAAACTTGACGTTGACCATAACCCCGCCACGGCACGTAAATACGGAATAAGAAACATTCCCACGCTTCTCTTCTTTAAAAACGGGGAAGTTGTCGATAAACAGGTGGGCTCGGTTCCCAAACAGGTTCTGATAAAAAAACTTGAACAATATCTTTAAAAAAAAGATAGTTTGAAAAAAAATAAAAGGCTGTTGATTTTTTACGACAGCCTTTTTTTAAATATTTAAACCGGTGAGATACAACATAGATAAAGAGAGGTTGCAACAATTCAATTCGCTTGAATTTATAGCGAGTCAAGTTGTTGAAGGGTTTATTGCCGGTATGCACAAAAGTCCTTTTCACGGTTTTTCGGTTGAGTTTGCGGAGCACAGGTTATACAATACAGGCGAATCGACACGTTTTATCGACTGGAAACTTTACGGAAAAACCGACAAGCTTTTTGTAAAACGTTTTGAAGAAGAGACCAACCTCCGTTGCCGCATTATTATCGACAAGTCGTCGTCGATGTTTTTTCCGCTCAAAGAGAATCCCGGCCTTGACAATCCCGACAAGTTGACCTTTTCGGTTTATGCTGCCGCAGTATTGATAAATATGATGAAAAAGCAACGCGATGCCGTTGGTGTTACACTCTTCTCCGATAAGGTCGAATTACACACCGCCGAAAGGTCAAGTACGGTTCACCAAAAATTTCTTTACGACAGGCTCGAAGAACTACTCGACACGGAAAAGTGGCAAGAGGGCGGAAAAACCGATGTGGTACAAACCCTTCATACCATTGTTGAAACAATTCACAAACGTTCGCTGGTGATTATTTTCAGCGATATGTTCGATACGGCACACAACATTGATGAGGTCTTTCAAGCATTGCAACATTTCAGACATTACAAACACGAAGTGATACTTTTTCATGTAATTGATAAAAAGATGGAGGAGTATCTCGATTTGGAAGACAGACCTTATAAATTTGTGGATATGGAAACAGGGGAAACCCTGAAGTTAAATCCCGTGGAAATCCGTGAAAAATATGCAAAAGAGGTCGGTAGCAGGCGTAAAGAACTTGAACTGCGCTGCGGACGCTACGGTATCGATTATGTGGAAGCGGACATTAACAAAGGTTTCGAGATGCTGTTGTTGCCTTACCTTTTGAAACGTCAACGGTTATACTGATTATAAACCATGCGACAAAGGATATACGGGAGTGCCTTTTTTTATAAGATTTTTTATATTGTCAAACGGTAAAAATACCGTTATTGTTCCTTGCGACGAAGGAGCTATTTCGTAATTGTTGTAAACAAAACCTATCCCGTTTCCGTTTACAAAAATATTTCTGTTGGGTTTTATAGTATCGTAAAAAAATCCCGCTTTCTTTAACGAAAGGGTATCGAATAATCCGTAATCTTTTTTTAATTTTCTGGTCAAGAGGATTGATAAGGTGTCGTTTATATTGTCTTTGAAAACGTTTTCGTATTTTAACAAGCTTCCGTCCCTGAGGTTGATAACGTCGTACGAAGTGTTGGTAATACCGTGCGAACCTCCGCTGTAAGCATACCGTAAATATTCCAGGGTTAAAAGATAATATGAGTTGAACATTACCGACATGGAGATTACCTTTTCCCAGTTGAATATTTTGTGGTATTTTTTATAGAGTTCGCCGGCTTGCTTGTCGAAATTACCGTAATACTCTTTTTCGAAAACGGCAAGCATGCTGTCGGGGAGATTTATTTTAAAATCCTTTCCGAAAAAACTGTTTAATACATATTTTTTAACCGAGTCGGCAACTTCGGGAAGAAAATATTTGCCGGTAGGCCATGCAAGAACCAGTTCGATATCGGCATAAGGAGAGTCTTCGTTTTTATCATCAAGAATGTAATCCGATTTCAGATAATGAACCGAGAATGGCAACGAGCCTTTGGGATAAAATGATTTCATTTCGAACGGCAGGACTTTTTCTTCGTCGCCGGCATCGTGCCAACTTCCCGTAAACCGGTCGTCTATCAGAGTACCCTCGAAACTGAAATCGTCTTCACCCACCTCTTTCAATAAAACCGATGTGTCGTTAACCATTTTGCCGCTGAGTTCTATGGTTTTGCCATACTGCTTCTTGCCGTCTTGTCCCGAAAAAGTATAATAATAGTTGCCCGACAACTTGTCTTTTACCCTTATCAGATGAGTTGTTACCAATACTTTTTCTCCTATGGTACCTTCCATGCGTTTATAAAAAAGGTTGCCGTTATGGTTTTGTGCCGGCAACAGGGCTGCAATAAAAATGCCCGCTATTGTTAATATCCTGTTTATCATTTTGTTGAATAGGAAAATTACCCGCTTAACTTTTTTTACAAAAGTAGATGTTTTTTATTAATAAAAGAGCAAATATTTACGGTTGATTATTTGATGTAAATATTTTCCCGCGATGTATTTTCAACACTATAGCGGCAAAAAAATCCGTTAGCGGCATAACCTGTTGGTTTACACATTAAAATTTTTTATATGTTTGTGAGTAAATTAACTGTTAATACTCCAATTCGCATGAATGACAATAAGCATACCGATAAATATACCCGCCACGGAAAACTGAAAAACTCCTATTATCTTGTAGAGTTAAAAAAATTACAGATAGAGTTGGTAAAATTACAAGAATGGGTAAAAGCCACCGGACAGAAAGTAGTTGTTATTTTCGAGGGGCGCGATGCTGCCGGAAAGGGCGGAGTTATAAAACGTATTACCGAGAGCTTAAACCCCAGGGTTGTAAGGGTTGTGGCATTGGGAACTCCTACCGAAAAGGAGAAAACGCAATGGTATTTTCAGCGCTATGTTGCCCATCTGCCGGCGGCCGGCGAAATGGTTTTGTTCGACAGGTCGTGGTATAACCGTGCCGGTGTTGAACGGGTTATGGGATTTTGTACCGAAAAGGAATATTGGGAGTTTTTGCGCTCATGTCCCAAGTTTGAAAACATGCTTATACGCTCGGGAATAAAACTGATAAAATATTGGTTTTCGGTAAGCGAAGAGGAGCAGGAAAAGCGTTTCAGGTCGAGGTTAAAAGACCCCACAAAGCGTTGGAAATTGAGCGACATGGATCTGAAATCGAGGGAAAAATGGATTGAATATTCAAAGGCCAAAGACGAAATGTTCGAATATACCGATACAAAAATCTCGCCTTGGTATGTTGTGGATGCCGACGACAAGAAAAAAGCACGTTTGAATACCATTCATCATCTGTTAAGCCTTATACCGTACGAAGATTTAACGCCACCGCCAATAGAACTGCCGCCACGTCCTCACATGAAAGGGTATGTTCGCCCGCCCATTCAGGAACAAACTTTTGTGCCCGATGTTTACGGTGAATAGTATTTAACCGTTAGAAATTTTTTTGGCGGGTTTTGCTAAAATTTTATTCCGAAACTCACAAAAACAAAGGGGAGTTCCTTTTTGGAATAGTATCTGAGGTTGAGAGCCACATTAAGGTAATCAGCCGCCGTATATTGAACCCCGGCAATATAATAACCGGTTTTGACGCTTTGCGAAGAATCTTTTAATACAACATGGTCGTACCTGCCTAACAGGTTTATTTTACCGTTGATTTTTACCGAGCCGAACACAGATATTCCCGTATAACGGGAATCGGTATCGTATTTGTAATTAAAGACCTTTGCGTATTCGGCGCCTATGCGGAACGGTTCGGTTTTGTAACCTGCAAAAAAAGCTAATGTGTATTTGCCGGTCTTCAACACGGATGTATCACTGTTTGCTGAATAGTCGGCATACATTTTCAGTACGATGTTTTCGGTGGGAGTATATTGTATGTTGTCGGAATATAAATATTTGCCGCCGTTGTCCTGGTGGCGGAACGGACCTTCGCCGTTTACAACCGAAAATTGATTTAAGAACCTCTTTTTGTATTTAAAATCGATTTGTGCACCGAAATCGGCAGGCATTCCCATGCGAAATTTCTCTTGCATTGTAACCTCCACGTAACGGTAACCCCAGAATTTATCTTGCAGAGTGAGGTACTGCGTATTTAATAACTGTCCGACGCGTAATGTCAGATAATCGTTTATGGTCCATTTTATTTCTGCCATTTTCAGGTATGCCGTGTATTTGCTCCCTTCAAAATAGTCGTAGTTCAGCCGGTTACCGGCACTGTCTGAAATTCCGTTTATGTGAGTTGTCCGGGTTACATCAAACATTATTATCGCACTCAATTTTTTCGAAAACGTGTGTTTGTAACCCATAATACCCTGATTGAACCTGAATGCCGTTACAGGTTTGTAATCTTTATTGAAACAGTAATAAAAATCGGTAAATATCTGCCCGAAAAAATAACTGTCGCTTCCCTTTTTAACCTTTTGCGAACTGTTTTGCGAAAAACTTATTTGTGCTACCGATAAAAGTGTTGTTAACAATAAAACGCTGTATTTCATCTGTTTTTAATAATATGTTAATTACCTGCCTTTAAAAAAACATTTCCGTTTCAAATGAATTTTAATTTTTGAAACAGCCCCTTCACTGCTCATGCAGTCTTCTTTTTTCATGAAGCGGTGTGCCAATAATAGTTGTATGTTTTGAAAACCGGGCAAACATATTACATTTTGCTGTTTTGCGACGGCGAAAAATGGCGTTTTTGCAATGTCCTTGCAAATTTATAACCAAACCAAACAAAATATTTTTAATAAAGGGGTACAATGGCTAAAACTGTTTTACATTTGCGGTATGAATTACAGGGAAACATTGGATTGGTTGTATTCGTGTCTTCCGGTGTATCAGCGAATTGGCGGAGCCGCATACAAATCCGATTTGCAAACCACCATAGATTTGCTCGATGCTTTGGGCAATCCGCAGCACCGTTTTAAAGCGGTACACATTGCAGGTACCAACGGCAAGGGCAGTGTTTCGCACATTACGGCTTCCGTTTTGCAAGAAGCGGGTTATAAAACAGGATTATATACTTCTCCGCATTTAAAAGATTTCAGGGAGCGCATAAAATTGAACGGTGTTCCCCTTCCCGAAGATTATGTTGTGGCTTTTGTGAAAAAAAACGGTGGAATATTCCGGCAATTAAAGCCTTCGTTTTTTGAAATGACCGTGGCAATGGCATTCGACTATTTTGCCGCCCGGGGTGTCGATGTTGCGGTATTGGAGACAGGAATGGGAGGGAGGCTCGACTCCACAAACCTTTGCCAGCCGGTGGTTACCGCCATTACAAACATAGGATACGACCATACCAAATTTTTAGGGGAAACCCTGAGGGAAATTGCAACCGAAAAAGCGGGAATTATAAAGAAAAACGTTCCTTTGGTAGTGGGAAGGCGACAAACCGAAACGGAAACAGTATTCGAAAATGCCGCACAACTTAATAACGCACCTTTGATTTTTGCTGAAGACAACATTGAACTTAAACGGGTAACGGGAAGCAACAGTAATGATATATTTTACGATATATGGGTGGGAAATTTACTTTATGCCGGTGCCGTTAACTTTCCATTGGCGGGAAACTATCAAAAAGAGAATATCGCTACCGCCATGCAAATAATTTTTACCCTTAACGACATGAAATTATTCAGGCTTGATAAAAAAGATATTGTTGAAGGGATTGAACAGACGGTAAATAATACCGGCTTGGAAGGACGTTGGCAAATATTAAGTAAAAATCCGTTGACAATTGCAGATACCGCCCACAATATTGACGGAATAAAAGCTGTTACACAACAATTGAGAGAGACGGATTACGATAAACTGCATTTTGTTTTGGGAATGGTAAACGACAAAAATCACGAAGAGATTTTATCGCTTTTGCCGAAAGGTGCGCAATACTATTTTTGCAGTCCCGACATTCCGCGCGCCTTGGATGCGGAAACGCTTAGCCTGAAAGCAATCGAAGCGGGTTTAAACGGATATGTCTATCCGTCGGTACGCCATGCTTATAACTCGGCGGTAAATAATGCCGGTATTCGCGATTTGGTTTTTGTGGGAGGAAGTACTTTTGTTGTTTCCGAGGTAATTTAAAAAATTCCAATATGAACGAAACAATCCTTTTTATCCAATATTTTTTAATAACCCTTTTGGTGGTTTATGCTCTCTATTATGTTTACGGTATGATAACCGAACGCAAGACCGCTCCCGTACTTTGGAAAGATGCCGTTAAAAAGGGGAAGGTGTCCCGCAGGTTGCAAAAGGCGCTTGCAAGATACGGCGACAAAGAGAGGTTCTTTAACTTATGGTTTCAAACCCAAAGACTTAAAAGGGAAAATATACGCGGCGATTTTGCCGAACTTGGAGTTTACAAGGGTGATACTGCCGAAATATTGCATCTGTTGGATGGCGAAAGAAAGCTTCATCTGTTCGATACTTTCGAGGGATTTTGCGAAAAAGATTTGAAGGTGGAAGAGGGTGAAGCGGCAAGTTATACGCGACATAATTTTGCCGATACATCGTTGGAAAAGGTGAAAAAAAGATTGAACGGTTCGAAATTTGTTTTTCATAAAGGATATTTTCCCGAAACGGCAAAGGCGGTGGAAGATGTGGAGTTTGCTTTGGTATCAATGGATGCCGACCTCTATAACCCTACAAAAGCGGGATTGGAATTTTTTTACCCTCGTCTTGTCCCCGGCGGGGTAATAATCGTACACGATTACAATCCAAAATGGAGCGGAATTATGAAAGCCGTTAATGAATTTGCTGCTGCAATACCCGAAACCGCAGTGCCTCTAACCGACAAGGATAGCAGTGTTATGATAATAAAATGTAAAGACAAGGTAAAACAATAAAAAAAGACCGTTTGAAACGGTAATCACCTTTACAAACAGTCTTTTTCGATTTATAAATTTTAAAAACCGTGTTAGCGCTCCGGCTTATTAACTAAGGCTATTGGCGTATTTAGTAATTTTCGATTTTAAATTACCCGCTTTGTTTTTGTGAATAATTCTGCGTTTTGCCAATTTGTCAATCATTGCGTAAAGCTTCGGCATCTGCTCAACAGCTTCTTTTTTGTCGGTTAATTTCTTAAACTTCCTAACGGCATTACGCATGGTTTTTTTGTAATAACGATTGCGAAGTTTTCTTACTTCACTTTGCCTTATTCTTTTTAGTGCCGATTTGTGATTAGCCATAATCTTTAATTATTATTTTTTACCTTTATTTTGGGCGTGCAAAATTAAATAAACTTTTTATATAAAAAAGAATAACCTCATTTATTTTTAAAAAATTCAAACCGGCCGGGGCTAATTCTTATTATGATATTTAACAGGTCAAGTATTTCCGGTGTTTTACTTGACTTTTTCCGATGACCTCCCGAATTAAATGTAAGATGCGTGAAGTCCGGTCAAATGTATATACATTGTTAGCATCGGTTTGTGTTGCTAATTTCATTTTCAGAACAAAAACGAAATAATAATTAATGTTCGAAAGCTTGACGGAGGGTTGTTTTTTTATGCAGCATCAAGAAGAGTGAACGTTAGTATTCGGGAGGGTTACCTTCTTCCCCGATTTTTTCATAAATTGCGTATATTCAGGCCGGTTTTCATTTTACAAACTTTACCGTTATCTCTTTTTCTCCCGATTTTACTTTCAAAAAATATATTCCTTGCGGAAGGGTTTCGATGTTTATAATATTGGTATGTTTGTTTTCGGGAGTTAATATTGCTACGGTTTTTCCCGACAAACCGGTAATAACCATTTCTGTAACGGTGTTTTCCGATTCCACATAAAGTTTTGTCGTTGCCGGATTGGGATAAACCTTAATTCCTTTGTCGTTTTTGCATGTTTCATCTGTGGAAGCTATGATAATATTGAGAGTGTCGTTTGTTACACCGGCTGAATTACTTGCCGTAAACAAGCAGGTGTAGTTCCCCGTTTGCGTATATTGATGTACCGGCTCTTTTTGTTGTGAGGTTTCCCCGTCGCCGAAATCCCAAAAACAGGAATTGGCACACCGGGTGTTGTTGTAAAATGCCACTTTGAAATTGTCAACGGTAAAATCGATATCGGATATCGGTGCGGCCACCTTGTTCACGTTAATATGCAAAGAATCTTTATCCCCTGTGTTTTTGTTTACAAGATAAACGGTAACGCTGTCTTGCGGATAAATTACGGGGTTTGTCGATAAAGTATCCCCGAAAAGGTATGCCGGTGACCAATATTCGTTTTGAAGCGAATCGCGACAGATATCCAAAACAACCGAGTCGCCGCACGATATATCAATAACGGAAGGTATCCAATGATAGCAGACTTCGTTTGCACCTATGCTGCACGGATTTTTCCTTAAAACACCGTCAATGTCATATTTCAGAAGCGAATAGGGTTTTTTACCTTTGCCCGTTAACAGCAGGTTAGTGGAGCGTAAACCGGCGGTGTACCCGGGATTGTAAAAATGGGCGTTTTCTCCGTAAATATTCACATTGCCGTACCCGAGGTTGATAAAGTTGTTGTTTTCGACCCTCCAAACACTCGGCTGTAGTATGTGTGCGTTTCCAATGTTGTTGTTTATCAATACTCCTCCGGTATAAAACGATTCTAAATAGGATTCTTTTGTGAAATTGTTGTTGACAATCATCTGTCCCGGGCCGTGAAGAAATTGTACGGTATCGTAAACCAAATTGTTGCCGAACCAAGTGTTGTCGTTATCAAACGAAACATTCTCGTAAAACACATTATTTCTTATTTTAATGCCGTGACTATAGATAGTTCTGAACGATCTTAGAAATATATTGCCGGTAACTTTGGCATTACCGCAATATGCCATCGATACGCTTTTGTAAAATACATTGTTTGTTACTGTCCCCGAAGAGATGTTAAGCGATAACCCTTTGAAAACATTATTTTCGAGGGCGGCCTTAATATTTATTGACGAAACGGAGTCTCCGTAAAAAGTGTTGTTGTAAAATCCTTGTGAAGTGGTGGAAAATTTATCCTCGGTACAGTAAAAACGGTTGTTGTAATACCTTTTATGAACGTATGCGGAGACATTGCATGTGCTTCCGGTAATTTCAGAGTTCATTACAATAAAAACCCCCTTTTTACCATCGATTGCAAAAGCTTTATGTGTCGATTTTATAACAGAGTTTTTAATGGAATCGACAATATACGGACCGTCCCATTCATATTTTAGATGAATCAATCCTTCGAAATAATCGAATTGGTTATTGTGCAAGTTTATGATTTTACAACTGTCGATTACGCAATATTTTGATGTAATAATATATATGGCTGCATAATCTTGTTGCTCGTCGGGATAAATGTTAAAGCCTTTAAAAGTTATGTAGTTTGAATTTCGAATATACAGCTGTCCCGTTATCACTGCCGAATCGTCAGTTGTGCCGTTGTAAACGAATTTTACGGAATAACTGCTGTCGTTTTGTATTTCGTCAATATTAACCGAGTGATATATTCCGGGACTTACTTCAAAGGTAACGTCACCGGCCAGTCCTTGTATTTCCATGGCGGAGACGGCATCCTGAAAAGTCGGGAAATCGGAAGTATCGTTACCCAGAGTGTATGTACCCGAGAGCTGCGGGAATACGCTTTTGCTCAAAAACAGAAAAAGCATTGTAAATAATAAAACTTGTTTTCTGTTGCCTGGTGGGAGGGAGGAGGTTTTCGTTTTCATTAAAATTTGATATGTTAATGGTTATTTATAAGACAATAAATATAGGTAATAAGACCCTTGGTTTTTTTTTGAAAACAAAAGTTTTTTCCCTCTCTTCCCGTTTCCCGATAGGTTACTTTTTCATCTCATCTGCAAAGTGCATATAAAACCGTATGATGGTTTCTATTCCTTTGTAGAAATTTTCCAACGGATAATTTTCGTTTGGGGAATGAATAGCATCCGATTCGAGGCCGAAGCCCATTAAAATCGATTTTATTCCCAATATGCTTTCGAATGTGGAAATGATGGGTATGCTTCCTCCGCTGCGTGTAGGAACGGGACGTTTCCCGTATATGTCCATATATGCTTTTTCTGCGGCGCGGTATGCAGGCAGGTCGATGGGGCAAACATATCCCTGTCCGCCGTGAAGCGATTCCACTTTTACTTTAACCGATTTGGGAGCGATTTTTACAAAATGTTCTTCAAAAAGTTTGGCTATTTTTTCATGGTCTTGGTTCGGCACAAGACGTGCCGATATTTTAGCATACGCTTTGGAAGGCAAAACCGTTTTTGCACCTTCGCCGGTATAACCTCCCCAAATACCGCATACGTCAAACGACGGGCGGATGCCTGTGCGTTCGATGGTTGTGAAACCTTTTTCTCCCGAAAGTTCTTCCACGCCGATGGCTCTTTTGTATTCTTCTTCGTCAAAAGGGGCTTCGTTCAGTAATTTACGTTCTTGTTCGGGCACTTCCAGTACATCGTCGTAAAATCCGGGGATTGTAATTTTGTTGTCTTCGTCGGTCATGGAGGCAATCATTTTCGAGAGCACGTTTATCGGGTTGGCTACGGCACCGCCGAACAGTCCCGAATGCAAATCGCGGTTGGGTCCGGTTACTTCCACCTGCCAATATGCCAATCCCCGCAAACCTGTTGTTATTGAAGGTATATCAGGGGCAATCATTCCCGTGTCGGAGACAATAATGATATCTGCTTTCAACATCTCTTTGTTTTCACGGCAAAAAGCGCCGAGGCTTACCGAGCCTATCTCTTCTTCCCCTTCGAGCATGAATTTCACATTTACGGGCAAACTGTCTGTTTTTACAAGTGTTTCAAAGGCTTTTGCGTGCATAAAACCTTGTCCTTTGTCGTCGTCGGCGCCACGGGCATATATTTTGCCGTCTCTTATTTCGGGTTCAAACGGTGGCGAATCCCACAAATCCACCGGGTCAACGGGCATTACGTCGTAGTGGGCGTAAACCAAAACGGTGGGAAGGTTGGGGTCGATGATTTTTTCGCCGTAAACAACGGGGTTGCCTGCGGTGGGCATTACCCTTGCTTTGTCGGCTCCGGCTTCCAAAAGTTTTGTTTTGTAATATTCAGCCGCTTTTATCATATCCTCTTTGTGTTCCGATAAAGAACTTATTGACGGAATACGTATTAATTGGAACAACTCCTCCAGAAAGCGCTCTTTATTTGCGTTAATGTAATTTTTTACTTTGTCCATTTTGTAATCTCTTTTTCATTAAAAAACGCTGTAAATATAAGGAAATAGGTTAAGCGGAAATTTGTATTTTTGAAACAAAATATAAAACATATGAAATTTACAGCAAAACAGATAGCCCTGGCACTTAACGGTACCGTTGAAGGCGATGAAAATGTTGAAGTTAGCAATTTGTCGAAAATAGAAGAAGGGAAACCTGGAACTTTGAGCTTTTTGGCAAATCCCAAATATACTCCGTATATTTACGATACCAAATCGGATATAGTAATCGTTTCGAAAGATTTTGAACCCGAACGTCCGGTAAAAACGACTTTGATACATGTTGACGACCCTTATGCCTCATTTGCCTCATTGTTGGAGATGTATCAGCAAACCAAAAAACGTCCGGCGGAAATATCGAAAAACTCCTACGTGGCACCAACGGCAAAGATTGGTAAAAATGTTTACATCGGCGAATTTGTTTCCATTGGAGAAAACAGCATTATAGGTGACAATTGTCAGATTTTTCCCAATACCACAATAGGTTACAATTGTAAAATAGGTAACGGGACAATTATAAATGCGGGTTGTAAAATATACGATGATACGGTAATAGGCGATGAATGCATTTTGCATGCCGGTGTTGTAATAGGAAGCGACGGGTTTGGTTTTGCTCCCCAGCAGGATAACAATTACAAAAAGGTTCCGCAAATAGGAAACGTTGTTATCGAAGATTTTGTGGAGATAGGCGCAAACAGTACCATAGACAGGGCGACCCTCGGTTCTACCATAATACGCAAAGGGGTAAAATTAGACAATCTTATTCAAGTGGCACATAATGTGGAGATTGGTGAAAACACTGTTGTCGCTGCACAATCGGGAATTTCGGGTTCGACAAAAATAGGTAAAAACTGTATGATTGGCGGTCAGGTAGGATTTATAGGACATCTTACAATAGCCGACGAAGTAAAGGTTGCCGCACAATCGGGTGTCGGGAAAAGCATAAAGGAAAAAGGGATGGTGGTAGAGGGCTCTCCGGCTTTCAATGTGCGTGATTTTCAACGTTCCTATATTCACTTCCGCAATTTTGACCGTCACGTCAAACGAATTAACAGTCTGGAAAGAAAAACCGACTTGCTTAAAAATAATGAAGAGTAAAACGGTTTTTATTTATAAATCAAATATTTTTTCCTTATCTTCTTAAATTTTTTGAGTGCAGGTTGCCAACTTTTTCGTATCTCTTCAACCGTTTTACCCGCTTCTATTTGTTTTTGTAATTGGGGTGTGCCGGCAAGTTTTATGAAATAGGAGTTGAAAAATTTTTCTTTGCCTTTTAGATTGTTGTATGCTTTAATAAGCCACGAAATGTTAAGTTGTCTCGGGTTTGTCATAAACCGGGAGGCATATGAAACGAGTAGCTCTCCGCGGCATGTGTCGTTTTTGAGTTTGGGGTTTAAACTTATATTGTTGGCTTTGGGAATAAAATAGTGGTTGCCGTATGTAATTCCGGGGTGTCCGTACATTTGAAACGGTGTTTCGGTGCCTCTGCCCACGCTTACCACGGTGCCTTCGAAAAATCCCAGCGAAGGATAAAGATATACCGAGCGCCAATCGGGAAGATTAGGCGAAGGTTTTACCGGCAGTTTAACTATAAGGTTGTGATTGTAATTAAGCATTTTAACGATTGTCAAATCGCATTTTACGCCATTTTTTAGCCAACCCTCGCCGTTTACCATTCCGGCATATTCGCCTATTGTCATTCCGTAAACCACGGGAACGGGGTGCATGCCCACAAACGATTTATACTCCTTTTCCAAAACAGGACCGTCAACGTAAAATCCATTGGGGTTTGGACGGTCGAGCACAATAATAGGGATGTTGTTTTCGGCGCAAGCTTCCATAACAAGAGTCATGGTTGATATGTAAGTATAAAAACGTACTCCCACATCTTGCAGGTCGAAAACAACGACATCTATACCGTCTAAATCTTGCGGCGACGGTTTCCGCTTGATACCGTATAGCGAAACAATTATGGTTGAGTCTTTTGAAATTTTACCGTTGGCAACATATTTTCCCTCGGCGGCAGTTCCCTTGTATCCGTGTTCGGGGGTGAAAATTTTTACCACATCAACTCCCAGCGATTTTAAAGTGTCGGATAAATGAATGCCGTTTATCATTGATGCATGATTTACAACAAGTGCCGTTTTTTTCCCGGATATCAGAGGCAGGTATTTGTCAAATCTGGCATTGCCGCAAACAATACTCTCCATGGAGACTAACCGTAATGATGATTTTTGCGCCGTTAATGTTGTTGAAAAAAAATATAAAAGACTTATTAATAGGTATTTAGTCATTTTGCTGCACGGTAATTTTTATAAAAAAGGCAAAAGTACAAAAGCATAAGTTATGCCAAAAAGAAAAGAGTTAATTTTGTAAAAAAAATAAAATTGAATTTTGAGCTTTTTATAGCAAAACGGTTATATGCCGGAGGGAGTCAGGCATACTCGCGTCCCGTGGTGAAAATTGCATATGCAAGTATTGCCCTTGGACTTGCCATGACGATAATATCGGTGGCTGTAGTAATCGGGTTTAAAAATTCCGTAAGCAGCAAAGTGGTTGGGTTTGCTTCTCCGTTAAAGATAGTGCCTTACGATAGAAACAACTCCATGGAGGAGCAACCGCTTCTGTTTTCCGACTCGTTGATATCATCCCTGAAAAAAATCCCCGGCGTTACTCATGTTCAAATAACGGCTCATAAAGCAGGCGTATTGAAAACCACTGACCAGATACAGGGTGTGGTGTTGAAAGGCGTCGGCAAAGATTACGATTGGAGTTTCTTGAAAGAGAGCCTTGTTAAGGGCAGATTACCCGGGTTAAATACGCCGGCAGTTTCAAAAGAGGTTCTGATATCGCAAAAACTTTCACGTATCTTGAATTTGGATACCGCCGATTATATACGTATATGGTTTATAGGAAATAATACACGCGCCCGCGGACGGAAACTGAAAATTTCAGGTATTTACAACACCTCTCTCGAAGAGTTTGACAACAGATACATTATAGGTGATATCAGGCACATACGCAGGCTGAACGGTTGGGGAAAGAATTTTGCCGGCAGTATTGAGGTTTTGACAGACAACATAAAAACGGTAAATGCCCTGGCTTATAAACTTTACACTGTTTTACCTTTCGACATGACGGTAAAAACCGTTTTTGACACATATCCCGAAATTTACAATTGGCTGAGCCTGTTGGATACAAATGTTGTAGTTATTCTCGTGTTGATGATTCTTGTTTCGGGAATAACAATGATTTCCACACTTTTTATAATTATCATTGAAAAAACAAATATGGTGGGAATATTAAAGGCACTTGGCGTTTATGACAATTCCATACGAAAAATATTTTTTTACAAAGCGTCAGGCATTATTTTCAGAGGAATGATGTGTGGTAACGGGTTGGCACTGATATTCTATTTTTTGCAAGAGAGATATCATGTTTTAAGATTGGATGCTGCGTCGTATTATGTAAATTATGTACCTGTCGAGTTGAGTGTGGGAAGTTTTTTGCTGATAAATGCGGGTGCTTTTTTGGTTTTGATACTTATTTTGATAATTCCTTCATATACCATTACGCGTATTACACCCTCCAAAGCACTAAGGTACGAGTAATAAAAAGGTAAAGAGGGATGTATGTTGTTCTGCCGTTGCCAATCCTTCTTCCCGTTAAAAGTTTTCCGTCAAGATTATCTTCGAAAGTTTTTTACCGGCGGTTTTTATGTTGTCGAGGTTTAGGTTGTGTGCTATTGCGTTTTTATTGCAATAATCAATAAGTTCGTACAAATCGAGATTTGAAATCATCTCTTTTCCTGTCATCGGACAACCTCCCAGACCGCCGAGGACGGTGTCGAAATGTCTTATACCCGCTTTGTATGCCGCATCTATTTTTTCAGCTCCTTTGCCTTTGACGGCATGAGTGTGTAGTCCGAATTCAACCTGCGGAAATTGTGTGACAAGTTGCCGGCAAACCCCGTTTATCTTTTTTGCCTCAATATTTCCTATGGTGTCGGCAAGAGGTATGCCGGTCAATCCTTTTGAAATGAATTTTTCGACCCAGGCATACAAAATATCAATATGCCACGGGTCGCCGTAGGGGTCACCAAAGGCAAGCGACAAAAAAATAACGGCTTCTTTACCTGTTTTTATAGTTAAATCGATAATGTAATCAACGGTTTTTTCAGCCTCTTCGATGGTTGTGTTTAAATTCTTTTTCAAAAAAGTAGGAGAAAACGAAAAGGGATAAAAAATTTTGTCCACTTCTTGAAAACCGGCAGCTCTCATGGCGCCCTTCTTATTTGCAGCCAAAACCGCTATTTTAGTGTTGCTGTTTTTCAGGTTTAAGTTTTTTAATACTTCCGCGGTATCGGCCATTTGCGGAATGGCACGTGCCGACACGAAACTCCCGGCTTCAACGGTGTCGAAACCGCATTTTAACAAAGCATTTATGTAGTCGGTTTTTAATTTGGTATCGACAATTAACTTAAGTCCCTGAAAACCGTCTCTCGGTGTCTCCGTTATTTTTATCATTATTTTCTTTTACAAATGGCGGTGCAAAGTTAGGCGGAATCGGTTATTATTTAACGGAGTAATTTAGATTTATTATAAAATATTCAATTTACCAATATATATACATATTTGTTTTATTTGCATTTTTTATTTTTCATATTTTTGCCGCAAAAACGAAGACAAAATGCCTCATTTAGACATTAGTATAGAAAAACTGGAATTGGCAGCCAGTAAGTTGCGTGCCATTTCGCATCCTATGCGTATCGCCATTATTGATTTGCTTTCGCAAAAAGAGAAGATGAGTGTAACGGAAATCTATCGTGAGTTGAATATTGAGCAAGCTACCGCTTCTCATCATTTAAATATTTTAAAGAGTAAAAACATACTGTTGTCGAAACGCGAAGGGAAGAAGATATTTTATGCGTTGCGAAATCGCACTCTTACCGAGATTATCGAATGTATAAACCGGTGTAACGACAATTAGTAATATCTTGAACGTTTTTTCACTTCTCACAAAAAAGTCCGGGTCAAATAATTTATCGCGTTGGGCGGTATTTTCAGTATTGGTAACGGTATTGGCGGTAATATTAATTAGCGGGTATTGGAAAAAGCCCCGGAAAGTTATTTATGCCGATGTTCAGGAGTACTACTCATACTTGCCGGCAATATTTATTTTTCACGACATATCAACACTTTCGGCACCTTTCGAATTAAGGAAAAATCATTTGTGGTCGTCGAAGAGTCCTATAGGGAAGCCTGTTTTCAAGTTTACCATGGGTTTATCGTTTTTATATGCGCCATTTTTTCTTGCGGCACAATTCTATTCGTATTTAGCGGGACAGGATACAATGGGGTTTGGTCCTCCATACAAATTTGCGCTGTTGATGAGCAGCTTTTTCTTTTTGGTTGTAGGGTTGATATATCTTCGAAAAATCTTGTTGAGACATTACAGCGACTTGGTTACCGCATTAACGGTAATAGCCTTGGTTGTAGGTACCAATATGCTGTATTACTCGGGTTTGCGTGCTGCCATGTCGCATGTTTACACCTTTTCGCTTTTTACCCTTTTCGTATGGAATACCCTGAAATGGTACGATAACCCGAAAACAAAGACCGCTGCGGTATTGGGGCTTTTGACCGGAATAATAAGTTTGATAAGACCATCGGATGTTATAATTGTGTTGTTCTTTTTATTTTACGGGGTAACCGGAGCCGGAAGTTTAAAAAAGCGGCTCTGTTTTTTGACAGGAAAGATAAAGGATATTGTTTTAATGCTTTTTTTCGCCGTTTTGGTATGGGTTCCTCAAATGATATACTGGAAGACCATGGCAGGCAAGTGGCTTTACTATTCGTACGGAAGTCAAGAGGGCTTCTTTTTTAATAATCCTCAAATTCTCAATTCGCTTTTCAGTTATCACAACGGCTGGTTGCTTTATACTCCGTTAATGATTTTTGCTTTGGCCGGAATTGTTTTGTTGTACAAAAGGAGGAGGAATTACTTTTTGCCGGTATTTATTTTTACGGTTGTTAATATTTATATACTGTCATCGTGGTGGTGCTGGTGGTTTGTGGGGTTCGGCAACAGGGCTTACATCGAATCGTATGCTCTGTTATCGATTCCTTTTGCCGAATTTTTAACATTTGTTATTGGCAGTCGCAAAAAAATCGTGAAATACCTCTTTTTTACGGTATTTGTTTTTTTGCTCTTTCTCAACAGTTTTCAAGTGTGGCAATACTCTCATCAAATGGGACATTTCGACGGAATAAGTAAAAAGGCTTACTGGACCCTTTTTTTGAACCCCAATGGTAAATGGCAATTTAATAAGTATCTCGAGCGTCCCGATTACAAAAAGGCAAAGAAAGGAATATATGTTTTTGGTAAAAAGAGATAGTACCGAAAAACCTTTTACTCTTTTTTTCCGGTAAAAAACAGGTTCTTTTGTGTTAAAACCGGCTTTATGATATTTTTCAAATTGAATATCTCCTTGATTTCGTTTTTTCAAAATAGAAGAAAGTTGTCCGTGGAAATGGAGATGTAGATGCAGATAAAACATCATACAAATGCCGAAACATATTTATACCCTTTGCCGGATTGTTTAAAACGGTGGCATAACTAAGCCCGCCTGAAAATACAACTACTATGAAAAGCGAATACGGAACGATAAGAAGTAATGGGTAAACAACAAAAATGAAACAGTTTACTGGGTTTCGTTTCGTGCCGTTAAAACGGATAAAAACCTTTGGTTGTTTTTTCAAAGTTACATCTTTTTTTATTTTCGCAGAATGTTAAATAATTAAAACTGATTTTATGTCATCAATAAATTTGGATTTTTGGGACTATTTTGTGTTTATTTTATATGCGGTAACCATATTAACAATAGGGTTGTGGGTATCGCGAGGTAAAAAGGGTCACCAACGGAATGCCGAAGACTATTTTTTGGCGAGTAAGAGTTTGCCGTGGTGGGCAATAGGAGCATCGCTGATTGCAGCCAACATATCCGCCGAACAGTTTATAGGCATGTCGGGGTCGGGTTTTGCCATTGGTTTGGCAATAGCATCGTACGAGTGGATGGCAGCATTAACATTACTTATCGTGGGGAAATTTTTTCTTCCCGTATTTATCGAGAAAGGGTTATACACTATTCCCGAGTTTCTTGAAAAGCGTTACAGCACAAACCTCAAATCAATACTGGCGGTTTTTTGGATAGCGCTTTTTATATTCGTAAATCTAACATCGGTACTTTTTCTCGGGGGGCTTGCCATTGACACCATTTTCGGCAATGGTGACGGCTCCATGCTGGTATTTGCCATAATATCACTTGCCCTTTTTGCGGCAGCATACTCTTTGTGGGGAGGTCTTTCGTCGGTGGCATGGACAGATGTGTTGCAGGTTGCTCTTCTTACCATTGGCGGTTTGCTTACAACTTTTATAGCTTTGAGTCATATTTCGCCCGACGGCAATATCTTTTCGGGGTTTAAAATGTTGTACGAAACAGTTCCCGAGAAATTTCACATGATAGTTAACAAAGGCTCCATAATAACCCCCGACGGAAAAGACGCCTGGTGGGATTTGCCAGGATTGTCGGTTTTGATTGGGGGAATGTGGGTTGCAAATTTGTATTACTGGGGTTTTAACCAGTACATTATACAGCGTACATTAGCCGCCAAAAGTTTGCGCGAATCGCAAAAGGGTATAGCCATGGCTGCGTTTCTGAAAATTTTGATACCGATACTTGTGGTGGTACCGGGAATTGTTGCCTATGTTTTGAATGCCGGTCCCGACGGCAGCGTAAATGCCGGAACCGTGGATCCGTCGTTTTTAACAAATGCCGGTACAATAGCAAACGACAGGGCTTATCCGTGGTTGATAAGACAATTTATTCCCGTTGGACTTAAAGGTTTGGTGCTTGCAGCATTGGCAGCGGCAATAGTGTCGTCGGTGGCGTCAATGGTAAATTCCACTTCAACCATTTTTACAATGGATATTTACAAACCGTATATTAACAAAAATGCCACCGACAAACAGGTGGTTTTTGTGGGAAGGCTTACTGCCGGAGTTGCTCTTTTGATAGCGGTAATTATGGCTCCTTTACTGGGGAGTTTGCCTCAAGTGTTTCAGTATATTCAAGAATATACGGGCATAGTGAGTCCGGGTATTCTTGCTATTTTCCTGTTGGGATTGTTTTGGAAAAAGACTACAAATAATGCGGCATTATGGGGTGCATTGTCTTCCATACCCGTTGCCCTCTATTTTAAAACGGGTAACAAGGGTTGGTTTGGCGGCAGTTCGCTCGAAAGTTTGTTTCCCAATCTTCCCTGGATGAATCAAATGGCATACACTTTTCTTGTTGTGTCGGCAATTATTGTGGTGATAAGCCTGATAGAGAACCGTGGTGCCGACGATAAAAAAGCTATAATAATCAAAAAAGGTATGTTTGCCACATCGCCGGCGTTCAACATAAGTGCATTTGTTATCTGTATTATACTCACCGTGCTTTATGTGGTTTTTTGGTAAGAGGGCAATGTAACCGATTATCTCTTTTCAATAAGGGAGAAATCAGCGGTTTTGGGTAGTTTGTCAAACTTGTCGTACATGTCCGGCGGAGGGTTTTTAAGTTTGCGTGTTGTCATATCTATCCAGCCTCCCCGCACTTTAATTACAGCCGAGAGTTTTTTGCCGTTTTTGTAGATATGGTGTTCCATATTCCAGAATTTTCCGTCGGTTGACAATCCCGATATTTTAACATCGACTTTTAATTTGTCGCCCAACCTTATTTCCCTGAGGAAGGTGGTCTCTTCGTTAAACAAAACAGGACCCAATTTTAACTCGTCAAGTTTTTCCAGTCCGTATCCGTTTTCCCGTAGAAAGGCGACCCGCACCTGTGCCGCGTAATCGTTGTAGGCAGTATGGCGCATATGTCTGTTGGGGTCCATATCTGCCCATACGGGCTCGAAATTTTTATAAAATTCCATATCTCTTTTTTGTTTTTGAATACCGGCAATTTCTTTAGTAACCTGATACTTTACCTGTCAGTTTTAATATGTTTTTGTCATATCTTCGGGGATAGCGATAATGAAATCGGCAAGATTTTTATTTTCAGCATTCAATGAATCAAGTTGCGACTGTTCCACCGAAGTAACGGTAACAATTTTTAATTCCGGTTTGTATTTTTTCAGGTACCATAAAATACCCTGAAAGTTATCGGAATGGTATGCGCCGTTATAATGAATAAAGAGTTTGCCTTTGCCGGCGTTGTTGGCAATGTTGTATGCCATTGTGGCATCTTTTATTGCCTGAGCTTTAGGGAAATTAGGGTTGTTGTGACCCATAAGTTCCATTTGTGCAACCATATCTTTATAACATTTTACTTCGGGGTCGTAGGCGATGGGCAGGGGGGCAATGTAGGAGCGGGCTTCGGCGGTTAAACTGTCGAGGGCTTCAAAACCGTGCTTGTAAACTATTGATGCATACCTGCGGGGAATATTTGTTGCTACGAAAGGTAATTTGTTTTTTACGGCAAATTCCACAAGTGGTTTGTAGTCGGTGGAATAGTTGTTCCAGAGGCGTGCTTCATCTTCAAAGTTTTTTTTCGTTATTTTACCTTCGAGGTATTCGTTGAGTATTAATTGGTTGTCGGCTTCAAACATCTCTGCTCCGAGAATAATATTACCGTTTTTTTCTTTAAATAAAGCTTTTGTCAATTCCAATTCCATCCAGTGGCTAATGGGATTGTTATGTTGTTCGCCAATGAATAAAACGTCGGCTTCCGCGGCTGTTTTAACCACTTTTTGGAATTTTACTTTTTTCCCATCTTTACCGAAGATGCGGTATGCGGGTTTATCGTTTTTAAAAGCCGTTATGGCGGCAAAAATAAAGAGTACGAAAATGATTTTTTTCATGGGTGTCATGTTTTATTATTTTAACAAATTAATAACAGGATAAAATAGAGGGTAAGAGGGTGCCGGTAAAGAACTTCAAGGTGTTGTTACCCCCGGTTTTTCTTTTTCAGTTTTTCTTCGTAAAAAGTAAAAGGCAGCAACGATTCTATTCCCGTTACTTTGTGTACCGGACCTTTTTCTCCCTTCATAATAATAGCTATTGGTTTGTTTTGGCGTTTTTCGGTTTCGGCAATAACTTGACGGCACGAGCCACAAGGAGGCAGCGGTCCTTCAATGCTGAAATTTTCCGATTTTGCCGTAATGGCGATAGATAATACCGCCGTGTCGGGATATTTCGATTTGGCATAAAAGAGAGCCACGCGCTCGGCGCACAATCCCGAGGGGTATGCCGCATTTTCTTGATTTCCTGCGGTTATTATTTCGCCGTTTTCGAGCAACACTGCTGCTCCCACGTGAAATTCCGAGTAGGGGGCATACGAATTGTTTGTGGCGTCAACGGCTTTTTCCAACAGCATGCGGTCGTCACCGTTCATTTCCGACAGCCGTTCAAACTCTTCAATTTCTATTACAACGGTTTTTTTATTCATAGCTATGAATTTGCGGCTAAAGTACTAAATTAATTTGTGCCGCCGTATTTCATAAGGTATGCTTTTATGAAATCGTCGATATCGCCGTCGAGTACGGCATTAACGTTGGATGTCTCGTAGCCTGTGCGCAGGTCTTTTACCATTTTGTAAGGATGAAGCACATATGAGCGTATTTGCGAGCCCCACTCTATTTTCTTTTTACTGTCTTCTATTTTGGCTTGTTCTTCTTGTTTTTTGCGGAGTTCTATTTCGTAGAGTTGCGATTTGAGCATTTGCAATGCTTTTTCGCGGTTTTGTTGCTGGGAGCGTGTTTCTTGACATTCTATCACCAGTCCCGAGGGTTCGTGTCGTAGCCGTACCGCCGTTTCCACCTTGTTTACGTTTTGTCCGCCCGGGCCGCTTGAGCGGAAAGTATCCCAGCTTATGTCGGCGGGATTTATTTCTATTTCAATGCTTTCGTCAACCACCGGATATACATAAACCGAGGCGAACGAAGTATGCCGCCGTTTTGCCGAGTCGAACGGTGAGAGCCGCACCAGTCTGTGAACACCGTTTTCGCCTTTAAGATAGCCGAAGGCAAAATTGCCTTCAAATTCCAACGATACCGATTTGATTCCCGCCACATCGCCCTCTTGAAAATCCAACTCTTTTACTTTAAAATTTTTTCTTTCGCCGTAACGGATATACATTCGCATTAGCATTTCGGCCCAATCTTGACTTTCGGTGCCGCCGGCTCCGGGATTTATCTTTAAAATGGCGCTAAAAGCGTCTTCCTCTTTACCGAGCATGCGCAAAAACTCCAGTTCTTCCATCTGTTTGGCGGTAAAATCGAACTGTTTGTCCAGCTCTTCGCGCGTGGCTTCACCTTCGTTGTAAAACTCTTCGAGTACCAACAAATCGTCAAAAGCATTTTCGGTTTTGGCAAACAACGATGTCCAATGCTTTTTTTCCTTAATCTTTTTTAAAACTTGTTGAGCCTCTTTTGGGTTGTTCCAAAAATCGGGATTTTGTGTTTTTTCTTCCTCTTCTTCTATTTCCATCAACTTTCGGTCGATGTCAAAGATACCCCCTCAAGGCTTCAAGCCTTTTACTCATTTCTTTTACACCTTCTTGCGAATACATATTTCGATTTATTAAAAATTTTATGCAAAAATAGAATTTTTTCAGGGTTTTATTTTATCGTCGAGCGATTTAAAACCTTCGCCCAATATTTCGTTTGCATTTATTACAGTAACAAAAGCATGTTTGTCAATTGACCGTATGAACTCCTGAAGTATTGCCACTTCGCGACGGTTCAAAACGGTAAAAATAACTGTTTTGTCGCTGCCTTTGTAAATTCCTTTTGCATCGAGCAAAGTGCCTCCCCGTCCCAAATCGTTAATGATTTTTTGGCGAATCTCTTCGGTTTTGTCGGAAATGATAAATAACACCTTGTCGTAATTTATACCTTCGAGAATAAGGTCTATTACTTTTCCGGTAATGAATATAACTATTAACGAGTAGAAGGGTATTGTCCAATCTTTAAAAGCGATAAGTCCGAAAAGCACTATTGTCGAATCGACAAGAATCATCAATTGACCTACCGGAATTTTTGTATATTTTGCTATTATCATGGCAATAATGTCGCTTCCTCCCGATGTGGCTTTCGATTTGAAAATCAAGCCCACTCCCAATCCGATAAACACACCTCCGAAAACCGACGACAGAAGCACGTCTCCGGGTATCAGGGGGTCGGTACCGTACCAATAGGTTAGCAGGTCGTTAAAGAGGGCGGTAAGTACGAAACCCACAACGGTTTTTATGCCGAAACGGGGACCTAATATTTTAATACCTATTATCGTTAAGGGTATGTCGAAGGCAAGAGCCATCATGCCCACCGGTGTGCCGAACAGGTAGTGCAAAACAATGGAAATACCGTAAACTCCCCCCGGAACAATGCGGTGGGGTGTGATAAACAACACAAAACCTGCGGCAAGAATAAAAGAACCGGTAACAATCAGTGTATAATTGATAAACCATTGCCTGCTGAATAATTTCTCATTTGTTACAAACGACATGATTTTTTTGTTTTGATGATTAATGTTTCTTCAAAAGTATTTAATCTTTTGATAACAAATATTTTTATTGTTAAAACTGGAGATAAAAAAACCGCACTGCAATAAGTACAGTGCGGCAAATTGAATGTTTTATTGCGTTTTACCGTTAATAGAACGATATTCTGTTGTCCACAATGTCGGCGGCTTTTTTAATTGCCCAGTAAGGTCTGTCTTGTTTAACACGTTTGGCAAAATTTTCTTCCATTTTTTTCACAACCGGCGTGTAATCACTCAGGGGGTTAACATGAGTTATTTTGTTGAGTTTGATAACGAAAGTTCCGCCATTACCTATCAGAGGTTTAGAGGTTTTGTTGTCGTCCATGCCGAAAGTGTATCCAATAACCATTTTTTCCCTGCCGAATTTGGGCATGTTACGGTCGGTAAATGCAAGAGCCGGCACGCTCTCTTTTATGCCGTTCATCTCTTTGGCTATTTTGTCCAGATTTCCGTTGTAAGCTTTCATTTTTTCGGCAAGGTAGCGTCCTTTCACCTGGTTAAGCACATTGGTGGCTATACGCTGTTTTACTTCGTCGAGCGAGGGATATCCCTCTTCGTATTTTTCGGTAAGTACGGCAACGACGTATTGACCGTCCAAGTCGAAAACTTCGGAAACATCACCGATTTCCGTATCTTCGTTAAATGCCCATTTAACCACCTGGCGCGGATTGTTCAACCCCGTTATGTAGTTCGACATCTCGTGTATTCTTGGCATGGTACGTTTATGAAGATGTTCTTTTAGTATTGCTTTGTAGAAAGCGTCGGCGGTTTTGTTTTCGGTGGCCAATTTACTGGCTTTGGCAAAGATATTTTGATAGGTTTCGTTGGAAGGAACAATTTCTTGTTTAATAATTGCCACCCGCACTTTTTTAACGGGTTTGGTTTTTCCGGTGACTTTAATCACGTGATATCCGAATGGAGTTTCGGCAATGGTAAAATGTCCGGTTTTTGTGTTTATTACGGCTTGAGTAAATGCGGGCACCATTCTTCCGTCCAAAAACCAACCCAAATCGCCGTGGTTTTGATTTACCGAGCCGTCATCGGAAAATTCGTCGGCCAATGTTTCGAGTTTTCCGGGATGTTTTTTAAGGACGTTAAACAGACTGTCGGCAAGTTGTTTTGCCTCTTCTTTTGTTCTGTTAAGGTTAGGATTGGCACGCATTGCGCCTTTATAAGCTATTAATATGTGGCTTGCTTTTAATGAGTCGGGACGGTATCCCACGTCAACGAGTCTTGCTATGTTGTAGGAATCGCCCTCTTTGTAAGGACCTACAATAGTTCCCGGTTTTGAGTTGAACATTATCGAATCTATTTGAACGGGAAGTTCGCCTTTGGCTTTCCAGGAGCTGTCGTAAGGTGCATCGGAATTGGCTTTTACAAATTGAGCCACATCTCCGGTTTTTTCAAAATCTTCTTTGGTGGCGATAGCCTCTTTAAGAGCTTTTTGAGCATCTTTTTTCGAGGGTTTCACATCGAAAATCACGAAATCTATACTTCTGCTTTTCTCTTGTTTGTATTGTTCTTTATGCTCGTCGTAATAGCGTTGATAATCTTCGTCGGTGGGTTTTACCAAACTGTCGGCGACATCGCTATATCGTACTGCCGCAAATTCCAAATTGGCTTTGTCGTTTTCTTCGGAATAGTTGAGTTTTGCCAAAGCTGTGGGAACGTAATATCCTTTGCTGATAAGAGCATCGTATTTTTGTTGCTTTCTGTCGTTTTTGATATAGAGCACCAAATTATCCCACTGGCTTTGTTGTTCGGCTGTCATTTTGTCGAGGTTGTTTTTAAAGTTGATAACGATTTGCCTGTCGAACGTGCCTGTTTGCGGATTAACAAAATATTTTTTGATGAGAGGATGAGGGTCGGTTCCGAGAATAAGGTCGGTAAGTTCGTCTGCCGAAACGTCTATTCCCAATTCGTCGAACTCGTCGTTCATCAATATCTCTCTGACCATTTGGTCCCAGGTTTGATTTCTTAATCTGAAGGTTTCGTTTTGATCCAGATTGTTTTTTTGTTGTTGCTGTTTTGTGGCTTCAATGTTTTGGTCAACCTTGTTGTTAAAGTCCATAATGGTAATTTGTTCACCGTTGACTTTACCCACATTCACATTCCTGCGCTGCCTTCTTTTGGCAAAATCGCCGAGCACGAAAGCCGCAAGAGCAACACCTATTACAATTACAAGAAACGTCGAATGTTTCCTAATACTTCCTATAGCTGCCATCGCTTATTATATTAAGTTTTAAAATTTTCGAGGTGCAAAAGTACAAATTGAATTGAAATATAAAAGAAAAAGATAAAATAGATTTTTTTATTTGTATTTTTTAAGGAGTAAAAGGTTTAAAATTTCCTTTAAAGCACCATTTTGTTAACAATGAGTTGTGATTAAGTTTTCCCGTTTTTAGAATTTTTATAATAATTAGACATCTATTTTTACCATGGAATATTGAAAAACTAAACAAAAGTTGAAAACGGCAGAAACATCCGCAACCGAATTGACGGCTCTGTTAGGGCTTCTTGACGAACCCGACGAAGGTATTTTCGAGAAAGTGAGAAAGAGAATACTGTTGTTCGGAAGGGAGGCGGTAAAGCCTCTTGAAGAGGAACTGTCATCTGTTGGCAGTCAGGAGGAATATTACCGCATTGAGGAGTTGATAGATGAGATTGTAGTAAACGATGCCGTTAGCCAAATGTCGGAGTGGAAAAAGAGTTCCAAATGCGATGTAACCGAGGGGTGGATTATAGTTTCGGAATTTTTGAACCGCGATATGGATAAAAATGCGGTTAAAGAGTCGGTTTTCGACATTTTTAAAGATATTTGGCTCGAGATAAATGAAAATCTTACGGCTCTCGAAAAGATAAGGGTTATAAACCATATTATTTACAAAATTCACGGGTTTTCCGAAACGGAAACGAGCGCCGAAACAATGATGAATTATGTTATCGGTTCGTTTTTGAAATATAAGAGCGGCAACTCTGTAACCATGGGGATGTTTTACCTGTCGATGGCACAACGTTTGGGACTTCCGGTATTCGGTGTCGATTTGCCTCACCATTTTATTTTGGGATACGTTGACGAACACAGGAAAATAAAAGCGGCATACGAATATGCTCCTTCGGATGTGATGTTTTATATAAACCCTTTGAACAGAGGAGCCGTATTTACCAAAACGGAAATTGATCTATATCTGAAACAATACAATATAAAAGCCACTCCGCTCTACTATACTCCTGCCGACAATGTTGCTGTGATAAGACGCTATTTGAACGAACTGAAACAAATTTGGAAAAAGGAAGATAACCAACGTAAGGTTTCGTACATAAATAATTTGTGCGAAGTTTTGTTTTAGGTTGACCCCCATTTAAATTAAAAACAACATCCGGAAATAGACTTTTCTCGATTTATTGTATTATTTTTACACCTGAAAAAATAGATTTAATAATTCCAAACAATAGCTTATTATGGATTTATCAGTAAATTATCTCGGATTAAAATTGAAAAACCCTGTTATAATAGGTGCAAGTAATCTTGTAACCGATATTGAAATGTTAAAAAAACTTGAAGAGGCCGGAGCCTCGGCAATTGTATATAAATCGCTTTTCGAAGAGCAGGTAAATCTTGAAAATCTGCAACTCAATGAAGATATGACCGGATATAACGAGAGGAATGCCGAAATGGTATCGCTTTTTCCTCACGATGTTTACGAGACCGGTCCCGAAGAGTTTTTGATGCATTTCAAAGATGCCAAAAAGAGCATAGGTATCCCATTGATAGCGAGTCTTAATGCTGTTTTCGACGACACATGGTACGAATATGCAAAAAAACTGGAAGATGCCGGCGCCGACGCATTGGAGCTAAACTTTTATAACAATCCCAGAGAATTTGATATGGAGGGGCGTGCTATTCTTAACGAAGAATTGGATGTCATTAAAGGAGTTAAAAAAGCGGTAAACATTCCGGTTAGTGTTAAATTGAGCCCCTTTTATACCAATCCTTTATATGTTTTTAAAGAGATGGACAAAAGAGGCGTTGATGGTTTTGTGATGTTTAACCGCCTTTTTCAGCCCGATATAAATATTGAAACCGAAAAAATGCAATTTCCATATGATTTGACTTGCGGACAAGAAAACCGTTTGTCGTTGCGCTATGCAGGACTGCTATACGGTAATATAGAGGCGGATATTTGTGCCAATTCGGGAATATATACGGCCGAGGATGTTGTAAAAATGATACTTGCCGGAGCTAATGCTGTTCAAATAGTTAGTGCCGTGTATAAAAACGGGGCAAAACAAATTGCAAAAATCCTTGAAGATTTGGAAATCTGGATGGCAAATAAAAATTATGATACCATAGAAAGTTTCAGGGGTAAACTTTCGAAAAAGAATGTCAGAGACCCCTATGCATACCGGAGAGCCCAATACGTTGACATCTTGATGAAATCGGCGGAGATTTTTAAAAATTATCCTTTGAGGTAAGTAGCCCTGCAGGGTTGAAAAGTACGGGTGAATTGATGTTTTAACGGCAAACCGCGCAATATGCATGTTTTTGAAGTGTATAGTCTTCTGCAAAACCGTTGGGTGCAAATGTTACGGTACAGAGGCTGAGAAGGTAAAAACAGCAAAAAAAAGAGGCTGTTACTTTTGAGACAGCCTCTTTTTTTGTCTCCCCGTAGGGACTCGAACCCTAGACCCGCTGATTAAGAGTCAGCTGCTCTACCAACTGAGCTACGGAGAGTTTTTTAGTGTCAGGAGTATCTGTTTGTGATAGTATGCCCTATGACGGGCAAGTGGATTTTGAAATATTTGTCATACAATAAATCATTATCCGCATGTTTTGTTTTTTGTGCAAAGTTACGCTAATTTTTTTTATTTAACTCTACCCGTTTCGGTATTTGTTTTTCCTTGTGGGGTGATTTTTTTTTGTTTGGCGTTTGTCAAGGGTGATTTATCAATTTTAATAGTTCAACGGCTCTTTTCCGGTTGTATTTCCCGTTAATAAAAATATCTTGGTTGTAAATGCGCTTTAGTTTTTTATTTCCGTTAATTTTCGAAATTATCAAATCGTTGTTCTCTATCAGCTTAATTTCCGAAAAGATATTCCAACCGAATAAAATTTCTTGTTTTACCTTATGGTTTGTATGTGGGTTTATTAATTTGTTGTAATTATTTTTAAACTCGGGTTTGGCTATTGAATTAATTATGTTTAAAATTTGTTGCATAGTGTTTTTTTCAGAGGAAAGAAAATCCCATAGTTCACTGGCAACCAAAACCTCTGAAAAATCGTAATATTTTGTGCCGTCGATTATTTGAGAAAGAAATCTGGCTTTGTTAAAAGTTGTTTCATTTTTACTTGTCGGGTCAAATGGGAAACCAATGTAAAACTCCACCTTTTTTCCCGGGAAAGAATAATACAAAGCAGCTTTTGCTTCCAATATTTTTTGTTTTTCGCTGCGCATTTCGCCGGCATTTGGTTTAACGGATTTCAACTCAACACAAATTATCTTTTCGTCATCTTCCATAAATACATCTGCCGTAAAATTATTAGCTTCGGTTTCTTCACCTTCATTAATAAATATTAAGTTGTTTTCTCTTTTTATATCTGGTTTTTGATTTCCATTTTTCAGATCGGTAATTATGTCTGCTATATTGTTTTTTTGTTTTTTCGTAATTTTCAATACGGTACCATCGGCTTTGGTAAAACCTTTTTTTTGACCGTCGGATAAAATATGGGCCACTTCTTCAAAAAAGGATTGTCCCAATGTTGTGTTTAGTCCATGCAGCCAGCTACTTAAAGATATGAAAAAAGATAAATCGGAGACTTTATCTTTAAATTTATAATAAAAAGCATTCAGAAAGGCTTTGTGAAAAGGGGCGTTCCTGTTATTTTCGGAATTTTCAGGAAAGTTTTGAAATCTTGAATACAATGTTTTAATTACCTCAAGAGAGATTAGTTCCTTTTTATCTTGTGATAGAGCCATTTTATTTTTCCTTTAAGTGAAAAATTATTTCGGCATAAGCCGATTTATCTTTTTCCGTTCTGTTTAATACGGGTCTTTTGTATTGATTAATGATTTTCATACCCGATTTTTCGGCAATTGTAGGATACATATTGTACTTATCGTTTGCCACAAGAAAAACATCGTAGTTTTTTTGTAAAAATCTTTTAGAGTTAATTAAAACCTGTGATATTCCTTCAATATACGATTCGCGTGCTTGTTTTCCCTGTCCTTTGAACAAAGGCCCGATTTCCAAATTGTCATTTCTTTGGAACCCAAACAAATCATAAGCATAGGCATGTTGTTCATGGTAATCTATCAAACCCACATAAGGAGGACTGGAAAATATTCCTTTGATTTTTCGAGTTTTAACAATATCGGCAAAAATTTTGTTTTTGTGTTCCAATTCTTTTAAGATGTCAATATTTCTCGAATCTCCTTGTATTGCGATTTGAAAAGTGTTTGTGCGTATTTTGTCAAACTCTTTTAATCTTTTTAAAGTGTCTTGGCTATATCTTTCCCACCATGAAAGTATTGAAAATAAAGGTTTGCATATTTTACCGTGTTTTCTACAGTAATACGTTTGAGTTACAGGTTCTTTGAGGGTTGCAAGATCGGCATGGGTTGTTGCTCGGCACGAACGCATTGTACGACTCAAAATTATAGTTAATATCTTTTTGGTATTGTGATTTTTAATGCTTTTTATCTGTTCAAAAACAAAATCTATTTCATTTTTTACA
>CAZJUQ010000034.1:0-37850 GCA_964549335.1 uncultured Lentimicrobiaceae bacterium | reverse complement strand
CGTAAAATGCACTCTTCATACCGTTCCACATTTAGGACCATAGGAGATACTCCCGTTGCTATGGTAACACGGGAAAAAATAACACCGATAAAGAAAAATTACCATCATCGCAGAAAAGATAACAATGTAAAACTTCTACCATATTTTGACGACAGGGTTGCAATGGTATATTATTATCCCGGAATGAAGCCGGACATAATTTATTCATTGATAGACAACGGGTATAAAGGTATAGTATTCGTCGGTACAGGACTAGGCCATGTCAACAAAGCCGTATATCCAGCATTGGAAAAAGCAAAAGCGGAAGGAGTACACATGTATATGACAGTACAAACATTGTGGGGATATGTTCAAATGTTTGTTTACGATACGGGAAGGGATATGATGGCTCGCGGTATTATTCCCGCGGGAAATATGCTCCCCGAAGTGGCATGGGTAAAATTAAGCTGGATTCTCGGACAAACCGACGACCCCGCAAAGGTAAAAGAGATGATGCTTACCCCTGTTAACGATGAAATAACTTTGCGCGAACCATATAACGGTTATCTCGTATATCAAGGAGGTGTCCCCGAAGTGGAAGAGTTTATTAAAAAGGTCCACAAGTAACCTTTTTTCTCATTGAAGGAATTTTTTCTTTTGATTTTGGAAAAATTTCCACCCTTTCGCTTTCCTATTTTTTAAATAATCAGCCTTATACGGTTTTGGTATAATATTAGTGAAGCAGATATCGTACTTTGCTTAACTCTTGAAAAATATGGATGCTCAATTATTAAAAGGAAAAAAAATATTGGTGGTGGATGACGTTAAAATCAATTATATATTGATTAAAGGGTTATTGAGAGACGAAGGAGTTGATGTATTGTGGGCCGAAGACGGATTTCAGGCCGTAAACCGTTACAAAACCGAACATCCCGACTTGATATTGATGGATTACCATATGCCCGGAAAAAACGGATACGAAACCGCCGAAGAGATAAAAAGAGAGCACAAATCGACACCAATTATTTGTCAGACCACCGACTCGGTTGCACCGGTATTGGCCGATAAGAAAAAAGTATTTGACGACATATTAATAAAACCGATAAATAAAAACAACCTGTTGAAAAAGATTTATGAAAATATAGCATAGTTTTCTTTTTCTTTCTATTTTTAAGGCTGAATAATAAATACTCGCAAATTATGAGAAGATTACTCTTTGTTTTATTTTTCAGCAGCTTTTTAATTGCTCATGGTTTTGCACAACTGTTTACCGAAATCCACAGCGGTTTTCACGGCGTTATGGAGCCTGTTGCGGCTTGGGTTTTAAATTCGAATGAAATTCCCGACGCTTTTTTATCGGGTGAATATTATACCGGGAACAACAATTACCTTGTATCGCAATATTCGCATAAAATATCAAAAGACAGGTTTGTACCGGTAAAATCGCCTTTGCCGGCACTCTCGCGCGGAATGGCGGCAACCGCCGATTACGATAAAGACGGCGACGATGATATTGTTATTTCGGGATACAACAAAACCGGACAGCTGATAATGAGACTTTACCGGAATGAAGGTAACCACCGTTTTTATCATGTAAAAGAGTTGTTTACTCCCGTTTCGGACGGCTCGTTGGAGTGGGGCGATTTTGACCACGACGGCGATTTGGATATACTTGCCACAGGAAGACAATACAACAATTTACTGTCAACCGTTATTTACAGAAACGATAAGGGTATCTTTTCGGAATATGTCATTAATGTTCCCGGAATATATAACGGCAGTGCCAAATGGGGCGATTTCGACGGCGATAACGACCTCGACATCCTTATTACGGGAAATGTGGGAAACAAACCATTTACCGCCATTTACAAGAACGATAACGGACATTACCATAAACTTTCCCAATCTTTTTACCCTTTGAAAAACAGCGATTGTGCCTGGGCCGATTTCGATGACGACGAAGATTTGGATTTTATTATCAGCGGAGAAGATATAGACGGTTTCCCGGTGTGTATGATTTATACCAACGAAGAAAAATTGTTTTTCAGGGAGATGAATGTGGCGATACGCGGTCTTAAAAATTGTACTATCGATTTGGCCGACTACAACCGCGACGGCGATATTGATATTTTGATGACAGGGGAATCGTTGGAGCGCCCTTATACGCTTCTTTATAAAAACAACGGACTTTTTAATTTCGAAAATATAGTAACCGGTTTGCCTGCCGTAAGTAACGGAACAGCCCTCTGGAAAGATTACGATAATGACGGCGACCAGGATATTTTGCTCGCAGGTATTACAATATGTTACGAATTTATAGGTGGAATTTACCGCAATAATGTTAATCCGCCTAAAAAACGGGAAGAAGAGAACAACATCTTTATAACTTCTAAAATTCCCCCCACAAGTGTGGGTCCGTTTTATTACTATGTCTTTTCCTCTTGCTATTGCGACCCCTCGGGCGACGGAAATCCCCAATATCATCTATACATAAGTAATATTCATTACGAAAAAACCGATTACGATTTGAATTACAAATTCAACGATATTTTGATAAAAACGGTTCCGAACTGGGGAAAAGCCGACCGGGGACACAGAACCTCAAACGGTTTCCTTACAAAAAGCGAAGCTGTAACTTCGCGGCGTCAGGTTATCGAATCGTACAAGCAAAGCGGATTTCAGGTTCATTACATAAATTGGTGATGTTGTAGCTCTTTACCGTAGCATTTCCTGTAATTTATTATCCTACCGACTCTTCATCTTCAAAATCGTTATTAGCGGGGACTAAAGGAAGCCTGTTGTTCGTTTTCTTCATGTTTTCAACAATGGCTTTGGTTTTGTTTTTATCGTTACTTGCCAAATGGTGCATAACTTTGGCTCCGAAATAGAAAGCAAGCATCATTTCGAAAGCTGTGGTAAGTTCACCGAGTTTGCCCGAACCGTATTCAAAATAGAAATCGCCTATATAAAAAAGAATAACGAAAAAGAGTAGCGAAAGCGTTAAAGTGCCTCTGAAAAATCCTCTCGGAATTGAGAGTGTTTCGCCGGCATGGGGGTTTTGGTTTTCGTTATCCCATTTTCCGAAAGTGTATCTTTTAAGAAGTAAAACAAACAGGGTTACAACTCCTGTCATCCAGATGATAAAAGATAAAACTACTATCAATTCGAAAGTTTGTTTATTCATTGTTTTAATGTTTTTTCGATTTTCTTTAAAAAAGTAATAAAGCCAGAATTAGTCCCGCTGCAAAACCCGACCCCCCGAAAATGTATTTCAAACGTTTTTGCCGGAGTAGTTTTTTTTCGGTTTTTTCAAGATTGATGTCACATGTTTTCCATTTATCCGAATAGCGGATATATGCCTTTTCGAGGGTGTCGTTTATGGATGTTAAATTTGTATTAATTGCTTTTAATTTGTCGATTTTTAATTTGTAGTTTCTATTTAGGCTGTCGCATATTTTGTATTTCATTCCCGTGGCTAATACCGAGTCCATTTGACTTCCGGTAATTATCCACAATTCCGACCGGTTTGCCGTGACTGTTTTTGAGGTTCCTGCATTAATTATTTCCGGATATTTGTTTTGCGCTTCAATATTCATTGCGAATATCAG
Organism: uncultured Lentimicrobiaceae bacterium; assembly: GCA_964549335.1. Lineage (GTDB taxonomy): Bacteria > Bacteroidota > Bacteroidia > Bacteroidales > F082 > Sulfidibacterium. The sequence continues at coordinate 34,263 of CAZJUQ010000034.1, read as the reverse complement.
AATCAATAATAATAGTGTTGTTTTCATTGTCCGAAAAGTTCGTTAAAACGTTTTTGTTTTTGTTCGGCGTTCATGTTTTTTACTTCCACGCCAATTGCGGCTTTGCGCGTTTCGAGTGTTTCGATACGGGCATCCAAAACCTCAATGTCTTTTTTCAGAAAATCTATTTTTGTCTTTCTTTTTTCTATTTCGGCGTTAATGCGGTTTTGGTATTCGGTTTCCAGTTGACGTTCTTTTTCGTGTTTCAGTGCAATGTTTTCTATTGAGTTGTCGCCGGCCCCGAAATATTTCGACAACATTTTGAATGGTGCTGCAAGGGCGGCAAAAAGAATTGTCAACGGTTTCCAGTCGAACCGGAAATAGCCGAGGCTTTGCAAATAGCCGACCAGTATGAGCAAAGCCACAATTACTATTAAAGTTATCCAACCTTTCATGGTAGTGATTATTTATCCGTATTAATATATTTACCTGCCACCCAACCGGTAATTTTTGCCGTAACCTTATACCAGCCGTTTTTACTGTCGAGTATCTCCACACGGCTGTTTTTGGGCAAAGGTTTTGCAATTTTTGCGGAGTTGATGTCGGGACTTTCCCTTATGTTGAGTTTCGATGCCGTAACTTTTCCCGTTTCGGGTATTGTATCGTCGTTTTCGTCGTCTTTTCTGTTATTAAGAATTTTGTCGCGCAGACGGTTGAGCGGAAAAGCCGGACCGGGGTCCAGTTTTCTCAGTGGAGCAATCTCTTCGTGTCCTAAAATGTATTTAATATCATATGTGTCGGTAAGTAAACGGCAAAGTTGCAACACGGCATCGATTTGCTCGGGTGTATAGATGTGCCAATAGCGGGGTTTGTTTTCGTTGCGGTGCACCGCTTTTATCACTTTGTCGGCAGTATATTTTTTGCCGAACCAGGCTTGGTATTCGTCGCCTGCTTTTGTTAAGTTTCCCGGATTGACAATTTCGATACCTATTGAATATTTGTTAAGTCCGGTGCGGTTTTCCCAACTGCTGACGCCGGCGTGCCAGGCTATTTCGTCAAAAGGGACGAGTTGAGTAATGCTTCCGTCGAAATCAATAACAAGGTGAGCCGACACCTTGTATGCGGGGTTTGTCAATGTGTTTATTGCCGATTGTGCCGAAGGTCCCGCCGTAAAATGAATAATAATGGTATCGGGAAGGTTACGGTCGAATTTTCCGCTTTTGTTTGGTGAGGGTTTCAGGGCAACATTGTCGCCCGAAACTAAATGGTTTTCAATTTTCATGGGTGATAATTAATCCGGTTACAGCATTCAAATATATGAAATTTTTTTAATAACCGGAAAAATATAATATAGGAGTATATTTGTATGCTTTTATTTTTGATGCCATGTTGATAGTCTATGTTTTGCTTGTATTGTTTTTGCTGTTCTTGGTGTTGTTTGTTTTAATAGTGGTAAATTTTAAAAATCCCGTATTAAAATACACCCCTCCTGATGATGCGGGTTTTGACGTAAAAGAGGTGTGGTTTCCCGCTTCGAACGGCAAAAAGCTGCACGGTTTGTATGTTTTTCAACATCAGGATGCTCCCACGGTAATTTTTGTTCACGGCTGGGGTAAAAATGCCGGAACAATGACTGTTTATCTGAAAAATTTGTGTTGCCGTGGTTACAATATGCTTGCCATAGATGCCCGCAGCCACGGGTTGAGTGATGCCGACGGCTATTCCTCAATGTTGAAATTTGCCGAAGATATTGTTTCTGCTGTCGATTTTATTTTATCGTTGCCTGAATTGATAAACAAAGATATTTACCTGTTGGGGTTGTCGATAGGAGGGGGTGCTTCGTTGTATGCCGCTTCGCACGATAATCGAATTAAAAAGGTTGTAACGGTAGGTGCTTTTGCAAATCCTGCAGACATAATGAAAAGAGAGATAAAAGCCCGGCACATACCCTATTTTCCGTTTATTTTTCTTTTTTTCAAATTGGTGGAATTGTACATAGGGGCAAAACTCGACGATATCGCTCCGGTTAATAATATTTTCAAGTCGAAAGCAAAAATTTTCATTATTCACGGAAAAAAAGACAGGGTTGTACCTTTTGAACAGGCGGAAAAATTGAAGAAGGCGGCAGGCAAAGCGGATATTAAGATGTGGGGTATCGAAAACAGAGGACATTCAAATTGCCACCTCGAAAGGGGATTTTGGGACAAAATAGATGATTTTTACAAGGAGCGATAATTCACGCAGGTAGTTTCAACGGAAAAATGGTTTACCGTTAAATATCCCTGAAATCTTTCTTTTTGGTTAGCTTCAGATCTTGCAATATCGAGGCTTTGATATTTAAGGAGAAATTCCAGCTTTTACGGTATCCGAGGGGTATCCAGTTAAAACGCATTTCCCAGCAGTGGAGGTCGCGCACAAGGTTCAAGCTTGTGAAAGCCAATCCCTTGTTTTTAAAATCCCACCCCGTGTTGAACGAAAATTTCCACTTTGGGGTTATACTTATGTTTCCCGTTACGCCGAGTGTTTGTACTATTGTTTTTTTCGGTGTCCAAATTTGGTTTACATAGCTCAGCACATTTGAATAGCGCATGTTGTATCTTATGTTTAGTGTCCATGGTATCGTCCAGTCGATATACTCTTCGGGATGAGCCGCAATATCGGCCATTACCGACGATTCCTCTTCGGTCATGGGTCTTTTTTCGGGTTCTTTGCCTTTTTTGCCTTTGTTTTTACCGAAAGTTTTTTCGTTTAGCGATAGAGTTAAACTCAGGTTCCACGAGGTGTTATCGCGTCTTAGCAGCCGCCTGTTAACTTCCCATTCAAATTTGTCGATACGTCTTCCGAGCGAGTCAACGGTATAGGGGTCCCACCGGCTCGAGTATTGAATTGTGAAATTTTTCCACAGTCTGGTACGTCCCGTCATGTTTAATGTCGACCAGTTTAGCGAGTCGCGTGCAAAATCGTAACTCCCCGAAATTGTAAAATTCTCAATAAGTTTTATCTTTTTTAGTCCGGTTACGGTATCTTTTTTCGAGGGTACTTTTATCTCCAGATTGTTTGAAAGACTGAAATTTGCCGCTCCCGATTTTTGTCCGGGAGCATTTCCGTAAAGATAGCGTTCGTATTTCGAATATTCCACTTTGTTGCCGAGAGTGTCGTAATAATAATCGAAGTATCCCCACTTTTCGGCACCGAAATCGGGCGTGTACGATATACCTACGTTGGGTGTCAAAACGTGTCTGACGGCACGTATGGGTCCCTTCTTGAAACGTACTATTCCATACAGCTTGGTGCTTAACGAACTGCTGAAATTAAAATCGAAAATGTTATTAAATCCCGGTATCGTGTCAATGTCAACAAAACCTACTATGGTATCGTTTCCTTGAAAAAGCGTATCGTTCGACCAGTATTTTCGAATATGTGAAGCATACATACGGTCGGTAATATTAAAAGAGTTGCTCAGTGTAAAATATTTTAAGACTTTTGCCGGCAGACTGACGGGGATTTTGTGCACAACCCCGTTTTGCATGTTTTTGAATGTTTCGGGTTCGAAAAATGTGGAATCGGTGGCCGAAACACTGTTTTTCGAGTTCATGGAATATGAGATGCTCAAATCTTCATAAAAATGTTTTTTACCCCCTTTTTTGTTTCGTAAAGGATAAAACCTGTTGACACTGAAGGTTAATTCGGGTAAAGTGACCTGCATTTGATGGGTTTTGGTATTTTGGCGGTGGCTGGCATTTGCCGTAAGAAAATATTTTCCGCTCCAGCTTGTCTGGTATGCAATGCTCGATTGAAATTCGTTGGAAAGATAATCTTGTGTCGAAACGGTGTTGTAGGTTATATAATTACTGCTGACCACATTGACATTAGCGCTAAAAGAGCTGTGAGGCCTGGCTTTGGGGTCTTGGCGGTGTGACCACCTGACGCTGAAATCGCGCGAACTTTTGTAATCGGGTTCTCCTTTTACTCCCAGAATATTGCGTGCAAACCCCACATTAACCGAGCCGCTGTATTTATATCTTTTTTTATACCTTACTTGTTGGGCTATTTTCCAGCTGCCGTGGGTGTAGATGTCGCCCGTTATTTTATAATCCAAATAGTCGTTTATGTGCCAGTAATAACCGCCGTTTTCGAGATAAAAACCACGCGTGGGCGATTCTCCGTACGACGGAATAACCAATCCCGATTGCCGCTGGGCATTGTTCGGGAAAAACCCGAAAGGCAATGCTATGGGTGTGGGTACCCCTTCTATTTCGAGATATACGGGTCCGGTAACGATTTTTTTGTTTGGAATAACTCTTGCTTTGTCGAATCTGAATTCAAAGTGGGGATGGTCGGGAAGGTTACAAGTGGTGAAATAACCCCTTTTGATGTTTACCGAATTATCAGCCTCCTTTTTCACCTTGTTTCCGTGCAAAAATCCTTGGTCGTCTTCGGTGTTTACGCTTTGGATAATTCCTTTTTTCGAGTCGAAATTGTATTTAATGGTATTTGCTTTAAAGGTTTCGTCGCCTTCGGTAAATACCGGAAGTCCCACTATTTTTCCCGTGGAATCGGGCAGCCCGGTGGCATATACGTTGTTTGTGGTAAAATCGAATTCGATGTACGCCGCTTTTAGAGTTATGTCGCCGTATGTTACAACGGCATCACCGTAAAGGTATGCTTTTTTGTTTATAATGTCTTGAATAATTGAATCTTTGGCGCTGCGTTCCACCTTGGCATCCAAAACGGTATGGGGTTTGCTTGATTGTGTGGTATCGGGTTTGTTTATCTCCAGCGTATCGGCAATAGTGTCGCCCGTTGGAACGGTATCGGTAACCGGCATAAGAGTATCGGGAACTATTTTGCGTTCTTGCCATAATGAACCGGCAAAAACAGCGTTGTTGAAAAACAATACAACAACATATAACCAAAAAGGTGTTAATAATTCTGCCGATTTTCTTATGTGTAACAATCTGTATGTTTTACTTTTGTTAAAAAAAATAATAACGGTGTTAACCAGTGCAAATATAGTACCTAAAATGGAACGACAATTTTTTAAACGTGTTGTTTATTTTGTTGTTGTTTTCTTTTTGGCCGGCGCTCGCTGCGGTAATCTTTTTTCGCAAAACGGCACCTATATCCGCACGGTGGTTATTGATGCCGGACACGGGGGCAAAGATCCGGGTGCTTTGGGAAAACATTCGCGCGAAAAAGACATAACCCTGAAAGTAGCCCTGAAACTTGGCAATTACATAAAAAAGAACCTGCCCGACGTTAAAGTTATTTATACACGGAAGAGCGATAAATTTGTGGAGTTGAAAAAAAGGGGCGAAATAGCCAATAAAAACAATGCCGATGTTTTTATTTCCATACATTGCAATGCAAATAAGGTGACCTCACTTTACGGAGCCGAAACATATGTGCTGGGCAGCGACCCCAAACGTACCAACAGGAATATGAAGGTAGCAATGCTCGAAAATGCCGCTATCCTTCTTGAGGAAAATCCGGAAGAAAATTACAACGGATTTAACCCGAATTCTCCCCAGTCGTATATTATATTTTCGCTGAAACAGAATGCCTACAAAGAGGAAAAAAGTCTTGAACTTGCCGAAAAAATCCAAAAACAGTTCAAAGAGAGGGTGGGACGCAAAGACAGGAGTGTGCATCAGGCAGGTTTTCTTGTGCTTGCCGGAACATACATGCCTTCGGTTTTGGTCGAATTGGGATACCTGACAAATCCAAAAGAAGAGAAATTTTTACTTTCTGAAAAAGGCGAAGTGTATCTTGCTTCTGCTATTTACCGTGCTTTTAAAGAGTATAAACGGGAATTTGAAAAAGAGAACAAAGCTTACGAATACCGGAAAAAAATAGTGCAAAAGGAGAATGAAAATGTTAACCTCAAAAAAACTGATAAAGGTAAAAAAATGAGAGATGACACTCATGCCGTAGAATACAGGGTTCAGTTTTATACCAACACAAAAAAAATTCCGCTTACCTCTCCGCGCTTTTCAAAATTGAAAGATGTGGACTACTATTTCCATAACGGATTATATAAATATACCGCAGGACACTTCTACAACAAACAAGATGCCGTAAAACTTAAAAATACAATTAGGGGTTTGGGATTTAAAGATGCCTTTGTGGCGGCATTTTATGGTGGAAAACGTATTTCCATTCAAGATGCGGCAAAAATATCAACCCGTTAGGATAGGCTGACAAACAAATGTTTTGCGAAAAGTCTCCCCGGCACTAACGGTATTCCTATTTTTTTTATCTTTACCCGAATGATTATTAAATGAGTTGTTTATAAATAAAACATAAAATGCGAGTTTGTTATATCTCAACTTATCCGCCCATTGAAAACGGTATAGCCACATATACGCGTTATTTGTCGGATGCAATAAAGTTTCTCGACAAAGAGGTTTTGATAATAAGTGAAAACGGTACATACGGCGAAAATGTTTTTCCAACCTACTCTCCTCTGGATAACGATATAGCCGCCAAACTTTTTAACATGGTTTCGAAAATGACCCCCGACGTTATTCATATACAACACGATTATAATATTTACGGGTCGGACAACGGGGTTCAACTGTTGGATTTTTTATACCGTTGTAAAATGGCGGGATTGCCTACCGTTACCACCCTTCACACCGTTTACGAAGAGATAGATAATACACAACACATAATTTTGGAAAGTATTTTGTCGTCAAGCTCTGCGGTAATTCTTCACGAGCAGTATCAATTGCAAACGGTTATGAGGTATTTTCCGCAACATAAAAAAAAGTGTCACGTGGTACCTCACGGTGTAAGGCGCATAAAACCGGTTAAAGATGCCAAAAAGATATTAAATCTCGAAGACAAAAAAGTGTTGCTTCTGGCAGGATATTTTACGCCCACAAAGGGATTTCACAGAATAGTTAAACTTTTTCCCGAGATAGCCGGAAACGTAAAAGATGCCGTATTGCTTGTTTCCGGAAAGATGCGTGGCATAGAGTACGGTGATTATCAAAAATATTTTTTCGATTTGATAAACAATTCGCCTGCTTTTAACAAGATAGAGGTGCTTCGCGGACAGTTCCCGCAACACACTTTCGACACCATACTGAGTTCGGCCGATGTTCTTGCCCTGCCTTACGAAATGGGAGGACAAAGCGGTATGCTCGCTCAAGCTGCCGCCTTTCAAATACCTGTTGTACTCTCGCCGCTGAAAAGTTTCGAAAGTTGGAACAAAAAAATTAAAGGGGGAATTATTGCCAATTCCGATAATGAGTTTATTACTGCAATTTCGGAATTGCTTTTGGCCGACGATTACCGTAAAAAACTGAAACAGAACATAGCAAATAATATACAGTCGTATTACTGGGACGAAATAGCAAAAAAACACCTCTTGGTTTACGAAAGCGTTATAAATGTGCCCTATGGAAAAGCAAGATATTTTTATGTACCCGAAAAGCAGGTTTAGCTCCCGGGACTATCTTGCCAAAATTTTTGTGTAAACATCAATATATCCGTCTATCATTTTATCCATACCGAAGCGGCTTTCGGACCACATCCTGCAATATGAACGGTTTAATGATTTTATTTGCGGCAATACCTCAACAGCTTCGTTTACCGTGCCGGTAAGGAATCCCGTTTTACCGTTTTCTATGAGTTCGGGCATTGAACCCCTGTTGAAAGCCACCACCGGAGTGCCGCACATCATTGCTTCGGCAACACTCAGCCCGAAGGGCTCGTCGAAACTTATGGGATGTAATAACGCATATGCGTTACCGAGAAGTTTGTCGCGCTCCGCAGGTCCCGAATTTCCCACATATACTATCTGTTCGTTATCTATTTCGGGTTTTATTTTCCGGTTAAAATACTCTTCATCTTGAATTAATCCCGAAATTATCAACTTCATCTTTGCCTTTTTTGCTATTTGTATCGATTCGTACGTCCCTTTTTCGGGATGAATACGTCCGAAAAAGAGAAGATAATCGCCGTGTTTTTTTACCGGGGTAAACATTTTTGTGTCTATTCCATTGTAAACCGTAGCAATGTATCTCAATTGCCGGCTGCGGTCCGAATTGCTTATGGAAACATAAAAATTATTGTCGTTGTACTCTTTGTAAACGGGAATTATTTTGGGCGACGAAAAACCGTGAATGGTTGTCACCATGGGTGTTTTTATTAAACGCGTATATGTGAGTGGCAGGAAATCGTAATTGTTGTGCAAAATGTCGAACTTGTAAGACATCTCCATAAAATGTGCAATATGTAAGCATTCGCAAACTTTGGCGTCAAGTTCGGGATGTTCTCCGTACGGTTTTTGGCAAACGGCTTCCAACTTTCCCTTGGTAATGGAGTCGGCGGTAGCAAACAGCGTTACGTCGTAGCCTCTATTTACAAGACCTTCGGCAATATTCGATGCCACCTGTTCCCAAGGACCGTATTTACGCGGTGGTGTACGCCAACATGCCGGTGAGAGTATGGCTATTTTCATTGTTACATTATTTATTTACACATGGTTTCGAAAACAAAACAAATTGTCACCCCTTGTGTTTAATCTTTCTTTTGTACACCACGTCGAGGCCGTATCCCAAACCTATACCCACATATTCGGCACGGCCGAGGTGCACGCTCAAAACAAGGTTAGCAAAAATGTTGCCTAATACTTTATATTTGACCGTTAATCTTTGATAAAAATCGCCCTCGCTTTTCTCTTTTCCCGAAAGATAAATGCCGGCATTAAACATAAAAGTCATTTTTGATATCAGCAATTCGTATGCGATGTTAAAACCGGTTTTAAGAATTTGAAAATCGTTTGTAACTTCAAAACCTCTTTTTTCGAGTATAAATCTGTCGGAATTGTCGTACGTGGCATCCAGTCCCAAACCCCATTTGCTTTTGTAACTAACCTGTTTCATTATGTTGAAAAAGGCGGCATACACCGCAAAGCGTTTTCCGTATTGTTGCGTCATATCTTTCGAAGCTACCGAAGCCGAAAGTTCAAAGTTTATGTATTTGCGCCCGTCGAATTCGTAAGGGTACAGCTCGGGTAATATTTTTTTGTCGAGATAGGGATTCGATTTGTGTAAAAAATAGGCTATTCCCACGTTGGCTGTAATAATATTTAAACCGTAATTTGGGGTTTTTGTGGAGCCGTTTGAAAAATGTGTAAGCCCGAAAGATGCCGATAACGACAACCTGCCGGAGGGTTTGTAACGGTATTCGAAATAGAGGCTGCCGCAGGCGTTTATGTGCGAACCAATGGCGAAGTTTTTGTAGTTGTTCACGGCATCAAACTTGTTTGTAAGGTATCCCAAACCTACTCCGAGGCGGAAGTTAAAGCCGTTGCTTTGGTCGCCGAAAAGCGGAAAGTCAACGAATGGATAAACGGCTATTGCCGACCCTATCTCTTTGAAGCCTCCGAGTTGCGACCCCCAAGCAGCTACCCCTATAATGGGGTAAGCGTACATCGCTTCCCATCTGTTTTTGCCGTAAGTGCCTTTTTGAATGCTGAACTCAAAAGCCGGATAATGTGCCCTGAATATGTCAAGTTCGAGATGGTGACTCATCAAATAGCCGTAATGGATGCGCCCTTCCACCATAAGGTTTTGCCTGCTTAAAGGGCGTTCGGGTTGGCCTGAAACATAACCCGTTGATAACAGGAATAATACCGTTAATAATTTGAAAAATATACCTTTTGCCAATCCTTAATCCGTTTTTCAACAAAAGTAGTATATTATTAAGCTTAATATTTTACTTTTGTCGTCCGTTTTTAAAAAAAACGTTATTTTAGTGGACTGAAACCGTACGAAGGACATGTGGAAGTATATTGTTAGGATTATTCTCAGATTTCGAATACCAATACTTTTGATAATCGGAGCTATTACCGTTTTCATGGCATACGAAGGCAGCAAGGTGAAAATGTCGTATGAAATGGCGAGAATGTTGCCCGATTCCGACCCTACCTCAATAGAATACGAAAAATTCAGAAAACAATTCGGACAAGACGGAAGCGTTATTTTCGTTGCAATAAAAGACCCCGAACTTTTTACGCTGAATCATTACGACGACTGGTACGATATTACAAATAATGTTTTAAATATTAACGGCGTTCAGGGAGTTGTGTCGGCAGCACGGGTCTATACGCTGGTAAGAGACGACAGTTTGAGGAAATTCCGCTTCAAAAACATAGTGCCGCAAAAACCCGTTACCCAAAAAGAGGTCGATTCAATAAAGAAAATACTGTACAACCTCCCTTTATACGACGGAAGACTTTTTAACAAAAAGACAAATGTCAATTTGATGATGATAACGCTTGACAAGAACGTTATCAATTCAAAAGCAAGAATTCCTCTTATCGAAAAGGTTAAAAGTACGGTTGATGCATACGGCAAGAAACATAATATCGACATTAAATATTCGGGACTTCCTTATATTCGTACGGTAACCTCAAAACTGATACAGCACGAACTTTTGCTTTTCGTCTTTCTTTCGTTAATAATAGCATCGGTTTTGCTTTATATACTCTTCCGTTCGTTTCGTGCAGTCTTTTTTGCAATGATAGTGGTGATAATAGCCGTTATTTGGGCGCTCGGAATAATTGTTTTGTTGGGTTACAAGATAACCATACTTACCGGAATATTACCGCCTTTGGTTATTGTAATAGGGGTTGAAAATTCCATATTCCTTTTAAATAAATACCTTAACGAAATACGTATCCACGGCAACAAGGTAAAAGCGCTGTCGCGTATGATATCGCGTATAGGTAATGCAAACCTCTTGACCAACGCCACAACAGCAGCCGGATTTGCCGCTTTTATTATTACATCCAACAGCCTGCTTGTGGAATTCGGCATTGTGGCTTCCATTAACATTTTGTTTATCTACCTGTTGTCGCTCTTTATATTGCCCATACTTTTCAGCTTTTTCCCCGTTCCCAAACCGAAACATTTTAAACACCTCGAAAAAGGATTTATTACTAAAATCATTGAAAAGGTTTCCTATATCGTTTTAAATTACCGCAATGTGGTTTATATCATTACAGCTGTATCTTTTATTGCGGGCATTTACGGAATAACAAAGTTGAAAACAACGGGAAATATTGTTGACGATATCTCCAAAAAGTCGAAACTCTATACCGATTTAATGTTTCTGGAAAAGAATTTCAACGGTGTAATGCCTCTTGAAATAACGGTGGATACCAAAAAGAAAAAAGGGATATTGCGACTTTCCACTTTGCGCAAAATTGACAAGCTGCAAGACACTTTGGCTCTATATCCCGAATTTTCAAAACCACTTTCCGTGGTTGAAGTTGTGAAAGCGGCAAAACAGGCTTTTTACCGCGGAAATCCGAAAATGTATTCGTTGCCTAACAACCAGGAAAAAAACTTTATTTTAAGCTACATTCCGACCATGCACAGCAACAAAAAAACCATATTGAATTCCTTTGTCGATTCTACTTTACAAATTACCCGTATTTCCGTACAAATGGCTAATATTGGCACTAACGACATAAACAGGATAATTAAAAATTTAAAACCTAAAATCGACAAAATTTTTCCGCCTGCAAAATACGATGTTCATCTTACGGGAACAAGCGTGGTGTTTTTAAAAGGTACCAATTATTTGGTTAAAAACCTGTTTCAAAGCCTTGCACTTGCCATAGTCATTATTACCATTTTAATGTCATTGATATTTTCATCCGTAAGGATGATTCTTATATCGTTGATACCAAACATAATACCGCAAATATTAACCGCCGGAATGATGGGGTATTTCGGAATTCCCATAAAACCATCGACCATTCTTATTTTCAGTATTGCCCTCGGAATAAGTGTTGACAATACAATACACTTTTTGTCGCGTTACCGGTTGCAACTAAAAATAAACAATTGGAAAATACGCGAATCGGTATTGGCGGCACTAATGGAAACGGGATACAGCATGGTTTATTCGGCAACGGTTCTCTTTTTCGGATTTGCCATTTTTACACTGTCGAAATTCGGAGGCACCGAAGCCTTGGGGTATCTCGTGTCGTTCACTTTGATAATTGCACTTTTTGCAAATATGTTTATTTTGCCTTCGCTTCTTCTCACAATCGACAAGCGTGCCATCACAAAAGCATTTAAGGAACCTTTCCTCGAAATTTTCGATGAAGAGGAGGATATCGAGCTGGATAAACTTATCGTTGAAGAACTTGAAAAGAAATAAATATATATAAAACAGTAAAAATGAAAGGAATAATACTTGCCGGAGGCTCGGGAACGAGGCTTCATCCTTTAACATTGGCGGTTAGTAAGCAGCTAATGCCCGTTTACGATAAACCCATGATTTATTATCCCTTGTCCATACTGCTGATGGCGGGAATACGTGATATTTTGGTAATTTCCACACCTCACGACACCCCTAACTTTGAACTTTTGCTGGGCGACGGTTCGCGTATAGGTTGTAATATTCAATATGCGGTTCAACACGAACCCAACGGACTGGCACAGGCATTCGTCATTGGCGAAAAATTTATTGGTAACGATAAGGTGTCGCTGGTTTTGGGCGACAATATCTTTTACGGCAGAGGATTGCGCCAATTGTTAAAAGAGAGTGCAGATCCCGACGGAGGCATTGTCTTTGCCTATCATGTTAAAGACCCCGAAAGGTATGGTGTCGTTGAATTTGATGATGATATGAATGCCATTTCCATTGAAGAGAAACCCGAACATCCAAAATCGAATTATGCTGTTCCCGGACTATATTTTTATGACAACAGTGTGGTGGAGGTGGCCAAAAACCTTAAACCGAGCGACAGGGGCGAATATGAAATTACCGATGTAAATAAATATTATTTGTCGAAAAATAAATTGAAAGTGGGGTTGCTCAGCCGTGGTACCGCCTGGCTCGATACAGGCACCTTCGGCTCTTTGATACAGGCTTCGCAATTTGTTCAGGTAATTCAGGAACGCCAAAATTTGAAAATCGGCTGTATTGAAGAAATAGCTTACGACAACGGCTTTATTGATGCAACCCAGCTCGAAAAGATAGCTCGGCCTTTGGTGAAAAGCGGTTACGGACAATATTTGTTAGATTTGTTGAATAAATAATAGAGAGAGATGCATTCATACGAGGAGTTGGTTTCTTATTTCAAAGAAAAACTTTTGGAACAAAAATTTGAAAAATCACCCGACGAACTTTACAAACCCATACAATATTGTCTCTCTTTCGGTGGTAAACGTATGCGTCCCGTGATGACCCTCATGGCTTGCGAACTTTTTGGCGAATCTTTCGAAAAAGCCATTCCGCAGGCTATTGCCATTGAGCTTTTTCACAATTTTACACTCATTCACGACGATATAATGGACAAAGCCGAATTGCGTAGAGGAAAAACCACCGTTTATAAAAAATGGAACTCTAACATTGCAATTCTTGCCGGCGATACATTATTTGCCTTGGCTTATCAGTATGCCATACAGGCCGAAACAAATTTGTTGCCCGAAATCCTTTCCTTGTTTAATAAAACGGCGGTAGAGGTGTGCGAAGGACAGCAATTCGACTTGAACTATGAGACAAGAAACGACGTTTCGCTTGCCGAGTATATTAAAATGATAAGACTTAAAACGGCGGTCTTATTTGCAACAAGTCTTAAAATAGGTGCTCTTATAGGCTCAGCCGGCGAAACTGACGCCCAACGCCTTTACGATTTCGGTATCAATCTCGGACTTGGCTTTCAGTTGCAAGACGACCTGCTTGATACTTTCGGCAACGAAAAGATTTTCGGCAAAAAGCAAGGAGGCGATATAATTACCAATAAAAAAACATACCTCTATTTATATGCTTTGCAAAATGCCTCCGCAAAGGATAAGAAACGTTTGCTCGAACTCTATTCGCAAGAAAACGGCATTCCGGAAAATGAAAAAATAGAAAACGTTACGGAAATTTTTATCCGGACGGGAGTAAAGGAGGCTGTGCAAAATATTATAAACGGATACCTCCGCAAAGGTCTCGAATTGTTGGAAAGTCTCGATGTTCCCGAACAAAATTTAAAACCCTTGGTTTCGGTTGCAGATAAAATGATATTCCGTGAAAAGTAAAATATTCATATCGTTATTGTTTTTGTTTGCGGTCTCCGTTGGAGCTGATGCCCAGCGGTTTCACGGAGGTGTTATCGCCGGGTTGTCGGCATCGCAAGTTGCCGGCGATACCTATTCGGGATATAATAAAGCGGGAATTTATGCCGGAGGTTACGTGTCGCTTGATGTGGGAGGACGCTCATCTTTTCAAATGGAACTTACATATTTTCAGAAAGGAAGTCGCAAAAATCCCGATTCGTTGGATTATTCCAGTTATCTGTTCAGGACAAACTATGTGGAACTTCCTGTTTTGTATCTCTATAAAATAAATAAATTTACTTTTGAAATAGGTCCTTCGGCGGGTTTTCTTGTGGGGTACACCGAACGGCGCGACGGATATCCTGTATATTCCGACAATTTGCCCGCTTCGGTAACTTTACAAATAAATGCCGGTTTACGTTTCGACATTACGGGGAGGTTGACGGCAAACCTGAGAACCAACAACTCATTGTTAAATATCAGAAAACATAATGTTACGGGCGATGTTTGGCGGTTTTGGACTTACGGACAGTTTCACGATGTTCTCATATTGTCGGTATCGTATAAATTGAAATAAAAATCTCCGGCAAACATATTCATCTGCCGGAGAGTTACTGTTTTTTTTTCAGGAAATTCAATTCTATTCGGCAAGTACAAGCACTTTGTTATTAAGTACCTCTATAACTCCGCCGTTTATTTCGTAAAAAGTTTCCTTATTGTTGTTACCCACTTTTATTTTTCCTTTGGACAAAGCCGAAATAAGGGGGGCGTGGTTGTTCAATATTTCGAACGAACCGTCAATGCCCGGAAGCTGAACCAAATCGGCTTCACCTTTAAAGATGGTCTTGTCGGGTGTTATTATCTCAACGTTCATTTCAACAATTCGTTTTCTTAAAGACTATTTGGCTTCGGCCAACATTTTTTTACCTTTTTCTATCGCCTCTTCAATGGTTCCCACAAGGTTGAAAGCGGCTTCGGGATATTCGTCCACTTCGCCGTCCATTATCATATTAAAACCTTTAATGGTATCTTCTATGGAAACCAAAGTTCCTTTGAGTCCGGTAAACTGTTCGGCTACGTGGAAAGGTTGCGACAGGAAACGTGCCACACGGCGGGCACGGTGAACAACAAGTTTGTCCTCTTCCGAAAGTTCGTCCATACCCAAAATGGCAATAATGTCTTGAAGTTCTTTGTAGCGTTGGAGTATGTTTTTCACCCGTTGAGCCGTATTGTAGTGCTCTTCGCCCACAACGTCGGGAGTAAGGATTCGCGAAGTGGAGTCCAGAGGGTCAACGGCAGGATAGATGCCGAGTTCTGCAATTTTACGGCTTAATACCGTGGTTGCGTCGAGGTGGGCGAAAGTTGTAGCGGGAGCCGGGTCGGTAAGGTCGTCGGCAGGAACGTAAACGGCTTGTACCGAGGTGATTGAGCCTCGTTTTGTGGATGTAATACGTTCTTGCATGATGCCCATCTCGGTGGCGAGTGTAGGCTGGTATCCTACTGCCGAAGGCATACGTCCCAAAAGTGCGGAAACCTCGGAACCTGCCTGTGTAAAACGGAAAATATTGTCGATAAAGAAAAGTATGTCGCGTCCGCCCGACTCTTCATCGCCATCCCGGAAATATTCCGCCAGGGTAAGTCCCGAAAGTGCAACGCGTGCACGTGCTCCGGGAGGTTCGTTCATTTGACCGAATACTAATGTGGCTTGTGATTTTGCCAACTCTTTGCGGTCAACTTTCGAAAGGTCCCAACCTCCTTTTTCCATACCCTCTTTAAAGTCATCGCCGTATTTTATTACGCCCGATTCTATCATCTCACGCAACAGGTCGTTACCTTCACGGGTACGTTCTCCAACCCCGCCGAATACCGAAAGTCCCGAGTATGCCTTGGCAATGTTGTTGATAAGTTCCATGATGATAACGGTTTTGCCGACACCGGCACCTCCGAACAAACCTACTTTACCGCCTTTGGCATAGGGTTCTATAAGGTCTATTACCTTAATTCCGGTATATAAAATTTCAGAACGGGTTGAAAGTTCTTCGTATTTGGGTGGTTCACGATGAATGGGGTATCTTTTCTTTGTTTCAACGTTTCCCAAACCGTCAATGGCATCGCCTATAACGTTAAAGAGTCGTCCGCGGATTTCTTCGCCCGTGGGCATACTGATAGGTCCGCCGAGAGATTTTACCTCCATGCCGCGTTTTAAACCGTCGGTTGAGTCCATGGCTATTGTACGTATGGTATTTTCTCCCGTGGCTTGCTGGGCTTCGAGAATTATCTTTTCTCCATTGTCGCGTTCAACCATCAACGCATCATACAAATTGGGAAGGTCTTTTTCGTTTTCGAATACAACATCTATTACAGGGCCGATGATTTGTGCAATACGGCCGGTGCTTTGTTTTGTCATAAAAAATATGATTAACGGATTTTTAAATCGGGGCAAATATAAATAAATATCCAAAACCTGCAATATTATTTGGAATAATTTTATTTAATATTTCCGAACAAAAAAAAGGCTGCTTACATGAGAAAACAGCCTTTTTTATAGATGTTTATAGTGTTAACAAATCTATTGCAGTGTAAATTTAACCGGTAAGTTGAACGAAACCCTTACGGGTTTTCCCCGTTGCATTCCCGGTTTCCATTTGGGCATGTTTTTAACCACGCGAACGGCCTCTTCGTCGCATCCGCCGCCTATACCTCTTAATACTTTTACATGTGATATGGAGCCGTCGGGTTCAACCACAAAGTTGATAAACACTTTTCCTTGAATTCCACTCTCTTTTGCGAGGGGGGGGTATTTGATGTTTTTTGCAAGGTAAGACATCAAAGCACCGTTTCCTCCCGGAAACTCGGGCATCGATTCCACAACGGTAAATATCTCCTGCTCACTGATTTCATCTTCCTCTTCCACCGGCGGTACATACTCTTCCATTGCGGTTTCTTCGTCGGCCTCGGCATCGATATCTATTTCGTCGTCAACCTCAACATTGTCGTCCACAACTTTTATTTGTGTTACCTGTTTCGGGGGTGGCGGCGGAGGCGGTTTAACCTTTTGTTCGGTAATGGGGATAATCTCTTCGGGAGTATCGTCCACCGCACGTTGAGCTAAGTTTACGGTAATTTTGTCGTAACTTTTCCATTGAAAAGCCGCAAATACCACTGCCAATGCAATTACAAGACCAATCTCGAAAAACAGAGTTTTTTTGCTTTCCAGGTCAGCTTTCGGTGTTTTTCTTGTATCTTCCATTTTTATACAAAATAAAATTAAAAAAAATCTTTTTTTGAAACGGCTAAAATAACAAATTATCGGTTACCCCTAAAATGGCCGTGAATTTTTTTTTGATAAAACATTGTAAAAAGCCACCAGCCCAATATTGCTCCAACTGTGTCGGCAAGGAAATCGTACAGGTTTCCGCTTCTGCCTACGAACACATATTTTTGAAGAACTTCGGTCAATAAGCCGTAAGCAGAACTTGCCGTTATGGAAGCCGTTGCCAATATAAAACGTTTTTCACCTTTGAAATATTGTACTCGGTATCCCCAAATTATTAGAAAACTTAGTATGCCGAAAATAAACAGGTGGACAACTTTATCGGGGGAAAGCCAATCCCAAAATGTTTTTATCTCGGGAAAGACATTACCCGGCAAGCCTGTCAACAACAAAACTATTGCCGCCCACACCATTGCCGGCCATAGTTTTGATAACATTATTACGAAATATGGTTTTTGTATGCTTCGGCATCCATAAGGTCGTCCAATTCCGAAGCGTCGGTAATTTTTATTTTAACAATCCAGCCGTCGCCGTAAGGGTCTTTGTTTATAATTCCGGCGTCGTCTTCCAGTGCTTCGTTCATTTCCAGAATGGTTCCGCCTACGGGCATAAGCAAATCGGAAACGGTTTTTACGGCTTCGATGCTACCGAAAACTTCGTCTTTGTCAATGGTTTCGTCTATGGTGTCAACATCAACGAAAACAATGTCGCCAAGTTCGCTTTGGGCGAAGTCGGTAATGCCGATAACGGCATGGTCGCCTTCAACTTTTATCCATTCGTGATCTTTGGAATACTTTAAATTTTCAGGGATATTCATTTTTATCAAAATTTATTGTTTAATGACAGCGCCAAAATTATATTATTTTTCAATTAAAAAGTAATATTGGACGGATTTATACGGAATAAAAACAACTTGTATTATTGTGCCAAATTAAATCTTAAAGTAAAGCCTCCGCGAGTGTTTCCGTTGGGGTACTGCGACGAGACGTAGGGTGTTGTACTTGCCCAGTTGAAATAGGCGCGCAGTTGCAGGCTTTGGCTTAGCATATAATCGGCCGAAAAGTTTAAAGCGTATTGTTTTGAGCCTGCCGAAATTTGGTCGTTTTGTTCATCTATTCTTCTCAGTGTGGTACGGCTGTCGCGTATTGTAAAATCAAGCTTAAGATTGACGTCGGTATTATATTTTCTGGGTTTTGCTCCGGTAAAATTTCCCACGCTGAATTTGATTCCTTTCAGCCGGTACGACAGTCCCAAAACGAAATCGTTCGACAATATTTCCGTCATCTGGTTGTTTACGAAACTCATGCTTAAATTACGGGTTTTTTTGTATTCCACTTTGGCTCCAAGGCTGTTTTTCATTGTAACGTCAATACCTATCAATGGGCTGTATTGTTCTATTAATGAAATTACTCCGGCATCAATTCTGTTAATGAAATTGGGGCTGTTATCGTAGGTTTTACCGGGGTTGTCGGGGTCGTATTGCACATTTGTTTTCCATGAATTTACGCTGAGCATGGAGCGGTAACCGTGCGATATGTTTACCGAGCGGAAGAGGTTCGATATTGTTGGGATATTTGTCAGTCCGTTAAAGGTTATTCTCCAGTTTGGCAACGGGAACGAAGGAAACTGGTTGGATATTTCGATAATATTGGGACTTTGTCCCGAATAAGCCGAGAGGAAAGAGTAGTACAACACCTCTTGTTGATTAGAGCCGTAACCCAGCGGGAAATCGGCACCGGCAAGGCTGTCGTAAACATATTCGCCCGACCAGTAGGGGTTTGTTTGTGCCAGGCGCATTGCCACTTCGCGTCGTGAGGCTTTGAAACGCTCAAAGGTGGGAGAACTGCCGTCTTTGTCCAGCCCTTCGAAAGATGTTTTTATTATGGGGTATGAGATACTGAAATTTCCCGATTCTTGGGGTGTAAACTCGTTAAAATTGTCAATATCGGGGTCGTAACGGAAATAGGAGGTATAGTTTTTTGCGTAAATTCTATCGCCGTCAACGTCTATTGTTATGGCGTTCAGAATATTGGCGTTTATTTTGTAAGACAGTTGTTCGGTATATTTGGTAATATATGCTTTGTTAAGGACTGTATCGCGCGTGAGCCAACCGTTGACCGCAGCATCGTAACGGATATCGCGTTGACTACCCAAAATAAAGGCTATGCCCGGTGCTCCGGTGTTCAGGTTAATACCGGCCAAATCGGGTTCGGGCATAAATCCCGGCAACAATGTTCCGCCGGTTTGTTTGTAAACGACATTAGCCTTTGTAATTGACATTAAGACACGTAAAAATCCGTCGCCTATTATTTTGGCGTAATTCTTTTTCGGTTTTACGTTGGTAGTATCGCCGGCGCTTTTTTGTTTTTTTCGTGAAGCTGTGCGCGATGAGGGTCTTGTACCTCTTCGTCGCGAAGAGCTGCTGCGGTTTATCTTTTTGAAATAGGGCACTTTATTGTAAAGGGTTTTCATGTCGGCACCGCCGTTTAACTGAATGTTTCTCGAGTTTTCCACATTGTTTCCGAAGCGGGCTTGAATTGATGTGGGGCTTGCCGTCCAGTTGTATTGAACCTGGTACCCTGCGGCAAGTTTCAACCAGTCGGTAAGAGGGAGCTTTTTCAGCGGAACGTTGTAATTTATTTTTACCGATTGGTTAAAATTTTGCATTGTGCCGAAGTTGTAAATCTCTTGCCATATTTCATGTTTATACTCTTCCCATTCCTGTGTCTCCTTGTCGGGGTATATTTGGGGTTCTTTGATAAAAGCTTTTGCTCCGGCAACATATTCAAGTGATAGCGATCTTGAAAAGTCGTATTTAAAGTTGTAATCCCTGTTCCAGTTCCACACACGCGTAATGGTGGGATAGGTTATTATATCTCCGAAACTTTTATCCCTGTATTGCCGTTTGTTTAGTTGTCTGTCCATATCCATTCTAACGGATAAGTTTTTCGGTAACAGGTAAAAGTTAAAATCTTTTAGCAATCCGAACCATTTGGATTTTGTAAATAGTTTAACTTTTTTAAAAGGTTTTATCGGTTTGGGACGGGCGTTAAAATTGTAACCGAAACCTCCGCGATATTTTTTTTGGACGTCGTATTCTATGTCTATATTTCTATGGAGGTTTTTAGTGTAGGCAAACGAGAAGTCGAAGTTTTCTATATCGTAAATTCTGGGTTTACGGTTTTTTTTCTGTTTTTTTTGTTTTGTTTGTCCCGGCGGTTGTTTTCCCGGTTTTCTGCCGGGTCCTTTGCTCATTGGCGAGACTCCGGTAGTACGCTCTTTGCGTACGTTCATGAAGTTGATATTTGTACGTGTTGTATAGTCTTGTACCAATCTAATTACCGAGTCTTGCTTTTCCTTTTCGATGTAAGTATCCAAATCGTCTTTTAGTTTTATATCGGGGTTGAGGGGGTTGTATTTGGGTGTTATGGTTGTTTTACCGTAATCGAAGTGCATGGGGATTTTTATTCCCGCTCTGTCGCCGAAAAATTTACCCAGGTCCATATCGGTGGCGAAAGTATAATTGGCATTGGTTTCCAGGGGTATTTCCGAAACTCTTTTGTCGAGGCTTCCGAAGCCTGCCGACTTATACAATCCTGTGAGCTGGATTCTTCCGAGGTCGGCGAGGTTTGCTTCCAGGCGTCCGGTACTTGCCCAACCGGGTTTGTTGTTAAAATCGGTAAGGCGGAGTTCGTTTATCCAAATTGTAGCGCTTTTGGGTTCGCCGTCGTCGTCGGAGCCCACGCCGAGTTTTTTTGGATTTCTTATACCTATTAAAATACCGTTTACATCGCTAATGCTGGGGCTCCCCAAAACGGTAACTTTGTCTTTTCCTATATATTCCACATATGGTTTGTCGAGCATTACCCCTGAGTTCGGGTCGCGCATGGCAATGTTACGGTTTTGTTTTACTTTGACCAGCTCTTCGAGGTCTATTTCCACGCGGTTGTTTTCGGGCCAAATGTGTTCGGGGTCGTTATCGTACCATTTGGTAAATTCGAGGGGTACTTCGTATTCGTAGTAGTTGTGTGTAAAATCGGAGCCTATTCTTATCAAAACGGTGAGGTCGCCGTAGTTCAGGTCTTGGTCGTCGTAGTATTTTTCGGCGTGGACGTACATTTTCAGTTTTTTGTATTGTCTGAAATCGAAGTCGGTGGTTTTATAAACGCCCCGTGCATCACCGTCGAGGAGTTTATCCACAATTATCGAGAGAGATTGTTCGTTTTGGCGTACATAATTTGTGGTGCTGAAATTTACTTCGCGGCGAATTCCGGGCGGTACCACATAATGTATAGGAGTACGGTAAGCGTTTTCTTCAATGTTTACCGTGGAGACCACAAAATTGGTTTCGTTTCCGTCGTCACCAGGAATATACTCTCCTTGTCCGAGCAACGAGTGTTGATATCTTCTCCATTCACCTCTCACCAGTTCGAATGTGGCAAGCCTTACAATAATGGGTTTTTTAAAACCGCGCATAAAAAGGCGCATAAATCTTATGGAACGGAAATCGGCAATATTACCCACGACTTTGTCGGGCAATTGTACAGGAATTTTAAACTGATACCATTTTACGCTTGAATAATCCCCGTTATCCAGTTTTATGTTTCCCGATTCGTGAATATCGGCAATATGATTTTTACCCACAACCATATCGTTCCTGTCGAGTACTATTTTGTATTGGAAGTAGCGTTCCGATTCGCTAAGAGTATTATCTCTGTTGATATCTTCAACGTTGGGGATGTTTGTTTGTGCCGTGGGATAATTTTCGGGGTTTAAGTCGTCGGTGAGCGAGTTTCCTTCGGCGCCGTTATATTTTTTGTACCGTTCGACCACGCTTGAGTATCTGGCATCCACATCGTAATCGCTGCCTCTGAAATAGTGGTAATCGTCTGCCGAGGGGTCTTCCAAAGCTTTGAGGTAAGCATCGGAGTTAGGTCCGAATTTTTCGCGTATAATACTGAGGAAGTCTTTTTCGTAGAATGCTTTTTCGTCGTTGTCGCCTAAGCCGTCGTATCCCACATCCTGGTATTTTCTTGAGCCCGGGACGTTGCTGAACGACTCCACAAGGGCTTGCAGGTTGGGGACACGTCCCCATATTGTAGTGTCAACATTTTCGACATTTGCGGAAGTGGGGAGACCGTTTTCGTAACTTTTTCTACCGTCGCGAAGTATATCCTCCGAGACGTCGCCGAGGTCGATATAGAGTTCACCGTGGTTGTCCGAAAGGGTATCGTCGGCAAACGGATCCATCATCCAAAATTCAATATATTCTATGTTGGAGGCTTCGAAGTCTGATGTTTCAACTTTTCGCATAATACCTCCCCACCGTGTTTCAGGTTTGTCGAGTTTTCCGTCGGCAGTCATACCGGCAGAATAAGGCGTAGGTTCCACATCATAGTTGTACGGACCGCGTTCGTCGGGGAAAAATGCAAGGTTAAACACGGGAATATTGTGTGGTGTTCCGTTTGGAATATCTTTGTTGGGGAAGAGTTCCGTTTCCAGGACTTTACGAACCGAGTTTTTGGATATTTCGTTTTTGTCAACGTTTTTTGGGCGGTAACCACCGCGGACGTCGTAAAAGAGTGGGTCGATGATATACCATGCGAGTTTGGCGCGGTTTTTACCGTATTCGTAACCTCCCGAGGTGTTAACTTCGGGAAACATGTCGGGTTGTCCCTGGGGTGTGCTTGCCAAAAACCAGGAGCCTATGTTTTTTAAATCTATTGACGATTTTGCACCTTCAAAATCATCGATATATGTTGTTCCTGTCTTTCCCACGGCTTTGGAATGTCCTGGTAAGAACTGGGCAAATTCGGCGTCAACATTTATTTTTGAAACGGTATTTGTGGAGATTCCGGGAAGTTTGTTAATAATGTTGGTAATCCAACGGGAGTCTTTATGGTAGCTGATATCGGCGCCCCAAATGGTGTTTGAGATAGGGTCGTCGCCGTAATTAACTTTTTGGGTCAGGGGTCGTTCGTGCAGGTTCAGTATTGTTCCTCCGATATGCAAATCGTTGTTGACTTCGTGGTCGACATGAACTCCCATCATCCTTTTTTGCTGGATGTTAAACATGGAATTGCTTTCGAGGGATACGTTTATCGGAGTTCCCGAATTGAGAACACCTTCGTTAATAATTTTTACCCGTCCGAGAGTATAATCGACGGTATAGTCGACATTTTCGGTAAGTACCACGCCTCCTGCGGTTACTTTTACCGAGCCTTGGGGCACATTCATTGCGTTCAGGCTAATGTCGGAGCCCGAAGATGATTTGTAAAAACCCTCGAGGATAAATTTGTTTTTGTCGGGAAATTGTTCGGCACCTGTTTTTGTGGTTGTATAAAGTGAGTCGAAAGCGTATTTGTCAGCAAGTTCGGGGTTATCAGGGAAAACGGAGTCTCTGATATATCTTCCGAAAGGTTCGAGTGAAGTGAAAAATATACGTCCGTTGTTTGCCTGAATGGTACCGCCGTTTGTTGCTGCACCGTCAATAAAGTCGAAAACACCGTCGCCACCGGGCAATGGGTTCATCTGTTGGTCTAAATTATCGAGTCCCAAGAGGTGGATTAAGGGAACGCCTTTAATCTCTTCGGGACCTTCCATAAAATATCCCGTAGGAACACCCTGTTTATCGCCTTTGTATAAAATATTAAAAATAAAATCTTGGTTATTAACCTGATATGCACCTATTGAATAGACGTTTTTCATCATCAGGTTCCACATTGGCATTTTAGTATTTTGACTTGTGCTTTTCAAAAGTTTTACAACGAGGTTTTTGGGAGCCACAACGCCTTGGTCGGAAAATTCACCCACCTGAAAAACGCTGTCGCTGCCAATGACGGTATATTGAAATGCCACGGCAAGTATTTGGTCGGAATTGATGTTAGTATTGAGGGATATGAATCCCAGTTTCCGGTTGATAGTATATTCGGAAGCGTTAAGTTTCCGGGCGTTTTCCAGTTTAATAAAGTCTTCGCCCGAAGTAAAATAGTTGTTGTTACCCACCCCGAACGGGTCGCCGGTAAGGTAACTTGTTACGGAATTGATATCTCGTATTTGAGTGGTGTCTAATCTTGCAAGCATGTCGTTCGAATAGTTCGAGGGCAGTTTTCCTCCTTGAAGGGGGTGGATGTATTTATTGTAAATTTCGTCTTGAACACCTTCGCCCAAATCGGTAAAAGCAACAATGTTTCTGTTTTCTTGTGTTGCCGCACCTATATTTGTAACCCAAACCTCAATTTTGGTGATATTGATATCGGAGGTAATAATGGGCAAATTGGCGAGAGCCTTTTCATAATTATCTCTGAAATATTGACTGAGAAAGAAATGCCGGTTTTCTTCGTAATCAATTGGTGTCATTTCAAAATGGCTTGTTTGTGCACCTCCTTGTACCGAGATGTTTTTGGTTTCGCTTTGCTGTTGCGA
Source organism: uncultured Lentimicrobiaceae bacterium (assembly GCA_964549335.1). GTDB lineage: Bacteria > Bacteroidota > Bacteroidia > Bacteroidales > F082 > Sulfidibacterium. The sequence continues at coordinate 9,510 of CAZJUQ010000034.1, read as the reverse complement.
AAATACCGCGGTAATGGTGGTTTTTCCGAATTGCAATTTCGACTTGACACCGAAAAGGCTTTGGCTTCCCGTGATAAGTGTGGAATTCAGTGGTAACGAAACGTTTCCCGCTTCAATAAGTTTTATTATTTCGTCTTCTTTGCCTTCATATTTCAGTTTCAGAGTGTTTTCAAAATCGAAAGAGGATTCTGTATTGTAATTGGCTTTAAATTCTATTTTATCTCCGATTTTAGCAATAACGTTCATTTGAATTTTTTCTTTAAAATCGAAGTTTGTGTTACGGCGTTGCCGTACGTCGAGCGAGAGGTCGTCGCGCCGGTTCGACAGGATACCGAAACTTACTTCCGCCGAACCTTGCGGACGAATATCAATGGTATTACTGCCGAATATTCTGTCGAAAGCTTCGCCGCCGATATATATTTTAGGTATGAGGCGTGTACCTTCCGTGGTTCCCGCTGTTTGTGCCCTCTCTTTCCAATATTTCCGTATGTCGTTTTTTTGGGTGAACTTTTGAAAATCGTTAAAATCCATTTCAACGGGGTTGCGGTATTCGAGGTCGCCTATTTTGGTTACAAAGCGGTATGTGTTGGTTTCGGGGTCGTACTCTATCTCCTTTTTGATGTTCGAAGGATTATTCAAAAACAGGGGGCTTTGAAGATTGTTGTCGAGATAAGGATTTCCGGTAAAGTCGTTAAATGGAAATAGTAAAGCGGGTTGGGTAGTGTCGGTTTTTGTGCTGTCGGGATACGAAATGTTTTGGGCATTAAATCGCAAAGATGTTAGCAAAATCACCGTCATTAATACAAATCTCCCCGCCTTTGACAATTCCGTAATATTTTGTAAATATTTCATTAAACCCCTCAACTCCTGATATAATTTTTTGGTGCAAGTATATTATAAAATCTTTAAAGTATGTTTTATCAACTCTTCAACGCTGTTTACCGGTTTTTCTTTCAAAACGCGGTCAATGGCTTTTGAAGCCACGTTTTTCGAAAATCCCAAAATCAGTAAACCTGATAACGCTTCTTCCTTTAATGTATTGTGGCTTGAAGCCGGTTTTTCGTAAGAAAAGTTCTCTTTTACCAGTTTATCCTTTAAATCGACGATAATACGTTGTGCCGTTTTTCCTCCGATACCTTTAACACTTTGCAATAACGAAGCATTTCCGTTTGTTATTGCATCGTAAGCTTCGGCAGCGGTGAGCGAAGAGAGGACCAGCCGTGCGGTTGTTGCTCCTACTCCCGAAACCGTTATCAACGCCCTGAAAAGGGTGCGTTCGGTTTCGGTGGCAAAACCATATAATACCTGGGCATCTTCGCGAACAACATAATGCGCCAGCAGTTTTGCCTCGTCAAGGTCTTTTATTTCGGTATAAGTATTTAATGTAATGTTAAGGAAATAGCCTATGCCGTGAGCTTCGAGAACAACATATGCCGGTGTTTTTTCCACCAATTTGCCGGTAAAATATTCAAACATTGGTTATAACTTTCTTCCCGATTAAAAATCACAAAAATACAATTAAACCTAAATAACACAATACTAATATTAAAATTAGATATTAAGTTGGAGCTTAATGTCCGTAAAACGGATTAAAAAGCGGAAAAACAGCTTAATAATTGCCGGTTGCGGGTTCGGTTTTCGCTATTGTGAAATAAAACATCTTGATAATTTACACCGGTAATCTTTATTGTCAAGATAGAAAGTTTATAAAATAGGGGGGAGGCATATGGTTTGTGATAAGAAAAGTCCTCTTTTTGTTTGATAATAACATAAAAAGCCGCAATTTTGCCGGAAAAAATTTATAAAAATAAAAAGATGGAAAAGAGTTCATTAAAAATTAATTGGACAAAAGTAGATGAGGCTCCCGCATTGGCAAGCTACTCGTTTTTGCCCATAGCAAAAGCCTTTACCAAATATGCGGGTGTAACCATTGAAGAGAGTGATATTTCGCTGGCGGGAAGGATTCTTGCCAATTTTCCCGACTATCTGAAAGATGACCAGAAAATACCCGACTATCTTGCACAACTTGGCGATTTGGCATTGACGCCCGGAGCAAATATTATAAAACTTCCCAATATCAGTGCGTCGGTTCCGCAATTGAAAGAGGCAATAAAGGAGTTGCAGGAAAAGGGTTTTGCCGTTCCCGACTATCCCGAAGAACCTTCAACGGAAGAAGAGAAAAGAGTTGCCGAACGTTACTCAAAAGTGTTGGGAAGTGCGGTAAATCCTGTACTGCGTCAAGGAAATTCGGACCGCAGAGCCGCCGACTCTGTGAAAAGATTTGCTCAAAAACATCCTCATAAATTGATGAAACCCTATTCGCCGGAGTCGAAAACCCATGTGGCTCATATGACGGATAACGATTTTTACGGTAACGAAAAATCGATAGTAACCGAAAAGCCCGTTAATTTCAATATAGAACTGGTTGACAAAAACGGAAATGTTACCGTGCTTAAAGAAGACCAGCAGACGGAAGCCGGTGAGGTGCTGGACGGTACTTTTATGAGTGTAAAGGCATTGCGTAAGTTCTATTCCGAGCAAATAGATGATGCAAAAGAGAAAGATGTGTTGTTTTCGCTTCATCTGAAAGCTACCATGATGAAGGTTTCGGACCCCATACTTTTCGGACACGGAGTTTCGGTATTTTTCCGTGAGGTTTTCGACAAATATGCCGAAGAACTCGAGTCGATAGGTTTTAACCCCAATTACGGCTTGGGTGAACTTTACAAAAAGCTGGAAAAGCTTCCTGAAGAAAAGCGCAACGAAATAAAAGATGCTATTAACGAGGCATATAAAATCAAACCCGATTTGGCGATGGTTGATTCCGACAACGGTATTACCAATTTACACGCTCCCAATAAGGTTATCATAGACGCCTCAATGCCGGTGGTAATACGCGACGGCGGTAAGATGTGGGGTCCCGACGGCAAATTGCACGACACTAAAGCCGTTATTCCCGACAGAAGCTATTCGCGGTTTTACCAGGTGGTTATGGACGACTGCAAAATCAACGGGCAGTTCAATCCCGCAACAATGGGGAGTGTACAAAATATAGGTTTGATGGCGCAAAAGGCCGAGGAGTACGGTTCGCATCCTTATACTTTTGAAATTCCTGCCGACGGAACGGTAAGGGTTATTGACCGGAAGGGCAATGTATTGATTGAGCACCAGGTTGAAAAGGGTGATGTTTGGAGAATGTCGCGAGTGAAAGATATTCCCGTGAAAGACTGGGTGCGTTTGGCTGTAAGCCGTGCCCGTATAACAGGGTATCCTACGGTTTTCTGGCTCGATAAAAACCGTGCCCACGATTCGGTTTTAATTGCAAAAGTGGAGAAATATTTAAAGGAACATGATACCGAAGGTCTTGACATTCAAATTCTTTCGCCTGAAGAGGCAATGAGGTTTTCGTTGAAAAAGGTGAGAAGAGGTGAAAATGTCATTTCGGTGACGGGAAACGTAATGAGAGATTATTTAACCGATTTGTTCCCCATTTTGGAATTGGGAACCAGTGCCCGTATGCTCTCAATAGTTCCGCTGCTGGCAGGTGGCGGATTGTTCGAAACCGGTGCCGGCGGTTCGGCGCCTAAGCATGTTCAGCAATTTTTAAAAGAGGGACACCTCAGATGGGACTCATTGGGTGAATTTTTGGCTCTTATGGTTTCGCTTGAATTTATGGGTGAAAAATATAATAATAACAAGACAAAGGTAATGTCGAAAGCACTGGACAAAGCAGTGGAAGTTTATCTTGAAAATCAAAAATCGCCTTCGCGAAAAGCCGGCGAACTCGACAATCGCGGAAGCCACTATTTCCTGGCTCAGTATTGGGCTGTTGCCCTCGCCGAACAAGATGACGACAGCGAACTGAAATCGGTGTTCTCAAAAGTGGCAAAACAGTTGGTTGAAAACGAATCCCGAATAATGGATGAGATTATGGCTACCGAAGGCAACCCCACGGATATTGGCGGCTACTATCTCCCCGACGATGATGTTGCGGCGGCTGCCATGCGTCCCAGCAAAACATTGAACGCAATTATTGATTCGATGTGATAAAGATTGGTATATTAAGCTTAAAAAAGATTGTTCCGGTATTTGCGGGACAATCTTTTTTTTTGTCTTTTCAATGGCTTATCTTACAATAATTTTTTTTGTTTTTACTCTGTTTCCGGTTGAAACCTTAACAACATATACTCCGCTATTCAGGCCGGTTATTGTAACCTCATTTTTCAAAGGTTTTAAAAATTTTGTTTTTTTACCCGCGAGCGAATAAATTTCTACCGATAAAATTTTCCCGTTGTTTGAGGTGCTTACGGTAAACGAAGATGACGCGGGATTCGGAAATATGTTAATACCGTCGAAATATTCCGTATTATTTGTATTGTCAAGAATTCCGCCACCGGTTACCAATATTTGATTGGCAATACGTAGAGTGTCGTTTTGATAATAAACATAAAATGCCGCCGAAACCGGAATTTCGTCTCTTGGTTTGAATTTTATTGTCATATCGACTGTCGAATTACCGTTGATAATTACAGGCAGCGGAGTAGATAGCGAAAATACCGAATCGGTACTGTAAAAACCGTTTATGGTAAAAGGTTCGTTTAAGCAGTTGATAACCGGTGTTGTTAATTCCAAAGAGTCGCCTATTTTGATTTGTGTTCCGAAATCCAAAGTGTCGGCTTCGAACCTGAAACGAGATGTTTCCCATGTGGTCTTTTGGGCACGGTAGCTTACCAGTTCGAAAGTATCGATGCTTTCGATGTCGAAAATTGTATTTCCGTAATTATCGTATTGGGTTAAAACGTATTTTTCCCAATTGGCTGCCCACCCCGTTAAAAAACCTTCCTGGTTCAGTTTTTGAAAACTACCCATGAAAGGGGTAAAATCGGGGGGATTTTGTTTCCTGTAATCAATAATAAGTGTTGCTTTCATCAAGTTTTCGTCAAGTTCGTATTCCACTGCTCTCGAAAATTCGGGGTTTTTTGTGTTGCCGTTGTCAAAAAGCGTAAAACGGTTATCGTTATGAACCCTGATGTCGTGTTGGGCTTTGAAAGGTGTTGTGTCGTTTACAAAAGTGAACTGGTTATTGTTTCCTCCCCAGCGCCATATTATATTGCCTGTTTGTCCGTCTATTTTTGTTATTTCGCACAAGTGGCGGCTCGATAATAAAATGTTTCCGTAAGAGTCGATGTCCAAAGCGTTTCCATGAACATAATCAACGAGACAGGATGTCAAATCCACCATTCCGGTATCGGCATCCAAAATATTGAAATGATCCCAACTGGACCATTGGAACAGCACATTGTTGTCTTGGTCAATATGTTGTATTATTAATCCTATAACAATTGCCGAAGCACATCCGCCCGGGTATATCTGGCTCATATCAACCGGTTCGGGGTCGTAACTCAGTAACCAGAAACTGTTGTCGGGTCTTATCAACAACTCATGAATATCGGTTTGATAACCGTTTTGACTTTCGTAATAACGCACGAAATTGAATGCACTGTCCAAAGCTACAAACTTGTATGTTTGATAATCGTAATAGGTCATCAAACCGTTGGCCGGGTGGTAAACAAAAAAATATTCTTTGTGAAAATCAGGGAACCGTTGGAAAAAAACGGGAAATCCGCTTGTGTCGATAATGAGGTTGTAACATGCTCTGTTGGTGTCGCGTGTTCCCGAGTTTAAAAAATATTTTCCCGCACCCGGATTGTCGTTTTCGGTAATTTTAAAATAGGGGAAATCATCAGGCAAATTATTCAAATAGGAGGGAATGAGGGTGTCGCGGTTGTGCAATGTGTTTGCCGGTTCGGGATAATCTCCCGTCACATCGTCATATACGTTTTGCGGTATGGGTATGGGTTCTTTTAGCGGTGATGTTATAAAACGGTATTCAAGAAGTTTTACTTTATGATTGAAAAGGGTAACGGTTACTTTCTCGTTAGGGGCAAAGGGCTTGAACGGTTTGAAAATTATTGTTTTGTATGATTGCTTTATGACGGTTTTGCCGCTATGATTCCCGCTTTTTGTACCTTCCAAATCTATTTTTATGTTTTCCGGAATGGCGTTGTTTATATTGCTCCTGTATTTTATAATGATGTTGTTTTTTACCGATACATACTTTGAACCGTTTTGCGGATATAGTGCATAATAATTGTTTACAGGCGCATTTGTTTGAGAAAAAGATTTGTTAAATCCTGTAAATAATAAACAAAGAACCACCTGAAATGCTCTCATTTTCATGGCATTACACTTTTATTAACGCAAAGGTATAATGCAATTGTATGAAAATCAAGTTTTTTAACAAAAAAAAACAGAAACCTTTTTTGTTTGTCGTAAAATTTCTTTAAAGCGGTTTTTTTATCTTTATGATTTTGTCGTTTTCCGTAATATATTGCGGTAACATCCCGTCGTCGAAAACGACAGGTGTTATTTTTTGCGGAATTAGTTTTTGGATATCATTTTTTGTCGGCAAAAAATCGTGAGCATTGTACCCGGTATAAAACATAACTTTTATATGGTCAAGTGCGGGGCAGTTAAAAAACTCGTAGTTGCCTTTGTTGAGCAATTTTGGCAACTTTTTGTAAAATATGGTTTTTTTTATCTGTTTTTCGTAAAAATTTTTTGTGTTGTGGTCGTTTTTTAAAATAAGATCGTTAATGTGGGAAAAATTTATCAGTATAAAACCGAAAACCAAGACCGTAACAACAGGTTTGACCGTTTTCAGGAGATAGTTTTTTTGATTAAACAAAATTTTCAAAGCATAATTGATAGAGAGACTTACGGTAATTAAAACAAGAGGTGCCACAATAAAAGTGAAAGCGGCCATTTTGGTGGCTGCCACCGAAAAAAACAGATAAACGGTAAATATCCACGTAATTAGGGCGATTTTGTACTCATTTTTTATTTTTATAAAAAATAGCGAAAGCAGACTTGCAAGTATCAAATATTTGAAATCGGTACCGTAAAGATTGGAGATATTTGTTATGTGAAACATGAAATTGCCGCTGTGCCCTTCCACCGCACTGAAAAAATGTTGCGAAAAATGCCCCAATTCGTATGAGCTTTCTTTGGGAAAGCGTAACAAAATATAGATTTGCCAGGGGAGGGCAACGGCTACGGTAATGCCCGAAGCATATAAAAGCTGTAAATAATTATCGATGTTTTTTCTTTTTGTTTTTGATAAAACGATGGAGGCGAACCAGCCTGAATAGACCGCTAAACCGGGTAACCATTTGTTTAGAATAGCTATTCCCGAAAACATTCCGGTTAAAACGAGCCAATGTCTTTTGCCGCTCTTTTCCAGTTCCAACCACGACCAAAACGATGCGGATACATAAAAAACAAAAGCAACGTCATTATGATCGGTGGCTTGAACCCCTGTAACCAAACGGTAAAAAAAATTGGAACCTGCCAATATTACCGCTGCGTAAAATCCTGCCGGTTTGTTGTAAATAATAGTCCCCATCCGGTATGTTATCAATAGCAATCCCGAAAACATAAGCATATCAGGCAGGCGCAGTACAAATGTGTTTATACCGAAAATTTTAAAAAAAAGTGCTATTTGCCATAAAAACCAGGGTTGTTTGTGTAGCCAAATATGGTTTGCCAACCAGTTTTTCCACGAATAGTCCAGGTGCGGCGAAACAACAAGCATGGGTTTAAAGGGGTGATTGGTCATGTTTTTTGCCACAAGGGCGTGAACCTGTTCGTCCCACAAATGCAGAAACGGTTGCATATACGACAGTGTGCCCGACATTATCAGGTTTCCTGCAACGAGAAAAAACAACGGTAACCACTTGCGTTTTGAGAAACCGAAAGTAACAACGGATAAAATTATTATAAGAAAACCTAAATAAAAATAGGGTGTAACGAAATTTATATAGTTTTCGTAATTGAAAGGCATGATTGTAACATGACAGGTTGTTTACCTGTTTTTCAAACGATTGGCAACAATTTCGTTTATTTTGTCAATGGTTACACGTTCCTGTTTCATGGAATCGCGTTCGCGTATTGTTACCGTATTGTCTTTCAGGGTTTGGTGGTCAACGGTAACGCAGTAGGGTGTACCGATTGCATCGTGGCGGCGGTACCGTTTTCCAATGGTGTCTTTTTCTTCGTAAAAGCACATAAAATCTTCTTTAAGACCTTCCATAATTTGCCGTGCCTTTTCGGGGAGTCCGTCTTTTTTTGTTAACGGGAAAACTGCTACTTTGTAAGGGGCGAGGAAAGGAGGAATTTTCATTACCACTCTTTCCGAACCGTCGTCGAGTTTTTCTTCGGTATAAGCATAGCTGAGCAGTGCAAGAAACATGCGGTCGAGCCCAATGCTGGTTTCAACCACATAAGGCACATAACTTTCGTTTAATTCGGAGTCGAAATAGCGGAGTTTTCTGCCCGAAAATTTTTCATGAGCCGAAAGGTCGAAATCGGTACGCGAGTGTATTCCTTCCAGTTCTTTAAAACCCATAGGAAATTCAAACTCTATATCGGCGGCGGCATTGGCATAGTGAGCAAGTTTGTCGTGATCGTGAAAACGGAATTTTTCGGCGGGAATACCCGTGGAAAGATGCCATTTCATGCGTTCCTCCTTCCAGTAGTTATACCACTCCATTTCGGTGCCGGGACGAACAAAAAACTGCATCTCCATCTGTTCGAATTCGCGCATGCGAAAGATAAACTGCCTGGCAACTATTTCGTTTCTGAATGCTTTGCCTGTTTGTGCAATGCCGAAAGGGATTTTCATGCGTCCCGTTTTTTGCACGTTTAGATAATTTACAAAAATGCCTTGTGCCGTTTCGGGACGCAAATAAATCTCGGTTGAACCTTCTGCGGTGGAACCCATTTGTGTGGAAAACATAAGATTGAACTGACGTACCTCGGTCCAATTTTTAGAACCTGTGAGCGGGTCGGCAATTCCCAAATCTTCAATAAGCTGTTTTATTGCTCCCATGTCGTTTTTGTCCATGGCGGGATATAGCCGGTTTTTTATGTCGTCAATCTTTTTGATATTGGCAACCACTCTCGGATTTGTCTCCCTGAATTGTTGTTCGTCGAAAGCCTCTCCAAAACGTTTTTTGGCTTTGTTAATCTCTTTGTCTATTTTGGCTTCTATTTTTGCAATGTAATCTTCAACCAGTACATCGGCACGGTAACGCTTCTTGGAGTCTTTATTATCAATAAGCGGATCGTTAAAAGCGTCAACGTGTCCCGAAGCTTTCCAAACCGTTGGATGCATAAATATTGCAGCATCGATGCCCACAATGTTTTCGTGCATTTGAACCATTGATTTCCACCAATAGTTTCTGATGTTCTTTTTCAATTCCGTACCGTTGGGACCGTAATCGTAAACCGCACTCAATCCGTCATATATTTCACTCGAAGGATAAACAAAACCGTATTCTTTCGAATGGGCTATTATCTTTTTCAAAGTATCTTCTTTGCCTGCCATAGTGTTTGTTTATATTGTTGTTTAATTGAGCTGCAAAAGTAAAAAATTAGGCGAAAGGAGAG